>NZ_JBHRYW010000006.1:0-376089 GCF_042649265.1 Paenibacillus sp. GCM10012306 | reverse complement strand
TGGGGTTGGGGTTGGGGTTGGGGTTGGGGTTGGGGTTGGGGTTGGGGTTGGGGTTGGGGTTGGGGTTGGGGTTGGGGTTGGGGTTGGGGTTGGGGTTGGGGTTTTAGCTTGGCTTGGCTTGGATTTCTTTTCTCCTATCCCTTGCCTATTTCTTGCCCCCTCTCCCCAGCTCAAGAAAGGAGTCGTCAACCACAAACAAAAAATGGCGAGTACAGGAATCTTCCTGAACATCGCCATTTCTATTTGTGCATTATTTTTAAGCAGATGGGGGTCTCATCAAGGAATACGCCTAGTTTCGGGACAATCCCATTAGTTAATCCTATCGCCTGTATGGCTTACACCTGCCAAATATCCGCTAGCAGTTCGCGCAGCTCCAGCATATCGGCGGGCCATGGATCGTTGATCGCAAGCTCTTCCCCGGTCCAAGGATGCCGGAAGGCTAGCAGCTCCCCGTGCAGCGCCTGACGGCCTGCCAGTGAGCCGCCCCCCGACGTCGCGCTATCCCGCTTCCAGGCAGGCCCGCCATACAGATCATCCCCGTACAGCGGATGCCCTGCATGGCTGAGATGGACGCGAATCTGGTGCGTCCGGCCAGTCTCTAACTGAACTCGCAGCAAAGTGCCTCTGTGCAGTTGCTCTCGCCCGGTAATCAGCGTTACTGCAGGCTGGCCACTCGGCGAGACTCTTCTGCGCGCCGCATGATGTCGATCACGCCCGATTGGCGCATCGATCACCTTGAGGCTGGGCGATACCTTGCCTTCAACAATGGCAACATAATGCCGTGAGATAGATTTGTCGCGCATGTTGCTGTCAAGGACGAGCTGGGCGAATTCATTCTTGGCATACAACACAGGACCCGTCGTGTCCTTATCCAATCGATGGACATGACGGACAGCAACACCGCCGCCGGAAGATGCATAATGTCCTGCAACCAGATGGTCCAGCGTAACCTCATTGCTACTGCCGTCAGGATGCACCGCCATATCTGCCGGCTTGTGTACTACCAGACAAAAATCGTCCTCGTAGAGGACGTCAAGAGGCTGCCACACAGCTTCAATCCCGACCTCCCGAAAGGGAAACAGGGCCAGCCGCAGCCGGTCCCCTTTTCTCAGAATACCCTTCTCATGGCGCAGCCGCGTATGCAGCTTCGGGGGCATACCCACCCTAGTCAGTAACCAACTGTCGATGGCTGCTTCCTTATCATCCGCGCTAGTCAGGACCCGACCAGGCATGGCCTCTAGCCACTCCCCGCGCCGCACCCAAGAACCGCCACCCATAATCTCTCCACTCACCGCTGTCACAAAGCCTTCAGGGCATTGTAATGGCACTCGATGGTGTCATCAATATCCTGCTCACTGTGTGCGGCCGACACGAACATGCCCTCAAACTGCGACGGCGGAACGTTGATGCCGCGGTTCAGCATTTCGCCGAAATAACGACGGAATGTGTCGAGGCTGCTAGCTTTGGCTGTGTCGTAATTGACAACCGGACCTTCGGTGAAGAATGGACACACCATGGAGCCCACCCGGTTGATCGTCAGCGGGATGCCGACTTCCTCGGCATTACGTTTTAGCCCTTCTTCCAGACGAGCACCCATTCTCTCCAGATGATCATATACTTCCGGGGTCAACAGCTTCAGCGTGGTAAATCCTGCTGCCATGGCCAGTGGATTACCACTGAGCGTACCAGCTTGATAGATCGGCCCGGATGGGGCCATCTGCTCCATGATCTCTCTTTTGCCACCATAAGCGCCTACTGGAAGACCGCCGCCAATGACTTTGCCAAAACAGGTCAAATCCGGCGTAATGCCGAACAAACCTTGTGCACAGCTACGATTGACCCGGAAGCCCGTCATAACCTCATCAAAGATCAGCAACGCTCCATAGTTAGTTGTCACTTCACGCAGACCTTCCAGGAAGCCAGGCTGAGGCAAAACAACACCCATATTACCCGCAATCGGCTCTACAATGATCGCAGCAATCTCTTCGCCAAACCGTTCAAAAGCCACTTTCACAGATTCCAAATCATTATAAGGAACAGTAATCGTATTCGCTGCTACGCCTTCCGGAACCCCAGGGCTATCCGGCAATCCGAGCGTCGCTACACCGGAACCAGCCTTGATCAACAGACTGTCAGCGTGGCCATGGTACGAGCCTTCGAACTTCAGGATTTTACTGCGTCCAGTATAGCCGCGAGCCAAACGAATCGCACTCATCGTCGCTTCCGTACCAGAGTTGACCATACGCACAATGTCTACAGACGGCACGCGTTCAACTACGATTTTGGCCATTTCCGTCTCCAATAAGGTAGGCGCACCGAAGCTTGTACCTTTGGCTGCCGTCTCTTGCAGAGCTTGTACCACTTCCGGATGGGCATGACCCATAATCAGCGGTCCCCACGAACAAACATAGTCAATAAATGTATTGCCGTCGATATCATAAATACGCGAACCTGCTGCATGATCAACGTAGACCGGCGTCAGTCCTACCGATTTGAATGCCCGCACAGGGCTGTTCACCCCACCGGGGATATACTGCTTCGCTTCATCAAAAGCTTTCCGGGATGCCTCTTCCCGGCGCGCCAATGGCACATTGCCCATTCTGTCTTCACTCCTGTTCATGAATATGGTTTGCACCCGGTATTAGCCGGGTTTGCTTTAGCTTTTCATCCGCATTACACTTCGTAGATTAATTAGTGTTCTTCATCAACGCTCATCATTACAGCCTATCAACCACGCAGCCAGCGAGCAGCATCCTTCGCAAAATAAGTAATGATAATGTCCGCACCCGCACGTTTCATACCGGTTAGCATCTCCATCACTACAGCCTGCTCGTCAATCCAGCCTTGCTGAGCTGCTGCTTTGACCATCGAGTATTCTCCGCTCACATTGTAAGCAACCAGCGGCAGATCGAACTGGTCACGGATCGTGCGAATTACATCCAGATAAGCTAGCGCAGGTTTTACCATCAGCATATCTGCGCCTTCCAGCACATCCGAATCCGCCTCACGAATCGCTTCGCGCAAGTTGGCCGGGTCCATCTGGTAGGTCTTACGGTTGCCAAACTGCGGCGCAGAATCAGCAGCCTCACGGAACGGACCGTAGAACGCCGATGCATATTTGACCGAATAGGACATGATCGGCACATGCTCAAAACCGTTCTCGTCCAGCCCCGCGCGAATCGCCTGCACAAAACCATCCATCATATTGGACGGAGCAATAATGTCAGCACCAGCCTTCGCCTGGGATACCGCCGTACGAGTCAGCAGTTCCAATGAGGCGTCATTCAGCACATCACCATGCACCACACCATTAACAGTATGGGTATGCACCATACCACAGTGTCCATGGTCCGTGAATTCACACAGACAGGTATCAGCAACGACCAATAGCTCAGGGTACCACTGCTTGATCAAGCGAGTAGCCTCCTGCACGATGCCATCATCCGCGAACCCGGATGAACCGATCGCATCTTTGGTTTCAGGAATCCCGAACAGCAGAACCGCCGGAATCCCCAACGCCGCAATCTCATCGACTTCTTCCTTTAAAGTATCTAGAGAAAAATGATACACACCCGGCATAGAGCCAATCTCATTTTTCACACCTGTTCCGTAAGTTACAAAGATCGGCTGTATAAAGTCCAGCACATTCAATACCGTCTCGCGCACCATGCCACGAATCCCGGCGGTTCCACGCAGACGGCGATGCCGCATGATTGGAAAACTCATGTTTATCCCTCCTGAAATAGGTTTGTTGTGTGTTGTGTTGTGTTGTGTTGTGTTGTGTTGTGTTGTGTTGTGTTGTGTTGTGTTGTGTTGTGTTGTGTTGTGTTGTGTTGTGCGTTATACGTTTTGTTGTGTGTTGTTTTGTATTTGGTGCTATAAGTTGTATACCGAGCGCCTTAAAGCAAGGTTTACTCGCTTAGTATGGTTATCCTCAACAAACTAAACAGTTAGATTACCGACAGAATAATCACTGTCATATGCAAAATAGCTAAATCACGGCCAAAACAGCCACCGTCACAGACAGAATAGCTATGTCACACACAAATAAGTAGTGGAATGAAAATAAAGGCAAAAATGCACCTTATTTTTAGCTAAATCATGTATTTTTGGAGATTAAGAGCAAAAATGCACCTTAATTCCCCATATTAGCAGTTCTTGAACGCCATTCTAAGAAATTAAGCGACATTTTTGCCGTTAAATGCTGTATAAGGCTAAGTTCAGTAAAATTAAGGTACAAATTTGCACTTATTTTGCCAAGGTTAATAGAATGTGGTCTCGTCATAGGTTGCGCTGGTGCTCATGAGATCTCCGCTTACTCCTGCAGTTGCCCAAGTCTCATGTGTCTCTGCTTACTCCAGCAGTTGCCCAAGTCTCATGTGTCTCTGCTTACTCCTGCAGTTACCCAAATCTCATGTGTCTCTGCTTACTCCAACGATTACAATGGTTCACATGGTTCTGCTTCTTCAAGTGGGCTACAAAGGTTCTCATCGAGTTCTGCTTCTTCCAACGGCTGCACAGATTCCTCATAAGGCTTTGCTCTCCCGCACTGGCCACACTAACTCCGATGACACTATGCAAAAAACCTCCACCCGCTATCATCGGCGCTCGATCACATCGGAGCCCTTACCACTCACGCCTTGTTCCGAGTCTCTGCATTCCAGCGGCACAGCTCCTGCACCAGCGCTTCCAGTGTTGACTCTTCCGCCAGAAGTCCCGGTGTTAATCCTGCTTCCACTGCGGTTTTTTGAGTTAGTGGACCGATGCAGGCCACCTTAACGTTTGCTAATAAAGGTAGTGGGTCCTGTACCCCCATCCGTTTCAGGATGGTCAGGAAATTACGCACGGTGGACGAACTGGTGAAGGTAACGGCATGGATGCGGCCTTCTTCCAGCAGCTTGAGCAGCTCATCATCGTCCTCGCCGGTTACCACCGTCTCGTACGTGTCGGCTTCCGTCACCTGTAGCCCCAGCTCCTTCAGCTTGTCCGGCAGCCAGTCGCGCGCCAGATCGCCGCGCGGCAAGAGCACCTTCTGGCCCGGCTGCAGCTCCGCGCCGAACTTCTCGACCAGCCCTTCCGCCTGGAACCTCTCCGGAAGGGCTTCGCTCACCAGGCCGCGCTGCGCCAGCGCCCTGGCTGTCGCCGGCCCCACCGCCGCAATCCGCGCGCGGTAGAGCCGCCTGATGTCCGCCCCCAACTCCTCCAGGTGGCGGAAAAAGAACTCCACGCCGTTCACACTCGTGAAGAAGACCCAATCATACGCCTCCAGAGCGCCCAGCGCTTCGGCGATGATCGCCTTCTTCGCTTCGCCCTCCGGCATGATCGTCTCGATCACCGGGAACTCGTACGGCTCCCCGCCGAGTTCCTCAATGCGGTCCACCAGCTCGCTAGCCTGGCTGCGCGAGCGGGTGACCAGGATGCGCTTGCCGAACAGCGGCAGCGCCTCCGCCCACATCAGCTCCTCGCGCTGTAGCACGACATCGCCAACAACAATCACCGCCGGCGGCTGAAAATCCGCCGCTAGCACCTTGGCCTCAATATCGGCCAGCGTGCCGACCAGTGTCTCCTGCTCGGCACGAGTGCCCCAGCGCACGAGGGCCACTGGTGTCTCTGGCGGGCGGCCATGTTTGATCAATTGCCCGCTGATATATCCTATTTTGGCAACACCCATCAGAAAGACGAGCGTGCCTGTAGCATTCGTTACTTTATCCCAATGAATGGAATGATCCAGCTTATCCGGGCTTTCGTGGCCTGTGATAATCGACAGGGAAGAAGCATGGTCCCGGTGCGTCACAGGAATGCCCGCATAGGCCGGAACACTGATCGCTGAGGTAATGCCAGGAATGATCTCATAAGGAATGCCATGCTGACGCAGCAGCGCTGCTTCCTCACCCACCCGGCCAAAAATCGTCGGATCGCCGCCCTTAAGCCGCACCACCGTCTTTCCCTGCAACGCAAGATCAACCAGCAGCTGGTTGATTTCTTCCTGCTTCATCGTGTGGCGGTCAGGCAGCTTGCCTACATAGACCTTGTCCCCGCCAGGCTTCATCTTCTTCAGCAACCTTGGACTGGCCAGCCTGTCATACACCAGCACATCCGCTTTTTGGATACATTCTAGTCCCTTAATCGTGATTAGCTTCGCATCTCCGGGTCCTGCACCTACCAGATAGACCTTCCCCGTCATTTCCCCTCATCCCCTTGCTTCAGCCAGAATCTTCTCCGCTCCCTTAGCAATCAGTCGCTGCGCAACCTCTTTCCCAACCTGCACCGGGTCTGTCCCTGTACAGGTCTCTTTCAGGATCGTTGAACCGTCAGGTGTTCCCACCATCCCTGTCAACGATATCACGGGCTGGCCCGGTTCCGCTGTGCGTTCAACAACATTTTGCTGTTCTTCCCCAAATTCGTTCAGTACGGCAAAAGCGCCGATCGGCACCTGACAGCCGCCGTTCAGCACGCCAAGAAAAGTCCGCTCCGCCGTCACCGTCACAGCGGTGTGGGGATCGTTATACAAGTCCAGAAGCTGCCGCAGCTCGGCATCATCCTCGCGGCACTCAATGCCCAGCGCGCCCTGCCCGACAGCGGGCAGACACTCTTCCGGCGGCAAATATGCGCTTACCCGGTCCTGCCAGCCCATCCGCGCAAGCCCCGCCGCCGCCAGCAGGATCGCGTCAAATTCTCCGCTCTCCAGCTTGCGCAGCCGCGAGTCAATATTCCCGCGAATCGGCTCAATGACCAGATCCGGCCGCAGCGCCGCGAGCTGGCTGGAGCGACGCAGACTGCTCGTCCCGACGCGCGCGCTAGGCGGCAAACCATCCAGGCCTGCGCCATCCCGGGTGATCAGGCAATCACGCGGGTCCTGACGCTGCGGTACAGCACCATTGATCAGGCCTTCCGGAAGCACGGCAGGCATGTCCTTCATACTATGTACCGCCATGTCGATTTCTTTGTCGAGCATAGCCTGTTCAATTTCTTTGACGAAGAGGCCCTTGCCGCCCACCTTGGATAGTGTAACATCGAGAATTTGGTCGCCTTTGGTGACGATTTTCTTCACCTCGAACGTAAATTCCAGTCCATGTTCCCGGCTCAGCCGCTCCAGATCAGCAATAACCTGCCCGGTTTGTGTCAGTGCCAGTGCACTTTGTCTGCTGCCCACAATAATCTTTCGCATTCCTTATTCCTCCCGGTTGTCGGCAATCCAGGTGTCAATGACCTCCGGACTCCACTCTATAAAGGTTCCCTGTCTCATCTGATCCAACACATCAAGCCCTTCCAGTCTGCGCAGGAGATGCCTGCGAACCGATGGAGATGGTTCCCTGCGCTTAATCTCTCCCCGCATGCGGTACAGAAAATCCAGATAGGGCTCGTATTCATCGCCCAGCAATTCCTCCAGCTGTTCCCTGATTCGCGTGACCGCTCCGGGACCTGCTCCTGACGCTGATACGGCAACGGTCAACCGTCCCCGCCGAAGAACAGCAGGCGTAATAAAATTTCCGACCTCCCCATGACTGACCACATTCACGGGAATCCCCTGCATTCGGGCTTCCTGAGCTACATCCCCGTTCACCTGACCATCATTGCTGGCCGCATATACGAGAAAGGCTCCACGGGTATCACCGGGAGCATAATGGCGGTTCAGCCAGATCAAGCGGCCTGTTTCTGCAAAGTGAGTCAATACCGCTGTCAATTCGGGACTGATTACTGTGACCACTGCACCGGATTCCAGCAGACCGAGCACCTTGCGCTCCGCAACAGCTCCGCCACCGATCACAATACAGTGTTGTCCTGAACAATCCAGCATTATCGGTAGATAGAATGGCATGTCAGTTTCACTCCCCGCCCCAGCTGTGGAAATTCGACCAGGAGTTCAGCAGAAAATTGAGAATAATGAATCCATATCCCGAGATCGCCCAGCGAGCCATCAACACTCCGCTATTCTGGCCAGACCGCTTCAATATAAGATAAGCTATGTAAATCCCCAGACCGATTAGTGTGGTCAACACTTTCAAATCCTGAAACAGCATCAGACGCCCTTCCACCACAATGGAGAGTCCTGCCATCACTAGCGAAAAGACCAGCAGCGGCGTTCCGGCTAACACCGAATAATAGGTGTATTTATCAAGCATTTCCAGGCTAGGCAAGCGACGAATCCGGTCACTCCACTTCTTGTTCTTCAAACGGGTATGCAAGAACAAATACATGATCGCAAACACCGTCCCCAGCGTCAGTGCCGCAAAGCTCAAATTGGCCAGAATAATATGCACCGCCAGCCAGCCATGTACCGCACTCCAGCTTTGCAGCGTATGATCCTCGGCCGTCAGCCAGACCCTGTTCAGCAGGAACACACTAAATCCCGCCACGCTGAGCAAAAGAATCGTAAACTCCGATCTCCGTGTCAGCGCCACCCCGAGTGAGGTCAACACAATACTGAACGAGAACCAGAACAAGAAATCATAAGGTGTAAAAATCGGCAGCCCGCCCTCTTCAGCGAAACGAATACCCAGACCCGTAAGCTGAAGCAGGCCGACAACAACAAGAAGCCCTGTGCCCAGCCGTTTTTCGCTCGGACTCCGCCGAAGGCAATCCGAGAAAACAAACAGCAGGCTCAAGGCATACACCAGCAGAGCGGCATCATATATTCCGTTCAACAACATCTGCTCACCTGCCCAGCAGGCCTGCTGGAGCAAGCGTTGTTCCTGGCAGCACTACATTGGCAGCTGTGCCTGTTACTTGTTTACCTTGGGCCTGATTGGTAGGAGCAGAGCCTCCACCCTGTGAGCCTTCATCGAGATGGCCCTGCAGCGCGAAGATTTTGGAGAAATAATCAAGGGCTTCATTTCCCTGCTTGCCCCCGGACATCTCCTTGATTACATTAATCGGATCATGCATCATCTGGTTCACGATGCTCTTCGTCAGACGGCGGATCACCTTGCGCTGATGTTCATCCAGCTCTGGCAGCTTGTTGAACAAGCTCTCCATCGTCTCTTCATGAATCGCATTCGATTTGTCCTGGAGCGCACGGATAACGGGGCGAACGCCCAGCGTCTTGAGCCAGAGCTGAAACTCGTCCATTTCCTCACTGATCATGACCTCGATCTTGGCAGCTTCGCTGCGGCGCATCTCCAGATTGTTCTCGACAATGCCCTCCAGATCGTCGATATCATACAGGAACACACCAGATACATTGGCCGCTTCGGGATCAATATCCCGCGGAACCGCAATATCAATCATGAACAGCGGCCGCGAAGGGCGGCGCTTCATGCCTTCCGCTACCTGCTGGGCCGTAAGCACATAACCTGCTGCCCCAGTAGAGCTGATCACAATATCTACTTCATCGAGATGCTTCAGCGCGTCCTCAATCGTACTCGGCTTGCCGGAGAACTTCTCGGCCAGTTCCGCCGCCCGTGACAGTGTGCGGTTAGCGACAATCACCTCAGCCGCACCGCTGCTATAAAGGTGCTTCACGGTTAGCTCGCTCATTTTGCCTGCGCCAAGAATGAGTACCTTTTTACCAGTGAACATGCCAAAAATACGCTTGCCCAGCTCCACAGCCGCATAACTGACTGACACTGCGCTCTCGCCGATCGAAGTCTCACTATGGGCCCGCTTGCCGAGCGTAACCGCCTGCTTGAACAGCTTATTGAACCACGTTCCCGTAGCCCCTTCCGCCTGTGCAGTCAAAAAAGCGCTCCGCACTTGTCCCAGGATCTGCGTCTCGCCAATCACCATCGAATCCAGACCGCAGGTCACCCGGAACAAATGTGCGATCGCCTGCTCGTCTTCATATATATACATATGCTGCGAAAATTGCTCACTTCTTACCCCGAACCACTGTTCCATGAAGCCACGGATGAAATATCCGCACATATGGAGACGGTCCACGACCACGTATATCTCAGTCCGGTTGCACGTAGCAACCACGACACCCTCCAGAACACTCTTCGTTCCCATTAATTGGTGAAGCGCTTCCGGTAAATCTTGTTCCGCAAAAGCGAACTGCTCCCTCACCTCTACGGGCGCCGTACGATAATTCAGTCCAACGACGACGATGTGCATCGCAAGTTCACCATCCTAATCTCATTTATTGCTGTAATCATTGCTGCATCACGATCACCTATCAGAATGACGACTCTTTCACATCATCCACAAACGCTGTGTTAAGTATATCACACGAAATTACGACTTTTTACTTATTTTTTGAACGGTTTATGAACTCCAGATAATAATTATTATAAATAAAAATCCATTAAAACTCCATGATTAGGATGGGTAATAATCGAAGAAATTATAATATTTTTACAAATTAATCACCATTTTCGGATCACCACTGTCATAAAACATTCATCCGCTACATGCATAAAGTAGAAGTTCGCCGGGCTTCATAGAAAAAGCCCAGCGAATCATCGCCGGGCATACATGTAAGATTAAAATGATAGCACAACCTGTGGACTGATTACTCGGCAGGAGTGTACACGACCTTTTTCTCCACCGTAGTTATTTTTCCATACTTGTTAATAGCCTTGAAGATAAAGATGTTCTCCCCTTCAGACAGCGTCACATCCTGATAAATACTGCCATAGCTGCTGACCAGCTTATCATTGAGATAGACCTTCGGGGAGCTATCATTGGCATCAGTGGCACTGCCGGTAAACGTAAGCCGCTTGCTGCTAGTGGTCTCAGGGATATAATCCAGCTTCAACTCTGGTGCACTCACCTCTAATTTGACCGTCTTGGTGATCACCTCAGAGCTTTTGCCCAGACTGTTAATGGCTTTGAACGTAAATACGTTATCCCCATCCTTGAGAGTCACATCTTTACTGAAAGAACCATAGCTGCTGATCAACTGGTCATTCATATAGATTTTCGGAGAGTAGTCGTTCTTGTCCGTAGCTTTACCCGTAAACGTCAGCGTCGTCGAACCGGTTGTTTCCGGGATAAAATCAATCGTCAGCTCCGGTCCGCCCACTGCAAAAGTGATGGTCTTCGTAATGATCTCAGAGCTCTTGCCCAGGCTGTTAACGGCTTTGAAACGGAATACGTTCTCTCCCTCTTTCAAAGTCACATCTTTGCTAAAGGAACCATAGCTGCTGATCAACTGATCATTCATATAGATCTTCGGAGAGTAGTCGTTCTTATCAGTAGCCTTACCGGAGAAAGTAATGGTCTTGGTACTGCTTGTTTCCGGTACAAGATCCAGCGTCAATTCTGGCCCGCCTACCGCGAAAATAATTTTCTTGGTGACTACAGCCGAGCTTTTGCCCAGACGGTTGGTCGCTTTAAAGGTGAATACATTCTCACCTTCTTTAAGCGTAACATCCTTGCTGAACGTACCGTAGCTGCTGATCAATTGGTCATTCATGTAGATCTTCGGAGAGCTGTCATTCTTATCCGTCGCTTTACCGCTAAGCGTAATGGTGGATTTATTCACCGTTTCAGGAGTGGTATCGAGTACCAGTTCCGGTCCACCCAGCGAGAGCGTGATTTGCTTTTCAACTACCGCGGTTTTGCCGTTCTTATTAGTTGCAACAATGACCAGCTTGTTGACCCCTTCTTTAAGCGTAACATCCGCATTCCAGCTTCCGCCGTAGGACACATATACATCCTTGTCATTAATCGTTACCACCGGGTACTTATCACTGCTGTCTGTGACTTTACCTGTAATATTCACCGTTGGCTGATTGGCCGTATCTGGAGCCTGCACCGTCAGTTTGGGACCTGTTGTTTCAAAAGATACTTGCTTCGTGACTGTCTTGGAGCGTCCGTTCGGCAGAACGGCCTTGATGACAAAGTCGTAGACCTTCTCCCCTGCATCCAAACTGTAGGCTTCGGCAAAAGAACCGTTGTTGTTCTCCACTTCTTCATCATTAATATATACCTTGGCGTCCGCATTGACTTTTCCCGTAATCTTGAGTGTCGCGTCGGACACTTTAGCAGGCACCTGCACATCCAGTTGTACATCTTTGCTCGCATTGGTGTAGGAGGACTTCAACACCCGATACAGCAGCGTTGCCACAGAGGCTCTGTTGATCGGAGCGTTCGGCTTGAAGCTTCCATCCGGGAAGCCTTGAATCAACTTCTTGTCCACCGCCACAGCTACCTCTTGAGCAAGCTGCGGAGAAATATCGCTATAGTCATCGAACTTCCAGCGCAGTGCGTTGTCCGCATCTACACCTTCAGTAGCCAGTCCCATGGCCCGAACCAGCGCTACCGCCACATCTTCACGGGTAGCCTTCGCTTGCGGATCAAAGAACGGCTTGCCCTTCATCGGGAAGTAGCCTGTCAGATAGTCCTTGGAGGACTCCACATATTTATAAGCCCAGGAAGAGGGGGATACATCAGAGAACGTCGGCTCCTCAGCTTCCACCAAATCCAGACCAAACGTCAACGTAATCAGCTTCGCCAGCTGCTCACGCGTAATCGGCGCTTCAGGCTTAAACGTACCATCCGGATTCCCCGTAATAATTCCCTGACTAGCCATACTCTCAATGGCTTCATTCGCCCAGTATGTAGTCTTCACATCAATAAAAACATATGAACTGCTCTGCTGCACAACCGTCGCTGCATTAGCAACCCCGCCAAACAACAGACTAAGCAGCATCAGCCAGACTGCCGCATAACGAATACTTTTCCCCTTCACTAACCATCGCCTCCACAATGTTCATACATAGTTCTGCCCCTCTCATTATCTATCATCTATCAAGAGCAGAGAAGGATTTCCAAGGAATTATTATACAGCAACTGGGTCATATGTAATAGGTGTAAGGACACAAAAGACCTGATCTCGGAGATATTTCACCGAAACCAGGCCTTGATCTGATTAAGCACATCCTTCGCTTCTGGACCGTTATATCCAAAGGCATTCCCGATCATCTTCACATATTCATTAAATGTCGTCTCCCGACTGTAGCGATCTCCCCACCAGCGCCAAGCGTGGTAGCCAGAATCGGAGCCTATATACGTAAGCTCAATCCCCGATTTTCTGTACACACGATCAAAGATGAACAGAGCACGTACCCTATACCAAAAGCATCAGCACAAGATATATCCAATATATTCCACAATATATGTACAGGATTAAAATGTGCCTACAATTATTCCAAATGTCATGAATTTAAATAGATAACTCCCTTTATTAAGCAGTAACACTCTCGTCATAACAAAGCGTATACGCACTTATCTAACTCGTTACGATCCACTAAAAAATAAGAAAATATTCTTTTGAACTGGCCGTTTTGAAAAGTTCTGGGCACCGAATCATTCACTCATTATTCGTTCCGACGTAATTCTTGGGAGGAGTTAGCTTTTTTTCAAAATATCACGTGAGATTTTGTTTATACTTATCTGCACGAATGAGAGCGATCTCCATTTTCGTAAAGTGACTAAAAAAATCTTCCCTGCTATCTAAGATACCCTATCTCGTCATCGCAGATCTCATGAATAGTAGGTTGGGCCCGTCCTATACTTAACATATTCTTCTCCAGCTTTGGTTATTTTCTCCGAAATTGAACCGGCCGTCACCTTTTCAAGTATCGCAATTCTCCTCGAAACAACACTTTGCCTAGATGAAATTCTCAAAATTATTGATAGATCAATGAGGATTAGTATTCATTCTCTTTCACTATTTACAAGAACTCAACTTAGTCCCTACTAAACAAATCTCTGGTGTACACCTTTTCTTCAACATCTTTTATGTCATCAGATAATCTGTTCGCCACGATAACATCAGAAATCTTCTTAAATTCTTTAATGTCATTTATTACTCTTGAATGATAAAATTCTCCCGAATCAAGAGTTGGTTCATACACCACAACTTCTATACCCTTCGTTTGAATACGCTTCATAACCCCTTGAATAGAAGACTGTCTGAAATTATCTGAATCCATTTTCATAGTTAGTCTATAAATCCCTACAACCTTAGGATTTCTTTTTATAATCATATCTGAAATATGATCTTTTCTTGTACCATTTGCAGCAACAATTGCTGCCATAATATTTTGAGGCACATCCGCATAATTAGCCAATAATTGCTTGGTATCTTTAGGTAAACAGTATCCTCCATAACCAAAGGATGGATTATTATAATGATCGCCAATTCTAGGATCAAGACTTACCCCATTTATTATTTGCATAGTATTAAGTCCTCTAACTTCTGCGTATGTATCAAGTTCGTTAAAAAAGGCAACTCTTAGGGCGAGATATGTATTTGCAAATAACTTAATAGCCTCCGCTTCTGTCGATTCTGTAAACAGTATAGGAATATCTTTCTTTAAAGCTCCCTGAGATAAAAGATTAGCAAACCAACTTGCTCTCTCTGACTGTTCCCCTACAACTATTCTAGTTGGATACAAATTATCATATAGAGCCTTTCCTTCTCTTAAAAACTCTGGTGAAAAAATAATGTTTTCTGTGCTAAACATCTCTCTCACTCTATTTGTATAACCAACCGGTACTGTTGATTTAATAACCATTATAGCATCTGGATTTATGGAAAGTACGTTTGCAATTACATTCTCAACAGTTCTAGTGTCGAAATAGTTCTTTTCTGAATCATAGTTAGTTGGCGTAGAGATAATAACATATTCTGCATTCTTAAATGCCTCATTAATATCTGTTGTTGCAGTCAAATTCAATTCCTTTGTTGCTAAGAATTCTTCAATTTCTCTATCGATTATAGGAGATTTTCTATTATTAATCATACGTATCTTTTCTTCATTAGTATCAAGTGCAATTACTTCATTATTTTGAGCTAATAACACTGCATTAGAAAGCCCTACATATCCTATCCCTGCAATTGTAATTCTCAACTATTAACCCCCCAATTCGCTCTTATATATTACAATTTTAATTCTTTGTCTAAGTAATTCTACTTACTTTTTACTATTGCTCATATAATAAAGCTCAAGATCTTTTGCCACTGAATACGCACTATATCCATGCCGTTCAACTAATTCTATGCTCTCATTGGAAAAACGAACATCTTTATAGTTTACTATTGTATCGATCCATATTTCTTTATTAGAATTTATGTCGAGTCTACTAACATAATCCGAAATGCATACAATTCCCGGAAAACCTGTGGATAATACTGTGGGGGTCCCAACAGCCTGTGATTCAATAGCAGTAGTCCCGAACCCTTCATAATAAGAAGTCCCAACAAAGACATCGAATGCCATGTAATAATTCCAAACGTCTCTTTGTTCCCCTAATAAAAATACTTTGTCTTGGAGTCTATAATCTTTTATTTTTTTTTCAATTTCACTTCTCATGCTACCTTCTCCAATTAATAGCAATACCGCATCATCATGTTTATGTTGCAATTCATTAAATATATCAAGCAAAAACATCAAATTCTTTTGAGGAGATAATCTTCCAATTGCTCCTATTACAAATTTATTCTCAACTTTGAGTATCGATCGTATGTTATTTCTTTGGTTAGCTGAAAAATGAAATTTATCTATTTGTATTCCGTTTTTTACAACTTTGACCAAATCTGCTTTTCTTTCTCCAATCCCCCATACACCAGCCTCATATGAACAGGCAAAATAATCTGTTGCAAATAAAGGGGTTACGGACTTTAATACTTTCTTTATTAGTAGATTTTTTTCATTTGGAAGATAATCTGTTGTTCTAGAATGTAAGATTCTACATTTAATACCAGCTCTTTTAGCTGCATACAAAACAAAAATCCCTGTACTTAGATCATGAACATGGATTATATCAAATTTATTATCTTTAAAAAATCGGCTCAATTTCTTTACGTATTCTATAATGTTATTTATGTTCATTGGAGGTAAATTGTAATATTCCCCTCCCATCTGCCGAAATTCAGTCAAACTATTACTATCGTCAATCTGATTTAGCTTTAAGAGAGAGAATTTTATTTTCGTCCTATCTATATTTCTATACCAATCTAATAATCTAGACTCAATACCACCTGAATTAAATCCCGGAGCATAGTGAAGTACTCTAATCATTTCACTTTCATTTTCCCCCATAACAGTTAACACCTCTCTGATCTTTTATTTAAAATTCAAGGATTTATTTATTTAATATAACCATGATTTTCGCTTTGCCTGGAAATTTAATATAATTTATTATTGAACTAAATTCTTTCCTTGCGCTAGGTATAAGGTATATTACAACAAGATAAAATGTCAGACTTAAAATAATAGAAAAAATAGACCATGTAAGACCAGAATTTACAACCTTCAAGAGTAAAGCTAGCCCTACCATACAAGTAACTCCTAGAATTGAATTCTTTGCATTCTTAAGGAATGTGAGGGGATGAATACGAAATACAAAATTCATAATGCATAAATGTACTAGTATTTGTAGTATTTTAATAAATGAAGTAGCATAGGCTAGAGCTAGAAAACCTGCTTTAGAGCTTATAATTAACGTGGGAACTAAAAAAAGTAGATACATTAATTGTGCCCATATGGAGATCATCGGCCTTCCTTTCGCCCTGTAAAACTCGCTACCGAACTGCGCAAACACTAATGTTACACCACTCATTAATCCATATATCCCAACAAACGGGACAGCTTCAATCCATTGATTACCCAACAAAATACTAGTAACCAATTCTTTATATAGAAATATGCCTGCTCCCATTGGTAAAATCAAAAAAGATACACCCTTAATAAAATTAAGATAAAATCTTTTGAATTCTATATCATCATTTTGAAGTCTAGAAAGGGATGAAAATAGAACCGATGTTGTTGCAATTGTAACAATGGCTAAAACACCATTTACTGTCACCATTGTTGTTTTATATAGTCCTAGATAATATATAGATAATGTACTACCAACAATGAATGTTCCTATATATGATGTCAACCAACCAAGCATAGCTTCAATTAGAGATCCTATACTGAAGCTAAGCATTTCTTTTAATACTTTAAAATCATAATAAAAAGTTGGCTTCCAAGTCGATTTTACAGTTAGTATTAGGGCATTAACTAAATTCCCACTAATTGTTCCAATAATTAAAGACCAATAACTAAAGCCCAATAGTGCTAATGGTATCGTGATTATCAGTGGAACACACACTCCGAATATTCGGACATAAAACAACGTTTTAAAATCTAAGTAGCGACGATATACAGCAATTTGAATGCTAGAAAATGAAGTTAAAGGTAATGAGATTCCTGCAACCACAATGACTATGCCTAAACCAGGGTTACCAACCCATTCAGCTATTCTTTGAGAAAATACTCCAATTAACATCCACATCAAAAAAGAAATCCCTAGGTTAGTCCAAAATGCAACAACTACGCTCTGGAGCAATTTTTTTTCAGAAGCAAATTCATATTGTATTATATATTTTTGAAATCCGGAGTCACTAAACATGTCAGCAAAACTAATAATCATTGTAACAGTTGCAATAACACCGAATGCTTCTGGTGATAGTATCCTTGCAATTACTAGACTTGTTATAAACACTATAAGTTTCGCAATAATTTCCGCCAAAGATGACCACTTGACTGCTGAAATTACCTTGTTATTGAAATTATCCAATTATTTACACCAATCACCTTTCTTATATATTTTGTTACATTTCTAAAAATTATTTTTAAATTTCGAAGTTTAAATTATTGATCACACTCCACACAGTCAAACCGTTAGGAAAAAATCATTTAATGCGACAGAATTCACCTCTGTTGGAATAGCTCACCACTCATTACAGACTAATTTATACATTCAAAAAACATTATCCCTTCTCCTACAGTATGTCCACCTTAGTCTAGTAGAGTACCATTAGTTTTTTCCTGATTTTTGAAATAAGACATTCTGATTAATTCTACAGTTAGCACCGATTTTAGAGTTTGAATGTAACACACTAAACGATTATGTATAAACCAGAATTATAAATCTACATTAGGTGTATATATGAAACCAAGAAAGTAAAATCATCAATCTAAGGTAACATATTGTCACCTCTGTTTTTTCCTTTATTTAATATTTTAATTAGCCCTTTGAACAAGCATTTCAGACTCTATCAATTGATTCCACCTCTCTTCTATTCTTCTGCGAACTAATCATAGCCATTACAATAACAACTGAAAAAAACCTTGAACTAACAATATCGGGAATCAACATTGATCCACACAAAATTATATATATTACCCAACGAATATTATTAAATTTATTTATATCCTTTTTGAACAAGATAATTAAATTAGCGATCAATAATAAAGTTCCTATTATTCCGCTTTGAGCCAAATACTGAAGAAAAAAATTATGAGGAGCTCCAGCACCCGTCGCTGAGTATAAATTGTTCAATCCAAACCCTGCTCCCATGAAAAAATTTTCAGAAAAAGCAGCTAAGGCATCCTGATAATTGCCAATCCTTCCTGAGCCATCGAAAAGAGCCTGTCCACCTCTGCTGATCATTATATAGTTATATATATATGGAAGACTAAAGACTATAATTAATACAAAAGACAGTGCTTTAACATTACCTTTTATAATTTTTTTAGTAATATAGATAGAAGCTAAAATTAAAAAAACATAGAGGCCTGTACGAGAGTTCACGATCAATATTGTATAAACAAATAATATCTCCATTATAATTAATTGATAAAACTTAATCTTTTTCTCTTCAAAATATAAAACTAAGACTAACATAGCCCCAGTTGCAATGTATAATGTAGTAAAACTGAAATCATTCATCAAACCAGCATAAGTAATTCTACCAAAACCATAAATCGTATAATGGCCTATTTTTTCTCCTGTATTTAGAATATATAACTGTTGCATCAGAACTTGCAGAGATAATCCAACAACACTCATAATATACAAGAAATTGATTTCATTCATAAATGTACTATTATAGCTTTTCTTCAATTGTTCACCAATGGAAAATGAGAAAAGAAATAAGCATATCGTTAGAATCTGTTTAAGCGCATCTGGAACGCTTTCCACTTTAAATAATGTAATACTGCAGAATGTTGCAAAAAATATGAGTAACAGGAAGTATATTTTATTCAGCTTCCCTTTAAAAGCAACAGTTAAAAATAAGATTATTGATATTAATGTAAACCAACTTAATGGAAAATCACCATAGCTTGTTCCAATTATTGAAACGAATGATGTAGGTATAAAAACTATCATCATATAGAAGAGCGCTTGAAACACATTAGTTTTTGTAAAAAACAAGAAAAAAAGATACCCAGCAATTATGGCACTAAAAATTCCTACTATAGAGTTATTTAGTAATTCATAAAAAATCATAGAAACATCATATAATATGCAGATAAAAGAAATCTTCCATTTATTTATATTGACCGCTTTAGATCCATTAAAAGTCATTATCTATCCCTCCTCTCTTTTTTATCTTTACTCCAGATATATATTATTCAATGTTGTACGATACGATGAAATATTTTCTAGAATCATCGCACGTGAAAGTGCATTATTACTTTTAAACTCCCTATAGGTATTATCAGTTAGTAGCTCATATATCTCATCGCAAAACTCAAGATTACTGCTACAGTGCATACCACACTCATTATTAACGATTTCTTTTAATCCACCCACATAGGTACATACAACCGGGCGTCCCAAAATCATAGCCTCCACTGCAACTAAACCAAAACCCTCCCAATCAGAAGTCATACAAAGTAGTTTAGAATTACATAAAATAGGATAAGGATTTTCCATAAAACCTAATAAAGTTATTGTATTGACTAGATTCAATTCCACTATCAACTCTTCACATTCTTGACGTAGTTCTCCATCTCCAATCATCGCAACTTTTATGTGAGGTAATCTCTCACACAACTCTTTCACTATTTTAATAAATCTTATTGGATTTTTCTGAGTAACTAGTCTTCCTAGAAATACAAAATCATAATTTTCTTTCTTTGAAATTGGTTCTAAAGCCTTTTTTTTGATTTCATCCATATTTATTGGATTTCCTATCATTACTGTCTTTTTTTTAATTTTTTTATTAAAAACATATTCGTCCAATATAGCATCTGATACAGTTAAGATTTTTTTATATTTAGAGTACGATGCTAAGAATCCCCATGATTTTAAACCATATGTTTTTATCCACGGCGGATTATTATGTAGATGGCTTATTATTGGGCAACTAACCGTAATTGAACTCAAAATACTTGCAGTAAAATCATGTGCATGTATCACATCCGGTTTAAATTCCTTAACTACCCGCCTAATTTCTGAAATTGAGATTGAATTCATTGGTAGAAAATTAATATTGCGTCTTTTTAGTACATTTCTAATAGATCCATCTTGACTAGAATAGGCCATTTCTATCTCAGTATCACGAAACATTTGAATTATTTCACAAACTACATTCTCAGCACCAGAGAATTTATCGCTTTGAAGCAAATGTAATACCCTAAGTCGCTTTTTCATTTAATCACCCAAAATATCTATATATATTTTTTGAATCATTGCTTTTACATGTTCAATATCGAATTGTTTTATCGTTTCTAAATTCGAAACAGCCATTCGATTTCTTAATCCTGTATCATTAACTAGACTATTAATACATTTACTAATTCCTTCAATATCATCAGGGGCTCTAAGATACCCACCTTTCATCTCCTCTATAAGATCAACATTTCCTCGGATTCTTGAGGCTATACATGGCAGACCGCTTGCCATTGCCTCCATCATTGATCGCGGTAACCCTTCTTGGAATGTTGTAAATAAAAATATGTCAGCAATCTGAAGCAACTCTTTTACATCCTTACGAAATCCTAAAAAATGAATTTGCTGTTCTACATTTAATTTTTTGCAAAGATTCTTCAAATTCTCTAATTCAGGTCCTACACCACATATTAAGAAATGGATATTATTATTATTAGATTTTGCAACTGCCTTAATAGAAGACTCATAATTTTTACGTTTTATCAAATCACCCATAGAGATCAATACAGTATCACTATCTTTTAAATCCAAAGATTGTCTTAGCATATCTTTGTCTATTCGGATATCTTTATATGCTTTTGTATCAATTCCAACTCCAGGTAAGTAATATACCTTTTTCTTATTACGAAGCTTGAATTTTTGAGCTGCTTCATAATCCTCTCTATTCATAGTAATAATTGCATCTGTATAACGAGCCATAATTTGCTCTGCCCATTTGAAGACAGTACGATTTATTAATGGTGCACCTTTATAAAAGTGAAAGCCATGGGCTGTATATATAACCTTTTTAATCTTGGCATGTTTTCCACACAATCTACCTATCACACCTCCAATAGGTGTATTACAATGGATAACCTCGAATTCTCCACTTTTCAGTAATTTCATCAAATTGCTATAAGCAATAAAGTTACTTTTAAAATCGAGTAGGCTCCTATAAGTATGCGAATCATATAAATGAATATCCAGTTCACATGTTAAATTTTCCGGTTTTGATCTATTAACTCCAAAATAAACATCATAGCCTAAATTCAAAGCAGCTTCTAAGCAAGGTCTACTTACATTAGTTAATTCAATTTTATCCCTACTATTTTGTTCTTCCGAAGATGGTTTTGGACTATTAGATAAAAACACATATTTTTTCATCTTTATTCCCCGCTTGATTCTATTATTATACTTCCTCGTGTAGTTAGGACTTTACTGATCAACTTTTGTGGCAATTTTAAAGGCACTCTGTAAAGACTAAATCCATTGTGAAATTAGTCTTTTTATTGTAGTATATGGATTTATTTGAGGGATATAATACCTGAGCTTTAACTCTTCCAAAATTGTATAAGCAGGAAAAAGGATTGAATTAAGGTTAACTAGTTCTAGCTAGATTACTGTTTTAACATTAATTATTTGCAATGCTTTTTCACATACTTTGAATGCTTCATGAGCAGTGCTTGATTGTGCAATCACAAATCCGACTCTATCGATACTGCTATTGATTGCACTTATTTCATCACCAATACCTTTTGTGAAATGCACATACTGAATACCCTCAAACTTTTTGGCTTCTTCTATACCCTCAATACTATTAATAATACCAACCTGTGTATCAAGGTACCTGATAGCAGCCCCCTTATAGAATTTCTGCTGCATATCTGGTTTATCTCCGAGTGCAATTTTGATACTACACTCAACCATGTCCACCCCAGTAGATAATGGAATGAGATGGGTAGTGATGTTATCTCCACCAAGTCTTGCCCCAAGCTCTACAATCTTCGGCCCCTCTTCTGTAACTATAATTTCAACATGGGCCGGTCCCTCTTCTATTCCAATTGCTTTAACAGCCAATAACGCCACTTCAGCAATTTCCTCCTTGATCTTACCAATGTGATTTGTTGGTTGAGAATGTCCCATTTCAACAAAATACGGGGCTCCTGTTGTGACTTTATCAGTAATTGAAATTACATGTACTTTGCCATCAACACTTAGTGTCTCTACACTTACCTCCGCACCACACATATATTCTTCAACTATAATCTCACCACTTCTTGAATATTGCATGCTATACTCGAAAGCAGCTTCTACTATACTTTTGTCTCTGATATCGTCTATTAAAAATACCCCTCTACTACCTGAGTTATCAACAGGTTTCACAATACATCTGCCATTAAATTCTTTAAGTATGCTGAGGAATTCTGCTTTAGATGAAACTCTGAAAAATAAAGGTATCGGAACATTCTGTTGTTTCAATGCTTCTCTCATAAAAGCTTTATTTGTTGCCTTTAGAGCAGTTTCTTTAGTAACTCCAACTAGCCCCAGTTCCTCTGAAACAGCAGCAACCGTTTGCATTGGCATATCGCTTGCTAAAGTCATCACTCCATCAATATGATGTTTTTTGGCTATCTCAATTACATTTGAAACATCATTTGTACTGATCACTTCGCAAACATCCGAATGTTTGAATCCTGCTGCATTCTTATCCATATCAACTGCGATTACAAGTAGCCCCATATCTTTAGCTTTCAGGATAGCAGGAAGTTGTAATATACTTGCACCTAATATCATTATTTTCCTTTGTTTTGTCATATAACTTATCTCCTAATTATTGTCCTGCTTATCATTTAAAATTGCCATAAGAACCTTATCGTAGTATTTACCCGATTTAAATAAACTTTCTTTCATTATTCCTTCAGTAACAAATCCAACTTTTTGATAAGCTTTAATAGCTCGTGTGTTATATGAAAATACAAACAAAGAAATTCTATGTAGATTTAATTCATTAAATGCAAATCTAACCAAAGTTTCTATTGCATCTGATCCTAATCGCTTTCCCCAGTACTTTTCATCACCTATATAAACATATAATTCTGCATTTCTGTTTATAAAATCAATATTGTTAAGTCCAATAATTCCAATCAAAACATTACAAGATTGCTCCTGAATACCAAAAATTTTGTTTAACTTATCAGTTAATTTATTTTGAAACCAAATTTCATGTTCAATTTCAGAAACAGGATATGTAGTTCCTATTAAATATTTTAACTCTGGATTATTTACCCACTCTAAAATTTGATTAGAGTCTTTTATATTAAGCGCTCTTAAATTAACTAATTCCCCGACTATCACAAGCACACCCCCAAAATATACCAATATTCACTTGCTTTGGCTCAATCCGTCAACTATATTTATATTCTTTCTTCTAAATACATTATAAATCGTAATAAAAAATATTTTGATATCTAAAATTAGTGATATATTTACAACATAATAAATATCATTTTTGAATTTTTCTGATTGTATTATTGAATTTCTATAATATGCTTGACTATACCCAGTAATTCCAGGTCGCACATTTAGCTTATTAACTTCATTTTTATTGTAATAATCTAAAGCTTCTGGTAAGTCAGGTCTAGGTCCTACAAAACTCATATCACCTATTAGTACATTAATAATTTGAGGTAACTCGTCAAGACTTGTCTTTCTAATAAACTTACCTATTTGGGTTAATCTAGTATCATTATATGAATTAAAAGTAGACCCATCCTCATTTCTAATATCAGGGGCATTAACTTTCATAGATCTTAATTTATACATTTTAAAAACTCGTTTATTCATTCCTAATCTTTCTCCCAAATAGAAAACCGGTCCTCTATCTTCCAACTTAATAATCAATCCGCATATTGCTACCAAAGGAAGTATCAGGGGCATTAACATTAAGGCAAATATAACGTCTAATAATCTTTTCATATATTTTTTATACAATCCTACTTCCCTCCTACATAAGAACTTCTTTCAAAGCTGTTGCCACATATTCCACTTCTTCATCAGTAAGTGCTGTATGTAGCGGTAACGTAATCTCATTTTTATACATATTAAACGAATTGGGGTAATCATTCATATCGAACCCTAAATTTTTGTAAGCTGTATGCAGCGGTAATGGTTTGTAATGAACATTAGTTGCAATACCTTTTCTAGCCATTTCTTCTATAACCATATTTCTATAATTCTCATTCTTATCATTAAGCCTTACAAGATACAAATGACCACTAGAATTATAAATATCATCATAATGCTTTAATACAGTTAAATCTGATTTTTCCAGTATTGAATTATATTTCTCAATAATTTCTTTTCGTCTTTCTAACAGTTCAGGATATCTTCTTAATTGAACAAGACCCAAAGAAGACATGATATCTGTCATATTACACTTATACGCTGGCATAACAATATCGTAGTCCCACGCACCTAATTTTGATTTTGCCAAAGCATCTTTACTCTGTCCATGCAATGTTAATAACATATACTGCTTATATATATCCTCATTCTCAAAACCATTAATAGATTTCCACGTTACTGCGCCACCTTCTGCTGTTGTAAGATTTTTAACAGCATGGAATGAAAATGCTGTGAAATCCGCAACATCGCCACTCAATCTATTTTTATAGGTTGCCCCAAAGGAGTGAGCTGCGTCGCCAATTACTGCAATTCTGCCAATTGCCTTTTGAATATTATTATTGGGTTTAAAGATATTCTTTTTGCTATTTACAGCTTCATAAATCCTATCGTAATCGCACATTACACCTGCAATATCAACTGGTATTATAGCTTTAGTTTTCTCTGTGATAGCATCTGCTATTGCATCATAATTAATATGAAAAGAGTCCATACCAGTATCAACCAGGATAATTTTAGCCCCTACATGGTGTATAACACTAGCAGAGGCAGTGTATGTATACGCTGAGGTAATAACTTCATCTCCTGGACCTATACCAAGAAGTCTCAAAGTCATTTCCATACATGCCGTTGCTGAATTCATTGTTACTACGTTTGAAATACAACAATACTCAGCTATTTTCTTTTCAAACAATTTCGTTTTCGGACCTGTTGTAATCCATCCTGATTTCAAAGTATCTATTACTTCTTCAATCTCTGCATCTGTGATATCAGGAGGAGAAAATGGTATATTTCGTAATTTTGTATTAGACATTAATAATCCTCACTTTATAATCATGAAATAATTACCTTTAATATCTATAAATATTATCTATTATTTTCGCATACTACCTTTGGATTCTTGAACAATAAATAACCTGAAATCTTTCCTTCAAGTGTTCCTATTAATTAGAACCGCCAATATAAAGCGAAAATTCAAAACTGTAGTTCCTAGCGATGTACTCTTAAAAATTAGCCCTATTACGAATAATAATAGGGCTAACAATCTGAATAAGTAGGTCAATTCACAGTAAAACGACGAGTGAATTCCAAACGTCAAGCCGATAAACAAGCGGATACAGAAACGTTGAGAATATCATTACTATGATATATTTAACAGAGCACATAAACCGATAAACCTCACTGGTGGCGCGCTGATTTAATAATCTTTTCAACTTTCTGCCCGAATCTCAAATAGTTGAGAAAGCTATCAAGCAACGTAAGAGAGGAAAATATAAACACAAACTACAGGCTATGAAAGAGACATGTCTTTTCCTTAGCATCAATATTTCTGAGCAATCTAGAACGATGATCAGGTGGGTTTGCGCGAGTTTTCTCACATTGCTGCTGTAAACCCATGAGTTAATTGAATATCAGGCATGCTGGAAGCTCTTCGCTGAATAGGCTTACTAGCTAGTTCATACTACGTAAAAAGAGGCTGGCCGTCTACCCTCGCTTGATTTCCATACCAATGGTGCATAATGACGCCAAGCTGAAAACCGATGATACATCTCTACCAGCCTCGCTGATACAATATCTCTGGTTGTACGTTCAACTTTACTAAGATAGAAGTAACTGATATCAGATTCTCATGTAAAAATACTATTCTTCTTTACAACGCCAATCCCTGAGCCCATGCCATACCTGCTTTTAAAGTCTCTTCAAAAGCATTTCTATATTCGCTGATAATAGCAGTGCTATACCCATTACTGTTCAGTTTTTGTTCAGCATCGGCGATTATGCTATTGAAACTTGCTTTAAAGGAATTTAATTGCTCTTGGCCCTTGGCCTTAATGTTCTTTTTCTTCTCAGCATCATCATTGGCAGCAATGTACTCCATAGCCGTACTGAATAATGCAGATTGACTCTCAGCTTTGAGCGCATTCAGCTTTGCTTCCGTTGCGCTAGTAATAGATTCATAGGAAACTTTATCGCTTCCTGTTCCTCCGCCACCTGCACCGCCGCTACCACCTGCATTACCTGCTGCTGCATTTGTCGGAGCTGGTGTTGCAGAAGGTGCAGTAGTCGCTGTAGGGGATTTGGTGCTCGCAGGCTGATCGGAGCCAGAGTTGTTCTTACCCTCTTGTTCCTTCACTGCTGCTGATACCGCTGTTATCGTTTTTGTTTTCTGGTCCCAACTAATCGAATTGCCGACAGATTCCGATAAATAACGTAGTGGTACATATACGGAGCCGTTCAGGATATAACTGGATTGGCCCGCAGGCAATTTCTTGGCTGAACCGCCAAATACATAACTTGCATCGATGCTATTTAAAGTAATATTTTTTGCAGCTGCGGAACCGGCTTGATTGCCAGAAGCATTCATCAAGAACTCCTTGATCACAACTAGCTCAGAACTGCTTGGTTCAGCTACAGTCACCTTCAGGTTCTTGGCATCCCAGCTCACCGATTTTTGCAGTGCATAAGACATGAAGCGAAGTGGTACATAGGTAGAATTGTTGTACATAAATACATATTGTCCTGCTGGCGGTTGCAAGTTTACACCGTCGAACACCATTTTCACATCCACGGTCTGAACCTTAATGGTATTGGTCTTAGTTGTCGTAGAAGCTGCAGCAACAGGGGCTGGAGCGTATACAGACAATGGTGCGATGTTGATCAACAATCCCAGGCTTAACAATACGGCGGATACTTTTAGCTTACTCACTCTTGGTCACTCCCTTTTCTTCTGCGATGACTTGGTCACGAGTCTTTCCTTGGCTGATGCCGTATTTCTTGGCGATTTGCGATAGCTCGTTGTATTGTTCTTCGGTTACTTTACCGAGAATGATACTGCGCGCTTCCTTTTTCTTTTCGACGGTTAAGCCGCCTTGTGCAAGCTCTTGCAGTCGCTTGATATCTGAGGCGCTGAGTTGACCCAAAACAATGGATATGACATCTGCTTTATCTTTTACGGTAATGCTCTGTTGAATTTCCTTGGCCTTGTCTTTGGAGACTTCTGCAGTATAGCTATCTTTAGAAGTTCCTGTTGTCCCTTTGTCTCCAGCCGAAACTGTCCCTGAAGCTCCTGCAGTTGGCTTCTTCGTCGGGGTAGTTCCATTTACTCCCTCGGAAGGGCTTGCATTAGAAGAGTCAGTTCCAACATTATTGTTAGCAGAGTCAGGCACATCTGGTGACTTATCGGTGCCTTGTCCATCAGCTACAACAGGGTCTTCTGCATCCAGGTCAAATCCATCTGCCATGGAGTTCATCAGCCTGTCTACAGCGTAATTGGCAGCAAATGCACCGCCGACACCTAGAACAACAATGACTGACAAAGACCAGAGTACGACTTTTTTCCATCTTTTCTTCTTTACCATTAAGGGGTTCCCCCTGCTTCTGAAATTAGTTAGCTATTCGCGGCTTGAGCGACAGGTAGCATGGGGACGATCTGGTTAATAACTTCCCGTATAGCCTCCGGCTCTTCGGCAAGTACACGCTCCAACCGCTTGAATTCTAGTTCAAGCTGATTGGCACTCATAATCTCCGGTTTTCCTATGAAAATCCGGTTATGCTGGGTCGCACCCAGGTTCTCTTCATCCGTTAGGAGTTCTTCGTACAGCTTTTCACCTTCACGAATTCCTGAGAATTTAATCTCAATATCTACATAAGGCTCGTACCCTGACAACGTAATTAAATCTTCAGCCAAAGTAAGGATCTTCACCGGTTCTCCCATATCCAGGATAAACACTTCTCCACCTTTGGCAAAAGCGCCAGATTGGATAACGAGCTGTACTGCCTCTGGAATGGTCATAAAATAACGTACCATCTCGGCATGAGTGACCGTTACCGGTCCACCTGCAGCAATCTGCTGCTTGAATGCCGGAATTACGCTGCCTCGGCTGCCCAGCACATTGCCAAAGCGCACCGCGGAGAATTTGGTCTGACTTGTTGCACTCAGGCTCTGCACATACATCTCAGCAATCCGCTTGGTCGCCCCCATTACACTGGTAGGATTCACGGCTTTGTCTGAAGAGATCATCACGAATCGCTCGGCACCATATTTGTCGGCACAATCAGCCACGTTGCGTGAACCGAATACGTTATTCTTGATTGCTTCAGAAGGATTTCTCTCCATTAAGGGAACGTGTTTATGTGCTGCTGCATGAAAGACTACTTGCGGGCGATGACTGCGGAAGACGTCCATCATCCGGGATCGGTCCTGTACATCTGCAATGATTGTAAGGATCTGCGCCTCCGGAAAGCTCTTGCGAAGCTCCATCTCAATCGTATAGATACTGTTCTCGCCATGCCCTAGTAAGAGCAGCTTGTCCGGTGAGAACGGTAGGATCTGCCGGCAAAGCTCCGAACCAATTGATCCGCCTGCTCCGGTAACTAATACGGTTCTGCCATAGACATACCCCAGAATACCGTTCATATCTGCGACAATCGGCTCCCGTCCCAGCAGATCCTCCACACTAACGTCGCGCAGTTTCTTGACAGATATTTTGCCAGCGATAAGATCCGTGAGTGCAGGGATAATCTTCAGCTTTGCGCCCGTCTTCTTGGCAATGTTAATGATTTCAGAGATCTCCGTGCGCGAGACGGAGGGCATCGCAATGATAATCTCATGGATATTTCGTTCCTTCACAATCCCAGGAATCGCATAACGATTGCCTAGTACAGGAATCCCTAATATCGACATATGATATTTATTCATACTGTCATCAATGAATCCCACCACTTTGTTCTGAGCGAACATCGGACCCATCATTTCCCGGGCTATAAGTGTACCGCAGTCTCCTGCTCCGACAATGAGGGTGTGGGTCTGGGTGTCCTTGTAGTTGATTCGCTCTCTATGAAGCATCCTCCATAAGAAACGAACACCCCCTACCAGAACCAAAATGGTCTCCACGGAACGAACTTCTACGCCAAATGGTACACGTTCCGGTAAAATGATGAAGGCTATGCCGTAAGAGAGCAGCGCTCCTACCAGAATAGCCTTGATGACTGATATGATTTCTCCGATACTGGCATACTGCCACATTCGCCGATATAAGCCAAAATAAATCAAGCTTCCGCCGAAGGTTACGGTAGAGATCAGTCCATATTGATAGATTTGAATGTAATATTCCCGAGGCATATCATCATAAAAACGGAACAGATAGGATGTCACAATACTGAACCAGATGATGGCAAGGTCTACGAGGAATAAAACAACTATTCTAGTTTTCGCTGTCATTTTTAGTGCCTCCAAAAATAACATTCTCCCTACGATTCTGGTCAATTTCCGTAATAGTAATAGTAATAACCCTCGCTGGCCTTGCGTTTGACGTTATTCAAAACAACACCCAACATTTTCGCCCCTACCCGATCCAGGCCGGATTTGGCTTTCATTGCAATATCTCGTTTTACCTTGCCGTAGCTGACTACCATAATTACGCCATCGCTCTTCGAAGCCACAATCTGCGCATCGGTCACCGCCAGAAGTGGAGGCGTATCGATAATCACAATATCGAATAATTCACGCATTTCCTGAAGCACAGTGGTCATACGGTTGGAGGCCATCATCTCAGCCGGGTTCGGCGGAAGTGGACCTGAAGTGATCAGGGACAGGTTAGGTACCCCAGAGTCCTGAACTACATCATCCAGATCAGCCTGCTTGGACAGTAGAGAAGATAGTCCGTAGCGGTTACTGAGCTTAAAGGTCTTGTGGGCTGTAGGCTTGCGCAAATCGCCATCGATTAACAATACTTTTTTATCCGACTGTGCATATGCAGCAGCCAGGTTCGCTGAAACGGTGGACTTGCCTTCTTCCGGACCCGAGGAGGTAATCATAATGACCTGGATCTTCTCATCCACCGAAGAAAAATCAATATTCGTACGCAGCGCCCGGAAAGCTTCCGATATAGGCGAGCGCGGGTTGGTAACGGTAATGAGGTGACGTTGTTGATTATTTGGTGACTGTGACATGTTCAAGGTCCCCTGCCTTTCCAGAAGTTTGGACTTGAGCCTGTCTTGAAGTGGGCTTGGCACCATTCTCTTGTCCCACTCTTGTAATCATGGCGATCGTAGGCAGACCCAGATATTTCTCAATATCCGCTTCCGTCTTGATGGTATCGTCCATGTATTCGAGTAGGAAGGCGATGCCTAATCCAATCATCAACGATACTACAAAAGCAATGGCGATATTCAACAATACATTGGGTTCGACGGGTCCAGGTTCAACTGGAGGATTCACTTTGGCTTCATTCAAGATCGAAACGTTCTGAACATTGAATAGCGATGGAATTTCCTGCTTGAACACAAGCGAAATGGCATTCACGATTTCTGCAGCTTGTGTGTAGGAATTATCTCGAACGACAAGTGTCATCACCTGCGTATTGTTGACGGAGCTGACATTAACTTTTTTCAAAAGCTCTTCAGTGGTTATGTTAAACTGCGGATAATTCTTGATTACGATATCCAGAATCGCCGGAGTCTTGATAATTTCTTTATACGTATTGATCAGTTGAATATTAGTATTGATCTGATTGAGGTCAAGCTGCGTCATCGCCGACTGGGTCGGGGTCTGGTTGACGATAATTTTGGTGGAGGCTTCATATACCGGCTTCTTGATATACAAGCTGTAAACCCCGGCAAGAGCGCACACAACTACAACAATACTGACGATCATCCACAGTCTCTTCCTGACGATCCGGAAATAATCGCGAAGATCCAATTCTTGTGATGACAAGTGAAATTACCTCCAAGTTGTTTCTAGAATATCCCAGAGAAGGACCTCCTCTCATCTGCATGAAAGGAGGTTCTCCAATTTACTATATTATTTGAAGTTAATAGTGCGGTAGATAATTACAGCAGCTTCAGCACGTGTAGCAGAATTGTTAGGATTGAATTTACCAGCATTACCGATAACCAGGTCATGGCTTGCTGCGAAAGCAACGCCTTCCTTCAGGGAAGAACTGATCTTGGCAGCATCACTGAATAGGCTCAGGGCCGACAGCGAAGTCGTGCCTTTGATATCCTTCTCAGATTTCAACGCACGGGAGATCATAGTTGCCATCTCAGCACGAGTAATCGTTGCGTTCGGATCGAACTTGTTATCGCCACGTCCATTGATAATGCCCTTCTCAGCAGCAACTGCAACATAAGGTGCGAACCAATCGTTGGCTCTTACATCGCTGAAGGTTGGGGTAGCAGAGCTGTTCTCCAGATTCAAGCCACGAATCAGCATCTTCGCGAATTCAGCGCGAGTCACGTTACTCTTCGGAGCAAATTTGCCGTCGCCTACGCCTTCGATAACACCTTTAGCGGCTACAACTTGAATTTGTCTTCCAGCCCATGTCTGTACACTAGCTGTATCGCTGAAGGATACTTTGTTCTCAAGTACAGCGTAGGAAGAGAAGGTATCACGTGGCTTCACAATATGATCGCCATCCAGTACGCCGCCTTGGAACTGCAGGTTGCTATATACCAGCTTGGTTACGGAAAGAAGCTCTTTGTCCAGACCTTCAGTATTTTTCAATGGCAGCTTCAGTGTAATCGGTTGTTTGAAGGTAGTTACGGCTTTGCCGTCTACAGTCAAATTGAATTCATATACGCTAGAAGCCAGTTTCAGTTTGGTTACGGAAGTTACAACTGCATCTTCAACATTGGTGACGGTCAGAGCAATTGCAGCATCGAATTGTCCCACTGGAATCGTAACGGTCAGACCGTTGAAGGTTACCGCAATGTTAGCGATACCTTTAGCTTTTGCTGCATCGATGATCGCTTTGGACAGCGGCACTTCTACCGTCTTAGCATCCACAGTACCCAAGTCCAGGGTCAACGTTTTAGCTTCTTTATTTGCTGCTAGAAGTGCGTCAATTGCCTTCACTACATCAGCATCAACCAGCTTCAGGGTAGCTTTGCCGTCAACAATGGATACCAGTTTGGATACGTCGTAGACGCCACCGTCTTTAATAACTGGAGCTGGTGTACCCGGATAGGAGTCTGAACCGTTACTAGAGTTGCTAGGGTTGCTAGGTCCAGGATTGCTAGGTTCACCAGGATTTTTGATCAGTGGGTATGCCTTCAGATAAGCAGCAAAGAGAGAAGCTGCTGCCGGTTGAGCTTTATCAAGGTTTTCTCTTACATTGTTTACCGTCGTATAGACCTCATCACTGGTAATACCCAGATTATACACTGCTTGACTGACAGTTAAATGATTAGGGCCCTCTTTCTTAGTCAAAACACTCTTGATCGCTGTCTTCAGCAGTTCCGGGCTAAGATCCTTATCGGTAATCTGCTTCCGCAGTTCAGCTTCTACGCCTTCAGTCCCGAAGATGAATTCGTTGAGGTCGTCAAAAGTCAGGCTGTCTACCTTGGCTGCCTTAGCAATTTTGTCCAGCAGCTCAATATTCTTGTCCACCACAAGCTTATTCTTAATGACACCGGTACCTTCAGCATATACGTCATAAACTACACTGGAGACACTTTGGAACAATTCATAGGATGTGTTCACATCCGCTGGGTCCAGAACCTCTTTGGAAACCAACTTGTTCAAGATCGGAGCAAAGATTTCCTTGTAAGCGTCGAAACTAAGACTCTCAGCTTGTTGTTTGTAAGCAAAAAGTGCTTCTCCGGAAGTCAGATTGCTATAGATCTTCTGAATTCTCTCATTAATTTCCGACTTGGTAGTTACTGCTGAAGCCGCAGCTACTCCCGTCAGTCCAAACTGCTTAGCCAGCCCCTCGCTGCTAAACGGAATTCCTGCAAAAGACGCTGCAGCCATGCTGACTGCCAAAGTCGATACTGCCAGTTTCTTCTTCAAAGTCACTGTTCATCCACCTCTTCTTACATATTTTTTAATTGGTACAACTGGAAAAATCATGGTGTCTTCAACCCAATAAAAACCATTCTACCATCATTCCAGCATTTGGTCAGCCTTTTCGGGAAAAAAAAGCGAACAATTTCTGACGCTTTGTTCGTATTTTTACAAAATGCTGCTGAAATACCTGCTCATTCATGACAATTTTCTGCGTGTTTTCACGAAAATAGTCGCAGACCTCCGGCCCCATCTCTGACTCTAGTATTCTGTATGCCTCACTCAGTCCGAACGGACGGCGCACGCTGTCATGGGCATCGGAAGCAATCATATGTACGGCCCCCATGCGGCATAGCTCCAGCGACAGCTTTTGCAGCTTGCTCCCGAAGGTACCCGCAAGACTTTGCGCAGTTAATTGGCCCAGTACACCTATTTCAGTCAGTTTTTGCAGTTTGGCTGGCTCTGCTGCAACTTCGGCATTGCGCTCCGGATGTGCAATAATCGGAACGATTCCCTGAATGATCAGTTCATGGCAGACTTCCTCCATATTGCGGGGGATTCGTGAGGATGGCATCTCTAGCAAGAGATAACGAGAACCTGACAAAGTTAAGAGCTCGCCCTGCTCCAGATCAGCCAAAAGATCGCCATAGACACGGACTTCCTGACCCGGAAGAACATTCAGCGGGTTCCCGGCCCGCCGAAGTCTCTCATTCAACTCCTCCACAGCTGCCAGTGTATTACTTGCAGGATTCATATATTGTCCGTTGGCATGATGTGGTGTGGCGACTACGCTGGTGATTCCATCCGCCAGGGCATCGCTCGCCATGTCTAGTGCAGCGTCCCAGTCACTAGCTCCGTCATCCATAAAGGGTAAGATGTGGCAATGTATATCTATCATAAGTTCTCTATCGGTCCTTTCTACCTATATCTTTAGTTTTTCGACAAAAAAATACAACCATTTCGCTTGGAAATGATTGTACCTTTCAGTAACTCTTTCATTATGCTTCCAATTGGAAAAGCCTTGCGGCAGCAGCGCTCAATTCACCATCAATCTCTGCAATACGGTACAACGATTCCGCGGCATTGCGTGCATCCAGCAGCAGATTCACCTGCCGCCTGAGGGCTGCAATCTCCTCTTCTACGAAGTTGGATTGGTATATTTTCAGCATTTCTGCAACCGTATGCTTGTGCTGGTAGATCAGCTTGCTGCCACCAGGCGTAATTTCCGAAATTTGGCGGACAGAGCCAGCCACATAGTAATACATCATCGTGAAGCCTTTGTATATTCGATTAACCGTTCCTGTTCCCTTGTAGGTTACGAACAGCTTGCGAATCGCATTATTCAAATGGGGGTTGACCACCCGACAGGACAACTTGCAGACATAAATGCTACCCTTGCGTTCAAAGGACAAGTGAACTTCCTCTCCCCCAGCCGCCTCCAGCACAATCTCCTGTTCCCCGCCGCCGAGCACTTTGACACGGTGACTAATATAACAGGTATCTGCTGTGAGCAGGAACTGGTTCATCTGAAATTCCGTCATTTGCAAAGTCGCATTCACATATTCCGTAGCCAGACGCTGAGCCATCTTAATCCCTCAATTCTTGGTAACACTGTTTAGCAAGATTATACAATGAACACGAGCTTCTTGCCATACTGCTATGCACGTTCTACGCTTCGGTGACTTCACCAGCATCCGGCTCTTGACCGTCAGCTACCTCTTCTGCCACTTCCTGCTCAGTAGACTGGATATGCTCGGCGATCAGTGCCCACAGCTCCTCACGACCAAGTCCGATTTCCGATGAAAATTGAATGAACAGATCACCCGGCAGTACGCCCAGTTCCTGCTTCATGATCTTGATATGCTTCGGCCAACGGGTCTTCGGAATTTTGTCGGCCTTGGTGGCTACCACGCACATCGGAATGTCATAGTGCTTCAGCCAGTCGAACATCATCTTGTCATTGCTCGTAGGCGGGTGACGAAGATCCACGACGAGCAGAACAAGCTTCAGCGTATCCCGTTCGGCCAAATATTTTTCCACCATTTTACCCCAGGTCGCACGCTGGGTCTTGGACACCTTGGCGTAACCGTATCCTGGAAAGTCCACGAAATACATGTTCTCATTAACAAGATAATAGTTCATATGCTGCGTCTTACCCGGGGTAGAGCTTGTCCGGGCCAGATTCTTACGGTTAATCATACGATTGATCAAAGAGGACTTTCCTACATTGGAGCGCCCTGCCAGAGCAATCTCTGGCAAGGCGTCGTCAGGGTATTGATCAGGGCCGACGGCACTGATAATAAATTCGGCGTTATTAACTTTCATAGAACTTCCTTTCTAATGCACACTACTACGTGGCTCACTGCTGATTTTTAGGTATGATGCTCCACAAGCGCATGATGCAGCACCTGGTCCATATGGGATACCGGGACGAACTCTACATCTTTTTTGACGCTGTCGGGAATTTCCTTCAAGTCACGTTCATTGTCCTTGGGCAGTAGAATTTTCTTATACCCGGCACGATGAGCCGCAAGTGATTTTTCCTTCAATCCACCGATCGGCAGTACACGACCGCGAAGCGTAATCTCACCGGTCATGGCGACATCCTTCGAGACATAGCGTTTGGTCAACGCAGAGATTAACGCCGTAGCGATCGTTATACCTGCGGATGGTCCATCCTTCGGAATGGCACCTTCCGGGATGTGAATGTGAATATCATTTTTCTCGTAAAAATCAGGCTCCAGCCCCAGCTCCACCGCTTTCGAACGGGTGTAGCTGAAAGCGGCTTGTGCCGATTCCTTCATGACATCTCCAAGCTGTCCAGTCAGGATCAGCTTACCTGCGCCCGGAACCACCGTTACCTCAATCAGCAGCGTATCGCCGCCAACCTCGGTCCAGGCCAGACCTGTTACCGTTCCGATCTGGTCCTCCAGCTCTGCCATGCCATAACGATACTTGGAGGCTCCCAAATAATCCTTAAGATCTTCCTCAAGGATAGTTACAGCTTCCTTCTCCGCCGAGACCAGTTGCTTCGCAGCTTTACGACACAAGGCAGCGATCTGCTGCTCCAGGTTACGCACCCCGGATTCCCGTGTATATTCACGGATAATCTTAAGCAGGGTCTCCTCTGGGATGCTCAGCTGATCCTCTTCCAAACCATGGTTCTTCTTCTGCTTCGGCATGAGATAACGACTGGCTATCTGCAGTTTCTCCAGTTCCGTGTATCCGGGAATAAAGAGCATCTCCATCCGGTCCAGTAGGGGCCGTGGGATGTTGTGCACTGCATTGGCTGTCGTCACGAACATAACGTTGGACAGATCAAATGGCAGCTCGACAAAATGGTCGCTGAACGTGCTGTTCTGTTCCGGGTCCAACACCTCCAGCAGCGCAGCTGAAGGATCGCCGCGGAAATCCGCAGCCATCTTGTCGATTTCGTCCAACAGAAAGACCGGATTCGTACTGCCAGCGGTCTTCATGCCTTGAATGATCCGACCCGGCATCGCACCGACATAGGTGCGGCGGTGGCCGCGAATCTCAGCTTCATCCCTCACACCGCCGAGCGAGATGCGGACGAATTTGCGGTTCAGCGAACGGGCGATCGAGCGCGCCAGCGATGTTTTGCCGACACCCGGAGGCCCTACAAGACAAAGAATAGGTCCCTTGAGCTTCTTAACCAGTTGCTGAACGGCCAAGTATTCCAGCACCCGTTCCTTCGGCTTCTCCAGACCATAATGATCGGCGTCCAGCACCTCTTCAGCCTTCACGATATCGAGATCATCCTCGGTCCAGTCATTCCATGGGAGACTAAGCAGCCAATCCACATAGTTGCGGATCACGCCACCTTCCGCCGAGCTAGCCGGCATTTTCTCCAGACGGTCGATCTCCTTCTCGATCTTCTCTTTGACACGCTCCGGAAGATCCTTCTCTTCCATCTGGGCCCGCAGCTCTTCCGCTTCCCCTGCCCGGCCTTCCTTCTCGCCAAGCTCTTTCTGGATCGCTTTCATTTGCTCGCGCAGATAATATTCCTTCTGGGTCTTCTCCATCTGCTTCTTCACGCGCTGGTTGATCTTGCGTTCCAGTTCCAACACTTCACGCTCATTGTTGAGAATATCGAGCAGCTTCTCCAGACGTTTGCGAACATCTATGGTCTCCAGGATTTCCTGTTTATCCTTGATCTTCAGCGCCAGATGGCTAGTGATCACGTCAGCCAAACGCCCTGGCTCCTCAATATCGGATACCGCAGCAAGCGTCTCCGGCGTAACTTTCTTGGAAAGCGTGATATAGTGCTCGAACTGATTCAGAACGGTGCGCATCAGGGCATCGCTCTCCTGATCGGCTCCCTCTTCCTCAGGCAGTTCACGCGCCATCACTTCATAATACTCTTCATTATCGGTATAATGAATGATTTCGGCCCGTTCCACACCTTCTACCAGCACACGAATCGTGCCGTTCGGCAGCTTCAGCATCTGCCTTACGTTGGCGACGGTACCCACCCGAAAAATATCTTCCTGACCCGGTTCCTCAATATTCACTTCAGATTGAGAACAGAGGAGGATTAAATTATCTTCAACCATAGCCTTCTCCAGCGCTTTGACTGACTTCTCGCGGCCCACGTCCAGGTGAAGCACCATGCTCGGGTACACAAGAAGGCCTCGAAGCGGCAATAAAGGAAAACGACGACCTTTCGATTTGTTCTGTATCATCGCTTTCACACCCCCAATGGCTCTCAAGTAATGTCACATGCATTCATTCTATCAAAAGCAGCCTCAAAACACCAACGGGCCGCTATTATGCGGCCTGCCGGTGTTTGCTATGCTTGTATTGCAATCTATTTCCCAGGCGCAACCGATGATGTTGCTGTGCTGAATATGAAAATCTACAGGCTTAGAAATTCTACAAACTTAGAAGATCTACAAACTTAGAAATTCTACAGACTTAGAAATTCTACAGACTGGTGCTTTCGCCGGAAGCATCGGCTTTGAGCAGCGAGGGCGCTCCCGAGAATGTCTCGCCGGATACGGCTGGCAGTCTCACATCGGCGATATGTGCGCCGAAGAGGTGGCGGAATACTTCCTCCACTGTCTCCACGGGAATGACCCGCAGTGGCGAGAGGTCTTCAAACAGAGACTGCCAGTTGTCTTTGGGAATCAGGACAGTGGTAGCTCCAGCCTGGAAGGCGGCTTCGACCTTGGCGATAACGCCGCCCACCGGCTTCACACGTCCATGAATCCCAATCTCTCCGGTAATTGCCACTGTGTTGTCCACAGGCAGCCCGCGGATGGCGGAGACAATGGCCACCGCCATCGCCACCCCGGCAGAAGGCCCATCGATGGGTGTACCACCCGGGAAATTAACGTGCAGATCATAACGATCCGGCTCTAGGTTCATGGTGCGTAGCACAGTCAAGACATTCTCCACCGAACCCTTGGCCATACTCTTACGCCGGATCGTGCGCGAGCCACCGCGCGTCTCTTCTTCATCGACAACGCCGGTGATGTTGAGTCGGCCCTGACCACCTGTAGCTGGTGCTGCCGACACTTCAATTTCCAGCAGCGTACCCATGCCCGGTCCGTAGACCGCTAGCCCGTTGACCAATCCCACTTGCGGAGCTGTGGGAATCTTGCGCTCGGTGCGCAGCGGGAGCTGGCTGCTGCTCGCTACCCACTCTACATCCGCAGCGCTAAGGGTTTCGCGCTGCTCAGTCAGCGCAAGACCGGCCGCCAACTGAATCATGTTGACGGCTTCCCGCCCGTTGGTAGCATATTGCTGGACAACGGTAACCGCCTCGGGACTCGGCTTTAGCCCGATTTTCTGAATCGCATCCCGGGCGATGACAGCAATCTCCTCCGGCAGCAGTGGCCGGAAATAGATCTCCATGCAGCGCGAGCGGAGCGCGGGCGGAATTTCCTCTGGCGAGCGCGTCGTTGCACCTACGAGACGGAAATCTGCCGGCAGGCCATTTTGAAAGATATCATGAATATACGCCGGTGTATTGCTGTCCTCTGAATTATAATAGGCGCTCTCCAGCAGCACCTTCCGGTCCTCCAGCACTTTCAGCAGCTTGTTCATCTGGATGGGATGCAGCTCCCCAATCTCGTCCAGAAACAGAATCCCCCCATGCGCCTTCGTAACCGCGCCCGGTTTGGGTTGAGGCACGCCGGCCACCCCCATGGCCCCGGCTCCCTGGTAGATAGGATCATGCACAGAGCCGATCAGCGGATCGGCAATTCCTCGTTCATCAAAACGAGCCGTAGTAGCATCAATCTCCGTGAATTTGGCATCATTTTTGAACGGGGAGAGCACATTCCTCTTGGCTTCTTCCATCACTACACGCGCTGCGGCCGTCTTGCCAACACCTGGTGGTCCATATATGATGACATGCTGCGGATTCGCGCTGCACAGCGCGGCCTTCAAGGCCCGCAGACCATCCTTCTGCCCCACAATATCTCCGATGGAGGCCGGACGTGTCTTCTCCGACAGCGGTTTGGTCAGCGACACCATCCGCATTTTACGCAGCTTATCCAGCTCTTTTCGCGATTCCCGGTCCACCGCCGTCTTATTGGTCTTCTGTCCCCGCAGCAGATTCCAAAAATAAACGCCGATAACCAGCGCGAAAAAGAGCTGCACGATCATCAGCAATATACTTAATTCCATAGGTCATCCTCCTGTTCGTTCTGAATACCTCTCTTACACCCTTGGCTACTACTAGGTAGTATAGCCGTTTCGGTCATTCATAAACGCTCGGGGGAGATGATTTCTGGATTAGCGTTCTACTTTTTCAACTCTCTCTCATCAATCCCAGTAATGCAGAACCTCTCGGCCTAGTTCATACTGTACATTCCGCATTCCGTCGCCTCTTTTAACAGGTACCAACCAGCCCTTCTCACACAATCCTGACAGCAGTATACGTACTCTTCTTGGGGTCAAGGCAAAAAAATCGGCCACATCCTTCGGGCGGATGCTTCCAGCTTGCCCTACTACGAAACGCATAACTTCTTTCTCCATTAGCTGAATCCTGCCATCTGGTGCCTTAATCGTCTGATGTCGGCTGAGCGCGAGTCTTAGTAAGGTTATACACAAATCAGGGCGCTGCTCCACATCATCGTATGCGAAGGAAAGTACCTGATACCCCATTCCATACAGAAACGTTTCTCTATTCAGCTCATTACTGTACTTCTGTCTGTCCATGTCTCTAACATGCGCTGCATACCCTTTGATCTCGAACAACAGTTTGAGGGGTCCCGGCAAATACGCGAAATCTGCAAAGTACGAACGTCCTCGCCAATCCAGCACTTCATACTCCGGATGCAAATCAGCGAAATCTCCCCGAAGCGGCCACCATACATTGTGCAAAAATAGTTGTTCAGCGTGCCCGTGTCCTCTTTTCAGCCGACCCTGCCTCTCTCCCGACCTGGCGGTCAGATGGCGCTCCAGAAAGGCTTCATGTGCTTGTTCATAATTGATGATCTTCTCCTCCTCTATTTAAAAAAATACAAAAAAACGCCCCGCTCTCGCCGCCGGATAACCCGGAGCGTTCGCAGGGCGTTCTTCGCCACTACTTAGAAGTATGCATCATGCCATTTTCTTCCCGCAGCTGAAGGCTGAGGTAAATTAAGGGCAAAATCGTATCTTAATTACACTGATGATTAGAGATATATAGAAATAAGGGCATTTTAGTACCTTAATTCGAAGGTTATTTCCCTGAATCCTAACTTTTGCACAATTTAAGGTGCAGAATTGCACTTATATTGGTTTTTGCTTCATTTGGCGCGTAAATAAGGTGCAAAAATGCCTCTATTTTCGAAATAGAACCTTTGTACGAGCTCCCCAGTATCAGTTTGCCAACACCAGCTACTCAGCACGAGCTGCACAGTATCAGCTTACCATCACCAGTTACTCAACACCAGCTATCCAGCCACCAATCGAGCAACGATGTGAAGCTACTTCTAACCCATAAGTCGTAAAATAAGTGCCAAATTCCAGCCTGTTATACCGTCTCCACCGGCCCGCCCAATTGGGCATGCTTGCGGCCGGGGATTTCCCCGGTTCTTTCGAAATGCTCGACGATGACATCGATCTCCTTCTTCAGCTCGGAGACGAGATCGGCTTCCGGCACTTTGCGGATCATCCGGCCATAGCGGAACAGCAAGCCTTCTCCGCGCGCTCCGGCGATTCCAATATCAGCTTCACGCGCTTCGCCTGGGCCGTTAACGGCGCAGCCCAGCACGGATACTTTGATCGGCACCTTAAGCTTGGAGATGTATTCTTCCACTTCATTAGCAATCGAGAACAGATCGATATCCAGTCGTCCACAGGTCGGACAGGAAATCAACGTTGCCGCGTTGGAGATTAGGCCGAAGGTCTTCAGCAGCTCACGCGCTACCTTCACTTCTTCTACCGGATCAGCACTCAGTGAAATCCGCACAGTGCTGCCAATACCCATAGAGAGCAGTGCGCCAATCCCGGCAGAGCTTTTCACTGTCCCAGCGAACAACGTGCCGGATTCAGTAATACCTAAGTGCAGCGGGTAAGGAATGACTTCTGCCGCCTGGCGGTATGCTTCGATGGCCATCGGCACATCAGATGCCTTAAGCGATACGATAATATCGTGGAAATCCAGCTCTTCCAGAATTCCGATATGATACAAAGCGCTCTCGACCATAGCTTCCGGCGTCGGATAGCCATACTTCTCTAGCAGGTGATTCTCCAGCGAGCCGGCGTTTACGCCAATCCGGATAGGAATTCCTTTTTCCTTACAAGCCTTGACTACTGCTTCGACCTTCTCACGGCGGCCGATGTTACCCGGGTTAATCCGCACCTTGTCAATGCCGTTCTCAATCGCCATAAGTGCCAGTTTATAATTAAAATGAATATCCGCAACAAGCGGGATATGAATCCGTTTCTTGATTTCCTTGATCGCCTCAGCAGCTTCTTCGTTGTTAACGGTGACACGCACCAGCTGACATCCGGCTTCCTCAAGCCGCAGAATTTCCGCTACAGTAGCTTCCACATCCGCAGTTTTGGTAGTACACATGCTTTGAATCGCAACCTCGTTATTGCCGCCAATAATGACTCCGCCTACATTGACGGGACGGGTCTGGTGTCTCAAGAACATGATTTCTCCCCCATAACGCCAAAGCTCCACCCCTTCGCTCCCGCCAGTGAAGCGGGATAAGCGGAAGAAAGGTGGAGACGTTGGCATGTATTGTTAAAGAAGCGTTACGCGCTTTCCTCTTGTTTCTTGTCTTTCTTGATGTTCAATTCCGGCAGAGCCTTCTCTTGAACAACCTGCTCAGTGATGACGCAATCCTTGATGTCATCGCGAGAAGGTACTTCATACATTACGTCAAGCATAATGCTCTCGATGATGGCACGCAGACCGCGAGCGCCCGTGTTGCGTTTGATGGCTTCCTTCGCGATTGCTTCAAGCGCTTGTGGCTCGAACTTCAGCGCAACGTTATCCATCTCCAGCAGCTTAATGTATTGCTTAGTGAGCGCGTTCTTCGGTTCGGACAGAATCCGTACCAAAGTCTTCTCATCCAGCGGCTCTAGTGTCGAGATGACTGGCAAACGGCCTACGAACTCAGGGATAAGTCCGAATTTGAGCAAGTCTTCTGGCAATACCATCGACAGGTATTCGCCTGGCTTCAGATCCTTTTGACCTTCAGCCGCAGCGTTGAAGCCGATGACCTTTTTACCGATCCGGCGTTTGATCATTTGCTCCAGGCCGTCAAAAGCACCACCAACGATGAACAAGATGTTCGTAGTGTCGATCTGGATAAATTCTTGATGTGGATGCTTACGTCCGCCTTGCGGTGGAACAGAAGCTACTGTACCTTCAAGAATTTTCAGCAGGGCCTGCTGTACACCTTCACCGGAAACGTCACGGGTAATGGACGGGTTCTCGGATTTACGTGCCACTTTATCAATTTCATCAATATAGATAATACCGCGTTCGGCTTTTTCCACATCATAATCAGCCGCCTGGATCAGCTTCAGGAGAATGTTCTCCACATCCTCACCAACATAACCGGCTTCTGTCAAGGAAGTCGCATCGGCGATGGCAAAAGGTACGTTAAGAATCTTCGCCATAGTCTGTGCCAAGAGCGTCTTACCGGAACCTGTCGGGCCGAGCAACAGGATGTTACTCTTCGTCAGCTCAACATCTTCCACCTTGCTCTGACTGTTCACACGTTTATAGTGATTGTATACCGCTACCGACAGGGATTTCTTGGCTTGCTCCTGGCCGATAACATATTGATCAAGAATATCGCGAATTTCCTTCGGTTTCGGAATATCCTTCAGATCCAGCTCTTCCTCATGACCGAGCTCTTCCTCCACGATCTCCGTGCACAGCTCAATACATTCGTCGCATATATAAACGCCAGGTCCGGCTACTAGTTTGCGTACCTGTTCTTGCGATTTACCGCAAAAAGAACATTTCAGTTGTCCTTTTTCATCATTAAACTTAAACATTTAACCACCCCTTTAAGATTTGATCGGTGAAGTGAGGACCTGGTCAATAAGCCCGTATTCCTTTGCTTCTTCCGCGCTCATGAAGTTATCGCGGTCGGTATCCCGTTCGATTTTTTCAAGGGGCTGACCTGTGCGATCTACATAAATTTGGTTCAGCTTCTGTCTGGTCTTGAGAATCCAGTCTGTGTGAATCCAGATATCGGAAGCCTGACCCTGAACGCCGCCCAGCGGCTGATGAATCATAACCTCACTGTTGGCAAGCGCATAACGTTTACCCGGCGCACCTGCCGTCAAAAGCAACGACCCCATACTTGCGGCCATGCCCACACAAATCGTTGAAACATCCGGTTTGATGTGCTGCATCGTATCATATATACCCATGCCGGCTGTTACAGAACCACCGGGTGAATTGATGTACAGGTGTATGTCTTTCTCAGGGTCATCCGCAGCCAGAAACAGCAACTGGGCGATAACCAGATTGGCGACATCATCGTCAATCGCATTGCTTAGGAAAATGATGCGATCCTTAAGCAACCTGGAATAGATATCGTATGAGCGTTCGCCCCGACTTGTAGATTCCACAACCATTGGTACCAGACTCATGCCACCAACCTCTTTTCTCTGTATAGATTAGTCTTTCCGTTTCAGAAATATTTTAACACGTTCAAGACGCAATGTCATTTTTTCACTACCCCGGTCTATCACAATGCTAAAGTGTATGACATTACCTCGCAATTATATCCGTATTGACAGGGTTTCATAACTGCACCCGGAGCTTTCTGAGATTTATAATCTCGGAAGTAGGTACTGAAATACATGTCATATGTAAAAAATAAGGCACGTAGCTAAATATACGTGCCTTATCTTCTGTGTATGAAGGCCTCCTAAAAGGCCGTTATAGGTGGATCAATTGGCGCAGAAATTACTCAGCGCTTTTGTCTTCAGCTGCTTCTTCAGTAGCTTCAACTTCTACGCTGCTCTCAACAAGCAAATCAATGGTTTTGCGCAGGGAGAGCTCATCGCTCAGGCTGCTCAGGGAACCGTTCGCTGCAAGAATGCTGCGGATTTCCTCAGGAGTACGTTTGAAGGATTCAGCCATGTTAGCCAGCTCTTGGTTAACGTCTTCTTCAGACACTTCAATGTTCTCTTGCTTCGCGATAACTTCCAGAACCAGGTTGTTGCGAACGCGTTTTTCAGCATCGCCCTTCATTTGGTTCTCGAGGTCTTCACGAGTTTGGCCGGAGAAGCTCAGGAACATGTCCATGTTCATACCTTGTTGACGAAGACGGTTGTCGAAGTCACGAACCATGTTTTGAACTTCGCTGTTGATCATTGCTTCTGGAATTTCAACTTCAGCGTTCTCAGCTGCTTTATCAACAACAGCGTTCTCGCGAGCGCCTTTCAGCTCATCCGCTTTACGGGATTCCAGTTGTTTCTTCAGGTCTGCTTTGTACTCATCCAATGTATCGAATTCACTTACATCTTTAGCGAACTCGTCATCCAGAGCTGGAAGCTGTTTGCGTTTGATTTCGTGCAGCTTCACTTTGAATACAGCAGCTTTACCTGCAAGATTCTCAGCATGGTAAGCTTCAGGGAAAGTTACTTCAACATCCTTGAAATCTCCAGTTCCCATGCCTACAACTTGCTCTTCAAAACCTGGAATGAAGGAATTGCTTCCCAGTTCCAAGGAATGACGCTCAGCTTGTCCACCTTCGAATTGTACGCCATCAACAGAACCGTCGAAATCGATTACGGCGATGTCGCCCAGAACTGCGGTTTCGTCTTCAACGACAACCAGCTCAGCGTGACGCTCTTGCAGACGAGTCAATTCTGCATTCAGCTCATCTTCAGTAACTTCTGCTTTTTGAGCTGGAACTTCAAGACCTTTATATTGACCAAGCACTACTTCTGGTTTCACAGTGATTTTCGCTTTGAAAATAAAGGATTGACCTTTAGCAAATTGCTCGATATCCACTTCAGGACGGTCTACAGGGAAGATGTCAGTTTGTTCAACTGCTTCACCGTAAGCTTCAGGAAGAAGAATGTCAATCGCGTCTTGGTACAGGCTTTCTACGCCAAAACGGGATTCAAAAATCGGCCGTGGTACTTTACCTTTACGGAATCCAGGCACGTTTGCTTTCTTAACTACTTTATTAAAAGCTTTGTCGAGTGCTGCAGCTACACGATCTGCTCCTACTTCGACTTCAAGAACGCCAAGGTTCTTCTCTATCTTTTCCCAAGTTGCTTTCATGTTATACTTTCCCCTCCAAAAATAGGTTCACATGTTTACTCAAATATTCACGCAGTTCACGCACAGAATAACCATTATATTATATACAACATCACTTCATTTATCAAGTAGAGAAGTCTTTACAAATCCTTTCAGAGTGCGGTAAGCTCCTTCAAATTGAAAGCGCATGCTATCTGTAATCCCGTACATGGCCCGAGTTTCCTCTTCCTGCCGGACACCGTTCAGACTTTCGGAAACCATCTGGTGCAGCGCTCCGGCCCATATGTCCAGCATGGCATACTCACCTTCCAGCAGCGTCCGATAATCTCTTGATCCGTAAATAGACATCACGAACTGTCCCCAGAGCTCTTGGGCAAAATAATACAGCGTAGGCTCATGCACCTCGGCTTGTTCAGCCACACGTTCCAGAACCTGACTGATCTGCGGCGGAAATTCATCATTCTGCAGCGGCACACTCTCAATCTCGACGACGACTGTCTCCTGGCCCCGGGTCAGATGAATGCTTCCCTGAGCGCCGCGCTTGTGCAGCGTCTGCAGCGTGCGGAATTGCAGGAGTGGATGGACATTGCCCTGCCCAAGCCACTGTATCAGTGCCTCATCGATTCCTTCCCCTTCCAAATAGGAGAGTTGTTCGAGTGCCAGAATTGTCGCTTCGGACAGCGGTTCTTCCATAATCTTTCGCAGCAGCTTAACAGGATACTCTGTATCTTCCTCCAGTTTGGATCTCGCCAGCACCCGGGCCATATCCTCCTCTTGGAGTTCTTCCTCTTCATGTCTGGAACTGCTGTCCGTTTCTCCGCTGCCGGAGGCATAAGGAAAAGCCGCCACCAGCCAGTCGAGCAGGGACTGCCATTCCTCATAGTGCCGCTCTTCCTGTCCCTGGCACTGCAGCAAAAAACGCAGCAGCTCCATCGCTTCCCCGTAACGTTCACTCTCCAGCATGACCGTCAGCTGAATCTGGTAATAATCCAGCGTGCGCGGAAACAGCACGATATTGTCTTTGGCAGGGGAATCTGATTGTTTAATGAGGGCACCTCCTTTTTTTCCAAAACGATATTCTTGGTTGATTATAGCATATCCTTGGTTACGTTTAAAAAAACCGCTTGAAAAACACTCTTATGTATGATAACATAATTTTTGCTTGCTTTTAACTCATTCTACCTGTGTCCCGGTAGCTCAGCTGGATAGAGCATGCGCCTTCTAAGCGCACGGTCGGGGGTTCGAATCCCTTCCGGGACGTCATGCAAAAGCCTTCCTTTACGGAAGGCTTTTTTTGCGTTCTCACAAGGTGTCCCAAGAATCTTCATTCCACAAGTAGAAAAGGCTTTGCCATGTCCTCTCTAAGGGACGGTATCCGTTTCAGCGAGAAATATAAAATGCCCGGGTTGCCCCGGGCATTACTAATAGATCAGCTATCGTACCAACGTTGTACCTTCCGCCTAAAACAGCAAGTCCTGTGAATAATTCTCGCCTTCCAGAATATCGTACTCCACAAGTCGATAATCCTCCAAAATCGCCTGCTGCTGCTCGTTCAGATCCTGGATAGTATCTTTTGAACCGATGAGCACATTTTTGCTCAGACCCGGAATCTCTGCCTGCACCTCGCGCAAAAGCTTGTAGAATGCTGGCATTTCCTGACCCGACAGCTGAAACACCGTGGGGCCGATAAATGCAGGACTCATCGTACCCACAGGTTCTTTTCCAATATCAAAATTAGCCAAATAGATTAGCTTCGTCTCATGCTTCAACCTTGGATCATTATCCCATCCCGTCTGGGTATAGATATCGGCCGACAGCGCCGGCAGATGATCACCCCAGAAAGCGACAATAGTCGGACGCTGGATCGTCTTCAGCTCCTGGGCCAGATATGCCAGCGCCTCATCCGTCAGCTTCGTGTCATGGACATAGGTCTCCAGCTCGTCCTTCCAGGCTGGCTGTGTACCGCCTACACTAATAGTATTGGGGCCGTTCAGTCCTTTAGTAAAAGGAAAATGATTCTGCATAGTTACAAGATGCAGGAAGGTCGGCTGCTTCGCTGCCTTCAGCTTTCCGACAGCTTCCTGAACGGCAGACATATCGGAGATATAGCCATTCGGCGTAATCCGCTCTGAGTTCTCCATCTCTTTCTCACTGGTAAATTCGTCGAAGCCCATAATTGGATAGACCCGGTTTCGATTATAGAAGGTATCGTCAAAAGGATGCACGGCAAGTGCCTGATAGCCTCTGTCCTTGAGTATGCTGACGATGGATGGGATCTCTGACATTTTGACAATCTTCTGCTGATAAGGAATTGATCCGTCTTTAAGAAAATACATCGACAGGCCGGTCAGCGCCTCAAATTCGACATTGGCCGTGTTCCCGCCAAACTCCGGCGAGAGCAGATAACCGGACGGAGTGTTCTTCCCCTCCTGATGAATGAACGCCAGCGGGTCTTCACTGAAGGTAAAGCCGGGTAGACGGGTCACATCAAAGAATGCTTCATCCATCATATACATGATGTTCGGACGCTCCGTAAGCGTAGTAGTTTTATCGCTACCAGCAGGCAACGCACCATATTTCTCGGCAATCCGGGCAATAGACGCTTGACTGTAATTCGCCGGCTTCTCGATCAGCTTCTGCTTGAGATTGCCCGTGAAGGCGAACACAAAACCGTTCTGGCTGTAATTGACCTTCTGATTCCAGTAAATATTCTGGTACTGGATAGAGGTCGCCAGCGCATGCTGTCCACCAACCATCCAGATAAATCCCCCGATCATGACAGCAGAGAGAAGCGTTAAGATTGCGCGCAGTCTGAAGCGAATCTGCACTCTAGGTAGCTTCCAGATTAAATACACCACTGCAACCAGCAAAACGGCGGCTAGCACCATCGCCAGCGGAGAAATCATCCCTGAGGTGATCTTACTCATCTCACGAGCGTTCTTAAGCTGCATTAAATCCCAGGGAAACAGCGGCTCTCCGGTGGTGGAGAGCTTCTTATAATTCGCTATGCCAATCAGGAGGCATCCTACGAACGCCAGCAATGTTCCGGCATAAATGTTGGGAATGATCAGTGCAAAGCAAAGTAGTACAAAGAAAAAGAACAAGCTACCAAATATATAAAGCCAGTAATATTGCGAAATCCAGGTCAAAGCGCTGCTGGCATTCATCCCGAGCGAAGACGTTTGCATGAAGAAATTAAGCAAAAATCCGCCTAGTAGCAGCAGTAAAAGCAGTATATTCAGCTCTTTGGCAGACGTAAAACGACGCATACATATCCTCCTCTATCTATTCTAATCGAACAGTATACGCCATTTTGATTAAATAAACCTTAAATTTGCAACTGTGCTTCTGTGACGGAGGCGTCGCCCCGCTTTCGTAAAAGGCTAAATTCCTTGCGAACCATCCACGCTGTCCACAGTACGATCATGGCATCAATCGCCAGCGTCCCCCAGTACACACCGGAAACTCCCATAATTCTTGGCAGCACTAACATCACCGGAACATAGAACACAAGCTGTCTGGCAATCCCGATGATCGCAGCCGGTTTTCCTTTATCAATAGACGGGAAGAAGGTCATCGCCATAAAAATCATCGATAACAGCGGCAGGACCGCCATGTTAATCCGGAAGTACATCAGCTCCGCCCCACTGAAGACCTGATCGGGCAGCATAAGCCCCAGAATCATCTGTGGACTCCACATGGCAATTAACCAGAACGGCAGGGTCAGCACCATGGAAGCTAATGTGAATATTTTGTAGGATTGAATGACACGCTCGTATTTCTCTGCCCCGAAGTTAATTCCGATAACCGGCTGCAGTGCGCGCATAAGACCGAAGATCGGTGTAAGCAAGAATGTGAATACCCGGAAAACGACCCCGTAGAAGGCCACATCGGCAATGGTGCCGTATTTGGACAGGGCATTAAACACAATTACGGCCTGCACCAGGTTCATAAAATTCATAATAAAGGAAGACATACCCAGACTGAAAATGGATTTTAAGGTAGTCCCATCTCGGTAAATTGCAAAAGCTTTGCTTTTAAAGGAAGACCATCCTCTACCAAAGTAAATCCAGCCCAGTAGTGTATAGACGAACATTCCGATATTGGTCGCCCAAGCAGCACCCTCCACCCCTAGTTGCAGGACGGCTACAAGCAAATAATTGCAGAGAACATCTGCCACCAAGCCAATGCCCATCACGACTGCCGCAGACTTCATCTTGCCCTCAGCTCTGACAATCATATTCGCGGCCAAACCGTAGATCCAAAAGAAAGCGCCCCAAACGGTAATCCTGAAGTAGCTATTACCCATCTTCAGCGTTTCTCCCTCTCCTCCCATGATTGACACTAATTGGGTAGAAAATAATAGGCCTAGCAACATGTAGACTACGGTCACAATGACCGTTATGTAATTTACATTGCCCATCAAACGCTGCTGAGTAAGTTGATCCCGCCTTCCAATAGCAATGCTCAACACCGCGCCTGCCCCAACCCCGATCAGGGAGCCTAACCCGAGGCTGATTTGTGTCAATGGGTAGGCTACGGAGACACCGGCTAAAGCAGTCTCACCTACATAACGGCCCACAAATACAGCGGCGATCACCGCGTTCAGTCCGTACAATACCATGGCGATAATTGCTGGCCAGGATAGCTGGTACATTATTTTCCACAGATTCTCGTTCAGGATTAGAAGCTTCTGCTTCTCTTTTCCATCTGTGGTCTGCTGTAACGTTGACATAGAAGGAAACCTCTTTTCTCTAAATAAAATAGAAGCCGTTATCCGAACCCAGTTCTCAGATCCTGGCTGACTTCTATATCAGTGTAGGAGATGAAGAGTGTCCCCCACTACCAGCGGACGGAGCCTTATGACCGAAAACAGGATTATTTTCGCCCTGCTGCAGTACAACGCAAAAAAGCCGCCTCCAGGCAGCATGAAAACTACCGGAGACAGCTTTAGATTGAGACAATAAGACATATTGTTCTACTGAACGGCATCCTCACTTCAACTGAAATCAGCGTCCCTGACGGCGGTTGTTCAGCCACAGCGGGAAGCGGAAGGCCAAGTTGATGAGCAGGACAACTATAACCAGCACAGCTGCCGAACGGTCGGCAATCTGACGTGCATCCTCAACGATCGCCTCGGATTGGACGTACCACAGATGCACCGCCAGCGTCTCGCCTGGCGAGAACAGGTTAAAGTCCCACATTTCGCCCGAGGTACTAAGGCCAGCAGTCAAGATGATAACCGCAGACTCCCCGAAAGCACGACCAGCAACCAGACAGATACCGGTTACGATAGAGCGCAAGGCAACAGGGAGCACTACCGTACGGATGACGTGGAATTTGGTCATACCGAGCGCATAACCCGCTTCGCGGATATCGCCGGGAACGGCGCGCACCGCTTCTTCTGTTACGCGAGCCAGCATTGGCAGGTTCAAGAGCGCCAAGCTGACGCCTCCGCCCAGAATCGTAAGTCCAATCCCGAAGTATTCAGCGAAAATCGCTAGACCGAGCATACCGAATACAATGGATGGAACCGAGGACAAGGCTTCTACACAGATCCGTAATGCACCGGTGAATTTGTTATCTGGCGCGTATTCTGCCATGTAAATCCCCGCACCCAGTCCAATTGGAACCGAGATGATCAGTGAGATGAACAGGATGTAGAAGGAGTTGAACAGTACCGGACCAATCCCGCCGCCAGCATCCATCTCCTCTGGCTGCTTGAGCAAGAAATCCAGACTCAGGGATGGCAAGCCTTTGCCCATGATCGAGAACAGCAACCAGAAGATCAGCAGCAGAATCAGACCGCCCAGCGTATAGAAGCCGTATGTAGCTATTTTGTCGCGTAGCTGCGCCCGCGCCGTATGGCGTGTCCGTGTGAAGCTGGTCATGCTGCATCCCTCCGCTTTCTTCCGAGTATCCGAATGATCAGAATCAGCACGAACGAGATCACGAGCAGCAAGAAGGCCATCATGTGCAGCGCATAGTTCCAGGTCGAGTCAAATTCCACATTAGAAATTTGCATTACGATATTACTTGTCAGCACCGAAGAAGGTGTGAACAGTGTTTTGGCCAGTTGGGCTGTGTTCCCGATGACCATAACAACAGCCATTGTCTCACCAACAGCACGAGTCATCCCGAGAATGACCGCAGAAATAATCCCCCGGCCTGCCGCAGGCAGCACTACCCGCATAATTACTTGTAGACGGGTAGAACCAAGAGCATAAGCTGCATCGCGGTATTTGCGCGGTACAGCTACAATGGCATCATCGCTGATCCGGCAGATCGTCGGCAGCACCATCAAGGATAGAACAAGCGCCGCGGCCAATATTCCGTCACCGAGACCCTGGCCACTGACATCACGCAGGAAGGGAAGCAATACGGTAAGGCCCAGATATCCATAAACGATGGATGGAATCCCGACCAGCAGGTCAAGCACTGGGCGAATAAAGGTCTTCAACCAGTTCGGAGCAATCTCGGCAACAAGCACCGCCATACCTACCGAGATGGGAACTGCGATGACCATTGTAAGCGCAGTTAGCGAAAGTGTATTCACAATAAACGCGGCTGCCCCGAAAGCATCCTCTTCCGGACTCCAATTAAAAGAGAAGAAGAAGTCAGCCAATGAGACCTGGCCGAACATTAGCATCGCCGTTTTACCGATAAATAAGATAACCATGCCCAGTACAAAGCAAAGCGCCAAAATACTGAACAAAAAATAATACCGGGATATTGCATTACTTAGCATATGCCTGCTATGTCGTTTTGCATTAGCGCTGACCTTAACCGCGCTTTGTTTCAGCCTGGATTCCAGGTTGTGGACTGGTGCCCCCATATGTTCCCTCCTGTAAGCGGCCAGCCCCCGCTGATTCTCTAGGAGCTGGCCGCTGTTTACCGTTCAATATAATCTTGGATATTAATATTATTTCATCGATGCGATTGGAATGAATTTAAGCTTCTTCAAAGAACCTTGTTGGAACTTCTTGCTTTGTACGTAATCGATGAATTCTTTAGTAGCGCCAGTAGGTTGGCCTTTAGTCATGAAGTAACCGTAAGCCCAAATTTTGTAGGAACCGTTGATTACGTTATCTGTAGTAGCTTCAACGCCGTTGAATTTAACAGCCTTAACGTCGCCACTTACATATACCAAGTCGATGTATCCGATGGCGTTAGGAGTAGTTGCTACAGCTGTTTTCATGTCACCGCTGGAACCTGTTTCTTTGTAGTTCTTTTCTTTCTTCACGATATCGCCACCAGCCAAAGCTTTAGCTTGATAGTTAACGCGTGTACCGGAACCGAAAGCACGAGTGATTACAACGATATCAGCATCCGAACCGCCAACTTCTTTCCAGTTAGTGATTTTACCGGAGAAAATGCCTTTAAGTTGATCTGTAGTCAGGTTGTCAACACCGACATTTTTGTTAACGATTGTAGCAAATGGAATAACAGCTACTTTGTTTGCTACTTGACCGTCAAAAGCTTTGAAGCCTGGAACATCAATACTAGCATCCCAGTCGCAAGCGCCGATGTCAGCGATGCCTTTTTTTACAGCTTGTGGTCCAGTTACGGAACCTTTACCGGAAGCAGCGATTTTCACTTTAGGGTGAAGCTTTTGGAATTCCTTAGCTGCTTGCAGCGTTAGTGGAAGCAATGCTGTGGAACCATTCACCGTAATTTTTCCGGAAAGGGAGTCAGCTGCAGAAGCGATTCCAGCAAAAGCTGTTGTTAACGCAAGAACTGCTGTGAGTGCAGTTACTGTAAATTTTTTAAAAACTTTCATGAACTATTTCTCCTCTCGGCTATACGCCGTTAAATTAGTTAGTAAGGTCTAAGAAGTACAAATGAATGATTGTTATTTAGTCAGTTCGAGAGCTTTGCCGGCTTTGATAACAACTACTTTGCCATCGCTGATGATTGCCAGTTTGCTGCCGTCTTTCGACACAGCCACTTCGGATACATCTTCAGAAGAACGGTACAGCTCAGTTTTAGCTCCGCTAGCATTGATGGAGTATACCACTGTATCGCCATTAGCTGTCGTACCGGACACCACCAGACCAGTACTCACACTGCTTACCCATGTAGGCTCAATATCAAGTGCGATGTCCGAGTTAGTTCCGTCAGCTTTCACACTCTTCAGTGTGTTTGCTGCTTTACCGTCAGCATCTGCACTCAGGTAAGCTACATTGCCATCAGCAAGAATTTCAGGGTACAGCTTGTTGTCTGCGGAAGTAGTGAGTGCAACTGGTTTTGCGTCTTTCACTGTCAGATCCAGCTTATACAGCTGCTCTCCAGCTTTGCTGAAGTCTACTGTAAGAGAATCTTCAGTGCTGTCAGCATCGTTCTTGGCTACACCGGTCAGGTTGACGATATAAGCAACACTCTTCTCGTCAGCAGCCACACGCAGCTCGGATTTGTTCTCGACTTTGTCAGCAAGCACTGTAGCTACAGTTCCCGATTCCACGGAGATGGAAGCAATCTTCTCTTGCTTGTCCCCTTGGATAAAGTAGATCTTCTTACCATCTTGGGACCAGATCAGGTCAGTCTTAACGCTGTTGTCAGTACCCAGCGCTTTAATAGCTCCAGTGTTCAGATCGATCAGACGAAGCTGGCCAGTCTCGTCATTGAAAGCACCCCAACGTTGGTCAGCCGATACTGCGAAATCTACTGCGCTGTCATCGGTAGAGAACAATTGGTAGTTACCTTGATCCGCACCAAACTTAAGAAGTTGAGTCGACTCGGCATCACTTTTGTTCGCAATAATGCTGCCGTCTGCTGCCCAGTGAATCGTATCGAATAGACCCTCAGGACGGGCAAAGCTCAGAATGGATGTACTTTCGGCATCCAGTTCACCGCCCAAGGATACAACAAGCTTGGTTAATTCTACATAAGTGATGTTCTTGTATGTTACAGGCGCAATAGTGAATGTTTGTGCCTCACCGTCTACTTGAAAGCTCTTGGAGCCTGGTTTGATTTGAAGGGTATGTAGGCCTTTGCTGTCGTTCAGCTCAATGCCGCTTGCGCTGGCTTTTACGTGAGCTCCGATCTCGCCGGCTACTTGGCTAAGTGCATAAAGTTTATAACCGCCACTGTCAATTGTCTTGAATGTGACTGGCGTGCCATTTACAGTCCATGTAGCGGTACCTTCATTGACTTTTACCGGCCCGGAGACTGCTGCACTTACTGTTCCTGTCTTACTACCACCTGCACTGGCAGCTAATGCGCTCCCTGCCCCTGCGGTTACTAGAAGTGCCGAAGCCAAGGTTGCGCTTATCCATTTACTGTTTTTCAATTAGATTCACCCTTTTCCTATAGGTAACTGCTAATGTTATTTTCGTCTACAATTGTCAATGCCGTTGCAGAGGTATGTTTTGGAAATATTAATTTGGGCATATTTTGGTAGTTTTTTGTTAAGAGAGTGTAAAATATCGCGTAATGAGTCTATTAGTCCCGCATCTCTAGTGAATATGTCTATAAAAAGACCCCAGCGCCTTCCATTGGGTCTATTTGCACATAATAGTTGCCGGACAGCCCTTCCTTTTACCTGGAAATCGCTGCTGTCAACAATTCGGGAAGTCCTGTTTACAATCATTCCCACTTGACCTACAATCACGAGTGAATGCTGATTTATATCCTGCATTAATGAAGGAGAATGGATATGAAGAAGAATGCTCCCGTCATTTCTGTGAACCATGTCTGCAAATCTTTTGGCAGCAAACAGGTATTGAAAGATATAACACTCGAAGTAGCGCCCGCTGAGACCTTTGGTATTCTGGGACCCTCTGGATCAGGCAAGACCACGCTAGTCAAAATTTTAACCGGTATCGATGAAGCCACCTCTGGTGAGGTGCACCTGCTCGGGGTCAAGCTTCCCAAATTGTCTATGCTTCAGCAGATCGGCTATATGGCCCAGTCCGATGCGCTCTATACAGAGCTCAGTGCCAAGGAGAACTTGGAATTCTTCGCTTCCCTGTACGGTCTTAAGGGACAACGACGTGCCCGCCGCATCAAGGCTGTCATGGAACTGGTCAATCTGGAGGATCATCTGCGCAAAAGAGTGGGGGATTATTCTGGAGGTATGAAGCGTCGCCTGTCTCTGGCAATCGCGCTGCTGCATGAGCCCCCCTTACTGATTCTGGATGAACCTACAGTCGGCATTGATCCTGTGCTACGGCTGTCCATCTGGAATGAGCTGAAGGCGCTGAATACGAAGGGGACGACCATTGTCCTTACTACTCATGTAATGGACGAAGCCGAGAAATGCGACCGTCTGGGCATGATCCGGGAAGGAGAGCTGCTAGCTGCGGACACTCCTGCGGGACTGCTGCAAGCTACCGGTTCTTCAACCCTCGAGGAAGCCTTTCTATATTATGGAGGTGTCCGTCCATGAGAGTCAGAGCGATCACCTTGCGAATTCTGCAGCAATTCATTCGTGATAAAAGAACTATGGCATTGATGTTCATTGCCCCCCTGCTCGTGCTCAGTCTGATGAGCCTTGTATTCAACGGAGATGCCTATGCGCCGAAGCTTGGGGTAACTGGTCAGGCAGCATCGCTGTCTTCCAGCTTGGTGAAGCACGGGGCCATTATCACGGAGTATGCCTCTACAGAGGCAGGTAACGATGCATTAAAAAAAGGCGTCATTGACGCGTTAATCTCGCTGGAAAACAACGTGCCTCATGTTATTTTGGAAGGCAGCAACCCTACCGCGGGCCGTGCGGTGATGACAGTGCTCCAGGAAACCTCTCAAGCGGCCATCCCCAATGCGCAGCAGAGCATCCAGCCCAAGATCAGTTATCTGTACGGCTCTGAAGACATGAAGACTATTGACCGTTTCGGGCCAATTATGATCGGTGTGTTTATCTTCTTCTTTGTGTTCCTGATTGCCGGGGTCTCCTTCCTGCGTGAGCGAACCACTGGCACGCTGGAACGGTTGCTCTCGACACCGCTGAAACGTTGGGAGATTGTCGTGGGTTATGTGTGCGGCTTTGGCCTGTTCACTATCGTTCAGGCCCTGTTGATCTCCTGGTATTCTATTCATGTGCTCGGAATCCTCATGACCGGTAGCTTCGGCTACGTCTTGCTGATAACCTTGCTGTTATCTATGTCCGCTCTAACACTGGGCACCTTGCTCTCGGCCTTCGCAGCTAATGAGCTGCAAATGATCCAGTTTATCCCGCTGGTCATCGTACCGCAAATCTTCCTGAGCGGATTATTTCCGCTCGACACGCTTCCACTCTGGTTGCAGCGGATCGGGCTGGCCACACCGCTATATTATGGCGCTGAGGCGCTAATGAACATCATGATCCGTGGCCAGGGCTGGAAGACGATTGCCCTCGACGTGTATGTGCTGATCGGATTCTCCCTTCTGTTCATGGCGCTGAATGTACTGGCTTTGCGCAAGCACCGCAAAATGTAATGTAAGGAAATCCGAATTCCCGATAGAATTATGTCGAATCGGCAGGAATATACTGGAGTCCCAGCGAATGTATAGAACGCTAAACCATTAGACACCGGTTAAAGCATAATACATTGGGGGAAGAAGACTTATGAAAAGATTGGTCGTAATACTAACTGCCCTGCTGCTCGTTATCGGGCTGGGCAGCCCTGCGGGAACAGGGAAAGCCGCCGCGGCAGCGGCACCAGCTTATAACGAAATCTCTACGTTTGTGGACGGCAAGCTGATTATCTCGACTTCCAAGTCGATCCTGGTCAATTCATCGGCATATGTACCCGTGAAGCTGCTGGATCAAATTCCGGGAATCAGCATGACCAAGACAGCTACAGGCATTAGTGTGAGTGGCGCCAAAGGTGCTACTACACTGAACAAGGACAACTCGGTCCTGTACAACAACTCCAACTATGTTGCATTCAAGACATTGTTGAACATCGGCGCGATTGATGGCAAGTACGCCTCCAGCGCCTACTCATTGTTCATCTGGAGCGGAGATGAAGGCAAGGCGAAGAGCAATGCCACACTGACAGCGCTCAGCAAGCTTCCAAGAAACTTTGGTAGCGTTGTAGGCAAGAAGGTCTATGTCTACGGTTTCCCAGGCACACATTGGATTACAGACGTCCAGTACGATGGAGGCTCCTCGATTGAGTTTTCCATGCTCAAGGACGATGGCACGTCATGGACGCTGAATCAAGACATTGATGACGAAGCTATGATGTATACAATGGATTACCTACAGTACTTGAAGAAGACCTTTAATGGCACAGCGGCTTGGGTGCGGAATTCCCAGATCGAGGATAGTCCGTTCAAAAATATGGAGAAGGTCACGATAAAGAGCGTTCAAGCGGACAATGAGAGCGGTGATATTGAAGTTGTCCTGCGCCGGGCCAGTGGTCAAGAAATTACCATTACTTTGGCACCTGTAGCGGATCAAATCAGTAATATTAGCAGCACTTTCCTCTATAAAAGTCCTCGTACATTAACTAACAGCAGTGATAAAATGTGGGCAGCTATTGTTGCTGAAAAGGTAGTCGTCGGGATGACTTTCGATGAAGTTTACTTCTCATGGGGCGATCCAGACCGAACTAATGAATCTCTTGGATTGGCAGTATACGGAGATACCTATCTGTATTTCTATAATGGAAAATTAAAGTATATTTCTGAGTTGTAGATAGTTCACTAGAATAGCGGAGAAGCGGAGTTTACGGCAGGAGAGCCGGAACTCCGCTTTTTTTGTGCATGGGAACCGTTGTACTAAGGAACATGGTTTGTATCCTTTATTATTTTGAAGGCGTACGCTTGTTCTGTTAATATAGGACTAGATTTATACGGAGCGTGAACAGACTGATGCGTAGAAGAAAGGAATAACAGCATGGGATACAGTGTACCGGAGCGGGTAATCAAGCTGCTGTGTGGCAAAGCCGTTCTAGAAGAAGGAGCCATCCTCTTCCATAGCAACAAGGTTCAATTAACCTGGGAAGAACAACAAGAGGAGCGCGGTGGAATCGTCAGCCGGACAGAATATGAAGCCATCGTTCAAGGACACCCCAGCTATGACGTCAAAGCTGCCGTGGACAGCGATGGAGACGTTCGGGCAGAGTGCAGCTGTCCGGCCTATTCACACGGCGGGCCTTACTGCAAGCATATCGCTGCCGTGCTGATTCACATCCATGAGCTGGCGCATGCCGATCATTCGGATCAGCGTTCAGAGAACTCAATCCTGCACCAGCACGCGCTGTCGTACAGGGAAGACGGCAGGCTGACACCGCGCAACCTCCGCCATTCCTCTGGAAGTCCTGCGCAAGACAGCCAACTGGTGGACAGTATGCTGGGCATGTTCGGAAATTCGCGCCCACGTCCCCGTCCCTCAGGCGCAGGGACCTATGTGGATACGAGAGATACGCTAGTTGTGGAGTGGACAGTGAGACCTATGACCTCTGGCTACGGCAGCACTGAAATGCTTGGCATTGAGCTGAAGATAGGGCCTAAACGTCTATATATTGTACAGAAGATCAGAACCTTCCTGGAAGCCATTCATCGTGGGGAGAACTTTGAATTCTCGCGGCATTTTGTTTATAGTCCCTCGCAGTACAGCTTTCTTCAGAAGGACAATGAGATTATCCAAAAGCTCCTCCAGATCATACAGAGTGAAAAAGTCTACCGTGATAGCCTGGGGATCAACTCACAATATGGAAATAGAGCCAGCGGAGAGCGGGAGCGGTTACTTCCTATCCCACCTTATTTCTGGAAGGAACTGCAACCCCTACTGGCAACAGCGCCTTCGGTCCACCTCCAGCAAGGTGATCACCTATACGAAGGCGTGAATATCTCGCAGGGAACACTCCCGCTAGTGTTTCAGCTGGATCAGGCGAAGAGCGGCGGCTACCGCCTGGAGGTTCAGGGCCTGGACAACATCACGGTATTGGAAAATTACGATTTGGTGCTGTCCGCAGGCCAACTGCTGGAACTACCATCCCAAGAATGCGGGCGGCTCGCCGGGATCAAGCGGATGCTAGGCACCTCTAGCCAAAGCAGCCTGGGTATTACGCCAACGCAGATTGAATCGTTCATGGACAAGGTGATTCCCGGTCTCGTGAAGCTGGGCACGGTTACGGTCGCCGAGTCCATCTCGGACCGGATCCTTCACAGCCCGTTAAAAGCCCGGCTCTATCTGGACCGAATCAGGGACCGGCTGCTTGCGGGACTGGAGTTTCAGTACGGGGATATCGTCCTGAATCCGCTGGAAGAACACCGAAGCCGCGGTACAGATCTCATCCTTATGCGAGACGGCGAACGGGAAGCCCGAATAATGGAGCTGATGGAGAACGCCGCCTTCGTCAGAACGGAAAGCAGCTTCCTCATGAGTAACGAGGATGACGAATTCGATTTTCTGTACCATACGGTTCCACTTCTGGAGGATCTGCTGGAAGTCTACGCGACCACCGCTGTTAAAGAGAGGCTACTTACAGGCAATCCTCCTCCCAAGGTCAACGTCAGCTGGAATGAAAAAACGGACTGGCTGGATTTCAAGTTCGATATGGGTGGCATTCCCGAAGAGGAGATTGCCGCCCTTCTGAAGGCACTTCAAGAGAAGCGTCGATATTACCGTCTTCCAGATGGAGCCTTGCTGCCACTGGACACCGAGGAGCTTCAGGAAATGATCACTTTTATGAATGAAGTGGGGATCAAGACCGGGGAGATTCAAGGCAAAGCCTTCTCATTGCCCCTTATCCGGGGGCTGCATCTCGGTTCCACCGATCATAAAGGAGATGCAGTCAAGCTCGATAAAAGCTTCCGCAAGCTGCTCGCCAATCTGCAAAATCCAGACAATCTGGATTTCCCTGTACCGGACAGCCTATTTCCTGTGCTGAGAGATTATCAGCAGCTCGGGTTCCAGTGGCTCAAGACACTGGCCCATTACCGCTTCGGCGGCATTCTGGCCGATGATATGGGGCTAGGTAAAACACTGCAAAGCATCACCTTCCTGCTCTCCGAGCTGCCGGACATCAGGGACGGAGGACGGCCAGCGTTGATCGTCGCCCCTGCCTCACTGCTCTACAACTGGCATAACGAGTTGAAGAAATTTGCTCCGGAGATAAAAGCGGTCATCGCAGATGGCAACCTGACAGAACGAAGCCGAACGCTCAAGAACACTGCCGAAGCTGATGTGATCATCACCTCTTACCCGCTGCTGCGTAGGGATGTGAAGCTATATAACGGAATATCCTTTCATACACTGATTCTCGACGAGGCACAAGTCATCAAGAATGAAGTCACTCAAACGGCCCGAGCGGTTAGAAGTCTACAGGCACGTTATCGCTTTGCTTTGACAGGAACACCTGTAGAGAATGCGCTAGAAGATTTATGGTCTATCTTCAGTGCTGTCTTTCCTGGACTATTTCCTGAGAATAAGAAGACTTTTCATGATTTGCCGAGAGCAGCGGTTGCTAAACGGGCTAGGCCATTTCTGCTGCGTCGCCTGAAGCGTGATGTGCTGAAGGAACTGCCTGACAAAATTGAGTCTGTACAAGCCTCCGAGCTGCTACCGGACCAGAAGAAGCTGTATGTAGCTTACCTTGCCCGACTGCAAAAAGAAGCACTTAAGCACCTGGACAGCGACGGCTTCGGCGGGTTTGGAGAGCACCGGATCAAAATCCTGGCCGGACTGACCCGGCTACGTCAGCTCTGCTGCCACCCTTCTCTATTTATCGAGGGCTATCAAGGAGGCTCTGGTAAATTCGAGCAATTGCTTGAGATTATCGCTGAATGCCGCAGCTCCGGCAAACGGATGCTGGTCTTCTCACAGTTCACAAGTATGCTGGACCTGATTGGACGGGAGCTTGGCGTGCAGGGTGTTCCCTATTTCTATCTCGATGGTCAAACGCCGCCTGCCCAGCGGACCCAGCTATGCCAACGCTTCAACGAAGGGGAAGGGGATCTGTTCCTGATCTCATTAAAAGCAGGCGGCACTGGACTGAACTTGACGGGAGCGGATACCGTCATCCTCTACGATCTTTGGTGGAACCCTGCTGTAGAACAGCAGGCCGCCGACCGCGCTCACCGCATCGGGCAGAAGAATGTCGTGCAGGTGATCCGACTCGTCGCCCAAGGTACGGTGGAAGACAAGATGTATGAATTGCAGCAAAAGAAGAAGAACTTGATCGATGAAGTCATTCAGCCAGGACATGAGAGCTTGTCCGCCCTGACAGAACAAGATATCCGGGAGATTCTGCGGATTTGATACAACCAACTTTAACAAGAAGGCTTGCCTGAGAAAAAACAGAGAAATGACAATCCCCCCACGGCGATGACCCCATGGGGGATTGTTATATTATTTTCTAGTCCCTGCTTCCTTCTTGTAGGCAGGACCCAGAAGTTTCTGAAAATAATTTCGGTTATACAGCATGCTCGGATGAGAAGGTGCGTATTTTAGAGCCTGTTCATTATGTTCATTCGCTTGCAGATGTTCCCCTATCCGGTCATAGCACAGGCAGAGTTGCAAATGCGGCAGCCAGGTTGAATAGGCACGGTTGGTGGAACCCATATTCTCTTTCTGTTCTGGCAGGTTCAGCGCCTGCTGATACCAATAAATAGCTTCATTGTGCTGCGATTTTTCCAGGAAAAATGCACCGATCCGGCAGCAGAATTCCGCACGGGGAGCGTCATACTGCAAGGTTTTGCAGAGAGCCTGGAACTCTTTTTCCGTGTCGCCCAATTGCCCATAACAACCAGCCAGCTTGAGGCAGGCCTGAATATTATCCTCAACCCAACCCTCACCTGCGCCCAGGAACTTCCCATAGTACTCCACAGCTTCCTGGTACAAGGCATGATCGCGAAGCTCGTTAGCGTAATAGTACAAGTCGCGAGGGGAGAATTGTTCCCCCTGCTCTACTCTTTTGCGATAAATGCGCAGATTGCGGTCTGTATACTGTTTATCTTTTTGATGAGTAATCGCCACCTCGCCGTGAATAATATTGCCGCCTACCTCCAAATACTCGTGCACCGGGCCGTACCACTGAAAGTTGCGATCCCGTCTAACCAGCCGGTTACGCCGCAAGCTCGAGGTCACATTTCCGTCATGGTCAAACGCCAGATGATAGGGCATGGTTACACTATGAATATGGGGGGACAACGTCTTTTTTAACTCTTTAAAAAGAGTCTGATCCTTCTCGGCAATGGTATCATCGGCATCCAGCCAGAGAATATATTCTTGCGTCGCCTGCTTGAAGGCATAGTTTCTAGCAGCAGCAAAGTGATCGATCCATTCAAAATCATAAATTTTGGCACCGAAGCTTCTAGCGACTTCCTTGGTCTTGTCGGTGGAACCTGTATCTACAATAATAATTTCATCGACGATTTCCTTAACCGTTGAAAGACAGCGGGCGAGTCCTTTTTCCTCATTACGCACGATCATGCACAGACTGATTGAAATCATGGATATCTCCTTCCTTGAATGCAACACAGGGATAAAAATAAGCAGGGGCTTGTAACAAGCCCTTGCTTATTTGAAACCTACGGATATACCTTAGCTGATGGCGATCCCGCCACTGGCATAGCCGGCAATCGTAGTCGCTACATCAGTACCAGCCGTTACATTAGCGCTGAAGACCAGAATCAACCGCTCCCCAGGGGTGACCGGAATGGATAAACCAGTAGCGGTTCCACTGCTGGTTGTACCCAACGCCAGAGTACCTGTAAGTGTAGGAGTCAGCGTTACAATCGACCCTGCTATTGCTGTGAAAGTGTTATTAGGTGCTATCGAACGGTACAATTCAGCTGTAATGGTAATCGTTGTACCTACCAAGCTGAGTGCAGTTGTCGTACTGAAATAAGCAGCTATTGAGGTGATGGTACCGGCACGTGGAACAGAGAATGCTTCGTTGACCAAAAGCCCTGGACCACCGGTAATGTTAATTGCTGAGCCGGTAATATTCAGACCTATGGAGCTCGTGCCAAAACCGATCAAGCTGGATGTATTCAGTACACCACCCAGTACTGTAGTCAACGAAACTGGAAGTCCCGAAGCATAAGGAATGATGGCACCTGAACCGGCGGTTCCTGTGGCTCCTGTTGCTCCGGTACCTCCGGCGGCTCCCGTTGCTCCGGTACCTCCAGTGGCTCCTGTTGCTCCGGTACTTCCGGTGGCTCCCGTTACTCCGGTGGCTCCGGTTGCTCCGGTACCTCCGGCGGCTCCCGTGGCTCCGGTGGCTCCGGTGGCTCCTGTGGCTCCTGCCGATCCTGTTGCACCTGTCGCTCCGGTTGCCCCAGTGGCTCCTGTTGCTCCAGTTGTTCCAGTCGCTCCTGTTGCTCCGGTGGCTCCTGTCGCCCCAGTGGTTCCCGTCGCTCCTGTTGCTCCCGTTGCACCCGTTGCTCCGGTGGCTCCTGTCGCTCCGGTGGCTCCTGTTGTTCCAGTCGCTCCTGTCGCTCCGGTGACTCCTGTTGCCCCAGTGGCTCCGGTGGCTCCCGTTGCTCCAGTTGTTCCAGTGGCTCCTGTTGCTCCTGTTGCTCCGGTGGCTCCTGTTGCTCCTGTTGCTCCGGTGGCTCCTGTCGCTCCGGTGGCTCCTGTCGCTCCGGTGGCTCCGGTGGCTCCTGTCGCTCCCGTTGCTCCTGTTGCCCCAGTGGCTCCTGTTGTTCCAGTCGCTCCTGTCGCTCCTGTCGCTCCGGTGGCTCCGGTGGCTCCGGTGGCTCCTGTCGCTCCCGTTGCTCCTGTTGCCCCAGTGGCTCCTGTTACACCCGTAGCTCCAGTGGCTCCTGTTGTTCCAGTCGTTCCTGTTGCTCCGGTGGCTCCTGTCGCTCCAGTGTCACCTGTCGCTCCCGTTGCCCCAGTTGCTCCTGTTGCTCCGGTGGCTCCTGTCACTCCCGTTGCTCCCGTTGCTCCAGTGGCTCCTGTTGCACCCGTAGCTCCAGTGGCTCCTGTTGCTCCAGTGGCGCCCGTCGCTCCCGTTGCTCCAGTGACTCCGGTGGCTCCAGTTGCTCCTGTCGCACCCGTTGCACCAGTTTCACCCGTTGCTCCCGTGGCACCTGTCACTCCGGTCGCTCCAGTGTCTCCTGTTGCACCAGTGTCTCCCGTTGCTCCTGTTGCTCCAGTGTCTCCTGTTGCTCCTGTCGCTCCGGTGGCTCCTGTGTCTCCTGTCGCTCCCGTTGCACCAGTGTCACCTGTTGCTCCGGTGGCACCCGTTGCACCAGTGTCTCCCGTTGCTCCTGTTGCTCCCGTTGCACCAGTGTCTCCTGTTGCCCCTGTTGCTCCCGTTGCTCCTGTTGCTCCCGTTGCTCCCGTTGCTCCTGTTGCTCCCGTTGCTCCAGTTTCACCCGTTGCTCCAGTTGCTCCCGTTGCACCAGTGGCTCCAGTTTCACCCGTTGCTCCAGTGGCACCTGTTGCCCCTGTTGCTCCCGTTGCTCCTGTTGCTCCTGTTGCTCCTGTTGCTCCTGTTGCTCCTGTTTCTCCAGTGTCTCCCGTTGCTCCCGTGGCTCCTGTCGCACCCGTTGCACCAGTTTCACCCGTTGCTCCAGTGGCACCTGTTGCCCCTGTTGCTCCCGTTGCTCCTGTTGCTCCCGTTGCACCAGTTTCACCCGTTGCTCCAGTGGCACCTGTCACTCCGGTCGCTCCAGTGTCTCCTGTTGCACCAGTGTCTCCCGTTGCTCCTGTTGCTCCAGTGTCTCCCGTTGCTCCTGTTGCTCCAGTGTCTCCCGTTGCTCCTGTTGCTCCAGTGTCTCCTGTCGCTCCTGTCGCTCCTGTTTCACCCGTTGCTCCTGTGTCTCCTGTCGCTCCGGTGGCTCCGGTGGCTCCGGTGGCTCCTGTGGCTCCTGTCGCTCCTGTCGCTCCAGTGTCACCTGTCGCTCCCGTTGCACCAGTTGCCCCAGTTGCTCCTGTTCCACCCGTTGCTCCAGTTTCACCAGAATCTCCTGTCGCTCCAGTGGCTCCCGTTGCCCCAGTTGCTCCTGTTCCACCCGTTGCTCCAGTGGCACCTGTTGCTCCGGTGGCTCCAGTTTCACCAGAATCTCCTGTCGCTCCAGTGGCTCCCGTTGCACCAGTGTCTCCTGTTGCCCCTGTTGCTCCCGTTGCTCCTGTTGCTCCAGTTTCACCCGTTGCTCCAGTTGCTCCCGTTGCTCCAGTTTCACCCGTTGCTCCTGTTGCTCCTGTTGCTCCCGTTGCACCAGTTTCACCCGTTGCTCCAGTGGCTCCTGTTGCTCCAGTGTCTCCCGTTGCTCCTGTTGCTCCAGTGTCTCCTGTCGCTCCTGTTGCTCCAGTGTCTCCTGTCGCTCCGGTGGCTCCTGTGTCTCCTGTCGCTCCAGTGTCTCCTGTCGCTCCTGTCGCTCCCGTTGCCCCAGTTGCTCCAGTGTCTCCTGTTGCCCCCGTTGCTCCAGTTTCACCCGTTGCTCCTGTTGCTCCCGTTGCACCAGTGTCTCCTGTTGCTCCGGTGGAACCCGTTGCACCAGTGTCTCCTGTTGCCCCTGTTGCTCCCGTTGCTCCTGTTGCTCCCGTTGCTCCTGTTGCTCCAGTTGCTCCTGTTGCTCCTGTTGCTCCTGTTGCTCCCGTTGCTCCCGTTGCTCCTGTTGCTCCTGTTGCTCCTGTTGCTCCCGTTGCTCCAGTTTCACCCGTTGCTCCCGTTGCTCCTGTTGCTCCTGTTGCTCCAGTGTCTCCTGTTGCTCCAGTGTCTCCTGTCGCTCCGGTGGCACCCGTTGCACCAGTGTCTCCCGTTGCTCCTGTCGCTCCCGTTGCACCAGTGTCTCCTGTTGCCCCTGTTGCTCCCGTTGCTCCAGTGGCTCCCGTTGCTCCAGCTGCTCCCGTTTCCCCAGTTGCTCCAGTGTCTCCTGTTGCACCCGTTGCTCCTGTTGCTCCAGTGTCTCCCGTCGCTCCAGTTGATCCAGTTGCTCCTGTTCCACCCGTTGCTCCAGTGTCACCTGTCGCTCCGGTAGCTCCGGTAGCTCCGGTGGCTCCAGTTTCACCAGAATCTCCTGTCGCTCCAGTGGCTCCCGTTGCCCCAGTTGCTCCTGTTCCACCCGTTGCTCCAGTGGCACCTGTCACTCCAGTCGCTCCCGTTGCTCCCGTTGCCCCAGTTGCACCTGTCACTCCTGGTGTTCCCGGTACTCCAGTATTTCCTGTCACCCCGGTTGCTCCAGTTGCCCCGGTGGCACCCGTAGCTCCTCTCGCTCCAGTCTGACCAGTTGCTCCTGTAGCTCCTGTCGAGCCAGTTGCACCTGGTGCACCTGTTGCGCCAGTGATGCCACACAGTTCACCTAACAGCTCAGCGGAGACGAGGCGATGTGCAGTTACCAATTGACCTTGAGCATCTATACCCCAGACCGAAATTTGAATAGGATCGTCGTCACAAGGGCTGATTGGGGTCTCGAAAAGGAATTCGAAGCCGTCAAAATCCGCAAAATATTCTCTGGTAATTACCTGATTAGGTGCAACAGACAACAATTCATCGACATACTCTGTTCTTACACCATTCAGATAGAACCCTTGAATCCCGACCGAAGAAACCGTGCTGGAACTACGGTTATCGATTTTGACGATAACATGCTGAGTGGGTCTAATCCCGCTCACAGGCGACACAGCATTCTCTATCGGTCCTGTCGACCAAAAGCTCATTTCTCCATCTCCTTTTTTATAGATTTGGAAACTACGACACTATCATTTTCACTGCATGAATAACTTAGTGCCTTAAATAGTAATATTCTTTGAAACCCCGCACGGTGTAGACTTCCATAACCCTCTCGTAAAGATAGTTCAAATTTAATTTTCAATACTGATTGGTAGAAGAATGGGTTTAACTATTGCTTTCTTGGCAATTTTGGGTATACTAAGAAAAATTGATAATTGATATGACAATCGATGATCGGGAGAGTAGTTATGGGAAGTCAGCCCTCAGCGAGCCGGGAGAGTGAAAGCCGGTGCGGCCCCCATATTGAAGCGCACCCGTGAGATGGATTTCTGAACCGAAGCAGTAGGAAATCCCGGCAGAAGGCCGTTACCCTAATACGAGTGGCTGAACTTAATAGTTCGGCAACAAGGAGTGGTACCGCGAGCGCTTACAGCCCTCGTCTCTTTATAGAGACGGGGGCTGTTTTTTTATTTATAAGGAGGATGTATTTATGTTAAGTCAACACATTAGAGATAGTCTGGAACAAAGTGTGCGGGAAGTCTGCCTAACACTCGGTGTACCTTATACCGGAGGCCCTATCCCCATTGAACAGCCTGCCAGCCTTGAGCATGGTGATTATGCCAGCAGCATTGCACTGCAGCTCGCCAAGACCTTGCGCAAAGCGCCGATGATTATTGCCGGGTTGATAAAGGATACCTTTGAACAGCAAGGTGCCTGTTCTGGCTTGATTCGTGAAGTTGCCGTCGCAGCGCCGGGTTTTGTTAATTTGTATATTCACTGGCCGACTTGGGCACAACACTCTTTTGTGCTTCCCGAGCTCTCGAATGAAAAAATTGTTGTAGAGCATACCTCCATCAATCCCAATAAGGCTGCTCATATTGGCCATCTCCGCAACTCCTGTATCGGGGATACCTTGGTTCGCGTACTGAGAAGAACAGGAAAACAGGTCGAAGTGCACAACTACGTAGATGATCTTGGTAATCAGCTCGCCGATACGGTTGTGGGACTACAAAACATTCCGCTGGAGGGGGAGTATGTTCGCTTCGGGGATTACTGCTGGGATATTTATTCCCAAATAAACAAGGCGTATGCTCTTGAGCCTGGGATGGTGGAGAAACGGTCCGAAACCCTGCATGCCTTGGAAGAAGGCCGCGGAAACACCGCCTGGCTGGGCAATCTCGTGGCCGAGCGGATCGTGCGGGAGCATGTAGAAGAGATGAAAGGCTTCGGAATTGACTATGATCTGCTCGTCTGGGAGAGCAGCATTGTCAGAGAGGGTTTCTGGGCGGCTGCGTTCGACCGACTGTCGCAGACTTCAGCTTTTGTTCAAGAAACGGAAGGAAAGCTTGCCGGCTGTTGGGTGCTGAAACAAGGCACTGGAGAGACAGCAGAAGAAGGTACGGAGAATGGTGAATACCACCAGGATAAAGTGCTGGTTCGCTCCAACGGGATTTTGACCTACACTGCCAAAGATATCGCCTATCATCTGTGGAAATTCGGATTACTGGACAAAGATTTTGCTTATAGCGAATTTGCTGCTGGACTGTGGACTACCGGACTAACCGGACAGTCCATGCCTTATGGGCAGGCGGATGCTGTCATCAATGTGATTGACCATCGCCAGGAATACCCGCAACTGATGGTGAAGCAGGCCCTGCAGGTGCTTGGCTATCCCGAACAAGCGGAGAAGCTCTACCATGTAAGCTACGGTGTAGTCTCACTAAGCCCTGCTTCCGCTGCCGAGCTTGGAATTGATATCTCTGATGGCAAAAACTCCTATGCCATGTCGGGGCGCCAGGGGATCGGCGTGAAGGTCGCTAATCTGATTTCCTTAATGGAAGAGACTATCGAAGAGAGCCGTTCCGATAAAAGCGGTCTATCTAGCCGTATCATTGCTCATGCCGCCATTCGGTACTACCTGCTGCGCTTCAATCTTGGGACAGAGATTGTCTTCGACTTCCGGCAGGCTACTGAAATCTCCGGCAATACTGGCGTCTACCTGATGTACACCTTCGCACGGGCAGGCAGTGTACTTGGTAAAGCCGAAGCGGCAGGAATTACAGTGAATGCAGCGGCTCCATTCCCAAGTACACCAGAAGCGGCAGAGCTTGCCTTGCTGAGACATCTCAGTGCCTGGACAGATACGCTGCATGAGGCTGCACAGGAGCTGGCGCCGAACCTGATCTGTACCTACGCACATACCTTGGCTACGCTGTTTAATAACTTCTATTCACAGTGTCCGATTCTGAAGGGAGAAGAAGACAGCATAAGATTCCGGGTCTGGCTGACTGGCAAGTTCCAGGCCACGCTGGGCGATGCGCTGAACGTATTGGGTCTTCCCGCGCCAAACCGGATGTAGAAGGTTCAAAGGTTAGAAATTGAACAGGCAGCCAGCAATAACCTAAAAAAGTCTCTGGAGCGTTAGTATAACGCGACCACAGAGACTTTTTTAACTTACTATTCTATATTAAGCGAAATTAAGATTCAAACAGAAGATCCGGCGTTGTTAACAGTGAAGAATGTTCTACCTCCCAATTAAGCGCATTTTTGTACCTTATTTTTCTTGAATATAGGCAAAAGAAGAAAATAAGGGCATTATTGTATCTTATTTTTCGCAAAAGCACCCTGAACGGGGTATTCTGGAAGATTTAAGGTACAATATTGCACTTAATTCCCACTAAGCCTGAGTTGTAGAGAGTTTAAGGTACAAAATTGCCGTTAATTACACTCTAGGAATAACATCTAGGCTTGAAGCTACTCAAGACAAAGATTGCTCTGGACTGCGGAACCTGTAACCGTGTCCCCATAAGGTTTGAATGAACTCATTTCCTTCCGGGTAATGGAGGGTCAGCTTTTCACGTAATCGCTTGATATGGGTATCGACTGTGCGCCTATCGTATATTTCCTTCGCCGACGACCTCCATACTTCTCTCAGCAATTCTTCTCTAGAGAACACTTTTTCCGGATTGGTAACTAGAAGATACAGCAGATCGTACTCCTTGCGCGTCAAGTGAATTTCATTTCCTTGTACCCGTATACGGCGAGCACTGGGCTGAATCTTAATTCCCGCAAACAGAATTTCACTGCTTGATGAATCATTAACATGAGAAATGCAGGTTCCAGTCATGCGAGCAACAATACTTTGGATACGTAATAGAACCTCTCTTGGACTAAACGGCTTGACGACATAATCATCAGCGCCCGCCCGAAATCCCTCGATCCGGTCTCCTTCATCGGAGCGTTCAGACAAAATAACAACAGGAACGTCCCCACTATGCTTAACGTATCTGCAGATTTCCAGCCCGCTTATATCTGGCAGCTCGTAGTCTAGCACGATCAAATCGAAATTTCCATGCACAAAACATTTTCGAATAGCTTGAACACCGCTAGCAGCCTCATCTACAATGAAGCTCTCTTTCTCGAGATAGTTTCTCAGTAATGTCCGCACCCGACTATCTCCGTCTATTAACAGAATTCTTTTATTCAAAAAATGAGTCAGGTCGTTCACCTCCGAATCTCTTGATCGACACAGCGAAACTTTATGCCCGATCTTCTCCAACCATCTGCCGCTCAATTCCCTTCATCTCATAGAAGTAACCTTTTTGCTCCATCAACTCTGAGTAGGAACCGCTCTCTACAATCTTCCCCTGATCCATCACTATGATTTGATCCATTTTGTCCAGACCGATAAGTCGATGACAAATCAACAGAAGTGTATCTTCAGCCGCTTGTTCGTAAATATGACCGAAAACACGTTGTTCTGTCACATAATCCAGAGATGAAGTAGGCTCATCCAGTACCCATAGCTTTCCTTTCCGAAGCATTGCTCGTGCTAGAGCCAAACGCTGTTTCTCACCGTCGGACAAGTTCTCACCATTCTCGTATACCACATCCGTCAACGATTTATTTGGAAGTTCTGCCTTGCACAGAATCGCAGTCAACACTTCATCAGAATACGCTTCGCCTTGGAGCAGCAGATTGTCTCTAATGGTTCCCCGAAAAAAATGATTATGTTGTAAAACCACATTCGCCGCTGCCCAAATGCTAGTTTCGTTCAGATCCTTGAGCAACACATCATTGATTTGGATTTGCCCTTCGGTTGGTGTACGCAGCTTCAGCAGCAGATCAATGATCGTTGATTTTCCTGAGCCGCTCGGCCCGACAATTGCCGTTTTGGAGCCCGGAGGAAGTTCCAGCGAAATGTTCTTTAATGCAGGACGCCACTCCCCTTCATATTGAAACGCCACATCGGATAGCTTAACCGAGACTCCTTGATGAACGGACAGCAGACCGCCTGATGGCGAAGGTACCTCATTAGCAGCTTTGACTGTTTCTGTAAGCCTATTGGCAGCATGTTCACTATCCTGCTTGTATGCAGGCAATGTAGCCATTGCCGCAGCTTCTTCAAATACTGTTAGTGAAGCCATGACTAGCATGGCAAGAAAGACTCCGGCAAGTTGTCCAGCCGTGATCAGCCAAGCACCAAGCGCCAGTACCCCCCAGGAAATTAAAAATGTAACAAAGGTATGCAGGGATTGTCCAAGGAGCAAATGACCTGCTTCTCGCCGCTGCTCGGCCGCTAAATCTGCTGAGAGATGCCCAAGCTGCTCTTCCCGCTGTTTTAATTGACCATATACTTTTAATTCACGAAAACCATACAGGACTTCGGTAAACTCTGTTGAAAGTGCTGCTCGTTGTTCACGAACACGGCCAATTATTTTTCGCTGGCCAATCAGGACGATGGCAGGAACAACAAAGGCGATAACAAGCATCCCAAGCACGAATAACGCTGCAATCCAGATAGAGAATACCGATGTAAACAGAACCGTTGCCAAAAAAACCATCACGACAATGACCGGCGGATAGGCGACGCGTAAAAAATAAAATTGTAGGCTCTCCACATCCCCCACGATCTGGGCAAGCAGATCCCCACTGCGCTTTTTATTCAATACACCTGGTGTTAAGGGAATGAGCTTTGCAAAAAAGGTGGTTCGTAACCGACTTAGCATAGAGAATGTCGCGCGATGGGAATACAGCCGCTCTCCATAACGGCTCCCCGCACGGAGCAAACCAAGCATTTTGACCAACGATGTCAATACAATCAAGGTATACAGGGGCGGCATAAATACAGTCTGGGAGATCAGATAACCGCTTGTGGAAAAAAGAAACACTCCGGCAATGCCGGCAATAAATCCACCTAAAATGGCAAGAACAATATCTTTCCGCTCCTGTATCATCGCTTTGGATAGAATAGCTAGGTCGTTCATGCCAATCCCCCTTCTCTTTGAACATTGATCATCTCGGCATACTGAGGTAGACGCTGCAGAAGCTCGTTATGCACACCCGAATCTACTAATACGCCATTATCCATAAATAGAATGTTGTCAGCATGCTGTATGGTATACAGCCGATGCGCCACCGTAATCATTGTCGCCCTTTGGGACAGTGTATTTAAGGACTTCTGCAGAATACGCTCTGTGTACAGATCCAAACCAACCGTTGGTTCATCGAATAAGATCAGAGACGGTCGCTTCAGAAAGGCACGGGCCAGAGCCAGACGCTGCTGTTCGCCTCCGGACAGTCCTCTCCCGCCTTCACCAACCAAGGTATCATAGCCATGCTCCAACTGGGCGGCGAGACCAGCAAGTCCAGCCTCCGACGCGGCCTGCTCGATTTCTGCTCTGGAGACATTCCGGCTAGTACCAATGGCAATATTCTCAGCGAGCGTGCCGGCAAAAATATACGGATGTTGCGTAATATAGCTGATTCGTTCGAACCATTCGGTTTCAGTGAATTGTGAAATCAGATTACCGCTCACCAGAATCTCTCCAGAATCTGGTCTGAGCAAGCCGGCAATGAGATGAAGTAGGGTCGTTTTACCTGAGCCGCTTTTGCCCACAATCGCCACGTTCTCTCCTTGTTCAATCGTTACAGATGGTATGTGAAGTTCAAACGACTCGGGAAGATAACGGAATGTAATGTTATCCAGCCTGATGGATGGAGGCATGCTAATGACATCCAACTGGAATTCGGCATTCCTTGTTCCTTCCTTTTCTTCTTTCAGTCCCTGACTTTCCCCATCCGTTGCAACCATCATCTGTTCAACCTTCCGGATCGCTCCCATGCTTGTACGGCCACTATGAAAGGCTGTTCCTGTATTTTTGAAAAGACTATAGTATTCAGGAACAAGCAGAAGGATCAAGAAGGCTGTATGAAAAGTAATCGATTTAAAAATGAGCAATTGAATAGCCAACTCCAGAGCGACAATCCCAATGCTTAACATCACGACGGTCTCCAGCATAAATGTGTTCGTAAACGCAATTCTCAGAATACTCATCGTTGCATCCCGGTACCCCATACTGCTGCGTTCAATTTCTTCCTGCTGGCGCTGGGCCTGCCCGAATATTTTCAACGTCACCAGTCCTCGAACCGCGTTGAGAAACGTACCTGAGAACTCAGCGAGCTGAGCATACTTCTCTTCAGATTTATTCTTGGTCTTTAGTCCGGCCAGAATCATGAATAGAGGGATAAAGGGCGCTGTGCACAGCATGATAAAACCAGAATTCGCATGCTGGGTAAAAACAACTATTAAAATAAGCACTGGAATCATAGAAACCTCGATCATACGAGGCATATATTGACTGAAATAGCTGTCAGCCTCATCCACGGCATCCAGTGCAATACTTACCTTTTCCCCTGCTTGTCCACGAATGGCAGAAGGAATGGAAGACTGAACCATATTCTGCAAGAGCGCTGCCCGCATATTTCTTTTCGCGCTAGCAGCCATGTTCAAGCCAATCCTTCCGTTTCCATAGGATAATAGACTCCGTACAGCCATAACAGCCAGCAGTGCTCCCAGCAGAGCAACAACTGACGAAAGTGCTTCCCCTTGCACAAAGATCCGCTGAACTGCATTCGCTAGCAGCGCAGCCTGGCCTACAATAGCTACGCCGAGCCCCAGAGAGAGAACGGCGAGGATAGCGAGGCGATTCCTTTGCATAGACATTTGTTTAGAGATCAGACTTGTTTTCCCCTTCACGTTCCTTCCCCTCCTTTAATGTTTTCCCTTTACATAATCCGCATCAAAGAGAAAAAGCCTGAACACTAGAATAAGTGAAGGGATCAGCAGACATAGCCCTCCGACAAAGGCAATAATTAAGGCAATGGCCATAGACGGCGAAGTGGCACTATTCTGGATCGTAATGTAAGGATCAATGATATAAGGGTACTGCCCAATCCCGTACGCAAAGAAAGCGCAGAAGAATTGCAGCATGACACATATAAAAGCCAAACCGTAGCGGCGCCCATTGTACAGCAGCCACATTGCCGTCATAAAGAATCCAACGGAAATCGCCAGTAGCCACCATAAATCCATCATGTTCTGAAAATGACGCTCATTGTGCTGACCAAGGTAAATAAAAGCAGTCAGTGCAACAATAATGGTTGGCGTACTCCAAAACAGCGCGTAGCTCCGCAGCAGCTTCAATGCACTATGATCCTCTGCGCGAGAAGCGTAAAAAGCTAGAAATGATCCGCTGATGAACAGCACAGATGTAATAGCTAGCCCAACAATGCTCCAGGATAACGGGCTTGTAAACAACGCCCAGTAATCAAGCACAACGCTACCCTGCTCTTTTACTATAAATCCACCCTCAGATAAGGTGAGCGCTACCGATAAGGATGCTGGAATAAGCAAACCGGAAGCTCCATATAGAAACAAATATACGATGCTGCTTTTGGCCCCGTAATTCTCAAAAGCATAGAACGACCCGCGAATCGCAAGCAGAATCACAGCAATGCTTCCCGGAACAAGCAACGCAGAACCATAGTAGTAGGCAGTATCAGGGAAAAAACCAACAATGCCTATATAGAAAAAGACAAAGAAGACATTCGTAATCTCCCAGACAGGGGATAAATAACGTGAAATCAGACGATTAATTAAGTGGTCCTGCTTGGTCAGGCGAGCATAGAAAGCAAAGAATCCTGCTCCAAAATCAATAGAAGCTACTATTAAATAGCCATACAAGAACAGCCAGAGCACCGAGATCCCAATCAATTCATAATTCATTACGCGTGCTCCCCTTCTTCAGTAGTCGGATTACGCTTAGTCTTGGCCCACTTCTCCATCTCGACTTCTGCCGGATTATTGTTAAACAAGCGTCTTAACACAACAACACACATGGTCCCTAGTACGATGTAAAGAAGCAAGAAGAAGAAAAATAAAATCCTCACACTCGGCGAAGAGGTCGCTGCTTCATCTACGCGCATATATCCCCGGATGATCCAGGGCTGCCGCCCCATCTCGGCATAAAACCAACCTAACTCGACGCCCATAAAAGCGAGCGGTGCACCCAGTGCAACTATTCGAAGCAGCCACTTGTTGAACTCATGACGTTTTTTCAAGAATGCAAAGAAAAAATAAAGCAGGGAAATACCCAATAGCGCAAATCCGATTCCGGCCATGGAATCAAAGAAGTAATGAATGAGCAACGGAGGCCATTCCGCTTCCGGGAATTGATCAAGACCTGTAACCGTCGCATTAAAGTCGCCAAAAGCCAGGAAGCTAAGGAATTTGGGGAGATGAAGTGCACCTATGACTTCATGCTCAGCGTTAAGGAAACCTAATAAAATCAAATCTGCGCCCTTTTCAGTTTTGAAATGCCATTCCCCGGCAGCCAGCTTTTCCGGTTGATGCTCTGCCAAAAATTTAGCCGAGATATCTCCTGCTAATGTATTGAACAAGCTGAACAGCAAAACAACCCACATCATAAGTTTCAAGGCTTTTCGATGGTAGTCCGTTACACCTTTTCTCAGCATCGTAAAAGCAGCAATTCCCGCTAAGAGAGCAGCTCCTGTCAAATAAGCTGAACTTAATACATGAGAAACCTTAGAAAATGTTGCAGCGTTCAACATGGCTTGTATCGGATTGACAGCTGTGAATTGGCCGGCATTCATTACAAAGCCTTGGGGCTGATTCATGAATCCGTTTACTGTTGTGATAAACACAGCGGACATGCCCGCCCCCAAGACAATTGGGATTGTCAGTAAACAATGAATATACGGGTTTTTGAAGCGATCCCATGTATACAAGTAGATTCCTAGAAAGATAGCCTCAAAAAAGAAAGCGAACACCTCTAAAAATAACGGGAGTGCGATGACATTCCCCGCCATTTTCATAAAATTCGGCCATACTAACGCTAGTTGTAATGAAATCGCGGTGCCTGTCACGACACCTACTGCTACGGAAATAATAAATCCTCGTGACCACCTCTTGGCCATCAGTGTATAGTGAGGATCTTGCTTGCGGATACCAATGAACTCAGCAATGGCAATCATTAGCGGTATACCTACGCCAAGTGTTGCGAAAATAGCATGGAATCCCAGGGTCATCCCTGTCACCAGTTTGCTCCAGAGTACCGTATCTACTCCCATACGCTAATGCCTCCCTTCTAACTCTATTGAGATATTAAATACCAGAATTACTCTACTCAGCGTCTCCGTTTTGTTTTATTCATAAACCTCTTATGCTACTCGTTATGAGCTAAAAGAGATTTTTTTCACAAGTTAGACAAAAAGCTTAATGTATTATTACGAATCCTGATATTTAAAATTATTATATCTTCGACTTGAATCAATTCAATTGCGGTCACGACTTCGTCTTTAAACGTTCAAGAAAGGATCAACTCTTTCTGACAACTACGTGAATATCATAGAAATAAACCAAACGAGCTATTGATTGTTGCCTATTGTACTGGTAAGACTTCTGAATAAAGCAAATCCCCCGCAAGAAGTCACTCGATCCAAGTGTCTTTCTTACGGGGGATTATTTTTATTAATTAAATGGAAGGAACATGATATACATATCCGACAAAACACCGTCTTTTAGGCGAAAACCTTTGGGAATTGTGCCTATAGTCTGAAATCCTACCTTCTGATATGTGTGAATTGCCCCGATGTTTCCCGCAACAACCGCATTAAATTGCATTCCGCTAAAACCTAATTCTCTTGCTTGTTCAACTGATTTTTTCACCAGCGGTTCAGCTAATTTCTTACCACGGTACTCTTCTGAGATCGCATAGCTGGCATTAGCAATATGGCTGCATCTACCTATATTATTCGGATGCAAAGTATAATAACCAGCTAATTTATCATCTACTAGAATACATGTAACGCCAGACTGATCCTTCAGCATATCCTCAAATTCTGACTCTGTATAAAGATCTTCGCCAGGAAAAGCAACACCGTCTACTAAAATATCATTCCAGATATCGACCATTAACCCAATGTCATCCTTCTTATAAGATTGGAAAGTAATGTTCATTTTGTGCTCCTTTATTTTGGTATATCTTAAAACTTACAATATAATAATAACAACGCAGAACATTAATTAACTTCAAATATCTCATCTTTTTATATAGATATTTAATCATTTTCGAGGAGTAGCCATGAATAAAGAATTACATGAAAACAATCGATATCAAGATAATCTATTCCCGTTCGAAATGTATACAGTTACTCGATTTAAGTGCATTCCTCATGGGAGGGGATTTAATGATCTTCATTGGCACGAAGAATTACAGTTTACTTTAGTCACAAGTGGACGGATAACCATCCAAATAAACGGCAATAACTACACACTCTGTTCAGGAGATGCGATTTTTATTAACAAAGGTTTGCTTCACGTAACTACGGATATTTCTGACGATGGAGAATATGTAAGCTTTAACTTTCCCGAAAAACTCCTTTGCTTTTTTTCTGATAGTCGTATGGAATATAACTATGTTCAGCCATATACAAACTCATTCGTATTTCCAACGGTTGTACTAAGCAAAAATGTGGGTTGGCAAGCAGATATTTTAAATGTTTTGCGGAATTTAAAACGAATCCATAATGAGGCACGATATTTCGGTTGGGAGTATGAAGTTTCAAACTTGTTAACTTGTATATGGTTTAAGCTAATAAGTAACGTTATTTTGCAAAAGGATAAATTGCATAATAAAACTCTGATACAACAGCAAGAACGTATCCAATTATTAATATCTTATATCCACCAAAATTTCTCCAATAATATTAATTTAGCGGATATCGCAAAAGCCGCAAACATTAGCCTTGCAGAATGTAATAGATGTTTTCGTAAAGTGGTTCATACAACCCCGTATAATTATCTGATTGAATACCGTATTAAACGTAGTTTAGACCTGCTAAAATCAACGAACTTAACTATTACTGACATAGCTACCCGTGTTGGTTTTAATCACGTTAACCACTTCATACAATCTTTTAAAAGAAACCAAGGAGTTACTCCAAAAGAATATAGAAATTCAATTTGAGCTACAACAACATCCCCCGGCTTCAGCGGCAAGAACATGATCCAGTCAGATTCTCTAGCAAATCAATGATTGGAAGAATAGCTTGATGAAGAAAAAAAGAGGCAATTCCGGCTGGTCAGCCAGGAATCGCCTCTTTTACAGTTATAGAACGCTCTTTCTTACAGGTAAATCTCTACGACATTGCCCTCAGCTTTGCTGAACTGGTCATAGTCTTTACGCTCGATGCGAACACCTCCGCTGCGGTAGCGGTTGTGGTTGTCTTTGGTAGCAACATCATTACCATTCACAGTAACGCGCGTGATTTCTCCACCCGTCAGATGATAGATAAAGTCCACCTTCGCTCCAGCGAATTCAAAAGCTAACTTCAGACCGTCAAGCGAGTCCGGCAGAACCGGATCGAGGATCAGATCTCCGCCCTCTTGGCGGATACCAAGTGCGTTGGAGATAAGCTGGTTCATATAGATCCCAGGACCGCTAGAATAGATTCTCCAGCCGCCTTTTACCTGAACATCACCGGTACGCAGCTTGCCAAAGCCTTCTTGCGCTTCGTAACGAGTATTGAATTTACCGTCCGAACTACTGAAGTAAGAGTTCGCTTGGCGCAATTCAGCATTCGGCACTACATCACGGATACCGATCGGGTTGATGGCAGCCAGTCCACTCCAGACCTGATCATTCTTGCCCAGCTTGGCCATTGCTTCCACATAGCGGATATGTGCATGCACATACTGAAGTCCGATTTCGCGGCCGAAATTCGAAGCCTGCTCTGCACGTTTGAAATGCTTGCTAACGCCGCCGACATATTGAGCCGGACGGTTCATCAACCGCACACCGTCAGGACAGAACAATTTATCTTGAATCACTGCATAGTGGGCTTCAGCCTGTTCAGGCGTCAGCAGCTCACTGATCATGCTGCGTGTCATCGGCAAGAGACGATATTGAATACCTGTCTCGGTATCGCTTGGATGTACCATCAGCTTCACTTGTTCCGGGTCTTCCATGTAGAGGAAGCCAGGGATAACTTCGGATTGCAGCATATGCGTGTTGAAATCCTCACGGATGCCTTCTGCCAGTTTGCCAAGCTCCTGTGCTGTTTCAGGCTCAACAGTCTCCAGCACTTTGGAGAAGCGGCTGAGCGTCTGATAGGTCAAGGCAACCGTCCAACTGCTCACCATATATTGCTTGAGCTGCGGGTTCGCAGGCTGCAATGTATCATCCCAGTCCCCGTCTCCGTAGGAGGATAGATGAGTATCATGCAGGAAATGACTTTGGATATAGCCGATCTCCTTACGGGCATGATCCAGCAGGCTTGCGGTCTCCTCTGTGAAGTCGAAGCTGTGCTTACGAGTGTATGGCAGCTGCTCCTGCAGGATTCCATAATCACGAGTTACCGCCAGGTAATCGCCCAGTACTTTGAGCGGCCAAACGATAATGTCGCCATGGCTCTCTTCCTGTTGAATCTTCGTGTACTTATCGAACATGAACCATTGTGGCCAGTTGCCATCATCCTCATATTGGTGAGCGAAGATGGTCAGGATGATCTCACGAACCTGTTCATACTTATGCGTAGCCATGAAGTATTCAACCGGTCCTTGGCAGACGTCACGTGTTCCCCATGCCGCGCCGCCGTACTGCTCCAGACCATGTGGTACAGAATAGTGAACTAGCATATTATGCGTATACCACCAGGCCAGAGCGTTTACCTTGAACAGATCGCCTTCTTCACCGTTCTTGTTACTCAAATGGAACCCGTTCATAACTCCGGTATAGAATTCACGATAGGAAGCAATCTCCGCTTCCACTGTCGTATGGCGTTCAGGAAGAGCTTCTCCGTTAAGCAGACCTTGAATGCTCAAAGTCCACTCCGCACTAGACGACAGTTCCAGCACAGCTAGTGGTGCCTTCTCAGGGGCAACTCCGGTAACCAGCTTGGACTCATCGGTCAGCGTCAGTTCAGCACCTTGCAATTGGAAACGGTACTGCAGCTCAGGATATACGCCAGCGCTTAGCGATTCACTGTCTGCCTGGAAGATGATACTGCCATTCTCCTGCTTCACTTTGTAAGCCAGTTCATATTCGTTGACATTCATCGTAATCTGGTTTGTTACCAAATAACGATAGGCTTTACCGCTCTCTGCCCGAACATTCAGCAACAGCTCAGGCTCATTCGCTGTCGTATAGTTCGTAATAATGAAGACCTCATTCTCGGTCTTGTAGTGCCAACGGGCATAGTTGAAGCCAATCTCGAACAGGGATGGCATTGTCAACAGTCTGTACTGTCCATCGATCTGTACATAAATCCGCTGACCCGATACTTTCGCAATATTCAGCGCATTTCTTGGATTGGTCATCAGTTTGTTGAAATTCGTATTGCCGATAACGACCTGGGAGTTGAAAATCCCGTACATATAAGAAGTAGTAGTAATGACTTTATCGTTGAGACGGGCATTGTCGCCACTCATCAGAATGTGACCATGCGGACGCTCTACAAGCAGCTCTTTTTCCTTCAAGACAACATGCTCATAAGTATCTGTGAAGAAGGACAACAGCGTATCCCCATCCCATTCTTCCTGATGACGAACCGGATACAAGGCATTGATTTCTTCCGTAGTCAACGACAGAGCAGCCAGCGGTGCCCCTAGCTCAGACGTTAAGGCAGGACGTTCAGCCACTGCTCCGCCTTGGACCTCGGCATCTTTTACCGCGTTCCATGCGGCAGTGATCTCGTCTGCGAATTCCAGTCCAGTTACTGCATCCTGGTGGTTCTCCTTGAACAAACCGTAGAAGACAAAGCGGGCATTACCGTCCAGCTTCACCCGTGGTGATTGCAGCGCCGTATAGGCAAACTCATATTGATACACTTCGTTCGCCAGCTTCTCGCGGCTTAAAGATTCCGGTTCGTTCGTCTCCTTGTAAGACAGGCCGAAGAATTGGAACCCGTCCGTCGAGAACCCAGTTGCTCCAGTCAGGGAACCTTGCTGTAAATACGGGAATTTCCCGCCTTGCGGCTGGTTTTGTCTAGAGCAAACGACGTAACCCTTAGTGCTATCTTCAAATACTGCATGGTCAATGTATTGCGACAAATAGGCTTCATTACTGCGAACCGCGCCGATATCAGCAATACCGACATCCTGGCCGTAGACCAGATCAACATCAGCATCGCTGCCCGTCAGCTTCACATCCCAGAACCAGATACTGTCCGAACCCAGGGTGAAGACCACTTGATATTCCACATGTCCGGCTTTGCCTTCCCAAACTACACAGTTGCCGTCCTGACGAACCGTGCTGGAAGAACGGATGCCTAGCAGTGGAAAAGCTTGAATACCCTCGTTACTGTGCAAACGCAGGTAGAGATTGGACAGCGAGCCATCCAGCAAGTTTGATAAAAGCTGGTTGATCATCGTCCGTCCGTATGAAGCTTTGAATACATCCCCGCTATTCAGAAAAGTAAACGACAGTTCTCCAGTACTCAGGGAGATGTTGGTGTTGTTAGTTGTCATTCCTGATCACTCCTATCCTTTACGACAGCACATGCTGTATATTTTCTACTGCAGCCTTCTCCAGGCGGAAGCTGTGGCTCTTCACATCTCGGCTATTTGGTCCGACGAACAATTGGAATTGTCCCGGATCACTAACAAAGCTGAGATCACTGTGATGATAACGAAGCTGTTCTTCTGTAAGTGTGAAGTGAATCTCTCTGCTCTCTCCAGGCAGGAGACTAACTTTGGCAAAATCCTTCAGTTCCTTAACTGGTCTGACTACTTCACCCGAAATATCGCGAGTGTAGAGCTGCACAATATCTTGCCCAGCAACAGTTCCGGTATTGGTGACAGTTATCGACACCTGAAGCGGCTGCTCCTTGGACATGGTTCCAGAAGATACTACTGGTTCACTATAATTAAAGGTTGTATAACTGAGACCGTAGCCAAACGGCAGCAGCGGCTCATTCGGAATATCGAGATATTGCGAGACATAACGTCCATCGGCATCCGGCGAATCCACAGGACGACCTGTGTTGAAATGGTTATAGTATACCGGGATTTGCCCCACCGATACCGGGAAGGACATACTCAATCGGCCCGAAGGGTTCTCGTCGCCGTAGAGCAAGCTTGTAATTGCCGCTCCTCCTTCACTACCTGGGAACCAAGCTTCCAGGATGGCGTCTGCTGTCTCATATACACCACCGAGATCCAGTGGGCGGCCATTGAACAGCACGACAGCGATTGGCTTGTCCAGTGCCTTCAAGCGAAGTAGTAATTCTCTTTGCGCTTCTGGCAAACGGATATCGGCACGGCTGCCCGCCTCACCGCTCATTTCGGAGCTTTCCCCGAGTGCCAGCACGATAACATCTGCAGCCAGCGCAGCGGCTTCAGCCTCCTGCCATTGCTCTTCAGTCATGCTCTCTATGCCTGAGCCTTCGGCAACGGTAATGTGATCCGCGCCAACCCGTGCAATCATTGCTGCTTCCAGCTTGACAGCATCCTCCATAGATCCGGTCCAAGACCATGGTCCAAGAATGTCACCACTGCGTGCGAAAGGACCAATCAGTGCCACCTTCTGGTCTCCCGAAAGAGGCAGTACACCGTCATTCTTCAAGAGCACACTAGATTTAACAGCCAGTTCACGCGCGGCAGTACGGTGCTCCTCACAGAACACAACCTCACGCTCAGCCTCCGGATCAGCAGCGCGATAAGGATTCTCGAACAATCCCAGCTTCTGCTTCAGCTTCAGAATGCGAAGTACAGATTCATCAATCAGCTTCTCATCTACCAGACCGTTACGTACAAGGGCTGGCAACTGGTGTACATAGCAGGCGGTCATCATTTCGATATCCACTCCAGCGCGAATAGCCTTCAGAGCAGCCTCGGCTTCATCCTCGGCAACACCATGCGGAATCAGTTCCTTCACTGCACCCCAATCAGAGATCAGGATCCCGTCAAAGCCCCATTCTTCACGCAGCAGTTCGCGCAGCAGCTTCGCATTTCCGCTAGCCGGAATCCCGTCAATAGTGTTGAACGAGGTCATCACCATTTCACAGCCTTCATCCAGCGCCGCACGATAGGCCGGCAAATAATACTCACGCATATGGCGTTCGGACAAATCTACCGTATTGTAATCACGTCCAGCTTCAGAGAGGCCATAAGCAGCAAAATGCTTAATGCAGGCCGCTACACGGTCCTTATCCCCTGCCAGATCGCTACCCTGAAAGCCGCGAACAAACGCGCGGGCGAACAGACTGTTCAGATGCGGGTCCTCGCCTGTGGACTCCATCACTCTACCCCAGCGTGGATCACGCACCAGGTCAGCCATCGGCGCATAGGTCACATGTACACCCGAGACCGCAGCTTCCTTAGCAGCAACGGCTGCGCTGCGCTCGGCCTCTTCTAAGTCCCAAGAACAGCCAATTGCCAGTGGTACCGGGAAAATCGTCTTGAAGCCATGAACGATGTCAGCCATCATTAGTAGCGGAATGCCCAGTCTGTTCTTGCGCAGATGAGCTTTCTGCACGGCAATTACCTGCTCCGCCCCTGCCAGACCAAGCACAGAACCACTGCTCTCTATCATTTGATCTGTCATGCCCATCGCTTCCATAGGGCCAGTAATCTGCCCTCCGCTCTCCGCCCCTTCATAGAAGTTAGCGGCTAGCTGTTGCAATTGAGCAATCTTCTCCTCAAGTGTCATCTGATTTAACAAGATGACCAGTTGCCGATCGTCCATCTCAAGTCCTCCGTTGTATAAATACTATATATAATGTCTGATAAAAGAACCCGGATGCAGAAATTCGCACCCGGGTTCAGTAGCGGTTCGGCCCGGGCGAGCCCGGGAAGACGGGGGATCATCACTTCCCGTCCGCACGATTAATTGAAATTACTAACCACGCTTGGTTCCTCCGCGCATGGGACAGGAATTACTTTTTCAAGTTGTTCAATTCATCAAGAACAGGTTGTACAAGTGACATTTTGCTGTTAACCCAGTCTTTCCAGTTCTTTTCAAGATCGCCTGGTTGCAGAATCAGGTTAGTATACTCGGTAGCATAGTCGAAGGACGCTTGGTTCTTGGCTTTGGAATCATACAATTGGAAATCCCAGTCGTAGTCAGCAAGTGATTTGTCTTTCATTCCAAGCTCGGCTTTTTCCTTGAACAATTGCACTGAACGCTCACGGTACTCTTTCTTGATGCCAGGGTTAACGATGCTGAAGTCATCCGCCAGGACATACAGTCCTTCAAAACGGTTTGGATATTTCTTATCCAGCGTTTGTCCCTCAGGAAGAAGGCTCACTAGCTCCTGATTGTCACCATACTTCCAGTCTTTTCCTTCAAAGCCCATGTTAACAATCAAGTTGCCTTCTTTAGCTGTTGTGTATTCCATGAAGTCCATGATGCGCTCGAATTTCTCTTTGCTGATGTTTGGCGAGAAGATTACGGCAGACCAGAAGTTAACTTGCTCCAGGTTGCGGTATTTGCCATCATCGCCAAGTACGATAGCGGTATGCACGACATCATCGCTGTTCAAGCCGAGGTTGTCTTTCATTCTTTGGTCCATGTCTTTTCTGTAGGAAGCCAGACCGCCAAGACTAGTAATACCGGATACACCGTTAACATTGAACTTTTGGTTAGCTTCACCGTTCTTCCAAGTGTAGAACTCTGGGTGCAGCAGACCTTCTTTATAAGCTTGTTGCAGATCCTTTAAGCCTGTTAGAGTCTCTTGGTTAGCAGGTCCCCATTGGTATTTGCCATCCGCATCTTTGTAGAAAGCAGATTCCACACGGGAATGTGCACTGTTAGCCATAATAATGTTAGTCAGTGCATCGTTAACATCATAAGAGATAGGAACCAGATTCGCGCCAACCTTGCCTGGATCTTTTTCTTTAAGCAGTCTTGCGAATTCCATCAGTTCGCTTGTAGTGTAAGCATCCTTTATCGGGAAACCCACTGCTTTGGCCCAGTCGGAACGAAGGGCGATAACGCCGATTTGGTTCACAAGCGGATCAGCCGGTTTGTTCTCGTTGTATACCGGTCTTGGCAGAACATAAGTACCACCGACCAGTTCTTCCAGCTTGTCACCAAGTCCAGTCAGCTTGTAAGCTGCTGCTACGTTTGGCCAACGCTCTTTCCAGTTATCCGGAAGTTTGTACAACAGACCTTGATCAATATAATTGAGGGCATCGCCGTGAACATAGTTCCAGCTCGCTACGTCCGGCAGATCGCCAGAGTTGATCCACAGGCGCAGCTTCTCTGCCCAGGAATCCCACTCTACGTAGTTGTAATCCCATTTGATGTTGAACTTATCAGTAAAATATTTATGGAATTCATTATCGAAATCAGTGTTTGCCGTTTTGATCGTGCTGGCAATGGAAATATTCAAGTTATCTTTGTAACCATCAGTAGGATTTCCGTAATCGGAGTTGCCTGCTTCAGCAGCATTGTTGCCCGAGTTCGAACATGCTGCCAGCAAGACCATGGAAGTACCTAGTACTGCTGCCAAAATCGTTCTGACTGACTTTCTTTTGAATGTGTTCATGATAGACCTCCTGTTTGTGTGTGACTATCTTTCTCTTGAAGTTACCCCTGTATAAACTAGGTCTTGATAGCCCCTGTTAATACCCCTTTAGCAAAATGCTTCTGTAGCAGTGGGAAGAAACACATGATCGGAACCATGGTTACGAATACCGCCGCCATTTTCATACCCATGGAGAATGACTGCTTGCCGGCAGCACCCAAACTGCTGGCATTGGCAGCGTTGACCTGAGCCTCCGTAATAATAGATCGCAGCACATTCTGCAATGGCATCTGATCCGCTTTTCGCAGGAAGATCATCGCTTCGTACCAGCCATTCCAGAAAGCTACACCATAGAACAACGTTATTGTAGCTACGATCGGTGCCGACAATGGAAGTACGACTCTGAAGAGAATCTTCCACTCACCAGCCCCGTCGATTCGTGCCGATTCCATCAAGGATTCAGGCAGACCGCTGAAATAGTTGGACATTAGAATCAGGTTGAACGCACTGAAGCTTCCCGCCAAAATGACGGACCAAAGTGTGCCTGTCAGGTGCAAATCCTTCATGATGAGATAAAGCGGTACAATCCCGCCGTTGAAGATCATCGTGAACAGGACAAGCATGAAGATCAGTTTTTTACCTGGAAACTTGCTTCTGCTTAGGCCATAGCCCATGCTTGTCGTCAAGAACAAGCTTAACGGCAGACCTAGCACAAGAATCTTCATCGTATTCAGATAACCCGTCCCAATGAGACCTTCTGCGAAGAGCGCTTTGTACGACTCCAGCGTCGGGTGTTTCGGGAATAGCATCAATGGATTGTCGGCATATTCCTTTTGTGTTGAAAAGGAAATCATGATTACATTCCAAAAAGGAATCAGGATGGCTAAAGCACCTACAGTCAGAATCGCGAAAATGACATAATCCATCGTCGTCATCTTCTGGCTGCCTACCTTAGCCTTGGATTTCTTGCTCATTTGTTTAACTCTCCTTTCTTACCGGAATAAACCGTCGCCGCCCATAAGCTTGGCAGCTCTATCAGCCAGAAGCAGTAATATCATGTTGACAATCGAACGGAACAGACTGACTGCGGTTGAGAACGAGAAGTCCGTTGCGGACTGGAACGTAATCCGGTAGATGTACACATCCAGCACTTCCGAGACATTCTTGGTCGCCGCATTTGCCATGTTGAAGATTTGGTCAAATCCGGAAGACATCAGACCACCTACTGACAGAATGAACATAATAGTAATGGTCGGCAAAATGTTCGGAATCGTAACTTTGAAAATTTGTTGAAGACGTGTAGCTCCATCAATCTGAGCGGCTTCATATTGATCCGTATCAATCCCGGAAATCGCAGCCAGGAAGATAATCGCTCCCCATCCGGCTGATTTCCAAATGTCTGCCAAATACAACATCGGTACGAACAATTTCTCGGAACCCAGGAAGTTGATGCCTGTTCCTCCGAGTAATTTAATGAGGCTGTTCACCAGACCATCATAAGAAAGAACGTTGATGACCACACCGGACACAACGATCCAGGACAAGAAGTTAGGGAAGGTAAATACAGTCTGTAGCGCTTTCTTATAACGGGTCATGCGCAGTTCGTTAATCAGAAGTGCCAGGATAATCGGGAACGGGAACTGGATGATCAGCTTGCCAATGTTAATGGCGAGTGTCCGCCAGACCGCATTAGCAAATGCCGGGTCCCGGAATACATATTTGAAATTTTCAAATCCTACCCAAGGACTGCCCCATATTCCCAAATTGGCTTTAAAATCCTTGAAAGCCAGCGACAAACCACCCATTGGAAGGTAAGCGAACAGAATTAACCAAACCAAACCTGGAAGCACCAGGGTGTACACCATTCTGTTCTTCCATATTTCCCTCATTAACAGCCGAAACTTGCTGTCATTCATGTTACTCCCCGGTAATGCGGCTGCGGGTTTCAAATTGCATCTCCTCACTCTACTTGAGACTTTTAGTTATACAGAAAATCAAAGGTTGTCTTCAGATGCTGCTCCCAGAAGCGCCACTCATGAGTTCCGGGTGTTTCAACATATCTGAAATCATAAGGTGTCGTCTCCATGTATGAGGCGAATTCCCGGTTCATCTCGGCAAAAGGGTCCTCCGAGCCGCAGCAGGTCAGAATGGCTGGCAGCGACCGGTTATCCTTCACCAGCTTGTCCGCAAGACTGCGGATATCCTGATCCGGCTTCACCTGCAACCCATGGCCAAAGACCCCCATCATCTCCCTCGACATCTCTGGGGCCATGTGCGGATCATTCAAGCGTTTCTGAAGATCAGTGACACCCGACAAGGATACGACCTTGCTGTAGCGTTCCGGATAAGTCAGTGCACATTTCAGTGCACCGTATCCGCCCATCGACAGACCGGCGATGAACGTCTTTTGCGGATCAGTTTCTAGATTGAGCAGACGTGCACAGAAATCGGGCAACTCCTGTGTAATATAGCGGAAGTAATCCAGCCCGTACTCCATATCCGTGTAGTAGCTTCTGCCCACTTGAGGCATAATCACCGTGCAGCCATATTGGCTTGCATATAGCTCTGCGGTGGTCAGTCTGTGCCAGGTGCTAGCATTGTCACCCGCGCCATGCAGTAGATAAAGCGTTCCGCCTGATCCTGTACCGGCATCAACGGGTGAGATGATATTGACTGTGGTCGTCATTCTCAAGGTAGGAGAACCTGTCTCAACAGTTAAAAGTGCCATATGCTATCCCCTTTTGTTCAATACTGACGCCGATTTATTTGATCTTTCTACAAGATCCACGCTTGACCAGCACAGATTCGAACACCGTGTGCTTGTTCGGAGATTGTCCTGAGATTAGGTCAAACAAAATTTCAACGCTGGCTTTCGCCATGTCCACACCCGGCTGGCTGATAGTATCGAGGGATGGGTGATAATACTCGGCCATCTCAATACCGTCAAAACCGATGATCGACACATCATTCGGAATGGAAAGCCCAAGTGACAGCAGCGCCTTGGCTGCTCCGATGGCAATCGTATCCGATGCTGCGAACACAGCGGTGATGTCCTTCTTCTTGTTGAGCAGGCGTTTGGTTGCTGTGAATCCCGAGCTTGGACTGTACTCGCAATCCTCCACCAACGAGGGATCATACTCAATGCCGTGTTCTTCAAGCGCCTTGATGTACCCCAGCAGGCGTCTGTTCCCAGTCGTATGCTGCACCATCGGGAATCGGGCCAGGAAGCAAATCTTCCGATGGCCAAGCGAGATCAGATAGCTTGTCGCTTTATACGACTCCTGAACATCATCAATGACCACACTGGAAAAGACCGAAGGATCGACATCCTTCGTCGTCGTGATGGTCGTAAGCACGAAGGGAATAGATAATTGCTTGAACTTTTCTTCTGAGTGGTCATAAGTACCGCCCATGAAAATAACCCCGTACAGATTCTTCTCCTTCACCAGTTGAAGGGCCGTGTTAATCTCATCCACCCCGTCTTCGACATGCTGGATCAAGAGCGGACAGCCGCGCAGGTTGACCTGGCGTTCAACTTCCTTGATCATGTTGGCGAAGAACGGGTTAGAAATCCCTTTAACCATGAGTGCAATCGTATTGGATTGTGTCTTTTTCAAGTTGCGTGCATTTCCGTTAGGAATGTAGTTGTATTCTTTGACAACCTCCATAACCTTGGCCCTGGTAGCTTCACTGACTACGCCGGTATTATTGATGACCCGCGAGACTGTGGCTATGCCCACACCTGATAGCTTGGCAATATCCTTAATATTCATGTTCTTTCTCTCCACTCCGGTTATCAAATTCTCATAACTTGAAATGCGGCTATGAAAACAACTAAAATCATGGGAAACGTTTCCCATGATAACAATAAGAAACTCTTCTCTAGCTGAATTCGCTTTCTTTGTACATTATGAACATCTTTATTGGGATTGTCAACAAAAACGTCCAAGATCAAAAAAGTACCAGTTTCATTTCCGCATAACATTTTATACACTTTAAATCATAATTTATTTCAATAACTAAAATATGGTACATTTAATGTTAATAACATCACTTAACCACCATATAAAACAGTTAATAAAACCCCGTATATGCTTATTCCTTTACTATTTCAGGAAACGTTTCCACTTGTATTGTTTCTCTATCAAGATGTACACTTATACAAGCATTTGCAGAAAGAAGGGAAATTATGCTTAATTTGAGCTCATTTGAAACCCTGATCCGGGATTCCGGATTGAATGTTTTTGGCATTCGTGTCTTGCAGCAAGGGAAGCTGCTGGGCAAGGTAGCGTTTGCGGAAGATATCCGCCGTATCCAGCATTCGGTCAGCAAATCCTTTACCGCTATGGCGGCTGGACTCGCGATTGAAGAAGGCAAGCTCTCGCTGGACACTAAACTTAAAGATCTTTTTCCCGAATATCCTCCTCTGCCCGGTGTCACGGATACTTCCATGCAGCCAGGTGAACTGACACTTTATAATTTACTCCGTATGTCTTCAGGACATGATGACCCGCCATTTAAGATGGAAGAGCGACCCACTATGCCCGAGAAAGATTGGGTAAAATACTATCTGTCCTTGCCGCTTGACCGTAAGCCAGGTGAAAAATTCATGTACAGCAGTGGGGACACGATTATGATTTCTGCTATGATTCAAGAGGCCGTAGGTGAAACTGTGAAAGACTATCTCGTTCCACGCCTGTTCGCACCACTCGGCATCCACGATGTCTACTGGGAGACTACCCCGCTTGGAAGAACGCTCGGCTGCGCAGGACTTGTAATCAATACGGAAGAATTGAGTCGCTTCGGACAGCTCTTGCTGCAAAGAGGGTCATGGGAAGGCAAGCAGTTGGTCCCGGCCGAATGGATCGATTATGTGACCGGAAAGCGGATTGATAACGATGGATCAGCAGATTGGGGACAAGGCTACGGCGGCCAGTTTTGGATGTGTACGCATCATGCCTACCGGGCAGATGGAGCCTATGGACAGTTCTGTATTGTCCTGCCGGACAAGCAAGCTGTCATCGCCATTAACAGCCAAGAGGAGAATATGCAAGCACTCTTGGATGCCGTATGGTCAGAGATATGGCCGCAGTTGTAAGCTGACGATAGCACTTCCACTCTGAAAAAATGACAACAAGCACAGAAAAAGCCTTCCAAATGGAAGGCTTTCTCATGACGTCCCGGAAGGGATTCGAACCCCCGACCGTGCGCTTAGAAGGCGCATGCTCTATCCAGCTGAGCTACCGGGACATGATTATGTATTAATGCAACGTTATCTATTATACCTGATTCAGCTTTTTTTTCAAGACATAACTATGGAAAGTCTAATTTTTTTTCATTTTCTTATCTAATTATCATCCTCTTCCGTTAGTTCTCGCGAGATCCCCCTAGGCAAAAGACCCGCTTTTGCGGGCCTTCGACAAAGCAAACCCAGACATCTTTATTAGGAATGTCCGCCAAAATGATCCTCAAGCTGCTTTTTTAAATCCCCAAAAATCATCAGCTCTCGCTGAAACTTCGATCGTTCCTCCTCAGGGCTCATGACAATGCTTCCGGTAAAGGCGCTTGAAGTCACATCCACAAAGGCATCATGCAGATTATTGTCGAACCAGTCCGTCGCAGTGTTGGCATCATTCGTCACAATGCGCACAATTTCATACCCGTCTTCGCGCTCATCCTCCACGATATATACAAGCAGCGCGGAATCCCCAGCAGCCCCTGGCAATACCCCTACCTCTGCGCATGGCGCACCGTCATATTCCGTCATTCTGCGGATTTTGGCATCTTTAATATAATACATTTCTTATCCACCCTTCCCGGCAAATTTCCCTCTCCCCTAGTGTTCGGATAAGGACATACATTTTATTCCTTGCTTCGGCATATATCTGTATTACTTGGCAAAAAGAAAGGACAACAATCGCACAAAAAGAGAGGATGAAACATCATGTGCGGAATAACCGGATTTATCCAGTGGCGCGATGATCTTACGCAGCACTCGGGACTACTGGTCAAAATGACCGATACATTGGCTAACCGCGGACCGGATGCAGCAGGCACCTGGATTTCTGGCCCTGTCGCCTTCGGGCATCGCAGACTTAGCGTAATTGATCCAGAGAACGGCGCACAGCCGATGATTACCCGCCATGAAGACCATACCTATGCAATCGTCTATAACGGAGAACTCTATAATGCACCCGAGCTGAAAAAAGAGCTGGTCGTGCGTGGTCATCAATTCCGCACGGAGTGCGACACCGAGGTTCTCCTCCATTCCTATATTGAATGGGGACCAGATTCCGTAGAGAAGCTGAATGGCATCTTTGCCTTTGCCATATGGGATGGCCGGCGGGAGCAGGTATTTTTTGCGCGCGATCGCCTTGGCGTCAAACCGCTTTTCTACAGTCAGGTCGATGATGTCTTCGTCTTCGGCTCCGAGCCTAAAGCTCTGCTCCAGCATCCCAAAGTACAGCCCGTCGTAGGACCAGAAGGACTGGCAGAAATCTTCATCATCGGTCCCGCCCGCACACCCGGGCAAGGCGTCTACAAGGATATGTTCGAGCTTCGTCCCGGCCACGCTATGATCTACAGCCGGGAAGGGCTGCGCAGCTATGCCTATTGGAAGCTGGAAAGCTTCGAGCATACAGATAATGAGCATGAAACTGCCGCCAAGGTACGCGAGCTGCTGCAGGATACGCTGGAGCGCCAACTCGTATCTGACGTACCAGTCTGCTCCCTTCTATCTGGAGGACTGGATTCAAGCGCCTTGTCTGCGCTGGCTGTCAGCTATTACAACCGCACCGGTCAGGGGCAAATCAACACCTTATCGGTCGATTATGTCGACAACGACAAGCATTTCAAGAGCCATACCTTCCAGCCCGGTGCAGACGGTCCCTGGATCAAGCGAATGGTGGATGAATTGAACACGAATCACCACTATATCGCTTTCGATACCCCGGAATTGGTCGAAGCCCTTGATAATGCCTTGTTCTCTCGTGACCTGCCCGGAATGACCGATGTGGACTCTTCCCTCTATTTGTTCTGCCGTGAGATTAAGAAGCAGGCAACTGTGGCCATTTCAGGAGAAGCAGCTGATGAGATCTTCGGCGGTTATCCCTGGTTTCACCGGGAAGAGATGCTCTCTTCCGGCACTTTCCCTTGGTCGGTAGCCCCGAAGATGCGGGCCGGGTTATTGTCTCCGGAAATCGGCGAATGGATTCGGCCACTGGAATATCTGGGGGATCGGTACAGTGATGCCGTCGCCGAAGTACCTGTCCTGGCTGGGGAAACCGGCAAGCAAGCGCAAATGCGTGTCATGTCCTACCTCAACATTACCCGGTTCATGCCGACCCTGCTGGACCGCAAGGACCGGATGAGCATGGGGGTAGGCCTGGAAGTGCGCGTGCCCTATTGCGATCACCGGCTCGTACAATATGTCTGGAACATCCCTTGGGAGATCAAAACTGTAGGCAACCGGGAAAAAGGCATTCTACGTAAAGCACTGGAAGGCGTCCTGCCAGATGATGTACTGTACCGCAAGAAAAGCCCTTATCCGAAAACGCACAACCCGGCCTATCTCCATGCCGTGCGGGAGCGGATGCTGAACATTCTCGATGACGCCTCCTCCCCGCTGCTTCCTCTGATTGATGCTGCCAAAATCCGTGAGATTGCCGCTTCGCCGGAATCCTCCACTAACCTGCCCTGGTTCGGGCAGTTGATGTCTGGTCCGCAGCTGTTTGCCTACCTGTCACAGGTAGATCTCTGGCTCCGCACATATAACGTAGCTATTCGTTAATTGCTACCTGTCGATATCCCCTACCAAAAACAGCAGGCTCCCATCTTGGGAGCCTGCTGTTGTGCCGTATTCGGGCTATTTATGCCTTTACTGAAGCAAAGGCGTTTTAGAAATTAACATTGTCCGGGTCCGGCCCAAATCGGCGGTCCTGATTCAGATCTTCCAGTGCCTTGACATCCTCATCACTGAGCGTGAAATCAAAGATGGCTGCATTTTCCTGAATACGGTTGGCATGAACGGATTTCGGAATAGTGATTACGCCCTGCTGGATATCCCAACGCAGCACAATCTGTGCAGGCGTTTTTCCGTATTTCGTCGCTAGTTCCTGAATCAGCGGAAGATCCAGGTTCCCTCGCATTAGCGGGCTCCAGGCTTCTAGTTGAATACCCTGCTCGCGGCTATATTTCAGCAATTCGCGCTGGGTCAGTAGCGGGTGGAATTCAACCTGGTTGACGGCAGGCACAACCCCTGTATCTTCTATAATATCCTTGAGGTGATGAATTTGGAAATTACTCACACCGATGGATTTGACCAAGCCCTCTTTTTGCAGATGGACCAATGCTTTCCAGGACTCGCGGTACTTCCCTGTAACCGGCCAGTGAACGAGATACAGATCAATAACCTCCAGGCCAAGCTTGCGCCGGCTGTCCTCGAATGCCTGAAGCGCAGACTCGTAGCCTTGATCGCTGTTCCACAATTTGGTGGTGATGAACAGTTCCTCGCGCGCCACTCCGCTCTCCCGTATGCCTCGTCCGACACCCTCTTCATTCTTGTAAACCGCCGCAGTATCAATACTACGGTAGCCTATCTCTAGTGCCGATTTTACCGCATGAACAACCTCGTCGCCATCCTCGGTCTTAAAGACGCCGAGCCCGAGCCACGGCATGGTCACTCCGTCATTTAATGTGGGGCCGCCCGTAAATGGTCCGTTCAATTTACTCATTGCTTCACCCTCCAAACGTGTATTGTTTGCTTCACCATACATAACCTTAAAACAGGTTCCGGAAGCTGGTACTTACCAAAAATAAGTATAGCAGATTGTCCTTCAAAAAAAAAAACAAACAAAAAAAAACGTGGGCAATCGCTGCCCGCGCCTGTCTCCTACTTCTCAATCAACTTGAAATCATCAAAATGGAACTCTGGCGATACAATGCACGACACAAGCGCTGGCTCATCACCAAGCGTCCGGGCCGCCTGCCACGCCCCTGCCGGAACAACCGCCTGCGGCTGTTGGCCGGCTGCGATATCCGTACCTAGAATTATTTCCTGTACGTCTTCCGGCTTATCTCCGGTCCCGCCAATACTCAAGACGATCGGGCTGCCGGAGTGCCAAAGCCAAATCTCATCAGACAGCACAGTATGCCAATCAGAGCTTTCATCTCCATGTAGCAAAAAATAGATGGATGAGGCCGAGCCCCGCGGGCCGGAATAGGCCTCTCCAAGTGTGCTTTGCGGGATTTCAAAAGAAGATACCCAAAGCCTTTTGTACCAGCCGCCTTCGACATGGGGCTGCAAGCCTAGCGCCTCCACTAACGGGGAAATTTCTTTTTGTGTCAACTGAATTCTCTCCTTACTCGTTTGGGAAAATTAACCGGCCCATTTGCCCGGTTTCGCTTCCACTTTAACGGAATAAGGCACCTTTGTCTATCGTCTGCTTACTTTCCGTCCTTGCTGGCCTTGAATACTTCAGCAATCGCCCCAAGACTACCCAGAGTCTCCACGGTGCTAGACGGCAGGAACACTTTGTTCGCCGGTCCCTTGGCGATTTCAGTCAGAGCCTCGAAGGAACGGTACGCCAATACATTTTCGTCCAGACCCGCATTACGAAGGAGCTCAATCCGCACCTTTTCCGCTTCAGCAACGGCTTGAATCGCCTTCGCTTCACCCTGGGCTTCCAGCTCCTGTGCTTGACGCAAACCTTCCGCTTCGCGGATACGGGCTTCCTTATCCCCTTCCGCCTTCAGGATCTTACTCTGCTTGTCGCCTTCCGCGCGCAGGATCATGTCCTGCTTGGCAGCTTCCGCTTCCAGCACGATTGCCCGCTTGCTGCGCTCTGCCTTCATCTGCTTATCCATCGCTTCTTGAATATCCAGCGGCGGCTTAATGTCAATGACCTCGACGCGCTCAATCCGCACGCCCCATTTCTCCGTTGCTTCGTCCAGAGCAATCCGGATCTCGGTAGAGATTTTTTCCCGGCCAGACAACGTCTCATCCAGCTCCAGCTTACCGATAATCTGCCGCATCGTTGCCGTGGAAATGTTGCGCACCCCATATACATAATCGGAGATGCCGTAAGTAGCTTCTTCCGGTCCAACCACCTGATAGAAAATAATTGTATCAATCTGTACCTGCACGTTATCCTTCGTAATCACTGTTTGCGGCGGTACATTGGCTTGTTGAATCCGCAAATCATGGTAAGTGCGCACCTGATCAATAACTGGGATAAGAATATTCAGACCTGGTTTTAACAGACGGTGAAATTTACCGAGACGCTCGACAACCCCCACCCGCTGCTGTGGTACAATTTTGACCGTCAACGCTACAAATACAACCACAACAAACAGTACGACTCCAACAATGATCCATTCCATTCTTACACGCCCCCTATCGTTCTACTTCAATAATGGTACTGCTTCTTCCAATGATTCTGACAACTTCATCTTTGTCCAGCACCTGTGACGAGGTTGCACTCCACGTATCCCCGCCAACCTTGACTTGGCCATAACGTCCCGGTTCAATCGGCTCGACAACAATCCCCTGTCTTCCGACAATATCCGTCCCTGCATCCTTGAACCCCCTGGAACTTCGAAACCTTGCCACCAGCGGCTTGGAGAACAGAGTCAAACCAACGGCTACCAGCGAGCCAAGCACTACTTGAAACAGAATAGCATCAGGCACGATAAGCGAGACCAGACCCGCGACTGCAGCACCAATGCTTAGCCAAAGCAGATAAAACGTAAGCGTCATCATTTCTACAACGAGCAGGAGACCGGCTACAATAAACCAGACAGCCCAAACGACCATGAGGTACCACCACCTTCCCTATATACTACTATAACGAAAAAATTGGCAGTGCGTTGCATCCTTTGAAAAAAAAGTCGCCTAAAGTATCCATATCATATATATTGCTCTGCCTCGTGAGTTATGTGTCAGCCTGTTATTTCATCTAAAAAGATATTTTAGACCCAAAAGCCAACAAATCAAAAGCAAATAGACTAATAGATTCCTTCAATCCCCCTCCGAAGTAAGAATAGGTATACATCAACATGGATTAAATGACTCAAAAGGGCAACTAACATCCCATGAACTACTAAAAACGACGATTACATGAATATACCAAAAGGATTTTTATGAGCATTAGTCCAAATATTTGAAAATTTTATCCCTCTATGATGTAATTTTATCCCTAGCATATTAACAAAACTTAACCGAAAATAGAAATTACCTTCACCGCTTCATATGTATATCATCCTTCTAATTCAACTTTCCCTATCCCTTCCAGACTTTCTTGGCATTATCCCAACCCCTACAAGACGTGTTACATTCCAGAAGTAAGGAAAATTAACATTTCGCACGAATAATTACAGGAAGCGCTTACAATTAAAGAAATTGGGTTACTCTATCATTTTTCTGCCAGCTTTATATTGTATTAGCTTGTCGAAATGCTAGACGGCAACAGGGTGAGGGTAAATCTTAAACCATGGGGGTGAGCGCCAGAACTTCTTGCTGTAAGGATTCCGGTCCAAACATTGAATCAGGGAGGTAGTTCGTCAATGATATTTAAGAAAAAAAGCTCGCGCAAAACTTTTGCCATCGGAATGGTCGCAGCACTTCTGGTTACCCTCTTCTCCGCTCTGGGCGCAAACATCAAGACTGCCAATGCGGCACAGGATTATAAACTGGTTGGTTATTATCCTTCGTGGGCTGCCTATGCACGCAATTATAACGTATCGGATATCGACCCTACCAAGATGAATGTAATTAACTACGCGTTCGCTGATATCTGTTGGAATGGCATCCACGGTAATTCCGACCCTACCGGCCCAAATCCCGTAACCTGGACTTGTCAGAATGAGCAAGCCCAAACTATAAATGTTCCAAACGGTACGATTGTTCTCGGCGATCCTTGGATTGATGCCGGAAAGAGCTTCGGGGATGACAAATGGGATGATCCCATCAAAGGCAACCTGAAGCAGCTCTGGAAACTGAAGGAGCGAAATCCGAACCTGAAGACCGTTATTTCTGTCGGCGGCTGGACCTGGTCGAACCGGTTCTCCGATGTTGCCGCATCGGCAACAACTCGTGAAGTATTTGCCAACTCTGCTGTTGATTTTATCCGCAAATATCATATGGACGGTGTCGATCTGGACTGGGAATACCCGGTGAGCGGTGGTCTGGCTGGCAATAGTGTTCGTCCTGAAGATAGAGGAAACTATATCCTGCTGCTGCAAAAAATCCGTGAGAAGCTGAACACAGCGGGTCAAGCAGACGGCAAAACCTATTTACTGACCATCGCCTCCGGTGCGGGTCCGTCCTATGTAGCCAACAACAATCTGGCTGGCATTGCTTCCGTTGTTGACTGGATCAACATCATGACCTATGACTTCAACGGAAGCTGGAATCCAACTACCGGCCACAATGCTCCACTGTACTACGACTCTGCGGCGGCATCTTCTGGCTTGACCGATCCTCTGAACTACAACATTGACAAGGCAGTAACCACTTATCTGGCAAATGGCGTGCCAGCTAGCAAGCTTGTACTGGGTATGCCATTCTATGGACGCGGCTGGGGCGGAGCGCCAAGCACAGGTAACGGTCAATACCAGGTATCCTCTGGTATCTCGAACACCGGCACCTGGGAGAACGGCAGCTATGACTTCTATGATCTTGAAACTAATTATATTAACAAGAACGGCTATACTCGCTACTGGAATAACACCTCAAAGGTGCCTTATCTCTACAATCCTACGACCCGAACTTATATCAGTTATGACGATGTGGAGTCCTTCGGGTACAAAACCAGCTACCTGAAATCCAAAGGTCTGGCCGGCGCGATGTTCTGGGAAGTCAGCGGCGACCGTAACAAAACGCTGCAGAACAAACTCGTGGCGGACCTGTCTGGAGGTGTCGTGCCGACCCCTTCGCCAACCGCGACACCGTCGACAACGCCGACGCCGACTCCAACAGCAACACCGACAGCTACGGTGACACCGACGGCTACACCAACTGTAACGCCGACGCCGACAACTACGCCGGGTCAATGCGCAACAGCCTGGAGTGCCACAACGATTTATACCCAGGGGCAGCGCGCTTCCTATAACGGATCGCTCTACGAGGCCAAATGGTGGACCCAAGGTGACCGTCCCGATCTTAGCGGCCCTGATGGTGTATGGAAATTCATCAGCGTATGCGGCGCTCCAACACCTAGCCCAACAGCCACTGTAGCGCCAACGCCAACAGCAACGCCGACGCCTACCCCAACGCCAACTGCAACGATAGCTCCGACAGCAACACCGACACCAAGTCCTACGGTAGCTCCAGGCGGTTCCGCCTGGGCGGCAGGTGTAGCGTACAAAGTCGGTGATGTGGTCAGCTATAGCGGCAAATCCTATACTTGCCTGCAGTCCCACACTTCCATTGTAAGCTGGGAGCCGGCCAATACACCGGCCCTGTGGAAACTGAACTAGACTTAGTGCATGACCGAGTTAACATTGGTATATGACTGAATGCCACGCTATTTGATTACGGCGCTTTCCGTAGCACACTTGATCCCGAATGCTTATGACACTCAGGATTGACGTCCGGGGAGCGCCGTCTTCTTCATACGGCCAGAATGCCATCATTCCCTACATTCCAAAGGAGGAGTGACCGATGAAAACAAATGCACGTTTAAGGCATCCGCACTTCGTTCGTTTTTTCGCCGTTATGCTGAGTCTGATTCTTCTGATTCCGCTGTATGCAGGTACAGGTACTGACTCACAGAGCGTTGCCCGGGCCGAAGGAGCAAGCGCTGTCGCAGTTCCGCCTGCTCCAGATCATCCCCGCAAGATTGTCGCCTATTTCCCAGAATGGGGAGATCAGGCGAACAAAGGCTTTTTCACTGTCGATAAAATTCCGTGGAGCAAAATCACCCATATTAACTATGCGTTCGCCCAGGTGAGCGCCCAGAATAAAATAGAACTCATGGACCGCACGGCGGCCATTGAGAAGGATTACCCCGGCCAATTGACCACACTTCCGTTTAAAGGGCATTTCAACCAGCTTATCAAATACAAGCAGCTCTATCCGGATGTCCGAACCTTGATTTCTGTTGGAGGCTGGGCCGGTTCCGGTGGATTCTACAACATGGCCAATTCAGAAGCCGGACGGGAAACTTTTGCGAACAGTGTGATTAGCTTCTTGCGCACCTACCAATTCAACGGCGTGGACATCGACTGGGAGTATCCGTCTGGGACGGCACAGTCCGGAAATCCAAATGATTTTGGGGCAGCGGAGCCGCTGCGCGGTGTCAATTATAACAACTACGTCCTGCTTATGAAGAAGCTGCGGGAGAAGCTGGACCAGGCCGGTGCACAGGATAACCAAAAGTATGATCTGACTGTCGCTGCCACAGCCTCCTCCTGGATTCTCGGCGGCATGAAGCTGGGGGAAGCTAATCAATATCTGGATTGGGCTAACCTCATGACCTATGATTTTCACGGCGCTTGGAACGGTTATGTTGGACCGCATTCCGCCCTGTACCCGGATTCCCGAGATACAGAGACAGCCGCACTGGGGACGCCCGTCCTGAACACCGACTGGGCCGTCCGATACTACCTGGGTACTCTGCCTCCGGAGAAAATTGTTATCGGCGTTCCCTACTATTCGCGGGGCTGGAAGAATGTGAGTGGCGGCATTAACAATACCGGCCTCTACGGTACAGCACCGACCGCGGGAGGCGGCGCAGACGGCGATTATGGGATCTGGAATGATCCAGCACCAGAACAGCCGGCCGGAGCAAATCCCATCTGGCACATACTCAATTTGCTCAAGGATCCAGCGAACAAGCGTTACTTCGATCCTGTAACCAAGACGCCTTATATTTACAATGCGGATAAGAAAATATTTTTGACCTATGAAGACCAGGAATCCCTTGGCTATAAGCTTGACTACATCAAGCAAAAGGGCCTCGGCGGGATGATGTTCTGGGAGCTGACCGGTGACTACTCCCAACAAGCGAACGGCACCTACACGTACGGCACCTCATTGACGGATTACGCCTATAATCAGCTCAAGAATGCTACCCTGCCGGGCGGCCCCGCCAAGCCGCAGCTTCCAGCACCGAAGAACTTCAGCATCAACTTTAGCGGGACTTATGACCACCCCAACTATACCTATTCTCTGAAAATCACAAACAACACCGGCGCCGATATTCCAGGAGGTTGGAAGCTGGAATTCGATTTGCCTACCACTACCACCCTGACTTCCGCCTGGGGAGCAGGCACTGTGGAACAAATTGCTACGGCCTGGGACTTCAACCGCTACCGTATTACTGGTACGGCTAGCCAGACTCTCGCAAATGGAACAACCTTGGACATTCCGGGTATGATGAAGCTGAATTTTTCCGGCGGTCCGCAACGGGTCACACTTAACGGAAGCTCATCTCAGCAGGAGTACGATAAATTGTATGGAGGCGTAACGCCAACACCGACGCCAACACCAACCGCTACACCTTCTGCCACACCGACGGCTAAACCTACAACTGCACCAACATCAACACCGACACCGACGCCAACTGCTACTCCAACCGCAACGCCGACACCTAGCGCCACACCAACGCCGGGGTCATGTACGGCTGCAGCCTGGAACGCTTCAACGATCTACACGCAAGGACAGCGTGCATCCTACAACGGCTCATTGTATGAAGCAAAATGGTGGACTCAAGGTGACCGCCCTGATCTCAGCGGTCCAGATGGCGTCTGGAAATTCATTGGTGCTTGCGGGACGCCGACAGCAACACCTGCTGCCACTGCAACCCCTTCACCAACTGCAACAGCAGCGCCAACCGCAACGGTGACACCTACACCTTTGGCTACGCCGACACCGACGCCTTCGCCTGCTGGCACAGCCTGGGCAGTAGGCGTTGCCTACAAGGTAGGTGACACAGTCACCTACAGTGGCAAGACATATGCCTGCCTACAGCCCCACACCTCCCTGGCAGGCTGGGAACCTGCTACCACTCCTGCACTCTGGAAGCTGCTCTAGCTGACTTCAGCCACCCGGACTGATTTCACCACCCGGACTGACTTCAGGCCATTGTGAGGGTATAGGATTTAGCATAAAGGGATTTTGACGATTGGATAGCAGGAAAATATACCGTTAAATACGTTCGCTCACCTCATTCATCTCAAATAACTGGATTTTCTCCCGTTAAAAACCTCTTTTATCCGTAAAATAGGTGAATTCGGGGAAATCAACGTGAGTCTCTCAGACCGTTGAGAAAGTAGTTGTTTTGAGAAAATCCATAATACCCTTGATTAATGAACCTAACTCGAAATCAGGACTTGTTTCTTGTTCCCTATGGTAACGGACCTCAGATACGTTATTTCCCAACAACTGACCATTCTAGAATGTAACGGACTCCAGAGGCGTTATGTGCAGAAATCAGGTGTAAAATCCACGGTTTGGGAGGAAATAACGGCACCTGAGTCCGTTACATGTTCCAGAAGCTGCTTGATGTGTAAATAACGGCGCTGGGGTCCGTTAGCCCCCATGCATAAGTCTCCAACCTTCTGAAGCAGTGTTTTGACAAGGATTGATGATGAAGCTGAGCCTGATTTATAAGGCTATTTCGCATCAACAATCGTAGAGAATGGTGTTTCTCGACAGTCTGAGTATTCTCCAGTTATTTTGAGAAAAGAGGCGGATTTAGCCAAAATAACAGGCGCCATTCCTGTTATTCCCATGCCCTTTCGAGCGAAATTGATCTTTCAGCGCATTTGTCATCTGCAGAGTTAACCTTTTGTGAATGAAGGATTCAAAAGGGTTCAAAGGAAGTTCTAGGTGTTCTAAAATACGCTTAATACTGAAGATTTTCATAAAGCAAAATAAGCTTGCAGAACCAAGGCTCACGCCTTGTCCTGCAAGCTTATTTATGTACCCGTAGCTCCTGCTAAACGGGGAGGCTCTAGAATTCGCGTTGTCTTCTCACTTACGCTAACACAAAGCGATCAACCCTTAAGGCTGTACGCCGCCTTGCGCCGCAAGCTTCTCGGTCAGCGCTCGAAGTGCTGCGCCCCGGTGGCTGATGCCCTGCTTCTCAGTTAGCGTCAGTTCCGCCATTGTCTTCTCATAACTTGGTAAGTAGAATAGCGGATCATAGCCAAAGCCGCCAGCCCCGGAAGGCTCAGAAGTAATCCAGCCGTCCACCGATCCTTCTGCCGTAAGCTCCTGCCCCGTGGACGGATCATAAAGTGACAAGGTGCACACGAACCGGGCCGTGCTCAAGAGCGGTTGGTCGGTATCCTCCCCCTGCTTCAGCCCTTCCAATTCACCGAGCAGCTTCAAGTTATTGTCCGAATCTGTGGCACCTTCACCGGCATAACGGGCGGAATAGACACCTGGTCTGCCATCCAGCGCATCCACACACAGGCCGGAATCATCAGCAAGTACTGGAAATCCGAGGGCATCTCCTACTGCCTTCGACTTCTTGAACGCATTCGCTGCAAAAGTCTCGCCATCCTCTACCACATCAGGTAGCTCAGGGTAGTCATACATGCTCTTGACCGTCAACCCCAGCGACTCAAAGGCATGCTGGAATTCACGCAGCTTCCCTTTGTTCTTTGTAGCCACAATAAGAATGTTTCCTGCGGAGCTCATACTAGACCTCCTGACCCGGCTGACCCGATTGGATTTTCAAAGCGATTTCGCCCAGAACTTCCTTCTGTGCAGCAATCAGCTCATGAATCCCCTTCTCGCCTAGTCCCAGCAACTGATCCAGCTCCTGGCGCGTGAATGGTCTGTCTTCGCCAGTGCCTTGCAGCTCCACAAATGCACCGCCGCCGGTCATAACAACATTCATATCGACTTTCGCTTTGGAATCCTCTTCATAGTTCAAATCAAGCAGGGCTTTATCCCCCACCACACCGACACTGATAGCTGCGAGGTAGTCCGTAACAGGGAATTGACTCAATTTGCGGTCCTGTGCCAGCTTGTTGATGGCGAACACCATAGCTACAAATGCGCCTGTGATCGAAGCGGTACGAGTTCCCCCGTCCGCCTGAATCACATCACAGTCCAGCGTGATGCTCCGCTCGCCCAAGGCCTGCAGATTCACAACGGAACGCAATGCCCGGCCGATCAGCCGCTGAATTTCCATCGTCCGGCCCGTCAGCTTACCACGAGCGGCTTCACGCTGGTTACGAGTCTGGGTTGCCCGTGGGAGCATGGAATACTCTGCAGTTACCCAACCTTTGCCTTGTCCCTTCAGAAAGGGTGGAACCTTCTCTTCCACTGTCGCTGTACAGATCACCTTGGTGTCGCCCATCTCTATAAGCACAGAGCCCTCGGCATATTTATTTACTTGGGTCGTTATCTTCACGTGACGCAATTCGTCGACGTTTCGCCCGTTTGATCTCATCTTTTCTGCCTCCTACATCGAATAGCTAAAAGTTTGTCCTAGCCGTTTCCCCACGCGCCTGCCGTGGCTTGGACCACGGGCGCAGGCGTACGTTTTTTGCGCAACCTTTATTCTACCAAAGAGCAGGCACAAAAGCATCTTTTTGACCGCCATAATCAGTGATCAGAGCGGCAGCTCGTTCACATATTCCGGGGCCGAAACCGGCTTGCCGTAATCCACATGATCTGTTCCAGTCACCGCAGTCTTTCCGTTCATCACAATCTGTACAAGGGAATCCGCTGAATTCTGGGCTACCGTAAGTACGACAGATTCCAGCATTTCCGCTGGTACATCCTTGGCATCCGCGAACATGTCGTCACGCAGCGATACGGTAACCACACCGTTTTGGCCTGCATCCACAGAATCCAGCTTCGTTCCTTCCGTCATCACCATCTGCAGACCGTTGTCTGATTCCGGGCCTGTAATCAATTCATTCAACGCTGCCTTGAGCGGCTCCTGCGCTGGGTCTACAAAACGGGTTACTGGAACATAATATTGAGTGCCGTCAGGCGATGCTGCGGAAAAATAAACCGTAACCGCACTGGAATTCATGACATTCGTGCTGTGTTTTGGCAGGTTGATGCCCATAGTGCGAGAGAGTGGGCGATCCAGCGGTGTGCCCTTGAGCGGCATTTCGGTCAGTTTTTTGCCGTCGACCCAAAGCTGAACGCCTTTGATATCGTCCTGTCCGGTCAATGTCCAGGTGATCGCCTCTAGCAGCTTGCGCTCATCCCTAGCTTCATAGGAGCCGAATGAATCATTGAACTCGACTACGGCAAGTCCCGTTGCAGGATCGACAGTGACGTTCTTCACAGCTGTTCCGGCGGGCAGTACACCTTGAAATCCTGTCGGAAGGGAAGCAGCCAATGGGCCTTGGCTTACCAGTGCGGTAAGCGAGTTCTTCAGCGTAGCACTCTTATCACCCTTGGGAAGCGCGAGCGAGATCGGGGCCAGCAGACCGTGTTCATCCTCCAGATACACTGTAGTGCGTGGACCGTCGGCCTTTGCAGCCGATGCCTTCTTATCCTTGCTTGCAACGTTGCCTGTATCTTCTTCCGTCACCCGCCCCATCACACCGGAATCCAGTGTAGAGCCCCCGCTGATCTGAAGCATCTGTGCTTCGACCTCACTTGGCGGCGGATCAACCGCGGCAGATTCAGAGCCAAACCAGGTGCAGCCGGAGAGCGTGAGCGGAACAGCCAATAGGCAGGCTGCGGACAAGCCGCGGATATATTGCTTTCGTTTCATAATGAATTGCCCCTTTCAAGGTTGGATAAGCATTTAATACTGCTATGTATACGAGCCCTCCCTCCAAAAAATAACAAGAGCTTATCCTAATTTCGCCTTTCTGGACAAAACTGTGCCGTATAAGTAAAATTCCAAGTACAGCGGAAAGATCATATCGACATGAACCACCGCTGACAAACCAACGACTCATTAACGGGGTGACTGAGCATGGCTGATGCAAAAATGCCTTACAGTCTGAACAGCAAGGCGGTCGCAGACGCAACCTATGCCTGGCTGCACAAACGTGGAGTATCACTGCTGGAAATTGCAGAGCTGGTAATGCTGCTGCAGCAAAAATATTATCCGGGCCTAACGATGGACGAGTGTGTTCACAATGTCGAGATGGTGCTGAGCAAACGGGAAGTACAGAATGCAGTGCTGACCGGCATTCAGCTGGATATTCTGGCCGAAGAAGGCAAGCTCTTCTCGCCGCTTCAGGATATGATTGAAAATGATGAGGGATTATACGGGGTAGATGAGATTCTGGCCTTTTCCATCGTCAATGTGTACGGAAGTATCGGCTTCACCAACTACGGCTATGTAGATAAACTGAAGCCGGGGGTACTGGAGCGTCTGAATGACAAGAGCACAGGACAGGTCCATACCTATCTCGATGATATTGTCGGCGCTGTGGCCGCAGCAGCGAGCAGCCGGATTGCCCATCGCAAGCAGGCCGAGCGGGAACAAGATTCTGGGCTGGCGCATCATTCAGAGGGCAGCGAACCTGCCGACAGTAAGACGACACCTCAGGACGGGGAGCAGCCGGAATAATAGTTAAGCCTGCATTGGTGCAGCAGAGTTCCAGCAGCTTACACCAGGTCACAGCAGGAGCGCGCCACCATCAGCACAAAGTTACTCTTGGATGAATAAAGCAGGTTCGGAACACACTTCATAGGGCAAAAAAGATGCCTCCATCCCCACTCGTAAAGTGGTTATGGAGGCTTTATTTATGCTTTAGAGACTTGCAGACTCGCTTCATCGCCAGTTTACTGGAGGGAACGCTCAATCATCATAAGCTTGTACTCTGCTTGATAATGATAAAAGCAGACTATCAGAAGCAGGCGTCAGTCCGACTTCGCCAATGCAAACAAGATCGCGTCCTCCGTACCGGACTCCACAATTCGGCCTCGCCGCACCAGCTCGGCCAGATGGGCCAGCGCCTCGCTCATGGCGAAGCGCATCTGATGCGCCGTGGTCACCCGACCCCGGAACAAGGCTTCGCAGATTGCGAAGCCGCTGAGCGGGCCGCCTTGCAGCAGCGCCTCGGCGGTGTCCAGCCGTTCCTCATGATGACGGAGCAGACTGACAGTCCGCTCCGTAAAGCCACTGAACGGCTCCCGATGACCCGGATACGCGAAGCTCACCGGGTAACTCCCAAGCTGCTCCAGTCCCTGCAGGAACGTGAGCAGCGGCTGGACATCGCTGCCAGGATGCAGGCCGATGTTGGGCGAGATCTGCGGCAGCACGGCATCGCCGCAGAGTATAACCCCGCTGCCGGCGTGATAGAAGGAGACATGCCCCGGGGCATGTCCTCCCGTTACCACCGGCTGCCAATCCCGGCCACCCATCGTGAAGGGCGCCGCAGGATCTAGGGCGGTAATCTCCGGCTGCGGAGTGACCTGCGGTGTGAAGCTCTCCAGGTGAACCCGGATTTCCGCCGTCAGGGCTTCCGGCATGCCATGTCTGGCGAAGAACAAAGGTAATGCCTCATTCATTATGGACTTCTCGCCCCACATCAGCGCTGCCTCGGCATGGGCACGCTCTGTCATCCATACCTTGCCACCGCTGATTTCCTGCATCCAACCAGCCAAGCCGTAATGATCGGGATGATGATGCGTAACAACGATATCCCGCACCTGTTCCCATCGCAAGTTCAACCCCAACAATACGCCCTGCCAGGCCAACACGCTTTCCTCTTTATGTGGACCGGGGTCTATCACCGTGACCGTTCCGTCCGGTCCTGGCAGCAGGTAACTGTTCACCCGGCGCAGCGGCGGGTCCATCGGCACCGATATCTGCAGAATCGCGCCATTGTCCCAGGATGTAATGTCGGCTTTCCGCGGGAAGCCTTCATTTTCGCGAATTCTTTTTCCCGATACCATCTACGGCCGTATTCCTCGGAAAATCATCCGCTTAGAGGTCACCGCATCATAGTCGGCTTCGTCATAGCTCCCATGCACAGACTGAATCTGAAGCCCCGCCTGCTCCAGCATCTCACGAAATTTCTCCAGCGAATACAGCTTGACCCGTTCATGATAACGGCGGGGTTCCCCGTCCGTTCCTGCAGTCAGAATAATATCCTTCTTCACATAGCCGTCCTCAATCACTCTATACTCTTCAATATGATTCTCGCCATCTTCACGTGTAGAATGGGGCACCAGATGATGGATAACATATGCAGGGTTCAGAAAATCAATGATGAATTTGCCACCAGGATGCAACATACGGAAGATCTCCTGAAGTACCTTTACCTGCTCCCCGTCCTCTTCGAAGTAGCCAAACGAGGTGAACAGATTCACCACCGCATCAAAGCCACCTTCTAGGGGCAGCTCCCGCATATCCGAGCGAATCCAGGTCACTTGCTCCGCCCCTACCTGGGCCCGTGCCTCACGCAGTAATGCTTCTGACAAGTCCACACCAGTAACCTCGAAACCAGCTTCTGCCAAGGCCAGCGAGTGACGGCCCATCCCGCAGCACAGATCCAGCACTTTGGCGCCTGCCGGCAGGTCCAGCCAACTGATCATCTGTTCCACCTCACGCCGCGCGCCTCCAAAATCACGGTGCCTATAGACGATCAGATAATCCTCTCCGAAGCTCTCTTCATACCACTCAGTCATTGTCTCTCTCCTCCCCAAAACTGCATCCCATTCATTCCTTATGTATATTACCGATTATTGTAACGCCTTTTCCATTTAAAGCAAAGTAAAGTCGCAGGCTAGAAAAAATAACAGGCCGGGAAACAACTCCCCGCCTGTCTTTTGTATTCCAACCGCACTGGATATTCATTTGTCTCAAACTCAGTCGGCGGCGCCGCCTTTCAGACTCTGCAAATAGACTCTAGCTTCGAAGGGCCGAAGCTTTAGATGAACCAAGTCCTCCTCTTGTGCCAGAGGATAATTGGATATCAACAGTTGACTCTTCTCCAGCACGATACCGGGTGGCAGCTGACATACTGGCTCCCGGTCAAAAAAGTTCAGGATGACCAACAGTCGCTGATCCCCAAGGGTTCGGGTGTACACATAGATTTCATTATCATCAGGTAGCAGCAATTCATATTTACCATAGACGATTACCTGATGCTGCTTTCGCAGTGCAATCAATTGTCTATAGTAATGATAAATCGAGTCAGGGTCCTTGACTGCGTTCATGGCATTAATCTCCTGTGCATTGGAGTTCACCTTAAGCCAGGGCACACCGGTAGTAAAGCCACCTTCGGGACTGTCATCCCACTGCATCGGTGTGCGGGCGTTATCACGGCTTTTGGCATGAATCGCGGCCATAATCTTCTCTTCCGGTACCCCCGCGCGACGTCTATCTTCATAATAATTCAGTGTCTCCACGTCTCGATAATTATCAATGGATTCAAAGGCGACATTCGTCATACCGATCTCCTCACCCTGATAAATATAAGGCGTGCCCTCCAGCATGTGGATGAAGGTCGCCAGCATTTTAGCCGACGGGACACGATAATAGAGATCATTCCCGAACCGTGACACTGAGCGCGGCTGGTCATGATTGCAGAGGTAATTCGCATTCCAGCCCTGGTCATGCAGAACCGTCTGCCAGTTCGTGATAATCTGCTTGAGGTCCAGCAGTCTCCACGGCATGACATCCCATTTTCCACTGCCCGGGGAAGCTGCATCAATGAACATATGCTCGAACTGGAAAGTCATATTCAGCTCCCGCCGTCCGTCCCCAACATAATCCAGCGCCTGCTCCGGTCCGAGTCCAGAGGTCTCTCCCACCGTCATGATGTCGTAGTAAAACAGTACTTGATCATGCAGGTTCTGCAGCAGAGTATGCACATTCTCCAGGTTGGAGAACATCTCGTATGCCCGTACGGTCGGCGTTCCTGCGGGATTCAGAGCATCCGGGTAGCCATGGGTCTTAGCAATATGGGCAATTGCATCAAAACGGAAGCCATCGACACCTTTATTCAGCCACCACTTCACCATTTCATGCAGCTTGTCGATCACCACGGGATTCTCCCAATTCAGATCCGGCTGGTACTTGGAGTACAGATGCAAATAATATTCATCCGTCTGGGGATCAAGCTCCCATACCGAACCACTGAAATAGGATTCCCAATTGTTCGGCGGACCGCCATTCCTTCCTTTTCTCCATATATAATAGTCCCGCTTGGGATTGTCCTTTGAGGCTCTGGATTCTATAAACCAGGGGTGTTCATGGGAAGTATGGTTCAGCACAAGATCCATCATCAGCTTCATGTCCCGAGCATGGATTTCACGCAGCATCGTGTCAAAATCATCCATCGTACCAAATTCCTTCATGATGTCGCAATAATCACTGATATCATAACCATTGTCATGGTTCGGCGATTTATAAATCGGGCAGATCCAGATCATATCCACGCCCAACTCCTGCAGATAATCCAGCTTCGAGATGACGCCGCGCAAATCCCCGATGCCATCGCCGTTGCTGTCTTTGAAACTGATCGGATAAATCTGGTACACCACGCTTTCCTTCCACCATTTGGGGTTCATGAAGACATCCTCCTTCTGTGCAGCGTCCGCATGAGTACAGCTAGACTAGACAAAGACCCGGCTGTACGGACACGTAAATATATTTTAACCACTGCGACAGAAGGAGATAACATCCTGCAATAATTCTTCCGAAGCCTCCCGTGTAACTGGAAAAACTCCCGCTAATCCCCTCATATTTAGACCATTACGAGTAAAAAGAGGTTTTAACAGGAGAAATTCCAGTTATTAATGGAAAATGAAGCGAAAACGAACGATTAACGGTATATTTTCCCGTTATCCATGCCCCTCTTAACCTCAAATGAGGGAGGGCTATTTTTAAACACCCTATATAGACTCTTTTCTCCTGTTCTGTTCTGCTCTGTAATGTATTGTTCCCTCGGTCCCGCACATCCCCATTACTATTTTCGATAAAACTCCGCTTCGCAGGTTATTTCTCCAGACCTTTCTGGTACTGAGAGGGCGTGAGCCCAGTCCACTTCTTGAATGTCGCACTGAAATGGCGTTCCTCTCCGTAACCGACCAGCTTCGCCACCGCGTACATCTTCAGGTTCTGACGGAGCAGCTTCTTCGCTTCCTCCACCCGGTATTGATGCAGATAATCTAGAAAGTTCACACCCAGCTCTTGCCTGAACAACGAGCTTAAGTAGGTATTGGACACGTATGCTTCCTTAGCCACATACTCCAGCGTTAGATTCGTGTTGTATTTCTGCCTGATAATCTCCAGCGCCGTTACCACAGTGCGGTGCAGCGGCCGGTGGTTGGAGAACGCCTCGACGACACTTTGCATCACCATGTTCAGAATCGCCGACAGCTCTTCCAGCGTCTCAACCTGCGGAGCCTGCTCCATCCAGTTCACCAGATGCTGCTTCCATTCAAATCCGGCTACCTGCTTCTCTTGAGTCAGCCGCTTCAGACGGACCACCAGCGCCGTCGCCCGGATATTGACCTCCTGCTTAAGACTGCCCGGATTGCTGCGGAAGCGGTCTAGCCAACGCTCCAGCAAATCCAGAGCGACTTCATAGCTGCCCGCTGTCACTGCAGACAACATCTCATCCTCCAGCGCGTTCAGCCCTTCGTCATCCAGTATACTGACTAGCTCTGCAGAAGGCCCGGATTGTCCCGCGTTTCCTTCCGTGTAAAAATAAACGCCGCCCTTGCCATTCAAAAAACGTGATTCCATCGCCTGGTTCGCTTCTATGTAGGACAAATGCGCTTCCGAGAGATGTCTGCGACAGGAGCCGACAGCAATACTGATCGACAGCTTGAGATACTTCTCCAGATTGTCCTGCAGCTTCCCAATCGCTTCCTTCAGATTAACAGGGGCCAGATATACATTCCGCTGATCTCCTGCCGCAATACCGCTCCCGATCCACAGCAGGCGGTTGCCGTCATGAAAGGTCTCGATCCTACCTTTATAGATTGGCCCAAGCGTCTCGCTGATAATATTAAGTGCCGCATAACGCAGCAAGACAAAATCCTGCCCTTTGCCTCTCGCAGAAAGCGGCTCAATGTCAAAGCTGACAAGACCGATCTGAGGACCTGCAGGCGCAATCGCCATGGATAGCTCTTCAAGCAATTCCTCGCGGCGTTCCAGCGGAACGGGGGGATGATGAATCCACTGTGACAGTACCTGGCTTTTGACCAATGGCGCATTTTTATGCCAGGAGCGTTCCTTCTCGAACATTACATTCTCCTGACTGCGTTGGGTCTCGATGGCATTCTTGGCCTTCAGCACTGTCTTCAGAATCTCTTCGGGGCGGCAGGGCTTCAGTACATAGTCTACAACGCCCAGAGAAATGGCTTGCTTCGCATAAGAGAATTCATTATAGCCGGATAGAATAATCGAACGGAAGCCATAGCCCTTGCGCTGAGCAGCTTCAATCAATTCCAGCCCGTTCATCTGCGGCATCCGAATATCCGTCAGCAGGAGATCCAGCGGGTAATTCTCCATCAGCGCCAGCGCCTCGGTGCCGTTGCCCGCTTCGCCAACCACTTCAATCTGATGTGATCTCCAGTCAATCATGTTTACAATACCTTCACGAATGGTATCTTCATCTTCCGCAATCAGCAGCCTCAGCTTCATATCATGGCCCCTCCACAGCGATTTGAATAATAATCCGAGTTCCCATCCCTTCAATGCTCTCAATTTCCAGCCGGGAGCCTGTAAAGAACAGCTCCAGTCGTTCCTGTACATTGGCGAGCGCAAATCCTGTGCGGCTGCCATTCTCAGGCTCTACTAACGACTCGCGCAATTTAAGACGCTGGCGCAATTCCTTCAACGCTTCTGGCGTAATGCCTACGCCATTATCCTGCACCTCCAGCACAACCAATCGCTCATCACGGTACGCACGAACAGCTATCAGCCCACTGCCGGACAACGGCTCGATACCATGAATGACAGCATTCTCGGCCAGTGGCTGTAGCAGCAGCTTGGGCACGATGTAACCCTCCAGGCTATCCTCCAGGGAGATCTCGAATTGAAAGCGGTCGCGAAAACGATTCTTCTGCAGGAACAAATAATTGGTGACAAGCTCCATCTCCTGCTCCAGCGTAAACGTATCCCGTCCGTCATTCAGGCTAAGCCGGAATACCTGCGAGAGGGAGTAGACCATGTCCGCAATCTCCTTGTCCCCCTTCTTCTCTGCCTCCCAACAAATTGTATTCAACGTGTTGTAGAGAAAATGTGGGCGAATCTGTGCCTGAAGCGTTTTCAATTCTGCTTCGCGCTGCTTGAGCGTGGAGGCATAGACATCGTTGATCAATGATTTGATGCGCTGTACCATGAGATTATAGCCATGACCTAACAGGCCAATCTCGTCGTTGCCTTCAAAAAAAACGCGCTGCGAGAAATCTCCTGTCTGCAATCGCCGCATCGAACGAGACAGCTTCTTGAGCGGCTTCGTGATGGACGCTGCCGCGAACCAGGTCACCATCAGACTCATGATCAGGCACAGGCAAGCAATCGTGAACGTCACCTGGGAAATCTGCCCCAGTTCCTTCACAAGCTGCCGCTTGGAGTGAACAACGACAACATACCAGCCGGTCATCTCGGACTGCAGATGCGACACAATCCATTGATCATGACCCACGGCCTGATCCAGCCTTTGCTTCACCGTCAACGCAGGATTGCTGTCCATAAAATACGGAAGCTCGATATCCTTCTTACCGATCCAGCTACGGTTCGAAGCCGTTATGACCATGCCCTGCCGGTCTATAACGAACATATCCACATCATCCTTGGAGTTATCGAGATATTGGCTGCCTATCCTTCCGGCATCCACACCAATTACGGCCAGGCCCGCCGGTTGCAGAGTATATACATTCTTGATGATTCGGGAGAGGACAATCTTATGATAATGATCCCCGACGAAAATCCCGTCGGAAGGTCTCGTCAGACCAAAGGTCGGACTGCCTGCTGCGGCAACTGCCTCAGCATAGTATGAGGTATGGACGAAATCAGAGAACTTCATAGCGGTCGTCAAGCCAGCCTGATTCGTCGCAAAGGGCTCCGCCGCCTGGTTCTGGTCCTGAAGCGTATACAAGATCAGCGACTGAATGGAATTGCTCGCAATCATCAGGTTCGTAACCGTCTTGAAGACAGAATTGCGGTCATTCTGCGCCTCCGTTGACGCATTCAGAAGTCGCTGTACGCCTTCATCGAGGAACATCGTGTTGGAAAAGGAAACCATGCCCTTCACCATCTCGTCGATCTGCTCGGCGGTCTTCTTGGTCAAATGGTCCTGGGATTGCCTCATCTTCTCCACAACCTGCTGTGAGGAAATTCTGTAGGAATTCCAGCCCATCGCGAATATCGTTACGAGGAGCAACGGCACAAACCAAAGGAGCAGCTTGAACTGCAGCGGAAGATGGCGGTAACGGCTCACAAGGCGGAATTTATGGACCATAGGAACCACCTTCTTTTATAAATAGGAGTTTCTTGGTAAAACAATTATAACTTAAAACCGAAATGGTCGGTCACGCTTTTTACAAGAACTGAAAAATGAGTACATATTTCTTAATTTTGGACCATGTTTAAGCGAGCTAGAACCTTTTAAGATGAGAATGCAACGAAAATATGACATCTCCAAAAAAAGGTGGGTTTATGATGAACGGAAAAGGAATAAAGCTTGTGCTGGCAAGTCTGATGGTGTCAGTCGGACTGGCAGGCTGCGGCGGCGGCAATAATGCCCCAGCTGCGAATGCGCCTACAGATGCACCGAAGTCCACGGATACTGCCACTAACTCAGGCGGAAATGCTCCCGAAGAGAAAGTTACACTAAAATTCTTCACCGCACTCGCTGATCGCGCCAACGGCTCCGGCAAAGTGGAACAGGATATTATCGATGCATACATGAAAGAGCATCCCAACGTCAAAATAGAAGTGGAAGCGCTTCAAGATGAGCCTTACAAATCCAAAATCAAAGTCTATGCTTCCAGTAACCAGCTGCCAGACATCATTCAGGCCTGGGGCCAGCCATCATTCCTGAGCCCCTTGCTGGACAACAATCTGCTGCTTGAATTGAATAAAGCTGATTTTGAAGGCGATCAATTTGTAGCCGGTTCCATGGACGGCTTCAGCAAAGACGGCAAGCTGTACGGTCTGCCACGCGGAGCCGACTATATGGTCATGTACTATAACAAAAAAATCTTCGCCGACAATGGCATTGAAGTACCTAAGACTACCGCTGAGCTGATGGATGTTGTTAAAAAGCTTCGCGACAAGAAGATTAACCCGATTGCCATGAACGGTATGGATGCCTGGACTCTGCCAATCTGGTATGAATTCGCGGCTCAGCGTGTGAACGGCGATTTCAACAAAATGGATGAAGCGGTTGCCCGTAAAATCTCCTTCACCGACGCTGATCTCGTTACTGCCGCCAAGGACATGAAGGCATTCGCAGATGCCAAAGCCTTCGCTGACGGCTGGCTGACAGCTGACTACGGCGCGGCGCGCAACCTGTTCGGTCAAGGTCAGGCTGCGATGTTCTTCATGGGCGCCTGGGAATCCGGTCTCGCTACTGACGAGAACTTCTCGGAAGAATTCCGCAACAATGTCGGCGCATTCGCATTCCCTGCGTCCGATAAAGGCAAAGCTACTGATGTCGCTGCATGGTACGGCGGCGGTTATGCTGTCAGCAAGAACTCCAAGCACCCTGAGGCTGCTGTAGACTTCCTGAAATATTTCTTCACGCCAGAGAACTGGTCCAAATTGCTCTGGCAAGCTGGCGCGGGCACACCTGCACAGCAGTTTGACCAATTCCTGACTGGCTCGGAAACCAATCTCCAAAAAGAACTCATCGATGTCTTCAGCACCATGACATCTTCCAGCGGCACGCCGCTGCAGGATATCGGTGACGACGAGTTCAAACAAAAGGTTATGGAGGCGCACCAAAGCCTGCTGTCTGACAAAATGTCTGCCGAAGATTTCGCCAAAGCACTGGATGCCGCTTCGGATAAATTGGCCAGCAAGTAAATCTTAAATTGCTTCCCCCATTCTCAAGACCCCCGGCTTATTCCAGAAGCCGGGGGTTTTCTTTTTTAAAAAATACATACAACGATCTTAAATTTACGGCATGTTCCGCCGGGTAGCTTCCCGGTACGATGGAAATAGATAGATTACCCTTTTAAAAGGACGGAGATTCCATGCACAGAGTATTAAGCGACAAAAAAGCAATTGCCCTGCTTATCGCGCCCGGTCTGTTCCTGTTTGCCTTTATGATCTGCATTCCTATCATTATGAGCGCCTACTACGGCTCGACAGACTGGGGCGGAATCGGCAAATACAACTTTATCGGCTTGGACAATTACCGTGAGATCCTGTTTCACGACAAGGTGTTCTGGACTTCGCTGGGCAACGCACTGCTGCTGACAGCGGCGACCGTATTCCTCCAGCATCCCTTTGCCATTCTACTGGCGATCTTCCTGACACATGCCGGCAAATACGAGAAGGTATTCCGGACCATCTTCTTCATTCCCGCAGTGATCTCCATCGTCGTAACTGCCAAGCTTTGGAGCAGTATTTTCCATCCCAACTACGGTTTGCTCAACAAACTGCTAGGCGGCATCGGACTGGAATCACTGCAGCATGACTGGCTCGGTGATCCCAAGACAGCCATCTGGTGTATTATCATCGTCGTGATGTGGCAGGGCTTCGGGTATGCGCTGCTGCTCTATTACTCAGGCCTACAAGGCATTCCAAGTGATCTGAGCGAAGCCGCCAAGATTGACGGCGCGAATAACTTCACACTTTACACGCGTATCATCATTCCGCTGCTCTCGCCTATGATGCGGGTTGCCATCATCATCGCGGTAACGACCTGTCTCAAGCAGATGGAGACCGTATTCCTGATGACAAACGGCGGTCCGGCGAACAGCACGCAGTTCCTTGGCAACTACTTGTACAAAACCGCCTTCTCCTCGTCACTGTACGGTTACGGGAATGCGATTTCAATCTTGTTCATTATTTTCTGCCTCGTGCTGACGGTTGCACTGAACAAAGTACTTAAAAAAGATATTGGTGAATTTTAGGGCCGGAAGTACCGCCGGCATTTCCATAACTCAAAGAAAAGACTGTTACCGGAGGAACCCATATGACCAATTCCTTATCGCCGGCAGCCCCGCTGCCAAGCACTAAGCCGCATAAAGCGGAACGCCGCAAGGTATCCGGCGGCAAAATCCTGATGATGGCCTTCCTGATCCTGATTGCCTTATTTCAGCTCTTCCCGCTGATCTGGCTGGTAGACTACTCCTTGCTGAAGAGCGGTGAATTCTTTGGAAGCTCATTCCTGAAATGGCCTTCTCCGCCGCAATGGCAGAATTACGTCAATGCCTTTACCTATGGACGGGTCCCGCGCTATTTTGCCAACAGCCTTATCATTACAGTCATTACGGTGATCTTGTCCGCACTGGTCTCCCTGATGATGGGCTACGCATTCACCCGTATGAAATGGAAGCTGAGCGGAATCGTGCTCTCCCTGATCATGATGGGGATGATTATTCCAATTCATGCGACCCTGCTGCCAAACTTCATTCTGTTCAACAAGCTGGGCATGCTCAACAATATGTACACTCTGATTCTGCCGTACTCGGCTATCGTCATTCCGATGAGTGTGCTGATCATGACCGGGTTCCTGGAGACCATTCCGCGTGCAATTGAAGAATCTGCAGTCATCGACGGGGCCAGCATTTATGGCGTCATTTTCAAAATCATTTTTCCGATCACCAAGCCTGCACTGGCTACGGTCTGCGTACTCAATTTCATCAGCACCTGGAATGAGTTCATTATGGCGAATACCTTCCTCACTTCGGAGGATCTGAAGACTATCCCCTTCTCCATCATGAAATTCGCGGGTGAATACTCATCTAACTATGGTGCACAGTTCGCGGTCATGACGATTATCGCCATCCCGACAATTCTGATCTACCTGATCTTCACTGAGCAAATGACCAAAGGAATTACAGCCGGAGCGGTCAAAGGCTAAACTTCAGCACACAAGAAAAGCATGGCAACTCTCGCGGAAGGAGAGTCTCCATGCTTTTGTTAATTTACCTATGCTTATTCTTCATTTATCGCTTTCGGAAAAGAAAACTGCTCGCCACCCATGAGGGTGTAATCAAAAGCCTGCGGCTGGCCAACCTGCTTGTTATTGCTGTCGTAAATCGTTAGCTGATCTCCCTTGATCAGCAGCTTACCAGCAGGCGTCTCGCCATTATAGGCGTACACCACCGCTCCACTGGTGTTCTCGTCAAAGTACAGTGTGGGATCATAGAGTAGGAGCAATTTGCCCACATGGCCGACAGGAATGATCTGCGGGTCCATATTCGGATTCGGCTTCCGGTCCGGCAGGAAATCCTGAATGTCCTTGTAAATCGCACTTTGCGTAACAAAGGTCGCTTTCTTCAGATCAAAATATCCGAAGTCCCTGCTTCTCCATACATACAGACGGTCGCCATCCAAGATTGAATTATCAGGACTCACAATCATATCGCCAAAAGGCAGTCCTGTCGCAGAAAATTCCGTTACCGAGAATGAGGACGAAGTCTTGCTGTAATCAACAACAACGATCCAGCCCTCGTTCGGCTTAAAGACTTTAGGCGCTGCCGTAAAGACAAGTCTGAAGCCTCTATTATCCTTTGTAGCAGTTGCGTTAGCCAGATAGAAGCGTCTGTCTGTAAATGCCGGAAGCTCATCCTGAGTAAGCTTATAACTGCCTTCTTGGTCCTGTATTGTGTACTCAGGGTTCTCTTCGTTTCCAGAACCGGCCACCTCAAACCCGTTGAACACATACTCCTGCTCCTCAGGCATCTGCTTCACATCGGTCAGCTGAAGCGTGTAGCCATGATCTGATCCGCTTACAGGCATAGCATTTTGCCGATCCAGAACTAATGTGGTTCCGCTCCAATATAGTGGTGAACCATGGTAACCGCTATACGAATAGAGATCATCTCCGTAAGCTATCTCTGACCGGGAGAGGTCCCAGGTTCCCAGCTTTGCCGTTCCGCTGTCTCCATCCGCCGCCCGGTAGACTAGGAATGGAATTTCCGCCTGAACAGGGGGATGTTCCTCATTGCTGTTGTTATCCTTGACCCCTTCGGGGGCAGGCGCCAAACTGCTGCAAGCCGCCAAGAAGAGCAGCAGCGCAGCGGTTAGGAACGTAAACCTTGGCTTTTTCATGATGGATCACGCTCTCTTTCACGTAAATTCGATGCCCTATTAATTATGTAGACCTCATATGCACATCCTAACCTCACAACATGCAAAAGTAAAATTATCGTCCCCCGGGATCATTCATACAGCCATTGACATAGGGATTCAACTAATATATGATCTACCTAGAATCATTACTGAAACTTCAAAATTTCATATATCCCGTAAAGGGGAGTAGCTGTTAAATAAAGTCGTCAATACGAGAACGTGAGGATGTTCTCCGGCTTTATTGGCAATATTACATTGTTAGCGAGACCTTTACCAATCAGGTTAGACCTTTATACCAAAGGCTGATCTGTTTGGTAAAGGTCTTTTTTATATATTAATATTACCATTTTATGGTATAACAAGTATCTCTTTACGGGATACTTACAGTCAAAGAGGAGGAAACAACAATGGATTGGGGATTATTATTAGAGTATGGATGGGTACTACTTGTCCTCGTAGCACTGGAGGGGCTGCTGGCGGCAGACAATGCGCTAGTACTGGCCATTATGGTCAAGCACCTGCCGGATGCAGAGAGGAAAAAAGCACTGTTCTACGGATTGGCTGGGGCATTTATATTCCGCTTCGGTTCACTATTTGTCATCTCTTATCTGGTAGATATATGGCAGGTACAAGCTATTGGTGCAATTTATCTGTTATTTATTGCGGGGAACCATATTTTCCGAAAACTATTGGTCAAGAAGCCAGCTGCTGAAGAAACCGTTGAGAGCGGTAGTGAGACTGCAGGAGCTAAGAAGAAAGCGAGCTTCTGGCTCACCGTGCTTAAGGTCGAGATCGCTGATATCGCTTTTGCCGTCGATTCCATCCTGGCAGCCGTAGCTTTGGCCGTGGCGCTCCCAGCAAGCGGCTTGCCCAAAATTGGCGGTCTCGACGGTGGACAATTCCTCGTCATCTTTGCGGGCGGATTCATCGGACTAGTCATTATGCGTTTTGCAGCCTCGTTCTTCGTCAAGCTGCTTCATTCCCGCCCTGGGCTTGAGATCGCTGCCTTCTTCATCGTCGGCTGGGTCGGCGTTAAGCTGGCAATCATCACTCTGGCGCATCCTTCGCTCGGTGTGTTATCCGAAGACTTCGCCCACAGCACTTGGTGGAAATTGACCTTCTACGTTGTATTAGTGTTAATCGCTGTAATCGGTTGGTTCTTGAGCAGTCAGAAAGAGGAGGAGGGAGCTCACGACAAACCGGTCAAGGAAGTGAATAGACAGTTGGGCAAATAATGCGAATCCTATAACAAAACAAACAGCCTGCCCCGCCTTCATAGCGGAGAGCAGGCTGTTCTTTTGGTACAAGCTTATACTTGGGATTAATATCTGTTACCGCTGCCGATAGCTTGATCGGTTTTACCCTGCAGCTCTACCAGCTTCATGATAATAGTGGCAACTTGCGCCTTGGTTACATTCTGCCCAGGATTGAACTTGCCGCCTTCATCCTTTAGAAGTCCTAGCTTCACAGTGATAGCAACCGCGCCCTTGTTGACGATAGCGGATGCATCACTGAACTGTTCTACCGTTGCATCCTTGTCAAGGTAAGCCGAGATTTTATTGTATTTGACAAAAGAGGTTAGCAGAACAGCCAACTGCTCGCGAGTCAGCTTCTTCTCCGCCTGGAATGCTGTATCCTTGCTGATCCAGCCGCTTTGCACAGCAAAACTCACAGCATCATAATACGGACTATCCACACTGATACCAGCTACCGCTTTGCGCTCACTACCATTATTATAATATTGGGCATAGTAAGGCTGCGTCGCTTTGGCCAGATAGGTAATCAAATCCCCGGCAGTAATCTCCTGATCAGGATTTAATTTGCCATTCGCATCCGCCTCGAATACTCCGTATTTCAGAAGTTCGGTAAGCTGCTGTTCGGCCGCATGGCCTTTGATGTCGCTGGCTTCAGCGCCCTTCTTCACAAGGTTCGAATAAATGGTTGTCCACTCTCCGGTGACAGCGTTCAACGCTTGAGACGAGTTCTTCTCTTCAGTTGGCACCAATGCGTACACCAAAGTCACCTTCGGTTCTGCATAGGTATTATTAATACCATAGCCTCCGGTCCGTTTGTACTGAAGCTCCACCTTGTATTGCTTTGCGTACTTTTCCAATGCATCTTGCTTCGTAATCTTGGATACCGGCTCCTGGGTAATCTTGTCGGTGTTTAAACGATTACTGTAGTAGGTTACCAATCTTCCGTAGACATCCAGATTCAAGCCGATGGTACTTCCACTAACAGGAATTCCATTGTGCTGGAGAATGTACTGATATCTGTAGCCTGCACCATCTGGAAGTGTACTCCATTCAGTACCATATTCAACCTGCTTCAATACACTGCTGGCTTGCGGGTACAATGCATTGATCAGGGCAGTAGCCTTCTGCGCGGCTTCCGCAGCAGTCAGTTTCTTCGCACCCGCTGGTGCAGCAGGAGTCTTTGGTTTCCCATCTTCACTAAAGTTGTATTGCTCCGTCTGGAAGCTTATAATTTCTCCGCTAACCGCATCGATCTCAGCAGAAGATTGGGACGGAAATCCCGGTCCAAAGCCTCGCTGTCCTTCATCCCAGGTGAGTCTCCATACCTTGCGACCTGGACTCGGGTAACTATCGTTCAGCCATTTGTTGCTCAGTTTACGTCCGGCAGGAATATAACCTACCTTCTCTACCAGCTTGGCCGCCTGCTCTGCAGTAAGTTCAGCACTACCCTGCGACTTGAAGACTTCCTTGGCCTGCGGTACAGCGGTGTAGGTAACCGGACTGGAAGATGCCGTGACGCCTTCATCCGTCAATTTCTTGCCGGTTGCTGCATCAACAGCATAGAGCGACTGTTCCAGCGGAGACCAGCTCAGAATCCAGCTGTCGGGTACCCCATTTTTATAAATCGGATTATAATATAATCCCACATCAAAGCTGTCCCGGATGGTCTTTTCCGCCTGGGCTTGGGTTACTTTTGGCACTGCAGAAGGATAGACGAGATTCTCTGAAGATTTATTAAAAGAGACCACTTCACCATTGCCATCGACCGTAACACTCAGATAATCGCCCGCGGAAGGAAGTCCATTCTTCAAGAGACTGAACGAAAAATTGTAGCGAACCGGTCCAAACAATGCGTTGCCATAATCATAGACAGGGCTGTCCTGCAGCTTCAAATCACTGCTCTTGATGCTGCCTGCAGCTTTAGCAATAAAAGCCCGTGCTTTTTCCAGCGCTTGAGCCTCTGTTACCTTAGGCGGGTAGTAGCTTTCATTTTCATTTCGATCTAAGAAAAAGATCGATGTGTTGAGCAAATCACCGTTCAGAGCGTCCACTTCACTACTGGATCCGAATCCTGAATTACCGATTTGATAATTCCACTGGATAGTCCAGACCATTTGATTCGGAGAAGGCGGATACCTATTGGTTGACCCGAGCTCCGTGGAACTGATGGTTGCATCCTTAAGTATAGGGAATAATTCCTTTAGTTTGGCGATGGCAGCTTCTTTCGAGAATTTCACTTTGGAAGGGTCAGCGGCCACGACCTCTGTGTTTGCAGCAGAATCGCTAGCTGCGCTTGACGAGACAACGACGCTTGACGAAGCGACAGAACCGGAGCTAGCTGCTCCAGCGAGGCCCGCAGGCAATAACAGAGAGAGTGCGACGGTTGCTACTAGCGCTGTTCTAGTTTTCTGCTGAATAAAAGTAGTGTTGTTGCTTTTCAAAAGTTTTCATCCTCCTCTACACATGATCTTCTAATTATACCATCAGCTTCATTATTTTCCCAATATTTAATTACGACAGGAAATTCTTAAACTCTCCAATATATAACACGAACTTAAGATCTGAACATAAGACTCGATCATCACTACGACGGAATGTTTGGACTTCCGGTCGCTGTTGTCGCCAGATTTCCTCTTTATAAACCGCTCCTAGCGGTTGAAATCTGGCGACAAAGGCGAGCGCTTCGCTCCTACAGTTCCAAACTTCCCCCTTCGCTCCTTCTCGCTTATTGTTACTTTCTTTTGTTCGTATTATATACTTCACTACTGACAACAAAAAGGACAACATAGGCCACTAAGATGGCAGATGTTGTCCTGATTTTTTGTTAAACTTACTCAAGCAAACCTTTATACGGACCGATGATAGCCTCATAGTGATTGCCGTATTTCGCTGTCAGTTCCTCGGCCAAGTCCTGCCCGATTCTTTCCATCACTACATCATGGTAAAAACTGTTCTTTAGCAATTCGATCACCGCGGGATGATCACTTTCCAGAGCCTTCAGCCGTAGTGATTTACCGAAGCTGCCAATCAAGGCAGAACGGTTGTCGCAGAGGATCGAGAAGCGCCGGGCCTCCACCCCTTTCCAAGCCTCCTGCCGCTCGTGAACGATAACCTTCTTGACTGGTGTGTGGCTTTCACCAATCGTGATCAGCACGACTTCCACGCCCCGATTCTCCGCCTCCAGCAGCACCTCTTCGACCCAATGGATATCCTCTGACCACAGATCAACCACGATGCTTTTATCTGCATTCGCAACCAATCGCCGGATAGCCACGCACATAAGCTTATGGGGTTTGAACTTGTATGGTTGATCTGGTAGACTTTCCAGAACCGTATTCATCATACACGCGCACTAACAATCTAGGAGATGATTCGCATACACGACTTTAACTTCACAACTCTGGTTCAGAAGCTGGAGGAATTAGAAATCCGTAGTACTCTGATACTTCATAAGGGTTCCCTTGTGCTGGAGCATTACCGAGAACCAGAGGTTGCTGTACAACCTAGTAGAATAAATTCCTGCACCAAAAGCATTCTTTCTGCTTTGGTCAGCATCGCCATAGACCGGGGAATTCTGCCGCACCAGGATACCCCTATCACAAGGTTCTTCCCTGCTCTCCTGTTGGATGGGGATCACCGCAAGCATGAGATCACCCTGGCCCATCTGCTAACGATGACAGCAGGTTTTGCCTGGACAGAATTTGGCGGACGGAATTCCTTTCCGACCATGACGAAGACGGACGACTGGATTCAGTATGTGCTATCCCTGCCACTGGAAAATGATCCCGGGACACGCATGGAGTATAACTCCGGCGGCTCCCAGCTCCTGTCCGCCATCCTGCGGCAGGCCGCAGGACAGACCGTCGCGGAGTTCGCCGAGCAGCATCTGTTCGGACCGCTCGGCATCGAGGAATACCGCTGGGATAACGACCCGCAGGGCAATCATACCGGCGGTTTCGGGCTGTATATGCAGCCGAAGGATATGGCCAAATTCGGCCAATTGTTTTTGCAAGAGGGTCAGTGGGAAGAACAGCACATCATTTCCCCATCCACCGTACATTTATCCACACAGCCATTGTATGCAGCCACATTGCCACGTAAGGGATTTTACGGCTGGCATTGGTGGGTCTCAAGTTTCCCTAATGTACAGGAAGACCTCGAAGAGACGAGCTATTACTATGCACTAGGCTACGGCGGCCAAAATATTGTGGTCATCCCCAGTTTAGAGCTGGTTGTGGTTGTTACTACCGATAAATACGGCCGAAAACGGAAACCTGTGGATGTCTTCCGGCAGCTGCTGGTACCGCTTCTGAACGGTGAACAGCTCTAAAGTGCTGGTAGAACAGAGGCTCAAAGACCAATAACTTATTGCAGCTCTGCTGTCCAATACACGCAAATAGACCGTTCCCAAAGGATACGGTCTATTTGTATTGATCCTAATTTGTGAAGCCACCGCCCTTAAAAGCGGCTATAACATATTTGCATTTATCATATTTGCATTTATCATATTTTCATATATAAGTTAACTTATATATTCTTGTAACCAATAATTTAGTATATAAGACAAACTAAAGATCCAAACGTAAGGCTCGGTCGGCCCTGCGGTGGAATGGTTGGACTTACGGTCGCTGTTTGACTGTTAGAGGGCCATTTTTTAAAAGCACGACAGAATCCCCAAAATGTAAATAAGTGCATTTTTGTACCCTAAATATGCTGCAGCTAAAGGGTAGTGGAGATTAAGGACAATATTGTACCTTAATTTTTCCAATATAGCCCTTTCAGCGTACTTTCTCCGAAATTAAGCTACAATAATGCTCTTATTTCCCTTATTATCCTCAAAAAGTTAAAAACAAGGTACGAAAATGCCGTTAATTGGGGATAAGCTGCCATTTATCATCGATAGCCTATATCCTCTACGGCCTCTATAACCTCTATAGCCTCAATAACCTCTATAACCTCTACAGCATCTAGTTCCGCCACTTCATAAACTTATAGTCTAGCAGATCAACCAAGAGGAACAACACGAAGCCGACGAGGCTGAACAGCATAATGCCTGCGTACATTTCCGGGTAATCCAGCCTTAGCCAGGCATCCATGATGAAGAAGCCCATGCCATGGTCCGTACCATAGATTTCGGTGAAGAACAGGACAGAGATGGCTGTTCCAAGAGAAATACGGATCGTGCTGAGGATTACAGACAATGCGCCGGGTAGCGTGACATTCCAGAATTTCTGCGCAGAGCCTGCGCCGAGACTTGTCAGCACATCATACGTATTATCAGGGATAGATTTCACGCCGTCCCGCACGGAGATAATAATCTGGAAGAGCAGGATTAGCATGATCATCAGAATCTTGGAGGTCTCGCCAAGTCCGAAGAACAGCATCACCACCGGAAGCAAGGCAATTTTCGGCACCGGATAAGTCAGGTACACCACTGAGTCAAGCAGCTTGTTCCAAGTGGCCGAGCGCCCCATTAACAGACCAATCATTAGGCCGATGAGTAACGCCAGCAGTACCCCCGCAAAAATCCGCATCAAACTGTAGCCTACATTCAGCGCAAGATCCCGTCCTCCGAGTTCGCCCATGGCCTTATAGACTGCCAGCGGACTCGGCAGAATCGGGTGATTCATGAGCAAATAAGCGATATACCAGACCACATTCATACAGAAGAATACCAATAGTAACCTTAACACATGATGGAGCCGCCGTTTTTTCACCATTTCTCCTGCATTACCTTTCTGATTCTCTTCATCTGTTCAAAAAACTCGTCACTGTCTCGCTTGTCTCCGTGCTTCATATCGAACACCATCTCATTATCCATGATTACCGGCGAGTCCTGCTTGCTGGATGGCATAACGATGACCTTCTGACCCAGCAGAATCGCTTCCTCCACATCATGTGTCACGAACAGCGCCGTAGCCGGATGCGCCAGCCAATTCTCCAGGAACAATTCCTGCAGCGCTTCACGCGTAATGGCATCCAGAGCCGAGAATGGCTCATCCAGCAAAAGAATCGTCGGCAAAATAGCAAACGCACGCGCAATCGCCACCCGTTGCTGCTGCCCTCCGCTGAGCGACAGCGGGTAACGTTCTGCCAGCTCAGCGATCCCCATGGCGGTCAGCCAGCGGGTGATCTGCGTTACCTGATCTTGCTTACTCTCCGCGGATCGATGGGCGATCTTCATCGCCACTCTAATGTTAGCCTGCACTGTCTTCCAAGGCAGCAGACCATAATTCTGTGGTACAAGTCCAACTAGTGTATCTTTATCGCGCAGTGATTTTCCATTGAACAGCAGCTCGCCCTGGTAGGATGGCAAGAGGCCAGCAATGGCACGCAGCAGCGTGGATTTTCCACTTCCGGAAGGCCCAATGACCGTATAAATACCATGCTCCGGCAAGTTAAAACTCACACGTCCCAGTGCCAGCTGTCCGCTTTTATATTCAACCTCCAGGTCTTTTACGCACAGCCCGCTATTTTTTAAACTGGACATCCGAGATCACTTCTTCAGGCTTAATATCCTTAGTCAGCAGACCTTTTTCGCGTGCCCAAGCAAATGCAGCTTCAACCTCTTTCACATCCACCTGATGAGCCGGAACATAAGCGGGAACCTTAATCTCGTTCTTCAATGTGTCCGGGTAGCCTACTTCTTTGATCACAAGATCAATATAATCACCTTGGTCATGTGTTTTCATATACTCTACTGCATCGTCATAAGCGGCATACATCGACCGGATCGCTTCTGGCTTGGCATCAATTGCACTTTGCGGGAAAGCCAGCACGAATGGATTCACATTCGCCTGAATGGTGGAGCTTAGTACACGCAGACCTGCGGCTTTTCCCATCGTGACAAACGGCTCTGGTAAAATAGCTGCATCAGCCTTGTTATTTTTGAGTAGCTCCAGACGAGTTGGAATTTGCGGTACCTCAGTCACCTTGATATCGTCTTCAGTCAGACCCGCCTGCTTCAGGATCGTCGCCACCGTGTACTGTGTGGAAGTATTTTTGGACAAAATCACCGTTTTGCCCTTCAGATCCTTTACGTCCTTGATCTCGTCGTTCCCGGTTAGCAAGTCAAATTCGCCGAATGTGGTGCTGGTGATCTTCACACCGAGACCTGCTTCATTGTAGATGGAGATCGCGACCAGATCGGCGCTGAGCCCGTCCACTTTACCTGCTTGAAAAGCTACATCGCGATCCTTGGCGCTCTTGAACGTCTGAATATTCAGGTTCACGCCGCGCTTCTGGTCAAAGCCCTGCTCATGAGCAATAATGAACGGAATAGCATCGATCGAAGGCAGAAGTCCCAGCGATAACTCAGGCGTCTCTGCCGGTGTATCCTTAGCTGTATTAGCAGCCGTACCTGCAGCGTTATTCGTAGCGCTATTGTTGGCCTTATTACCGCACGCCACGCCTACTATACTGATTGTTAGCACCAGTGCTAGCAGCATTGTCATTTTTTTCACAGCAGCTCTATTCTTCATCGTTTGTTCCATCTCCCATGTGTTTTCTATGTAACTCAGTTACAGCCGTATCCGGCTCTCTCACTTCCCCCAGCACTTGCCAAATGCTCCATACGCCCCGCATAAAGGAACAAGGCTTCCTCCTTTCCGTTTGAAATCTTATTATCTAGCAGCTTGCACAGCCGCAGTCAAAACTTTGCACTTTTATTCACAAACCAGCTTGTGAATTCCCTTTATGTCAATCCGGCAGTCTCAAACAATGCCCATTTTACACCTATTGTTGTATTTTGTATATTTATAAATTTAAATAGTTCCAGAACCCGTGCCACATCCAACCGCAAGAAAATAACCTCCCCGCCGTTGGGCAAAGGAAGGCTAGAGTGGATGACTAACGTGTTGTCGCTGTCATAAGCTTGACCACAGGTCAGGTTAAAGACCCTCTAGGACAAGGTCGGGAAAATGGGCTTCCACTGTAGGATGATTCACAACATCAACAAGGTCGAGCTCCAATACCGCTGCAATCCGTTCGCTCGCCTGTACACCAAATGGCGCACTGTATTTGCGGTCATAGATCCATTCATTCATCGTCCGCACTACCTGCAGTCCCTTCTCCCGGCCCAATAATACGAAATTCTGCACAAGACAAGCTACGGCGGCAAAATCCTCATTCTGCTTATTAAGATCGCTATCTTCAGGCATCACTATGACAAGATAAGCAGCGGCCTTACCCTGCCTTGGCATAAGTTCTCTATATCCTTCCTCGGCAAAAATAAAACGCCATGGCTCACGGAGCCCATCATTAGGCGCCCAGACCGCATGGTTCAGCAGCTCCAGTACAAGTTCCTGCGGAACAGGCTGTCGCGTAGTTGCTTGTTCCTGGACAAGATCCTTATCCTGCGCTGTCGTCCATTTTTTCTCCGCAGATGTACGTGCCCGCCCTCTTGGCGACTTGTCAAAATATCCGATATGGAAAATCCCCACGAACTTCTCCTGCTCGGTGATACCAATCCCCTTAAAGAACGCATCGGTCTGGATCATCGGCTCAGTATCCCAGACCATGCCAAGTCCACGCTCCCAGGCCAAGAGTTGGAAGTTCTGCAGGACCGCGCAAGCTTCTGCATAAATAGATTCACTTTTACTACGCTGCGGGTCCTTATCGCATATCACGATCAGATGGGCAGGGATGTCGGTGAACTTCTTTTTATACATCTCCACCAGTTTACCGGGAATGAGCCTCCCTAGTCGGCTCTGCGTCACTTGTTCCGTCAAATAACCAGCCAGACGCTGCCTTGCTTCCATTGAGCCTGCATACAGATAGCGCCCAGGTAATGATTCGTTACCTACAGAACCACTCAGCGCTACCGCCGAGTTCAATAATTCAGCCACTAGTTGCTTCGATACGGGGGTATGATTATACTTTCGAACACTTCTTCGTCCTCTGATTAATGCTTCCAGCTCCATAATCCTCCACCTCACCGTTGGATGATGTTATTTGCGTAATCATTCATTCTTCTCTGGAAACAATGCCGAACCTGAATCCATCGCTTTTTCACACTTCATTGCTGAAAACAATTTGCGGAGAACTGCGAATATTGTTTACCAGTGAACAATATATCATTAATGATAATGATTATCAATATCATATTCTAATACAACAACACAACAAGAAACCTTCTCTCACCCGGGTGGGTAAAAGAAGGCTTAAACGCGTCACTTTCGACAGCACGGTAGCTATATTTTCAGCTCCCCAAGCTTAATCAGCTCGACAACCGCTTGCGAACGGCCTTTTACGTTTAATTTTTGCATGACATTAGAGATGTGGTTTCTCACGGTTTTTTCGCTGATAAACAACAGGCCAGCGATGTCGCGCGTAGTTTTGTCCTGAACAAGAAGTTCAAAAACTTCGCGCTCGCGATGCGTTAAAAGAAATTTGCTGTGATGTTCGTTCCCTTTCAATGGTGTCACCCCTCCTTGCTCGGGTTTGTTTGGTATAACAAGGTAAAGGGATACAGTCAAACCATACTATGTATGGGAGATGTTAATGGTGACGTAGCCGCTCTAAAATAGGCGATAGCGGATACAGCAAAAAAACTTGCTGCATGACATGCACGCATGCAATACACAAACGGCGAAATAAAAGACCGCCAAATCGGAATTTGCTTCCGGTTCGTGCGGCCCTGCGTGACCATCTTTATTTATAGTGAATCAATTTCATAATGCGGATTTCAATCCGAATAGATGCAATATCTAGTTATACCAAAACCATGTACAACTAGATATCGATGATTAGACGCTCACGTATGGATTTATGAAATTGATTCAGTGTGTATCTATATCTCTGGGAATAAGAAATTAATGAAACATTATCGTCTTGATCCGCGCTTCTTCTTCATAGGTGAGCGGACTTGGTGATTGTGGGTTGTGCATATGGAGACGGGTTGTAAACTCGATACTCTGGTAATCTTCTTGCCCCGAAGGCATCCCCGGCTGCCAAAATTCAAACACCCATTTTGTAAGCTCCTTCAGTCCTGTCAGCATATCCATCATCCTCCTTAGGCGATGAAATCAACGATACTTCGTATTTTTGTTTACGCTTTCATTATAGCATAGAATGGTGTTTAAAAGTATGATGTCCACTGGATAGACACAAAAAATATTGATAAAATCCTTTGATAATAAGGATTTGTTTATCAACGGAAGATGTATGTCTCCCTGTCAGAGACACACGTTAAACTGCCGGGAATAAAGCCTAGGAATAGCCTCATGAACTCAAATGATTGGATGATCTACTACAATAATCTGGTCGTAAATGGCTCCATACTTTGCAGTAGTTCGCCAAAATAATCTCATCAAAACAACCAGTGCAGAAGCTTGAAGCTCGCACGTGGGAGTTAACGGACCGTATCGTCGTTATTTGCACATCAAACCGTCCCAGGAACATGAAGTGGACTCAGGGGGCGTTATTTCCTCCCAGACAGCGGATTTTGAACAGGATTTCTGCTCATCTCCAATGTCATGCAAAAACTAAACATAAACGGCCAATTGCAAGCGGTTGTCGAGTTGATTAAGCTTGGGGGCTGAAAATATAGCTACCGTGCTGTCAAAAATGACGCGTCTAAGCCTCCTTTCACCCACCCGGGTGAGAGGAGGCTTTTTGTAGTGTTTTACACGAAGTCTAAACATTAACCTTACCGGTTCGTCACGCCCTTGCGGTCACGCCGATTTAGTCCGGTAATCTGTTGCAACCTCAGTGTAAAATATGAAATGCATATCAGAGCAAGCCTTTTATTTCGAGGGAGACAAAATCATGTGGTAGAATAAGATCACAACAATCCACTTCAGGAGGCTTTCTTGCGGATGGCCAATATTAAAGAAATCGCCCGAATTTCCGGAGTGTCCGTAACCACCGTCTCACGTGTGCTTAACAATCATCCCTATGTCAGTGAGGACAAACGGAATGCAGTCTTGAATACCATAGAACAGTTGAATTATCGCCGGAATATGAACGCTGTGCATCTGATTACCGGACGCACCAAATCAGTCGCGGTAATCATGCCGCTGATCCGCATCTATTATTTCTCCATCATTATGGAAGGTTTGGCCCAGGAAGCGCTGCTGGCGCAATATAGGCTCGTGCTGTGCCAGACCAACTACCGTCCTGAAGAAGAGCTTAAGGTGCTGGAGATGCTGCGCAACAAGGAAATCGATGGTGTGGTTATTGTATCCACCTCCCTGAAACCAGAAGTAATCGAGGAATATACTAAATATGGCCCTATCGTCACTTGTCAGAATAGCGGGGAACGCCGCTTCTCCTCGGTCTATATCGAGCATTACGCCGCCTTCCGCCACGGCCTGCAATACTTGGCCGATAAAGGCTACCGTACTATTGGCTACTGTGACGGGAGAAAACATGGCTCCTCCTCCTCCATCCGTCAGTCCGCTTTCCGGGACTTTCATCAGGAGACCGGTCTTCCGCTGCATGAAGAATGGATGATATTTGATTGCCTGAACGAAGAGCATGGCGCAGCATTGCTGCATCGTCTAATCGCGATGGAAGAACGGCCGGAATCCATCATCGTCTCCGGAGATCATGTCGCAACCGCCCTGATGATAGAAGCTGCAAAACAGGGCATTCGAATTCCTGAGGACCTCGCAGTGATCGGCTTTGATAACCAGCCCATCGGCAAGTTAATGGGATTGACTACTATTGATAACAAATTGTTCGAGATGGGCGCGGCTGCTTTTCAGACGATCCATGGGCAGATTCATGGGGATGGCGGAAGCCAGCCCATCCACCGCAAGCTGGATTATGAACTTATAGAGCGCTCCTCCGTGTGAAGTAGTAATAATTAGCACAGTACGGGGTTAAATCCAGAAATTCCTCTGTTCAAAATAATAGGCGGGCACCTACTGGTGTCCGCCTTATTTATGCTGTAATGCAAAACAATGAGAAATATCACATTTTATATTGACAGTCCAAGTACACAGACTTATGATGGTTCCAGTATTATTGATAACGATTATCATTCACGCATATATATAAAAGGGGTGTCTCATTTGAAATTCAGTTATGCTGTGCCCGCAGGCCTGCTTGCGGCCTCTATTCTGTTCACCGGCTGTGCAAGTAATAATAGCAATGGAAACACGGCCAAATCAGCAAATGGAACGGGTGGCAACGCCGCAACCGCTGCTCCTGCAGCGACTACGGGCGCTTCCAATACGTCTGCGACGGCAGACTTTACATCGGCCATCGAGCAATATCGTACGTTTGTCATCGAACAGTGTGATCTGTTCGTTAAAGGCACCGAGGAGTTCACCAACGCCGTGAAAGCTGGCCAGATTGAAGAGGCCAAGAAGCTCTATGCACCGACACGGATGTATTATGAACGGATTGAGCCGATTGCTGAAGCGCTAGGGGATTTGGATCCACATATTGACGCCCGTGAGAATGATGTTGACCCTGCAGAATGGCGCGGCTTCCATAAGCTGGAGAAGGCCCTTTGGGAGGATAAAACAACAGCAGGATTCGAGGAGACCGCAGACCAACTGCTGAAGGATGCCCAACTGCTACGAGCCAAAGTAGAGACTGTAGAGATTGATGCCAATCTGCTTGTTACAGGTGCCGTTGAACTATTGAACGAAGTCTCTTCCTCTAAGGTGACCGGTGAGGAAGAACGTTACTCCCATACTGACCTGTACGATTTTGTCGCCAATGTAGAGGGTGCACAGAAAATATATGAACTGCTCAAACCGGAGCTCGCCAAAAAAGATGCGTCGCTTGAGCAAACGATCGGTGAACGCTTTGCAGCGCTGCATGCAGAGCTGGAACCATTCAAATCCGGTGACGGTTATGTCTCTTATCTGGAACTGAAGGAAGATGAAGTTCGCAAATTAAGCCAAAACCTCGATGCGCTCGCAGAGCCACTATCTAATATGGGGACCATCCTGGGAGTGTGATCATCATGAACAAACATAACAAGGAGCAATCCACCCCAACAACAAATTCAGAGCCTGGCCAGAAACTGCTGGATACAAAAGTAAGCCGCCGCGATATGCTGCGGCTTACTGGCGCCACCGGGCTAGGCCTGCTGCTAGGCGGCGGTGCCATGGGGAGTCTGCTTTCGGCAGGAGAGAAAACTGCCAAAGCCCCCGCCACTCCTGTGCAGAGCGATTCCACTATCCCTTTCTATGCCAACCACCAGGCTGGCATTCTTACACCTGCACAAAACTTCCTGTACTTCGCAGCCTTCGATCTGACGACGACCAAACTCTCCGACGTGAAAAAGCTGCTGCAGGAATGGACCATCGCTGCGGCTGATCTAACCACAGGACGCTTGGTCGGCAATACCAATGACAACCCCAATTTGCCGCCTTCCGATACAGGCGAGGCTGACGGTTTGACCCCTTCCCGCTGCACGCTTACCTTTGGCGTGGGACCGTCCTTCTTCGACGAGCGCTTCGGGCTGGCCGGCCAGCGGCCTTCTACGCTGACCGATCTCCCCCCTTTCGTGGGCGACAATCTTGATCCCGCGTGGTGCGGCGGTGATCTCTGCGTGCAAGCCTGCGCGGATGACTTGCAGGTGGCGTTCCACGCCATCCGCAATCTGGCGCGGGTTGCCCGCGGGACTGCCGTGCTGCGCTGGACCCAAGAAGGGTTCCAGCGGACAAGCGAGGCCGATCCCAAGAATGGAACACCGCGCAATCTGCTCGGCTTCAAGGACGGCACGGGGAATCCCGATGTAACCGATGAAGCCGAGATGAACAAGGTCGTCTGGCTGGGCAGCGGCGATGGCCCAGCCTGGATGAACGGTGGCACCTATATGGCGGTTCGCCGGGTCCGGTTCCGCATCGAAGTATGGGACCGCTCATCCTTGAGCGACCAGGAAGCGACCTTCGGACGGCACCGCCATAGCGGTGCTCCCCTTGGTGCCCGGGACGAATTTGACAAGCTGGATCTGAAGGCAGCGGATGCATCAGGCAAGCCGCTGATTCCAGCCAATTCCCATTCTGCCCTGGCACATGGCGATGGCACAGTCAAAATGCTGCGCCGCTCCTACTCCTATTCCGGCGGACTGAACGCCAAGACCGGCCAGCTTGATGCCGGCCTGTTATTCATCAGCTTCCAGCGGGATCTCGTCAAACAGTTCGTGACGATTCAACAACGCCTGTCACGCAATGATCGCCTGAATGAATACATGGTCCATATCGGCAGCGCGGTCTTCGCCTGCTTCCCTGGCGTCCGCGAAGGCGGCTTTATCGGAGACACGCTGCTCGGCTGAGCGAATGGCTTGAAGTTGTGGCGAAGCTACGAACCCCCGACTACACGAGCCACATTCGGGATAGTTCCATTAAAATAAGCACACTTCATTTGCAGAAATATTTGAGTCTATATCAAATGCCTTATTTGCCTTCTATTTATATGCCTTCTTACTTGAAAGGGGATTATCCCGATGTTCTCTCTTGTTCTTCATCCATGGCGGGCGCTTAAGGCAACCGCCATGTTGGCCTTGATCTGTGTGCTGCTGACCCTCCCGGCAGCAACAGGCTTCGCGGCGGAAGGCAGCGCCCGGCACGATGAGCTGCTGCCGCCCGTCGGCAGCGCGCTCGTCGAAGCCGGGCAGAGCCGCTGGAGCGACGCCGCCGCCGATGTGGAGACGTTCGCGGCGCTGTGGCGCACCGCGAACGCAGGCACGCCGGACGAAGCCCTCGCCGGTCCGGCAGCCGCTGTAGACGCCGCGCTGGCCGAAGCGGCGTCCACGCTTAAGGCGGGCGGCGGTGAGCCCGCCAAGAGCGCACTGTCCACGCTCGCCAGAGCCGTGGACGCGTATGTGACCGCCGCGAGTGATAGCGGCGGTGACTCCGCTGCCGCCGGGCGAAGCGCGGCGGAGAAGCTGCTGCCCGCGGCGAAAGCTGCGCGGGATGCGGCGCAGAGCGCCGACTGGGCCGCCGCGGAGAAGGCCTACAGCGCTATAACAAGCGGCTGGAAGCCGGTAGAACGCTCTATCCGCAAGGACAATCCCGCCGTCTACGGCATGCTGGAGACGAAGATGAGCATGCTGCGAATCGCGCTGCAGGCAGAGCCTCGGCGGGAAGAATCAGCCCGCAGCGAAGCCAAGGCACTGTACCAGTTGCTCGCTGATTACATCCAGGGCAAAGCCATTGCGGCACCGAACAGCACCGGCGAAGATATCTCTATTGAAGGGCTGATTGCCTATCTCAAACAGGCCTCGGCCGCAGCTACCGATGGAGACAGTGCCAAGGCCGCAGAGGTCATGGAGCAGTTCATTACCGTCTGGCCAATGGCCGAGGGTCAGGTGCGGATTGCTTCACCTAAGGTCTACACCAGTATCGAAAATGAAAGTGCAGCTGTAACGGGATATTTGCTCTCCAACCCGCCGAAGCTGGAACGGGCACTGAGCACTCTGGAACAGATGACGGCCGAGTTGACTCCGCTGGCGGGAGAAGCCCACTACACAGCCTGGGACGCCGCGCTTATTCTGCTTCGTGAAGGGCTGGAGGCTATTCTCGTGCTATCCGCTCTGCTCGCTTATGTGAAGCGGGGCAATCAACCTGGTGCCCAAAAGTGGATCTGGTCCGGAGCCGCTGCCGGTCTTGCCGGAAGTGCTGTCATGGCCGTGCTGCTCTCCTATGTCATTTCCAAAGCGGCTGCCGGGAGCACCCGCGAAATGATCGAGGGCGTAACCGGGCTTGTAGCTGTGGTCATGATGCTGACCATTGGACGATGGCTGCACAGTAAATCGAATACGGCCTCCTGGAATAACTATGTAGGTAGACAGGTAGATGGCGCGCTGGCCAAGGGCAATCTATGGTCCCTGTTCTTTGTCTCGTTGCTGGCTATTCTGCGAGAGGGCGCGGAGACCACGATCTTTTATGTCGGGATGGCCCCTGCAATCAAAACCTCTTCACTGCTGATCGGAATCGGAAGCGCACTGCTAATCCTGATCATTTTGGGTTATTCCATCATTGCCCTGAGTGCGAAACTGCCGATCGGAGCCTTTTTCAAAACAGCTACCGTGCTTATCTATTATCTGGTGTTCCGTTTTCTTGGCGAAAGCATTCATTCTCTTCAGGTGGCCGGAAAGATCCCCTCGCATGTGCTGGAAGGCTTTCCTTCCATTCAATGGCTGGGCTTGTACCCGACTTGGGAGACACTGCTGCCCCAGTTGATCGTGCTGCTGTTTATTCTGTGGGAAATGCTGCGTCGCAGACCTGACAAAACCTCGTCTCATACCGCAGCCTAACCGACTGAACACAGCTTAATTTATAGTCATCAACCCGTATCGCCAATGTTGCGAGCGGGTTTTTGTTATTTCCACACTTTATTCATAAAGATACTCTTGCAACGCTAATCGATTTGTTTTATCCTAAACATGAAAATAATTTTCTATATATATTAACTAATTGTAAAAATAATTTTAAAACCATGATTTACGAATGGAGGTGGGCCATGTCCCCAATTCTTCATGCCCTGGAGCATGAGATGACCAAGCTGTCGCAAATGGAACGCAAGCTCGCAGAGCGGATTCTTGCTTCTCCCTCCGAGATTGTCCATATGGGCATTACGGAACTGGCTGAACAATGTGGTGTTAGCCCCGCGACAGTTACCCGTTTCTGCAAGGTATTTCATTTCAAGGGCTTTCCGGACTTTAAAGTAAACCTGGCAGCGGAGATTGCCGGCAGCGACCAAGGCCAGCAGGAAGGCGGCTCTTCCTATCAGGATATTGTCGCTGGCAACCCGCTCTCCACCATTGTTGAAGCGATGCAGAGTAATCATCTAGCTTCAATCCGTGATACCACTTCGTTGCTTAATATAGAGCGACTGGAGGCGGCTGTAGAGCTGCTGTGCCGCGCCCGCCGTGTTGATCTGTACGGGATGGCTACTTCCTCCATCGTGGCGCAAGACTTCTATCAGAAGCTCATTCGCATCGGTGTGAACTGCACAGCCTTCGCAGACTCCCATATGCAGATTACTTCTGCCTCTTCGCTCGGCAAAGGCGATGTGGCCTTTGCGGTCTCCTACTCCGGGGAAACTCCAGAAACGATTGACGCCTTGAGCTGCGCCGGAGCGGGTGGAGCCAGCACTATTGCCTTGACTTCTTATGGCAGCAGCACACTGGCTACACTGGCCGATATCCCGCTCTTCTCCTCCTCGCTGGAGAAGGGAATGCGGCGGGGCGATATGGCTTCACGCATTGCACAACTGCATATCATTGATATTTTGTTTACCGGAATGGTCAGTACGCGATTTACAGATTATATTCCCAAGCTGGAGCAATCTTATGTGAATGTCCAACATTACCGTCATAATCGAGGAGGTCAATCCTAATGAATATTTTAAAGTTTCAAAGTGAAGAGGATTTCGTACAAACCGGTGCCAACCTGATTGCAAGTCTGCTGCAAAGTAACCCTAAAGCCGTGCTCGGCTTGGCTACCGGAAGCTCGCCAGTAGGTGTATACGCCCGCCTTGTAGACATGCACAATAAGGGTCTGGTCAGCTTCGCCAAGGCATCCTCTTATAATCTTGACGAATATGTAGGTTTGCCTACGGACCACCCGCAGAGCTATCGCAGCTTTATGAACGAGCATTTATTCAATCACATTGACATTGATCTCTCCCGGACACATGTACCGGATGGCAATGCTTCGGATCTCAGCGCAGAATGTGCCGCCTATGACCGGATGCTGGAAGAGAATGGCCCGGTGGACCTGCAAATTCTCGGCATTGGGAGTAACGGCCACATCGGCTTCAACGAACCGGATGCCAACCTGAGCAGCGGCACCCATGTGGTGGACCTGCTGGAAGGTACACGGGAAGCTAATGCCCGCTTCTTCGACAAGCTGGAGGATGTGCCCCGTCAGGCGGTAACGATGGGAATCGGCGGTATCCTGAAAGCCAAGCAGATCGTCCTCCTGGTCCGTGGCGAGGAAAAAGCCGAGGCGATCCGCAATGCGATTGAAGGCCCGATCACCACGCAATGCCCGGCCTCCTTGCTGCAAAGTCACCCGAACGTAGTCGTGCTGCTGGATGAAGGTGCAGGAAAATGGCTGAAATAACGATACCACAAGGCGAATTATTGTATGGAAAAGTGCTGACTCCGGACGGTCTGATTCCACAAGGCGTTCTCGCGATCTCTGGTGAACGAATTCTCTACGCTGGTGAAGCTCGTGAGTTGCCGGTATCCTATGCCAACTGGAGTGCAAGTCAGCATGACGATGGTTTGTTCCTTCCCGGCTTTGTCGATGTTCACGTTCATGGCGGAGCAGGATATGATTTTATGTACAGTGATAAAGCCTCCATTGACGCCATTACGAAGTTCCACAGTACCCAGGGAACAACGACTATGCTGGCTACCACAATGACGGCCGCCAAAGCTGATATCGACCGTGTTCTGGAAGAAGTACATGTCTACCGTTCCAAGGAAATGCCTTATGCGCAGTTGGCGGGAGTGCATCTGGAAGGCCCGTTTATTAGCCACAAATGGCCGGGTGCCCAGAATCCGGAGCATATTGTTCCGGCAAATATTGGCTGGCTCGAAGAATGGGAAAATACTTATCCTGGAATGATCCGTCAGGTCACACTGGCACCAGAGCGCGAAGGTGCGCTTGAAGCCATCCGCTGGCTCCGCAAACATGAGATCACAGCCGCTCTCGGTCATACCGACGCAACCTATGAAGAAGTCATCGCTGCCGCGGACGCCGGCTTGAATCAGGCCGTGCATACGTTCAATGCAATGACGCCGCTTCATCATCGTAAGCCGGGAACGGTGGGAGCGGTATTATCCGACAAGCGTATACGCGGAGAGATCATTGCCGACGGGATTCATGTTCATCCCGCTATGGTGGCCCTGCTGTCTCAGCTGAAGAGTGACGGCAATCTCTTGCTGATCACAGATGCCATGTCGGCGACTGGTCTCAGTGATGGAGAATATAAAATCGGGGATTTGCCAGTTACCGTTCAAGATGGCATCGCCACTCTCCGTGATAACCCCGGTGCTCTAGCCGGAAGCACGCTCACAATGATTCGCGGCTTTCAATTTCTGATTCAGCAAGCCGGAATCAGTCTGGAAGAAGCCTCCCGTGCAGCCAGTCTTACCCCGGCGGTATCGCTGGGCCTCGAACAGAAAATCGGTTCGCTTGAAGCCGGTAAGCAGGCGGATATCCTGCTGATCGACGACAAGCTTCAATTGCAAGAAGTATGGATTCGCGGCCGCAAGCAGCAGCGGTAAAGTTAAATAACAAAAAGCAGCAGTCCTACGCTTCGGCGGACAGGGCTGCTGCTTTTTTTATGCCGATCAGGTTAGAAATTACGATTAATCCGGGAATTCTCCAGACATACTAACCAGAGTTAGTAACTGCGGGTCGGGAAAATGCGCTCTACCATTGTACGAAACTCATCCGCAAAACCCTTCAGCGGGTGTCCGGCGCGCGCTTCTTCAGCGTATACGTTAAAGCGCTCCACGAAATCCGGATTGGCAGATACATATACGTTATCAACATTCGGCGAGGTCTTTTTGACCTCGGCAGCAATTTTATCCTTGATCGCCTGAGTCACATTATCTGTTTCAAGCTTTGTGTTTCTGGCAGGTGTTGTTGTATTAGTTGTGCCAAGACTGGTTATTCCACGGTTATTGTAAGACCCTGTACCCGTGCTTCTCGTTCCATAACTATGGTTCGGATATACACCTGCACCTGTCCCACCAACGCCAGCCATGTTGCGTCCTGTGCCAAGTGCACCGTTACCGGTACCTGTTATTCCACGACCCGGGTGATAAGTGCCTTTTGCACCCAGTCCAGGACTGTAGGCACTCCCACCCAGACCTGTGCTGCTGGAACCATACATTCCACCGTCAGTATTGACATGGGTTCTGCCATTCGTTATTCCATTCCCCAATCCATGTGGTGTGGATGAAGAGCGCGTTCCGTAATGGCCTGTGCTGCTGGAACCGTAGATGCCACCATCAGTATAGCCATGGGTTCTACCATTCGTTATTCCATTCCCCAGTCCATGTGTTGTGGAGCGTGTCCCGTAATGCCCTGTTCCCAAAGCATTCGGATGGGTAGTCGAACGGTTGAGGGTTACAGCGACATACGCTGACTTGCCAGCAAGCATAACATTGGCGGAACGGACTTCAGGCAGAGAGGCCACACGGTCAGCCAGCTTCTGACTCATTTCCATTTTGTCAAAATTACGGATTTGGTTCCCTCCACGCACCGAATTCACAGTAAGTCGTCCATCATGTACTCCCCGGACACTTTTCGTATGAACCGTGTTTCCTGCCGTGTTGTTGGCACCACACCCGGTAAGGCTGACCATACCGAGCAGCAATGCGGCGGAAACGGACATGCTGATTTTGGATCGCAACATGAATTCATCCTCCATCTCTAAATGTAATGGGTGTCCAATGTAACAATCGTTAGGATGGCTTGAATTCGGTCAAGCTATGCTGAAAGGATTTGGCACTACAGGCTTTCACCGTCACCTGCCAAGGAACAGCCGCGTATCTTATAAACAGTAGCTTATGTTTTCGAGAAGGGTCCGGCGTTACCGTTGCAAAATAGTCAGGAGGGGTGAGCGTTGAAGGTTTTATTTACGTTTTATGTACCCAGCGGAGGGGTCGAAACGCTGAACAAGCTGAGATGCGAGAGCTTGCAGCGGAGCGGGATTGAATGCCATCTGCTGTATCTCATGCCGGGTTCCGGCGGGGATAACGGAGCAGCCTTTCCGACATTTATCGGTTCCACGGATGAAGAAATCGCCAATGTTATCAGATCCAATTATTATGATGCCATTATCGTCACTTCAGACTTTTCCCTCTTGGAACGGCTCCGCATGCTCGGTTATAGAGGCATCCTCATCTATGAGGCACAGGGATTGGGAAAACGTAAGGAAGCAGAGGAAATGATTCGAGTCGCTGTTCCTTATTTACAGTCCTTCTGCAATGCGATTCTGATTCCACCCACAGATCATTTGATGGAGCTATTCATGCAAATTTGTCCATGGATGAAACGTTTTGTCATATCTAACCTGGTCGATGTGAACACCTTCAGGCATATTCCGAATGATCCACCGATCGATCCGGTTATTGCCTGGGTCGGTCGGCTGGAGAGCAATAAGAATTGGCGCGAATATCTGGAGATCGCCTATCGCCTCCGGAGCCACAAGCCGAATCTGCACCTCTGGATGTTCCATGATCCCACCCTGGCCGGAGCGGGAGAACAAGAAAAATTTGACGTAATGCTTCAGCTGCTGGGATTGCAAGACCGGCTTAACGTATTTACCAACATCCCAAACGGGATCATGCCGGTGTACTATTCCTCCATTGTCAATTCAGGGGGCTTCCTCTTGTCCACATCGGTTACCGAAGGCTTCGGTTATGCCGTTGCTGAAGCCGTCTGCTGTACTTGCCCTGTGCTCAGTACGGATTCGGATGGTGTCCGTTCTTTTATCGTGCATAACCAGACCGGGAAGTTCTACCCACTGGGTGATGTCGACACCGCGGTCACCGAAGCGCTTGAGCTAATGGATAATAAGAAGCTGCGAAGCCGCATCCGCAAGCAGGGCAGAGACCATATGGTCGCCAGCTTCGGTTCAGGACAATACAGCCAGTCCTTTCGCGAGATGCTGAACTCCTTCTCCATTTATTAATCCTTGGAGGTGGCGCGAATCACCTATGTCCACTTAAAGAACCCTCAATCCACTGAGGTGGCATTGAAGGTTCTTTTTGCATCCCTATGGCAAAGGATTGCTCTCCGTTACTGTGAGAGGATCTCCAGAAGCTCACGCTGTAATATTTCGGCACTCTGCTGCCAGGTAAAGCGCTGTGAATCCTGTTCACCTTTAAGCGCAAGTTTTGCAAGCAACTCCGGATCCTGAATCAGCCTCAGAACATCCTCTGCCAACTTATTCTCATAACGATACGACATGAGACAGTTCTCACCAGGGCTGCAATATTCCATGTTCCCACCTGCATAGGTGGTTACGAGCGCCGCCCCACAGCGCATTGCCTCCAGTCCCGGTAGCGAGCCTGCATCATGAGTGCTTGCACTGACAAAAATATCACTCTCATTATAATGGTAGCAGAGCTCTACATCATTCGCGGGTGTACGAATCTGATAGTTGGGATCATGCAAAAATTCTTGCAGCATCGCTGACTCGGCAAACTCACGTGGCGGGATAATTAGGTAGATATCTACCTCGGGATGGCATTCCTTCACCCTGTTCAACTGGCGGATCAGATAAGCCTGCTCGCGGTGGTCAGAGAATCCCCCTTCCGGCTTGCGCAAGATCGTCGAAACAATAAGCCGTCTTCCTTCCTCTCTGTGGAGTTTCATATTATAGAAGTCGGGGTTCACACCAATGGGTACAATCCGGCCCTTGATGCCATGAACCAGTTGCACCAAACTTTGTTGCCAATTGGACAGAACGAAGAGATTGCGCGTCACGTTGTAAGAGGCGAAAGACACATTATTATCCGGCAAAAAAGTCGGCTCATAGCAGAGCGTCAGACGGGTGTGAATGCCTTTGCCTGCTTCGCTGGCCTGCTGGGACACTGCCACGGTGCTGTAATAGTTGGAAATAATAACATCACTGAAGGGAAAATCGGCAGCACTGATGCCCACCGGACCCGCGGAATAAATAATTTTGCAATTCATAGGGTATTCCACAATCCCGTTCCGGGGCATCAGAATCGTCACATCATGACCGAACCCAGCCAGACGGTTGGCAAGTTCAGCCAGCATCCGTTGCGCCCCACCCTTGGACAAAGTCAGAATTGGAAACGTCAGTTTCATTTACTGTCCTCCTTCCGCAGCAAACGCAAAATCTGCATGCGATACTTGGCCTGTAGCCGTTTGATTTCCCGACGTTGTGGCTCACTGTGAACTACAGAACCCATGGCCTCATGAACCCTGTAGTTGAGCAGTGGCGTTTCAATGAAAGACAATTCATAATAGGGCAGCAGACGGAGCCATAACTCATAATCATGGGTATACAAATACGCCTCATTGAACAGCCCCAGCTTACGGAAAATATCCATATCCATCAGCACGCTACTGCCATTCACAGTACAGCCATTCATCATCGTCTCCAGCAATTGCTTTCTGTTGACAAACGGGATATTCACCGCTTCTGACAGCCTCTCCCCCCGTTCATTGATGCAATAATAAGCCGTATGGTTAAAGGACAGGCCGGAGCTTTGCAGCATTTCCAGCTGTCTTCCGATTTTGTCAGGGTGAAAAACATCATCGGCACTGAGCCAGGCAAAAAAACCTCCCGTTGCTGCTTTAATGCCCTGATTCAGAGCCGATGCTGTGCCCCCGTTTTCCTTGCGGATATATAAAATACTACCCATATAAGGCGCAAGCTTCTCGACATGGATGGTAGAGCCATCGTCAACGACAATGATCTCGATATCGGTATAGCTCTGAGCCAGAACGCTGTCCAGCGCCTGATCTACATAAGGACAATTGTAAAAAGGAATGACTACCGACACCCTGGATTTTTTATTCATCTGCTCACCTCCTTTGCCTTAAAAGCCCGGCCTCCGTGGTATCTTTGCCGTACTTTAAAGGACCCGCGCAGGCGGAGGCGCTGCGCGGGACATTTAGTTCTTCAGGATTCCCTACTGCAATATCCTGTCCTTGTCTCTTTATTAGCCTCCCATAGAGGCGATCAGGTCACGAAGCGGAGCTTGATAACGGTCGATAGTTACAGCCACTTCGGCCAAAATAGCATTGTAATGCTTCAATGTGCCCATGCCTTCATGCTGACGGTAAGCGGTCAGAGACTGGTTCAGCAGTACTGGAGGATAACCATTCAATATGGCCCGGAACCACAAGTCATAGTCATGAGTGTAGGGTAGCGATTCATTGAAGTAACCAATGGCTCCAAAAAGTTCTCTCTTAATCATGATCGTACAGCCGTTCACGGGATTGCCCTGAAGGAAGCAGCGGAGATAGGCAAGATGATCAGGAAACACCGCTGCCGCATTCAGCTTGATCAATTGGGACTGTCCGTTAATATAATTGAAATTGGTATAAGAGATCAGCAAGTTGTTCTGTTCCATGTACAGTACCTGATTTCTGATTTTGTCATGATAGAACAGGTCATCTGAGCTAAGCCAGACGATATAATCACCTGTAGCTTGCAAAATACCATGATTCAGTGCAGAGGCGGTTCCCCCGTTGCCTTTCCCTAAATAATGAATATAAGGGAGATACGGAGTAATCCGCTCCTGATGGATCGTTGAACCATCATCTACCAGAATGATCTCATAAGGCTGCCACGATTGTGACAATGCGCTTTGCAGCGCCTGTTCAATGTATGGACAATTGTAAAAAGGGATGATCACTGATACTTTCGGATTATTCATACTAACCCTCCTTCCCCGCCGGTTCGATAATAGGCCAGAATATCAGTGAGCGAGGTCTCCAGATCAATCTCCGGTTGCCAACCTAATGTATCTACATTCATTTCCGGTGTTTCCTTATGGTCCGGGATAGCTGCTCTAGAATCCTCTCTTTGCGCCCGATTCATCACGCTCTGCTCCAATGATTCACCGGCTTCCGGCCCCCAGTCCAGCGGCACTTCTACTGCTGAGCGGCTGAGCAGATACTGTGCAATCTCGCCCAAGGAACGCTGCCGTCCGGAATCTATCTTATATACTGTCCCTGTCTCTCCTTTATTCAAAATTACGCTGTAGGCTCTGACCGCATCACGAACATCCAGAAAGTCACGGAGATCAAACCGGGAAGAAAGCTTGAATAGAGGCGGTTCCCCTCCTGCTTCCAGAGTGACTATATAACGGGCCAATAATGAGCAAAACCCGGTGGAGGGACCGGGGCCAATCAGGTTACAGGGCTCAGCCATAAGCACCGGTTGCCGGAACAGGGTTCCCCAGGCCAGTGATGCCAGTTCCTCCAGTGTTTTGCTGAGACTGTAGGGATGCGGCGGTCCCGCTGCAGTGCCCGCCTTGAACTTGAGACGCGATCCTGCCACCAAAATCCGGCTTTGTGGCAGGCTCCGCAAAGCTTCCAACAGATAGAGGGTTGCCATTACATTGCTCTCTATATATAGCAGTGGGTCACGCCAGGATTCCGGCACGGAATTTTTACCTGCGAGATGCAAAACCTCTTCCGGTGCAACCGTCTGGATCATTTCGTGTACGGCTTTCCTGTCGCTCAAATCGCAATAATACACATGTACGCCTTCCGGAAATATTGGGGCAACTCCCCCTAATCCCCCTCCATTCCCCGAATGGCGCAGCACAGCTGTGACTTGTGACCCGGCTGCCGCGAAGCTGCTAACCGCATGGCGTCCAGTAAATCCCCCTGCTCCGGTGATAAGCAGTCTACGCCCGGTCATAGGGTCGCTTCTGGCGGATACATCCACTTCGCCAGCTCCGCCAGCATCACTGAATACGTTGGGAAATCCCAACTGAAATCGAGTCTTGTGCTTTGCAGTGTACGATCCTGCACGTACATATCTTCAAGAATAATCTCCACATCCCGCTTGTCAAAAGCTGTACGAATCTGCTGCAGCAGTTGATATTTGCTTACCGGCTGGGGATGGGCAAGATGGATGAGACCGGAAACAGTGGACTCCAACAAAGAATCTATAGCTTTAGCCAGCTCCAAGGTGGTCACACCGTTCCACATCACCCGGCTGTAGCCCGAGACCTGGCCGGACTGAGCCAGGAACCACTCCAGCAGGCCGATCCCTCCAGAGCGAATTTCGGGTCCTATAATAGAAGTGCGAATGGTCAAATGCCCCGGTTCCCGTACCTCACCAAGACTTTTAGTAATCGCGTATACGGAGGTTCCATCCGGAGTATCGTCCTCAGCATAACCGCCGCGTGTTCCTTCGAACACGCAGTCGGTACTAATATGAATCAGCCGTGCATGAACCTCATCCGCTATACGCCGCAGGCGGTGCGGCAGAAACCCATTCACATGATAAGCTCCAATCTTGTCACGCTCTGCAAACTGGTTGAGTACCCCCATGGCATTGATAATGCAATGGGGGGAGACGATATCAACCAGATTTTCTACCCCGGCAATATCGTCGGCGTCTACATAAAGCCCGCTGAGATCTTTTTTATCCCGGGTTGTATAGAACACACTATGCTTGCCCTGACGGCGAAAATAATTCACGAGCATATGCCCCGCCATACCGTTTCCACCGAGAATGAGCAGCTTCATTGCAGAAAACCTCCCCGGATCAGAATATCCTTGATCTCATCACGGTACATCAGATTGGTCTCGGAACTGAAGCTGTTGAAGGAGACATGTGGGTAGCGGCTGTAGTGCTCTTTCAGTTCTGGCATATCCAGCGTCGGCAGAATTACCAGATACTGCTCGTCATAAACTACTGTTGTCATACTTTCAAAATCACTCATGAGGATTTCATGGATTTTCTCACCAGGACGAATACCCGTTTCAACGATGCTAACATCCTCTTTCCCGGAAGCCTCGATCAGCACCTCAGCCAGATCGACGATCCGGCAAGTCGGCATGGTCATAACAAAGATTTCACCGCCGACACTGACCTCCGAGGCTTTGAACAGCAATGTAATCGCATCGCGCAGGGTCAGGAAGAAGCGCGTCATGGCCATATCTGTAATGCGCACCTGCCCTTTGTCCTTGATCTGCTTCATGAACAGATGCACGACACTGCCGTTCGTGCCAAGCACGTTGCCACCGCGTACCGTTACGAACCGGGTGTTTGAACCAAGCAGATTGGCGTATACGATCAGCTTCTCCCCGATCGCCTTTGTCATTCCGTAGAAGTTAGACGGGTTGGCTGCTTTATCCGTAGAGATATAGATGACTTTCTCCACATGATTTGTAATCGCCGACTCTATCACATTCTGTGTGCCGACCACATTGGTCTTCAGGGCTTCATAGGGTTGGTCCTCACAGACCGGAACATGCTTCAATGCTGCCAGGTGATATACATAGTCGATCCCCCGGCAAGCCGCAGTAAGGGCCTCCTTGTCGCGGATATCGCCAATGATGAAGCTGAGACGTTCATCCTCGAATTCACGACTCATCGCTACCTGGGCAGATTCGCTGCGAGAGAATACTATGATTTCGCGCGGATGTTGCGGCAGCAACTGCCGGATCAGTTCATGCCCCCAGGAACCAGTACCGCCTGTGACCAGAATCCGTTTATTATTGAACATGCAGGTTCCCTCCAAGCAAAAATTTGACTACTTTGGCCGAGACATCCGGGGTTTTATAGCCTTCCGGTGCCTCCCATTCCCGGTGAAGCGAGGTCATCAGCTTGACGCAGCGCAGAATGCTGTCCCGATTCACCCCGGACACTACATTGCTTCCGCAATCCACCGTCTCCGGGCGTTCAGTGGTTTTGCGAATGGTTACGGTCGGTACCCCCATCAGGCAGCATTCCTCCTGAACCGTGCCGCTGTCGCTGATCGCACACAGCGCATGCCGTTCTAAATGGACAAAGTCAAAAAATCCGAAAGGTTCATGAAATTCAACCAGCGGGTGCATGGATAGCGAGAGCTGCTCTGTAAGCCGGGAGCGTGTGCGGGGATGGATGCTGCAAATCAGGCGAATTCCAAAATGCTCGGCAACCTCATTCAAACCAGACATGATTTGTTCAAGTGAATGGGGATCGTCAACATTCTCAGCCCGGTGAGCCGTGATCAGAAAATACTGACCCGGTGTAAGGCCTAACCGGTCCAGAATATCACTCCCCCCAATCTGAGCTTCATAATGTGTCATCACTTCATGGATCGGATTACCGGTCAGCACGATTCGGTTCGTGGGGAAACCTTCACTGACAAGATGTCTTTTGCTCTGCTGTGTATATGGCATGTTAATGGTGGAAACCGCGTCGATGATACGGCGGTTCTTCTCTTCAGGTACATTCAAATCGTAACAACGGTTTCCCGCCTCCATATGCACCACCGGAATTCCCATGCGCTCAGCCAGAATCGCGCACAGCGCGCTGTTGGTATCCCCCAGCAGCAGAATGCGGTCCGGCTGTTCCTTTCGCAGAATGGGCTCCAGTCCGCCGAACATCGCAGCCATTTGTCCACCAAGTCCTGCTTGCTTATCCTGCAGCACATAATCTGGTGACCGCAGCCCGAGTTCTGCAAAGAAGATGCCACTGAGGCTTGAGGTAAAGTTCTGGCCGGTGTGCACCAGCACATGCCGCTCCGCATGCTCGTCGAGCAGCGGAATGATGACGCTGAGACGAATAATTTCGGGCCGTGTGCCCAAGATCGTCATGATCTTCATGAGTTCACTCCCCTGCCTTCTGTATAATTCCGTTCCGGCCGCCAAGAAGCTGCAGCGGCCGGACGGAGAGGCCGCGATTCCTTGGCGCGGCCTACGCCGCCTTGCGGCGGCCCTTGGTCCGGCGGGCGCTGCTGCGGCGCTTGCCGCCGGAACGCCGCCGCCGGGCGGCCGATTTTGACCGCCGCTTGCGGGACGCGCGGCGAATGGCGGACGGGCGCCCAGTTCGGCGCGCCCGTTCCTTGGCGCGGCGTAGACGGCCGCGCCGGAGCTTGCGGCGCCGCTTGCGGGACGCGCGGCGCGGCTTTTCTCGCCGCGGCTCAGCTGCGGCGAGAGGTTCACTTTCGCCCGGGACCGCAGGTCCGGGCGGAGGCACCGCCGCGATGGGGAGCGCGGCGGGCAGCGAAGTGCAGTAGCGGAGGTTCCACCTCTCCGCAAGCCCAAGCAGGCGCATGCGGTACGCCGCCGGGCCGTAGGCGGCCTCGGCCAGCTCCCGCGCCCTGCTCCCAATGGCAGCGGCAAGGCCTGGCTGCGCCAGCAGCGCTTTTACCGCCTCAGCCAACGCCTCGGTATTCTCTGGCGGGACCAGATAATCACCGCAGCCCGCAGTTTGCAGAATCTCCTGCAGTCCTCCGGAAGCATAGGCCACGACAGGTTTGCCGAAGGCGATCCCCTCCAGGGCTGTCATCCCGAAGCCCTCACGGATGAGGCTGGGCACAACAAGTACATCCATCGCACAATAGGCTGCCGGCAAGCAATCCTCATAGCCAACAAAATGGAAGCGTGAATAGAGGCCTTCCATTTTCACCTTACGAACACAGCGGTCATAGAAGGCTTTATCCCCCGGTGTTCCAATGACCAGAAACTTGGCATGAGGCTCAGCAGCCGATACAATCACAGCCATATTTACGAAATGCTCCAGTCCCTTTTCCTTATTAATAAAGGAAGATATATAGCCGACCAGCTTCTGGTACGGCTGCACTCGCAGCTCCAGTCTCCGTTCGCTCCGTAGCTTGCTCCAGGACGCTTCCATCATCTCTCCATCATTCCAAGACGGGGGAAGCAGCGTGACCTTGCCCACCATTATCTCTTGCGTAAAACAAGCCGCCGCCGTATGGGAGATGGCCAAAATCTCGTCACTGTTGCGGTTTATCAGTTCGACGCTGATCCCTGTATATTCATTGTTCGTTATGGCCTCTGAAATTTTCCATACTACGGGAATCCCCAGGGACTTGCCAGCCATGGCCGGAAGCACATGAACGCAGGTGCTGGTGATGATAAGGGCCGGACGTAGAACGACCAGCCAGTCGATTAATTCCCGATATTCCCTGCTTTCCTGCAGCTGCCTGGCATCGGCCGGGAGACCTGCATACGGAGTATACATTCCATACAAAAGAGGGATCGGCATAAGCTGTACATTCAGCCCGAAGCTCCGGGCTTGCTTGGTTAGCTTCCCTTCATGCGGCGCTACGAGTATACAGTTAAAAAAACGGGACAGCTCACGGCCGAAGAAGAGCAACAGCTTCTCCGCACCGGTAATGCTTCGTGTATTGGAGACATGAGAAAAGAGGACGATTGTAGCTTTATCGGCCATGGCGTCTTGGCGCTCCTTTCCCCAAGGCTTGGAGCGACCATTCACCTCCTAAAAGTTATCCGGAGTCCAGCCAAGCTCTTTCTTTGGCTGGATTATTCCCTGTAGCTGGTACCTATTAGCCAGGCTATTCCTTCAGAGGCAAAAGCACATTCCTGTCTTATGCCTGATATCGCTTAGCCGTAGATAATGGTCAGTAATTGGTTGAGACGTATCGCGTACGTGTGATCCTTCAGCGTCCGCTCATAGGCACGAAGTACAATTTCCCGGCGCTCTTCTTCATGAGTAAGGTAGAAGCGGATTTTATCCATCATTTCCTTCGGGCTGGCAAATGTCTCGATCTCCTCGCCTGCCTTGTAAAAGTTCCCCATGTCATCCCTGGCATCGCAGAGCTGCAGCGTACCACTCGCGGCAATTTCAAACGTACGCGGGTTCGGTGAAACAGCCGAAATACCCAGTGAATTGTTGTTAACATCCTTATCGATATGGGAACGATGCAGGTTGATGACGATTTTGGAGCCGCTGTAAGTAAGTGCTGTTTCCTGTGGAGACATCCACTTACCAATCTCAATTCGTTCGCCATACTGTGGGGCTTCGGGCAAGCGATCCCACCAGATTCCGTTGATAACCGTGTTGTACTGCATTAGTTCAGGCAAGACTTCACGGAAGAAGTTGATCCGGTTCCAATAGGCGGAGCCGATAAAACTGACATCACGCTGGACCGGTGAGCGAGTCGTAGTCGGGTGATAATGCTCCCGGTGAGCAGCAAAGGGAAGGTAATGAACCTGCTGGCAACCCAGTCCTTTATAGAAATCAATGCAGTTGCGTTCCAAGGTGAATACATAGTCATAATGCAGCACGATTTTCAAAGTGAAGTCTGTGTAGTAAGGATCATCTGTGAGCCAGATGGCCGTGCGGATGCCGGAGCTTTTCAGCTGGTTAATCTGCTCCAGCGGCAGATCCATTCCGTCCAAGACGAGCACCAGATCTGGATGATTGGCCGCTGCCAGCTCCACCAGATTCTGACGAACATCCGTCACTGTTACCTGAGAGGTCAGCTTTTGTAGAGCGGCGACAATTGCTTCGTCCAGAGGAGAGTATGGATAGCCTTTGCCTGAGGCTACATACATGACGTGAATATTGCGCACCGGGATCGGTTCTTCCGCTCTGCCGTCAAGAATCGCCAGCCGGCCCCGCAAATACCCTTCGTCATATCCTGTCTTGAAGCCAGTTAACCTCCCCCGCAGCTTTTGTTCTTCTGCAGGCGTCAGAGGCAGCGGGGGTGTAGGGAGTACAAATTTATTGCTCATCTGCTTCTCTCTCCTTTATTCCTATGAATGGATTCAGTTTCGCGAGGCAATGACATTCAACAGCTGTGGCAGGCGGGCAGTAAATGTGTGATTTTGCAGCGTAGTATGCAGCCCCCGTAACGCAATTTGACGGCGTTCTTCTTCATGATGGAGATAATAGTCCATCTTCCGCTGCAGCTCCTCTGGGGAACCGAACGTTTCAATGTCATAACCGGGAGTGTAAAAGTTCCCTAGATCGTCGCGCACATCCGTCAGCTGCAGCGTTCCGCAGGCACTGATCTCATAGGTTCTCGGGTTGATAGACCGCGAAGACAGCTGGTGCGTATTGCGGTTATCCTGTCCGTTCTCCCATGGTCGGTGAATATTAATGACCAGCTTGGCACCACTGTAATAGTTCGCAGTTTCTCCGGGTGGAATAAACCCGTCCTTGATGAATGGGGCCAGTTGGTCATAACGACTCAGCCGTTCCCAGAATCCCCCGGCAATCAATACCTTCTTGGTGCGCAGATAAGGGGCCAGCCGGTCAAACAGCTCGGTCCGGTTACGGAAGGCATTGCCGATGAATACGATATCGTACTTGTACTGAGGCCCAGTACGGCGGGGATGGAACATCCCGGGGTTCACACACAAGGGCACATAATGCACAGACGTCGCTCCAAGGGAGCGATAAAATTCCACAGCACTCAATTCATGCGTAAAGACATGATCGTAATGCCGCCAAATGACCGCGGTGTCCTCTGTAAAATAAGGATCATCCACAAACCAAATCGCCGCTGTAATACCCAACCCCCGTATGGCAGCAATCTGTTCCAGATGGTCATCAGGGAACACATGCAGCCCATTCATGACGAGCACCGCTTCCGGTCGTTCCCGAACGGCGGTGTCATACATGGCTTCAGGCGTGCTAACCACCAATTCACTGACCAGCTGCTGCAAAGCTTCCCTAACACCAGTATCAATGGCTTCAAAACCCTGAGGAACATACATGAGTTTAAATGGCCGGCATGCCTCCGCTTTCGGCGGGTTCAAGCGTTGCACGGCACGGCATAACCCTAAACGGTACCCTTCTTGGTAGCCATCGAGGTATTCGGGGTTATGCGCCTTTCTTATTTTTGCTGTCACGGCCTTCACCCTGCCCTGTCGTATTCTCAAGACAGTGTACTATATGCGGAGTCAGCACCCGCCTCATGGACATCTGTCTGTAGCACATATAAATTGGCAGATGTCCCCTGTCTTTTGCCCGGCTTGGCACACACCAACGCAGAATGTATCCACTCCTGCCGAACTGCTATAATAGAGTGATCATCGGAATTAGAGGAATAATGTGCTGCCGCCTGACTCGAGCAACGAGGAGGAAATCATTATGTATAACGTCAATGCCATGCTATATTTACGACACGCAGAGCTGCTGCGGGATAAAGTCCCTTCTTTTGGCTCATACCCATTTAATCTGCCTGCGGTACGTGAACTGGAACGTCTAGTGTTTGAGAAGCAGGTTACCTTTCTGGTAGGGGAGAACGGAACGGGAAAATCAACACTTCTGGAAGGTATCGCTGCTGCCTGGGGCTTTAATCCCGAAGGCGGGACACTGAACTTTACGTTCAGCACCCGTCCCTCTCATTCAGAGCTTTATGAGTTTCTAAGAATTGCTCGGGGCGTAAAGCGCCCAAAGGATGGTTTTTTCCTGCGGGCGGAAAGTTATTATAACGTCGCTTCATACATAGATCAGTTGGATGAGGAACCAGCTACTACGCCACGTATTAAAGATTCCTACGGGGGGAAGTCATTGCACGAGCAATCTCACGGCGAGTCTTTTTTCGCTACATTTGTTCACCGCTTCGGCGGAGGTGGCCTTTACATACTAGATGAACCGGAGGCTGCGCTTTCCCCGCTGCGCCAGATGTCCCTTCTTGTCCGGATGCATGAGTTGGTACAGCAGCGCTCACAGTTTATTATCGCGACCCATTCCCCCATCCTGATGTCCTATCCCGGTGCGGATATCTTTCAATTAGGAGAGAACGGTCTTCATTCTGTCACTCTAGAAGAAACAGAGCATTATACGGTAACCAAAGCATTCATGAACGACAAAAAGGGGATGCTGCGTGAGTTACTTGGGGATGATGAGTAGGCTTTTTTTCAGGCGGATGGAGAAAACCCGGGTAGTGTGCGGTTAAACGATAGGAGCTGGTTGCAGATGGTTGCAGTTGGTTGCAGTTGGTTGCAGAGGGTTGAAGCTGGTTGCAGAGGGTTGAAGCTGGTTAGAGCCAATAGTGCTGATACTCCTTAATGAATGAGGCTGGAAGGTGATAGGGTAGTTGAGGTAGTTGAGATAGTTGAGCTTGTTGAGCTTGTTGAGCTTGTTGAGCTTGTTGAGGTAGTCGAGCCTGTTGAGGTAATTGAGGCAATTGAGCTTGTTGAGGTAGTTGAGCTTGTTAAGGTAAGTTGCTCTTGTTGCTCTTGCTGAGGCTAATAGCTGCTTGAGGGACTGAGGCGAGACTGATAGTCTGCTAAATACAACAAACTTAAGATCAAACTAAAGCCAAACCTAAGATCCGAACGTAAGACCCGGTCGTTACTATAGTGAAATGTTTGGACTTCCGGTCGCTATTACCCTCAGTTTCCCTCATTATAACCGCTTCTTCTTAATAGAACATATTAAAATAACAAAACCTAGATAAGAGAGAGTTCATAATAATGATCTCCGAAGTGTAATTAACGGCATTTTTGTACCTTAAATAGCCTGCGTCAAAGGATATTTGGAAATTAAGTGCAATATTGCACCTTAAATCTTCCACTATAGGCCTTTCAAGGCTATTTTTCAAAAAATAAGATACAATAATGCCTCTATTTCGCTATTTTACCTTTAATCAAGAAAAATAAGGTGCAAAAATGCCGTTAGTTGGTAAGGTAGAGCCATTTTCTACTGTTAAGAAGACGGGTGCAGAGGATATTCTATGCATTTAGAAGTATGTCGGAGATTTGCTACCTGAAGCCCAAACTTAATCAGCATAACGTTGCTCTCCTGTTTGAATCATTATTTTACTTAATATGGCGGGTGAAAGTTGGCGACAGCTTAAGCTTAGGCATCCGATGCGAGCCTTCCTGCGGAAAGCTTTCAGGCGAACGCTTCGCTCCTACATTTGCGGACTTTCCTGCGGAAAGCTTTCAGGCGAACGCTTCGCTCCTGCATTTGCGGGCTTTCCTGCGGTAAGCTTTCAGGCGAACGCTTCGCTCCTACATTTGCGGGCTTTCCTGCGGTAAGCTTTCAGGCGAATGCTTCGCTCCTACATTTGCTAACTTTCCCCTTCCTTCCTCGCTTTCGCTTCTTACTTTTATACATCTTATATACCCTGGTTTCACCTTATAGTAGAAATGGAACATCCCTAGGACTATCTATACTTCAATATCGAAATATCGAAGCATCAAAGCATCAAAACATCAAAGCATCAAAGCATCAAAACATCCAAACATTACGACAGCTCAAATCAATCCAATATAACCTAAAACATTTAAATACCCCCTAGAATAGTCAGCTCTGAGACTTTCCCTAGGGGGTATTACGTATTTCTGAATTCTACAACAATAATGCCACAGTCACCGGGTCAAGTATGCATCCACCCATCTCTTCATCTCCTGGGATGGCCCTAGTCCCAACTCCCTGCGGTATTGTTCCTCAAAGCTCGCATAGTGCTTGATGACACGATCCCGCTTGCCACTTGCCGCATAAACCTCTAGCAACAACAGGTGCATATCTTCCTCAAGCGGGCAGACCGATAATCCTGCTTCCAGCCGCTGCTGAGCCTGAGTCCAGTCCTTTCTAGTCATTTGATGCCGTACCAGTTTATAGAGGAGCACTTTGTACTGCTTGGCACAGCCCTCCTCAAGCCTTACCTTCCAGAGATAATCCTTCCGATCGAGCAGGCTGCCCCGGTAAAGATCGCATAAGCGTTCCAATGAAGCTATATCCTCCGGCGCATCCGCCAAAGCGGGGCTACTCCGCTGCAATTCCAACAGATCATAGGAGGCCTGCAAAGTTTCCAGAAAGTAGCCGTCTCCAGTTTTAACAATATTCATTCCTATGTCCTGTTCCTTCAGCAGCTTCCTCAAACGATACACTGTATTGTGCAGATTATGTGCCGCGCGCTCCTCATCCATATCCGGCCATAGCACATTCATCAGATGCCATTTGTTAGAATCCTGGTTGGGGTAACACAACAAGTAAGCAAACAGCTCTTCCGTTTTCCGCGCCGGCCAATGGATCAGCTCCCCCTTCGGGTTCCGAACTTCAAAACCTCCGAAACAGCGTATGAAGGCCTGCGGCATGGGCGCCGACATGGCCTTAGACGAAGCTGATCGCCCGGCTTCTTTTATCAGCCGATCTGTAATCCGTGCGATCGCAGCCGGGGTCACCGGCTTCAGAATATAATCAAAAGCGAAGACATTGAAAGCCTCCAGCGCATACTCCTTATAAGCTGTTGTGAATACAATCCGCGTATTCTCGCAGCACTCATCAATTCTGCGAGCCAGTTCCAGACCGGAGAGCCGCGGCATTTCCACATCCAAGAACACAATGTCCGGTTGGAGCTTTGGCAAACTGGTCAAAGCATCCATAGGGTTGCTGAATGCCCCGATAATATGACAGTGGTGATTCCTTCCTACAACTACCTTCATCAACTCCAGAATCGGCTTCTCATCCTCCACAATGACCGCAGTAAATAAGTCCGTCCTTTCTTCTGCCATTTCATCGTTCCCTTCTTTGGTGCTGACAATCAACTGTGGATCCTCCTTATTTCAATTTCAGCTCCTCCGATGCTTCAGCTCCAAATTCTTGGCGATAAGCCTCCAGATATTGTTGTTGAAGTCGGCTGATCTTCTCTTTTTTTCCGCGTTGTTCATAAATACCGATCAGAAGCTCATGCATGTTCTCTTGCAGTGGATACATAGACAAATAGCCTCCCAGCAGCTCCTCCACCTGATCCCATTGTTCAGCAACGCTCTTCCGTTCAACGAGCTCACCAATCAGCATAGTGTACTGCTTAAAGTACGCTTCTTCCAGGGCCGCTTTCCACAAATATGGCTTGTTTTCCAGCAGCGGTCCCTGATACAAGGAACAGAGGTGCTCTGCTTGCCCCGCTATCAGCCCTGCTTTACTCTCACTGCTTTTGGCCTGATCAAACGCCAGTATATCGTAATCTACTTCACCGATATCCAGCATGTACCTGTCATTGAGCTTCTTGATTTCCATTCCAAAGTTATTTTCCTTTAGCATCTTCCTTAAGAGATACAACGTATTGTAAAAATTGGACAAGCTCTGCTTTTCCGCCATCTCTGGCCAAAGCAAGTCAAGTAGCCTCCATTTGCTGATATAGGTGGCCGGATGACATAGGAAGTATGCCAATAGCTCCTCTGCTCTTCGAGTACGAAAATGCAGCGGCTTCCCCATAGCATCCCTAATCTCAAATTCACCAAAGCAACGGATGGCCATCCTCTTTTTCTGAGAATTCACGTTATTAGGTACGCGCTTGTGGTTCAGACGCTCCTGCACCCGCTTAATGGACGCCGGCGTCACAGGCTTGAGAATATAATCCAAGGCTTGTACCTCGAACGCCTCCAGGGCGTAGTCCTTATATGCTGTTGTGAATACGATTTGTGTCTGCGGCATTAACGCATAAATTCGGTTGGCCAACTCGATCCCGTTTAACCTCGGCATTTCAACATCTATAAAAACCACATCCGGCTTCAATTCCGGCAACCGCTCCAGTGCCTCCAGTGGATGGATGAATGCACCGGCAATGATGAAATTGTGATCTCGACTAATCATGACCTTCATCAATTCAAGAATGGGCTGCTCATCCTCAACAATTACCGCACGAAACATGCTCGTCCTCCTTCATTTCCTCTCATCCCTGTTTCATAGGCAAGTAGATCGTCACTACCGTTCCCTGCTCCAGCTTCGAATGGATACTTAAGGCTGCGCCTGCGATCCGCTCTACACGCTGCCTGACATTGGCAATGCCTATGCCTCCATCCTCTCTTTCCCCTCCGGTCAACTTGTACAACAAATCATCTGAAATGCCAATCCCGTCATCTTCGACAGTAATCTTGATATATTCTTCTCTTGCCTGCACAGTTAGCGTGACTCTGCCTTGTCCTTCCTTCTCAAACAACCCGTGCCGGATAGCATTCTCAACAAAGGGCTGAATACTTAAAGCAGGGATTTCAAAATACGACAGTCCCTTGTCCACCTCAAGCACGTAATCAAACCGCTCCCCAAACCTTGCCTTCTCAATCTCAACGTAAGCATGAATGAGCTCCAATTCCCGATGCAAGGGCACAACCAGCGTAGAGCGGTCCATATCCAGAATAAAGCGGATATACTGGCTCAGCATAGTCAACAAATAAGCGGCCTTTTCTCCATCCGTATAGCAGAAGGAAATGACGTTGCTTAGTGCATTGTATAGAAAATGTGGCTTAATCTGCGCTTGATGGAAAGCTTGCTCATTGCGAAGCGCCTCCTCGAAAGAAGTTTTCATTGAAATCAATGTCTGTATTCTCGCGATAAGCGTCTCCACATCAAACGGTTTGGTGATATAGTCATTCGCCCCGACTCTAAACCCGAGCGCAATGTCCGATGCCGAATCTTTGACCGTAGCGAACAAAATCGGCAGCTCCAGAATGGAGTGCTTAGTGCGCAAAGTTCGGCACAAGTCAATGCCCGAAATTTCCGGCATCATGACATCCAGTATGACTAGGTCGATACCCGGATAAGTATTCATTTTGTCCAAGGCTTCTCTGGCAGAGAATGCAGTGACTACATTATAGTGATGCCTTCTCAGAATGTGCAGCAGGCTATGGATATTGGAGGCCTCATCATCGACGATTAATATGGTGTGTGCAAGCTCTGGATCGATGTCATCCAGGGAGATAAGCTCAGTGTGAGCCGTCCTCTGCCTTTCGGCTGCTGCCGCTGATTCACGGTATCCCGGAATCCGCTGCATCTTTTGCATGGTGAAAAGCATTCGTGTGCCCAGTCCCAACTCGGACCACTCCACATGAATCTCTCCGCCCATACGCTCCACCAGCTTACGACTGATATACAATCCAACGCCCATACCTGTGTAACCATCCTTGGGAAGCGGCTTCTCCACCTGTTCAAAATATTCGAAAATCGTCTCCTGCTTGTCCAGCGGAATGCCAGTTCCCGTATCCTCCACTACTATGGAGGCTATATTCTCAGCTAGGCTGCACCTGATGCGGATTTCACCCTGTTCTGTATGTTTTATCGCATTATGAACGAGGTTATATAGCACCTGCTGTAAGCGGCTTTCATCGGCCAGAACCCAGGTATCCGGGTCTACCAGGTTCTCAAGCGTTACTTGTTTCCCGGCCAGCTCGAACTGCAACACATCCATAACGATCTGGGAAGCAACACGAAGATCCACCACCGTCATTTGCAGACGCAGTTCCCCGTGCTTTAGGCGGCTGACATCAATAAGATCTTCAATGAGCATGGATAGCTTGGTCGCTGTATCCTTGATCAGCCATAGATTTTGCTTTTGGCTCGGCTGTAGATTCTCTTCCGTATCCTCCAGCAAATAAGAGGTCATATTCATAATGCCATGCAAAGGGGTCTTAAGCTCATGTGAGGTGTTCATTAAGAATTCGTCCTTTAACTGATTGGAGACCATCAACCGGCGTGATAATACCTCTATATTGGCATAGGCATTCGAGAATCGTAAGGCCAGCATGATATTAATGAGGACGATGAAGATGACGACCCCACATTTGCCAACCAGATCGTTGGTAATAACGTTCTCGGAATAAAGGCTTGAGTCCACCAGAAATACCAGCAGCGCGAAAGCCCCCACAATGATGAGCAGCAGTTCTGACCGATTGGAGGACGGTTGCTGATTGCGAATGTACAGATAGATCATCCGGATGATAAGTCCAGCGACCGCAAACGCCATATAGATCACCAAAAAATATTTCACACTGATGTGGACACTGTATGGCAAAATGACAACAGCAATGAGGTAAAGCGCAAAGGGCAATAAGAGTAGCCTTAGCTTTTTCGCAGACATCAGCCGGGTCTCCACACTGCAGAAAAACATAAAAATGATGATCGCACCTAGAAACTGGCTGATTTCCAGCAGTTTATACACGAAGTTAAACGGCAGGTCCGGGAAGAAACGTTGAAACACTTTTTCACCGTATAAGGAGTCCTGAAGGGCCTGTAGCAGCAAATATAGTCCGCTAAGGAGGTAAGCCTTCTCTCTTCGCCCCAGAAAATAGAAACTGAAATGATAAGCTCCGAACATGGCCAGAATTAAGATAATACCAATATCCGCCCCCAACTGAATGCTGCTTACTTCCGAAATTCGCCCCTGTGTACCGAATGGAATGGAGTTCACGATGCCCCCGGTAACAAAGTTGAAGTTAGAGACTTGAAGAAGAATCTCAAGCTTGGCAGTATCACTATGAAAAAAGACCGTGTAGGGTGTATTACTCGGCTGGAAACCTTCGACACCCATAGCAGGAGTACCGCTCCCACCTTCCATCACATCATTAATGAACAGCCGGTGGGCCATACGGACACTCCGTATTTTCAATCCGAGAACTTCGTCCTTATCCTTTAATAAAATGGTAAGTCGATACGTTCCGGCACCTTTACGACTAATCCCACTATCCTCACTCTCCCCCCGCCATGTGCCCGGGACGGTCAGATAGGAAGCTTTCTCTGCCCGCCCTTGCACGAAATCTTTGGGTTCGAGCAATTCGTCTTTATAGAACTCCCACTCTCCATCCAGATTGATAACGCCATTATTGTGCAAATCCCACTGGGTCAGATCAAGTACCCCCTGCTTCGCCAGAGGCGCCATCCGGTTAGGCAACGTATGGGAATAAATTGCGGTTAATAGCGATATTGCTATTACAAAAAACAAAGCAAAGCCAACAGCCTTGCTGTATTTGATTGTTCTCACCAGTCGGTCCCCTCTCCACAAACAACAGAACAGTATCATTGTATAACTAGTGACTCACAAAAATCTCAAAATAATTAGATTGGGGATCGGACTCGAGTTCAAATTATATAAGACCAACCGCTTCTAGCAGTTGAAATCTGGTAACAACCTATGCTTACGGGTGCGAGCTTTCCTGCGGAAAGCTTTCAGGGGAGCGCTTCGCTTCTACAGTTCCAAACCTTCTCCTTCGTACAAAATGCACATAGCTGAGTATGTACTGGGAGCTTATTGAGAGCTTAAGCTGAGAAGCAGACTGAACTGGGAACTTAACATCTATTCAGCGGTTAAAATAACGGCATTTTTGCACCTTATATTGATCATTTTAGAGTAAAAAAGGAAATTAAGAGCATTATTGTACCTTATTTCCTCGCTTATCCCTCAAAGGGTACTGTACCGCAAGAATTAACATGCAAAAATGCCCTTAATTGAATTAATCCTTCCTTTGTAGATAAATTAAGGTGCAAAAATGCTCTTATTTCTTTATTCACGAGGCTGGAAGCAAACCGGCGCTGAGCCAGCGAACCCCTCCCAATGTCACTCAGAAGTTGGACAGGGGGACGCGACCGCGCGGATTTGTGGGCTTCTTAGTGATGTAGAACTTTTCACTGTCCATTTTTTTATCTTAATTTGTATTAGTTTTCCGTCTAGTCTAAAACGAGCGTATAACAAAAAGACACCTTAAAGAGCAACGCCCCTTAAAGTGTCTCCAATAAATCTATTTGCATGTTAACGACCTCGCACTCCAGTGTAACAAACCATTCTTCACAATCGCAGCTTCGGGTAGCGAGCTTTCTCCCGCTTCCAGAATCGGGTCAGTCGATGCAGCACCCAGCCGAACATCACCACAACCATCATATCAAAGCTCACATTGAACATAAACAGATGCTTGCCGATATCAGCCCGGCCATCTCCAAGGATGGGCACCAGGAAAGAAAATATGCCAATCAACCCCAGCAGCATCAGTAGTTCGCCCGCCATCCGGCCCCGGGTCTCCCGAGTAAGGAAATACTGCACCAGCGCCACTGCAAAGTACACAACGTAAAATACAGACAGAAAACCAAGCGTGTGCGGGATATGTTTGTTTTTGAATTGGCTCCAAGCGCTGTAGGTGTAGGATAAGGCTCCAGCTGGCTTGTTCTCCGTCTTTTCATAGTTCCCGAGGTAGTACGGACGGATGGCCATGCTATTACTTGCTGCATACTCCATGTTCTTAATCAGGCGGTCCGGATGCTTGAAATAGAAGAACAACACGTCTTTATGCGATACCCGATCGTAGAAGTCCGGCCCTAGCGAAGGGTCATTTTGCTTGATAGCCGTATCATTCTGAAAATAATTCGTCCCTGCCAGCACCTCCAGCCGTTCAGGCAATCCCAGGTCGTGCAGATCGCCACGCACATCCGGCGACTCGTTCAGAATTCCAAAGAACACCGTCTGGTACAGGTTGATATGCTTCAGATCCTTCGGCGCAGCCACGTACAGAACGACTGATACCACGAAGATCGCGGCTGAGAATCGCAACGCCAGCTTCCGCCAGTTCCCCTCCCCCTTAAGGAAGGAGAACCGCAGAAAAATAAGGGCGAAGGCGATCCCGATAGGCGCGTTCTGGATTTTGGAACAGGTCAGGAACAGTACAGCGATGAAGAACAGCGTCAGCACTTTCGGTGTGGGCTTTTCCATAGATGTCAGCTTTAAACCCAGCGCGAACGCCAGCAGCATAAACACCAGCGATACTGGCTCGCCATACAGGGAATTGAAGTACGCCAGATAGCCGATATCGTAAAAGACGAACAGAATACCCGCGCCGAGCAGCAGACCCGTTAGATAGGAGCCGCGGGTATTGTGCTTCACTAGCAGCCAGGAGGCCACCAACAGCAGTACAGCGTACACTGCCCCCAGCAAACGGATATCGAAGAAGCTTCCGTGGAACAACCCACCCAGCAGCCGCGGAATCAAGACCAGCACGATTTGCGAGGATGGATAGAAGCCCTTGAACAGATTCTCATACGAGAATCGGGAATGGCTGAAGCTGAAGAACCGATCGGCATACGATTCGTTCGCATCGTAGTAATTCAGACCGGTAGTGCTCATCATGCGCAGGAAATCCCCGTTGTCAGCCACTCCAATGAAATGACCGAAGAACAACAGAGAAAGAATAATCCCTAGTCCAACCAGCGCGACTACCGTCTCTGGACGCCCTAATCTTCTCATAGTCTCTCCTTACCGCTGCGGAAGCAGCTTCACATATTCATCAGACAAACTCATTAGTTGAAGAATATAGTCATAGTCAGTCTCATACTTGCTGAAGTCACTCACCGGCTCCAGTGTATCCAGCGAGATGGCTTCACCATCCTGGAACGTTGTGCCCGGCACGAACATGATGTCATCATTAAAGAATGAACCTGTCGGCAGATAGTAGCGCATACCCAACACATTGCGGTCAATGTTCAGAAGGTCATGTCCAAAAGACGTAAAGCCTTCTCCCTCCAAAGAGACACCCAGCAGGTTGGCGATCGTCGGCATAATGTCGAGCTGTCCACCCGTGCGGTCGATCACTCGTCCCTGCTCCATGCCTGGCACTCGAACAATAAGCGGGATGTTAAAGCGGCTGATTCTAGAGTCATATTTTATCCCCAGTGCCTGCTCTACCTGCTCCGGAGGGACATCCTTCGGCTGCAAACCGAAATGATCCCCGTACATGACAAGCACTGTATTGTCCCAAAGTCCGTTCTGTTTCAGGCCTTCGATCAAGGTGCCAATGGCATAATCTGTGTAATTGACCGCCGTCAAGTAATCGCCCAGCATCGTATCCTTCAGGTCACCTTCGACGTTGATTTTTTTGAAGGCATCAGGAATCTTAAATGGGTGATGACTGGAAGCAGTGACCATTTGTGCGTAAAAAGGCGTCCCCTTGGCCTTCAGCTCGGCAAGCTTCTCAATGCCGGTAATGTACAACTGCTCGTCCGATGCGCCAAAGGCGTTAAAGTGATCATTCTTGAAGCTTTGTTTGTCATAGTAGCCGTTGAAACCCAGTGCCGGATACAGCTCATTCCGGTTCCAGAAACCAACCTTGTTCACATGAAAGGTATACGCTTCGTAGCCCTTGCTGCGCAGAAGACGCGGCAGGCTAGGCAGCTCCCGATCCCCGAACCCGGTCGACATCGCCAGCGTTGCAATGGGATAGATGGACGTATTACTCATGAATTCAGCATCGGACGTGTTCCCTGGGCCAATTTGCTGATAGACATGGGGAAAATAAAAGCCTTCATCCGCAAGCTTGTTCAGTACCGGCGTCAGCTCCTGTCCATTTAGCGATTGATGCAGCGGAAAGTTTTGAAAGGCTTCCATCTGAATCACAATGACATTGCGGCCTTTCTGTGAGCCAAACAGATCAGGGATTGTCCCCATTGGCTGATCACGGTAAGGATAGGAAGCTTCCAGCGTTTCAATTCTGCCAATCGTCTCCTTGATATCCCCAATTCCGATCAAACCGTTATCGGCATTAGCCTTGATCGCCGCCACTACCTCATAGTTGAGGAATCCGGCACTCTCCGCCTGCACTAATTCATTCGTAATCCCCTTCGCGTTCGTGATTGTATGACCCGACCACCAAGCGCCGCCGATCACACATACCAGGAGCACAATCAGATGAACTCTGCGGGCACTAGATGAGACATATTTTTCCTGTGAATAGGCAGGACCCCGCAGCCATCTGCGTACCCCGCGATAGAGGGCATACACCGCGATATCTATGAAGAACAGGTAGTCAATGATCTGTATCGTAGATTCCACGCTCTCCTTGATTTGGAACACTTGTTTCAGCTCGTAAAGAGCCAAATAAGTCGGTACCGATCCAAAATGGTTGAAGTATACACTACTCGCGAAGAACAGCAGCGACAGCACAATGTTGAATGCCCAGAAGACTCCGGACTTCAGACGCCGGGGAATCACTAGAGCCAGCACCCCCATCAGCATTAGCACCGGAGCAGCATCAGCGGCGATCCACTCCCAGGCGATTCTGTCAAAAAACAACACTCTCAGCAGCAGCAGCTTCAACAGTAGCAGCCCTGATACCATATAGAACTGGGCGTATAACGGCCCGTTTTTCTTCTTGTACATAACATCCCCTCTAACTCTTGATCATGATTTCGATTCCTGTATCCCGCTTGAAAAATAGCAGATTTCACTAGTATAGCAATAATTGTTTTTATTTCAAAATGGATTGCTGTAATTCATGCGTTTTTTCAATTGATATTGCATGTTTGTGCACATACACTTTGAATAACTACTATTTTGATCATGCACAGCCTGGAGGAACGGGACGTTCCGGGAAGCAGTAATTTTCTCAACAGAAAAATCGCCGCAGTCCAGAATAAGCTGTAGTGTGTACAGTCACACAACTCATCAGAATTGCAGGATTGTAGAATTACACGATTTGAGTTCCAAAACTTCACGATTGCATACTTCGGTGCTACCCTACGATATAGCTACACCAAAGTTTCGCTCTTTAGCAACAACAAAAAGCAGAGGGTTACATGACCCTCTGCCATAATTCGCTGACACTAGTAAGCTCTCTTGCCGATAATCTGTATTGCCTATATTCTGTGTTGCAGTATGGCTGTCCTGTTAGTACTGAATGACGGTAATTCCCTGTTCCCTATAAGGAAGGAGAATATCCTCTGGCACCTCATTTGACGTAATCAAGCAAGTCAATGCCGAGGCTGGGGCGACGATAAATGGTGCTGAGGTTCCAAGCTTATCAGGCGTCACCAGTGCAACCACCTCCGATGAGCCTGCGATCATCGCTCTTTTGACAAAAGCCTCATTCGTTGTGCGGCAGACTGATGCCGAACTCGGGGTGAATGCAATACACCCCCAATGATTTGTTGCCGTTCTTCTTTAAGCACTGGTATGACCACTTGTTCATCGTCCCTCGTGGACGAAATCTATAACAATCCGCGGCACGTAATTTCCGGCGTTTGTCTACGCAAATTATAGCGGCCGGGATTGATCAAGGTCAATTGGGCGAGACTCAGCCCAGGGGTGTGCGGCTGAGTAATCTTTTAATAGAACGATTGGCTTCCTGTAGCACAGTTTCCTTATCCATCGTCTTCATCAGCCCACGTTCCATCACAATCTCGCCGTCAATAATAGTCGTCTCAACATCCGCACGGGTGGCAGAATACACAATTCGGGAGATCGGGTCTACATCATAGGACGGGAACGTGTGAAAATTACACAAATTCAGCAATGCCAGATCAGCTTTTTTACCTACCTCAATACTGCCGATGCTACTCTCCATCCCTACCGCCTTAGCCCCGCCAATGGTAGCCATACGGAACACACTTCTCGCATCCATAGTCGTCGGCCCATGCTGCGGCTTCTGGATGACGGCGGCCAGGCGCATCTCATTGAACATATCCAGATTGTTGTTGCAAGAAGCACCGTCAGCACCAAGACTCAAGGAGACATGTTCATGCAGCATGCCCGGTGTATCTGCAATGCCCGAGGCCAGCTTCAGATTGGAGCCGGGACAATGGCTGACATGCACACCGCGTTCCCGCAAAATTCGCCGCTCCTCGGCATCAAGCCAGATGCAATGCGCCAGAATGAGGCGCTCATTGGCCAAGCCCAAATGGTCAAGGTAGACGATATTCCGCATTCCTGTCATGGCCTGCACAATCTCGATCTCCCCCAGATTCTCCGATGCATGGGTATGGACTTTAACCCCATAACGTGCAGACAGGTCGCGCACCTCTGTTAGCAGCGGCTCAGTACAGGAAATGACAAACCGCGGGGAGAAGGCATACTGAATCCTTCCGCCTCCGTAACCATTCCATTTCTCCAGCAAATCCACACTCTCTTGTAAAGAAGATGTTGTATCCTCTTGCAGAGCTGCGGGCACATCCCCACCCTTCTGATCCATCATCACCTTGCCGGACAAGGCGCGAATGCCGCTCGCTGCAATGGCCTGAAAAGCAAAATCCGTATGATGCACCGTCTCCATATCCACAATCGTCGTAGTCCCGCTGGAGATCAACTCCCCTATGCCCAGCATCGCAGAGTAATATAACGATTCCTCATCGTGCGCAGCTTCCAGCGGCCAGATTCGTTTGCGCAGCCAGTCCATCAGCTCCAGATCATCACCTTTGCCGCGAAACAGCGTCTGACACAGATGAATATGGGTTTGGATAAAGCCAGGGATAACCGTACGGTTAGTGGCATCTATAACAGTCTCACCTGCTTGCGAAATCAGCCCGCTGCCGATCTCTACGATCAGGCTACCCTTGATTCGAATATCACCGGTGATGATATCCTCTGAGCTGTTCATGGTTACAATCTCTGCATTTCTAATCAGGATGTCTGCCATTATATTCTCCCCCTTTAGCCTGGTTACCTTGACTTGTTAATGTGCTAGTACTAAGCGCCAGTTGTAACACAAAAAGGCCACAAAATATGCCGTAGCATATTTTCGTAGCCGGAAATTTACGGTTTCCAGTAGAGACCCTTAAACCCATTATTAAGGATATACGAAAAAGGCTTATTCAATTCAGTCGCTTGAATAAGCCAATCATAAAAGAAAGACATGATTCATGTCAATAAAAAGTTAATTATACTAACATGAATCATTCTAATTTCTTATTTTCGTATTTAAATCATATATACAATGAATCAATTCGATCTTCCGTGTTATTTTTAATAACACGGAAGATATCATCTGATCGTATCAGTCGATATTTTCAGATATTTCTTTTCTAACATGAACTCACTCCGCAGCAATCAGCACCTTCTCAAATACCGGGAAATTCGCGATACGGCTCGGGAAGGAAATCTCGCCTCTAAGCTGATAGCCGAGCCGCGGGTACAGTTCCAATGCTCTAGTGTTCATGGCGTAGGTATCCAGACGAATGCTTGTATACCCGTTCTGCAATGCCAGTTCCTCTGCAAAAGCAATCAATTGGCGTGCAATGCCCTTACCCTGAACCTCGGGATGTACTGCCAGACGGTGCATGATCAGATGAGGACCCTGATTTTGCTCCCAAGTAATCGTCTCATAGGCCTCTGCCTGATTTTCATCCAGCACCAGTATTCCGGCAATGGCCTGATTGTCTTCGTAAACATATAGTGTACCGCTCTCAATGTCATTTCCGATAACTTCTTTATTGGGATAATACTCGTCCCATTGGTCACTTCCGCCACCCTGCATGACTTTTACACATTTGGCAATAAGCTTCATAATTTCTTCCAGCTCGTCCTTATGTGCAGTTCGAATCCCATTGCTCATCTGTGCACCTGCTTTCTTTCTTCCTAATTGAATCCCTCCAGCGAGACCCTGACAAGAAGTCTATCATATTTGAGCCCGCTTTGAGGAGGGGATTTCCGGAAAAGAGAGCAGGGTAAAACATCCGGACGGACTCCTCCCGACCGGATGTTATTTCCTTCTTACCCAGACCAAGGCATCCACTGGGTTATTTGAATTCCAATTTATGCCCGTCCTCGAAGCCCTTGGCGAAACCGGCGTCGAACCCCACGTTGTATGCTTCGGTGTAGCCCTGCTGATAGGCGTCTCCCGGCGGCGTTTCTGGGGAGACGCCAAGATCCGGGGGGAGCGGAATCACCTGTGGAGCGTGGTTAGGATCCACTGAAGGTGCTGCGTTAGCTTGTGGGGCAATGTTGATTCTTCTGCGCAGGATGCGGCGGCGGCGAAGTCTTCTTTTTTTGCGCAGCACAAGACTTTTGCGGGTCTTCCCTTTACGAATCAGCCCTCGGCGAGTTTTGCGGGCAAGGCCTTTGCGGATCTTAACCTTCCGCGACAGCAGCAATCTGCGCCGTCTGCGAGTGATCGTGCCTAAACGCACTTTTCTGCTGCTCTTTTTCTTCATTTTCTTGATTCCTCCTGTACTCCATGTACTTTGGAGGTTCCTACAGCACATGTCTTGGTCTTGTTCAGCCATGGCGCTGCGGGAGTTCCTCTTTTAGGCCGGTGCAGCGAAATACCTGACATCATCCGGCACATGGCGCTCTGGTACCCGCTTAAGATCCGGATATTCTCGCTCAGCTTGCGGGCCGTCAGCTCGGAATGCCCCGTCAATTCGGCGATGCTCTCCAGTATAGCGGCCAATGCAGCCTGGCTGCGGGAAATGGAGCGGATCATCTCCAGTTTAACGGCATGCTCCGAGAGACGGCCCCCGGTCATTTGCTCAAGTCCCCAAAGTCAAACCCGTCGCCGCCCGAAAACCCTTCTCCGCCGCCTTCTTCTTCACCACTGCCCAGCACAGCCTTCAAATTGCTGTAAAGCCCGTTCTCCAGCTTGGTTAGCCCCTCCACCATCTCAACGATCACTTCGTGAATGGAGAGGGCTTCTTTCAACTGCTCCTCATGACTTTCGAAAACTCTCGCGTGAATATGATGCTGTGTCCACTGTTTTACCTTCTCCGCTTCAACAGCCTTCGCCTCCAGGATCATGGCGACGTTCCACTGGATCACTGCCGTCGACTCCAGCATTTGTAGAAAAGCCTTTTCCCTGCTCATCACCAGCCTCCTACTCCTTGCGCTTACTCTTCTTCCTGCCCATCCATTTCCTTGATGACTCTGCCGACCCCTTCTGCCATCGCCTCTTCCAGATCAGCCAGGGCATTGAGGTACGCAATAATATTCTTGTTGACCTGACCCGTGCTTTCGATCAGACCGCTGGTTCCTCCAAAATCAGGCTCTGCATCCGGCAAATCGTGAACGATTTGCGACATACGGACAACCACGTGACGTTCGGCGTCGAGGATCCGCGCCATCTGTTCGTGCGTATGGGCCATGTGCTGCAGCACTTTTGTTATTTTATTCTGCACCTTCATGTCTCCTTTGCTCAAACGCCCTGCTACAACATATGCGGCAGGAGCCCTGGCTGTGCCGGAAGTGACCTCTATTCGCGGAGTTGCGCTTCCTGGACCCCGCCCATTTTTTCATTAGTGACCTCTCTGGAAATGCTGGGTTGATCTGCAGATAGATACCTTTCCATCCTCTAGGTCACGCAAAAAAGGCTCCGCCATATGGCAGAGCCTGATTAAGTCATTGTTTTATAGCGTTAGAACGATCCGCCCATCAACCTCGCCCTGCTCCAGCTCTGAGAAGACGTCATTGATCTCCTCCAGCTTCCTGACGGCTGTGATCGCCTTCACTTTCCCTTCCGCCGCAAACTGCAGAGCCTCTTCCAGATCCTGTCGCGTTCCGACAATGGAGCCAACTATAGTCGTCCCATCCAGCACCGTATTGAAGATAGGCACCTCCATGGTCTCCGGTGGCAATCCCACAAGGACTAGCGTACCACCCCGTTTTAGGGAAAAATAGGCGCTATCGAACGCTTTTTTGTTCACAGCCGTGACAATGCTAGCCTGGACTCCGCCCAACTCGCGCTTGATTACTTCCGCCGGATCGTCCGTTCTAGGATCTATAGCTACGTCGGCTCCCAATTGCTTAGCGAGTGCCAGCTTCTCCTCGGAAGTATCCACGGCAACCACGTTCAGACCCATAGCCTTGGCATATTGAACAGCCAGATGACCCAAACCGCCCACACCCACAATCGATACCCATTGCCCGGCACGGGCTTTGGATACCTTCAGTGCTTTGTAGGTAGTGACACCCGCACAAAACAACGGCGCTGCCTGCACAAAGTCGATAGAATCGGGGATTTTTACAACATAATCGCCATGGGCAATACAATATTCAGCATAGCTGCCATCGACCGAATATCCTGCGTTCTGCTGCTGCAGGCACAGCGTCTCACGTCCACTCAAGCAAAATTCGCAGTGACCGCAGGCCGAATACAACCATGGAATACCCACTCGGTCCCCTACCTGCAAATGCTTAATCCCCGCGCCAATCTGCTCTATCACACCGACGCCTTCATGTCCAGGAATTAATGGCAGCTTGGGTTTGACCGGCCAGTCCCCATTCGCAGCATGAAGATCCGTATGACATACGCCGCAGGCGTGGATTTTGACTACAACCTCATGGGGCTCCGGATCACGTAATTTGACTTCCTTAATTTCCAAAGGCTTTTTAAACGCATCGGTAATTGCCGCTTTCATACTGCTCCTCCTCTAAATGATGAATTGGAAATAGTATGTGCGACCCTGCAACATTTAACTCAAAAAGGAGTGTCCGGCAACTCCCGGAACACTCCACACCACCCGCATTATGACAGTGTACCCTTGAGCTTCTCCCCTGCCTCTTGCAGAGACTGAAACGTTCCCGCATCACTCCACCATTCCTTCAGCACATCATAGCTCAGCTTGCGGTCTGCGGCATACAGGTTGTTCACATCGGTGATCTCTAGTTCACCTCTCCCCGAGGGAGCAATCCGCCGAATAATGTCAAATACGTCCGAGTCGTACATATAAATACCAGTCACGCAGTAATTCGTCTTTGGTTGCTTGGGCTTCTCTTCAATATAGGCAATCCACACAGGATCCTTCTCGTCAAAGACGGGAACACCGTATCTGCGTGCATCCTCCACTGGTGTCAACAACACTTTGGCCGTCCCTTGGGACTGCTTGATAAAGCTATCCACATATGGGGTCAGATCGTCCATAAACAAATTATCACCGAGCAAAACAACGAATCGCTCCCCCGGAGAAATGAATCCTTCCGCAAGCTCCAGTGCCTCCGCAATACCTCCTGCGGCTTCCTGAATTTTATAAGTCAGAGAGACGCCGAACGAGGCACCGCTGCCTAAAAAATCCGTATACAACCCGGCGGACTGCTTGCTGATGACCAGAAGAATATCGGTGATCCCCCCTCGGCGCAGCCGGTCTATACCGTAGCACACCATAGGATAATTGCCGACCGGAAGCAAATGTTTGTTCATAAGCCGGGTCAGCGGCCAGAGTCTGGAACCTGTTCCGCCCGCCAGTATGACTCCCTTCACTTACTTTCCTCCTCTTTATCTACGTCATTAGTCTTCGGGTCATTGACATCAGATGAAATTCGCAGGGTCCACCTGCCATTTATCTATAAACTTGCTGCGATTTCGTTCCAGCAGGTCCTGCCAGCCGCTATTATATACTTCCTTGAAGCTGGCGCTTCCTTCATGGTGTACAAGACAATCTCCGGCAATCAGCAGCCGGTAACCCTGTTGCCGAGCGCGATAGCAGTAATCATCGTCCTCATAATGTCCAGGTGAGAATCTCTCGTCCAGCAGCCCTACGGATTCCAACACCTCTCGCTTCAGCAAAAAGCACAAACCTACCAGCCGCTTTGCTCCGATCCATTTACGGGGATCGGGAGCATTCGCGATTTCGGCGGCTTCATGATACCCCGGCAAATCGGTGTATTCCGTCTTGACTTGTTGTCTGCCACTGGCATAGTTCGTCACCGGTCCGACAATCCCGATATCCGGCGCACTGTACAGCGCCGCCTTCAGATTGCTCAGCCATCCAGCGGAGACAATCACATCATTATTCAGCAGCAGCACTTCATCGCCGGAAGCCAGCTGTAGGCCGAGATTGCAGGCGGCTGGAAAGCCGCAGTTGACGGGCAAGGAGATGAACGCTAATTTCTGCGCCCGGCAGTATTCTGTAGTTTCATCCTGTGAACCATTGTCTACGACGATGATTTCATAAGGAACCTCCGTCCAGGTCCGGATGGCCTCTACACAGGTCCGCAGCAGGCGGAGCCCGTTATAGGTCGGAATAATAATACTGGTCCGCGTCATATCCCATTCCTCCAGACCGCCATCTGACGCCGCTTCTCCCAAAGGACCTCTTCCGGCACAAGACTCCCAGGGTCCCTTCGGGAAAGCACTTCGTGCAACGCCTCGGCATGATCTCCGGTAATCAGCTGCTCCACAACGTTGCCACTTCCGATATTGGTTCTGCGCAGCCGATTTTGCTTGATGACATCAACCGTTCCCACCTGCTCCACCTGGAGACGGCCCAGGATAGAGCGTGCTTGCGCCTTGGGCGGAACCATCAGCTCCTGATAACCGATCTTCTCCAGCGCATGCCGGGAGAGCGCGTGGGGAACGGCCGTCATAGAGCTAACTCCCAGATCGCCCCGGCCTAGGGCAAGATTCAGGAACATCTTGCTGCGCGTCACATCGTCACTCAGCCGAAACGGCGGCAGCAGCGGATTCAGGTCATTAAGGGCGACATCTACCCCGTTGTCTACAGCGGCAGGGAAGGGAGCAAGCAGCGGCGCCGGAATCACCATGTCGCCATCGAGAAATAGTAGGATGTCACCTCTGCTCAGCTTCGCGCCTATGGCCCGGCCAACATCATGGCCCGCTGAATCTGGAAGGTGAATGATCATCGCCTCCCGGGAAAGGCGGGCTTGCCGAAAGCTATTATCACTGCACCCGTTAAGTACAACAATGATCTCCATAGGCTGAAGGCGCGACACCTGCTTGAGCAAAGGCAGCAGCGTTTTCTGCTCATTACGCGCCGAGATGATTACCGACAGAGTACCTCTCCGTTTCCATCTCCCCGTCTTGCGAAGGCTCTGTCTGCGTGGCGCAGCAGTCCGGCCGCTGCTGCGCCGCGAACTCTTCCTGCTCGTCGCTGCTATTGCCCTTCTCGCCGGCCGCTGCTGAGAAGCAGACTTGCGAGGTACGGCCACAATAAGCCTCCGTCTACGTTTCGACTTTATCTTCATCTGTCACCTCACGATCTCACGCCGCCGGGCCCCGTCGGCGAAGCCGGCCCGATGTCCGCGCCGGTCCAGCAGCAGGGATACCGCCTCCAGATGATCCTCTATGATCTGCTTCTGCAGAGGATCACTACCGCCCGCCTTACGGCGGACTGAGTTCAGCTTCCCTACCTCCACTGTATGAGCCGTCTGCACCCGCAGGCCTGCTGTAACAGCAGCCGCATGAGCCAGCGGCGGACGAGATAGCAAACTACTGCCCAGCAATGCAAGCGCCCTGCGGCTCAAGGCATGCGGAACAGCAGTCATAGAGCTGCCTTTCAGGTCCGGGCGACCGAGTAGAAGGTTCAGAGCATGCTTGGAGAGCACCACTGGATGGGGCGTCGATTGGCGGACCGGACCGGAATAATCATTCAAGGCAATATCAGTGCCTTCGCTTACAGCCCGCACGAAAGGACGTAGTTTTGAAGCGGGTATAACAAAATCTCCGTCTAAGAACAGCAGGACTTCCCCCATAGCCGCCTCGGCTCCAACGCTGCGTCCGGCGTCATGGCCAAGTGGCTGTTCGTAGGAGATTACGCGGGCACCTGATGAGCTTGCCATTTCTGCCGTACGATCAGCAGAGCCGTTGACAATCACAATAACCTCACAGCGCGAATGAACCCCCCTGGCCTCAGAGATCACACCACGGATGGTCCGCTCTTCATTCATCGCCGGAATGATAACGGACACATAAGGCTCGGGATGATTAGCGGGAGGCACGGCCACAGCTTGCTGCACCGGACGGACCGTCCGCCGGCGAGCTTTGGAAGCCGGGCGCAACTGGCGTCGGACAGAGGAACGTTTGGGCTTCATACACATCCACCTTTCTTGCAGGGCTGATTCCCCGGGCTGAGGGTTACAACACAGTTTATGTCATCCGCCGTGTGGGGTAACGGCCAATGTCTCATTCGCACAGAAAACAGGACAAATGCCGCTTAGTGACAAAGGCCCGCCTTCTCGCCATTGTCACAGTGCCTGAATCTCTTGTAATGATGAAAAAAGCGCGGCCTAAAGGCCGCACTCATTGATGAGTGTATACAGTTGAAGTGGCTGTTTGTTTCCAATCTTTAATCGAAAGGAAGCTGATTAACAGGAGCTTTGGCCGGTGGAGAACCGATAGCAATCCAGGAAACGACACCGTAGAACTGGCTGGTCTCACGCAACCTAACTACCTCGATCACGGCCTCATGCAAGGACCGGCTCTTGAGAGAAGCATGGAAGAAAGGTTGATTGGTCATAGCCACAACAACATAGCCAGTGTGGCCGAAGCTCTCTTCGAAGGTCACCGTTACTTCAGCGCTTTCCGCATCCCCATTGAACATAAAAGCCGTCATGCCGAATTGCTGAAGGGCTTCACGCGACCCTGCTGTCTGCACCGGATTGAAGGAAAGATGTTCCGAATTGACTGCCCCAGAAGCCAGATGCTCTGTGCTAACCGCGCCGGGCGCAATATGATAGCCCAGCACACTCTCTTCCACCAGATGGCGGGACTCTACGGCGAAGGAGGCAATTTTACCGGAATCTACCGCCTCATCCTGCAGTTCCGTAGTCCCAACGGCTTCCGGAGACAACTGCAGTGTCCCTACACTACCGGGAAGCAGCTTGGTTCCGGGTATGCTGCCATCCGGCAGCAGCCCGCTGACATGCGTTTCCTCTGCTAAATGCTCAAGCTTAATAATGCCAGGGCGCAAATGCCGTTCTTCCACACTTTGCTCAGTCAGGTGCCCACCGGTTATGCTATCCGACTGCAAATGCTGCCCAGTTACTGCTCCCTCTGCCAGCTTCGCTCCCGTAATGCTGCCATCGGGCAGAAGATCGGACGTGTATACCTCCCCTGCCAAATGGGCAAGGGTGATATTTCCGGGTCTTATATGCCGTTCTTCCACACTTTGCTCAACCAGGTGCCTGCCGGTTATGCTATCCGACTGCAAATGCTGTCCTGTTACTGCTCCCTCTGCCAGCTTCGTTCCTGTAATGCTGCCATCAGGCAGAAGATCCGACGTGTATACCTCCTCTGCCAAATGTGCAAGGGTGATATTTCCGGGTCTTATATGCCGTTCTTCCACACTTTGCTCAGTCAGGTGCCCGCCGGTTATGCTATCACGCTGCAAATGCTGCCCAGTTACTGCTCCATCTGCCAGCTTCGCTCCCGTAATGCTACCATCAGGCAGAAGATCCGACGTGTATACCTCCTCTGCCAAATGTGCAAGGGTGATATTTCCGGGTCTTATATGCCGTTCTTCCACACTTTGCTCGGCCAGCTTCGCTTCTGTTATGCTGCCATCAGGCAAGAGATTGGACGTGTACATCTCCTCTGCCAAATGCTGAAGCTTTATAATTCCGGGTCTTAAATGACGCTCTTCCACACTTTGCTCTGCCAGCTTCACTCCTGTTATGCTGCTATCAGGCAGAAGATCAGACGTGTATACCTCCTCTGCCAAATGCGCAATGGTGACACTACCAGGACTTAAATGACGCTCTTCCACACTTTGTTCAGCCAGGTGTCTGCCGGTTATGCTATCAAACTGCATATGCTGGCCATTCACAGCTCCCTCTGCCAGCTTCGCTTCTGATATGCTGCCGTCAGGCAGGAGATCAGACGTGTACACCTCTTCTGTCAGATGCTCAAGCTTGATAATTCCGGGTCTTAAATGACGCTCTTCCACACTTTGTTCAGCCAGGTGTCTGCCGGTTATGCTATCAAACTGCACATGCTGGCCATTCACAGCTCCCTCTGCCAGCTTCGCTTCTGATATGCTGCCGTCAGGCAGGAGATCAGACGTGTACACCTCTTCTGTCAGATGCTCAAGCTTGATAATTCCGGGTCTTAAATGACGCTCTTCCACACTTTGCTCAGACAGGTGTCTACCGGTTATGCTATCAGACTGCACATGCTGGCCATTCACAGCTCCCTCTGCCAACTTCGCTTCTGTTATGCTGCCGTCAGGCAGGAGATCAGACGTGTACACCTCTTCTGTCAGATGCTCAAGCTTGATAATTCCGGCTCTTAAATGACGCTCTTCCACACTTTGTTCAGCCAGATGTCTGCCCGTTATGCTATCAGACTGCACATGCTGGCCATTCACAGTCCCCTCTGCCAGCTTCGCTTCTGTTATGCTGCCGTCAGGCAGGAGATCAGACGTGTACACCTCTTCTGTCAGATGCTCAAGCTTGATAATGCCGGGTCTTAAATGCCGCTCTTCCACACTTTGTTCAGCCAGATGTCTGCCGGTTATGCTATCAAACTGCACATGCTGTCCGTTCACAGCTCCCTCTGCCAGCTTCGACTCTGTTATGCTGCCATCTGACACGAGATCAGCCGTGTATACCTCTTCTGTCAGATGCTCAAGCTTGATAATTCCGGGTCTTAAATGACGCTCTTCCACACTTTGTTCAGCCAGATGTCTGCCGGTTATGCTATCAGACTGCAAATGCTGTCCATTCACAGCTCCCTCTGCCAGCTTCGCTTCTGTTATACTGCCATCAGGCACGAGATCAGCCGTGTATACCTCCTCTGCCAAATGCGCAAGGCTGATACTGCCAGAACGAATGTGACGGCTCTCTACGGTCTTTCCAGCCAAATGCCCGCCGTATACGCTGCCCTGCGCAAGATGCAATGACTTGACGGAACCCGCTCCCAGCTTTTCTCCAGTAATACTTCCGTCCACCAACAGTTCAGCTGTCCGTACCTCTTCAGCCAAATGCGCAAGCGTAATACTGTTTGGAAGGATGTGACGACTATTGACTGTCTTGTCTGCGATATGCTCACTATTCACACTGTTCGGGGCTAAATGGAGCGAATCTACAGAACTCTTCGCCAACTTTTCTCCAGTAACACTTCCGTCCACCAACAGCTCGGCGATCTGCACTTCTTCAGCCAGATGCGCAAGCGTGATACTGCCTGGGAGGATGTGGCGACTATCGACTGTTTCGTCTGCGATATGCTCACCATTTACACTACTCTGTGCAAGATGCAGTGACCCGACGGAACCCGCTGCCAGCTTTTCGCCAGTAATACTTCCGTCCACCAACAGCTCCGCTGTCCGCACTTCTTCCGCCAGATGTGCAAGCGTAATGCTGCCAGGTATGATGTGGCGGCTATCCACCGTCTCGTCTGCGATATGCCCACCATTTACACTACCCGAAGCTAGGTGGGGCGAATCTACAGAGCTTTCCGCCAGCTTTTCTCCAGTAATACTTCCGTCCACCAATAGTTCGGTCATCTGCACCTCTTCAGCCAAATGCGCAAGCCTGATACTGCCCGGGAGGATGTGTCGGCTATCGACTGTCTCTCCTGCCAGATGCTCACCGTATACACTGCCCAGCGCTAGTTGAGTGGAGCCTATGGAGTTCTCCGCCAGCTTCTCCCCAGTAATGCTGCGGTTTGGGAAAAACTCAGCTGTTCGCACTTCTTTAGCCAGATGCTGCATGGAGATGCTGCCAGGTATGATGTGACGGCTCTCTATCATCTCGCCAGCTAAATGCTCGCCATAAATACTACCAGGTGCAAGATGAAGAGAACCAACAGCATCCTGCGCCAGCTTTACCCCAGTAATACTGCCGTCAGGCAGGAGATCGGGAGTCCGTACTTCTCCGTCCAGATGAGCAAGCGTAATGCTGCCGGGACGAATATGATGGCTCTCTACCATCTCCCCGGCTAAATGTTCGCCATATACACTGCCCGGTGTAAGATGGAACGAGCCTACAGAGTCTTTTGCCAACTTTTCTCCAGTAATACTGCCATCGGGCAACAGCTCGGCTGTCCGCACTTCTTCCGCCAGATGCTCCATCGTGATGCTGCCAGGGAGGATGTGACGGTTTTCTACTGACTGATCGACCAAGTGTTCACCTTTTATACTCCCCGGTGTGAGATGGGGAGTGTTCACGGAACCTTCCGCGAGCTTCGCTCCGGTAATACTGCCGTCTGGCAACAGCTTAGCTGTTCGTGTCTCTTGCGCAAGATGCTCCAGCGTAATACTGCCGTACACGATATGGTGGCCTTCCACGGTATCCCCGGCTATATGTTCACCGTACACACTCTCCGGCGAGAGATGAAGGGGACCGATAGCGTTGTCTGCGAGCTTCTCTCCAGTAACACTTCCATCTGGTAGCAGTTCTGCTGTGCGCGCTTCCTTCGCTAAATGCTCCAGTGTAATCTCACCGAACTCGATATGGCGGCCTTTGACGGCACCGGAACCTAGATGACCTTCCTCCACGCTATTCGCTGCCAGGTGACCAGCATTCACCGAACCCTTCACTAGCTTACTGCTGTCGATGCTCCCATTCTGAAGCTGAATAGACGAAATAGCGTTCGGGATAATGTGTCCATTGCCGATGGATAGTGGGCGGATATGTGTTCCGCCAATGCTTCCGATAGACAGATGTTTGCCCTGTAAGGCACTGTCAGCGACCGCGCTTGACCCCACCACCCCTGGTGACAAATGCTCGGGAAGAACGGCACCCGCCGTCAGCTTGGATGAATCCACACTGGCGTCCGCCAGCTTGATTGAAGTGACCGATAAGTCACCCAGTTTATCCGTAGACACACTCTCCGGCGAGAGCTTAAGTGAAGTCACGGCATAATCGGCCAGATGGTGCGGCTGAACCGCTCCTGCGGACAAATGAATCTCCTTCACTGCACCAGAGGCCAGCTTGTCGCCCGATACTGCGCCGTGCTGCAGGGCTGTCTCTGTCACACTGTTGTCCCCAAGATGCCGGCGCTCTACCGCGCCCGGGGCCAGATGTTCGGCCTGCACTGCGGCGTTCTTTAAGACACGCCCGCTAATACTATCATCGGACAAATGCTTCTCTTCCACCGTACCCGGAGCGAGATGTTCCCCGCTGACTGCTTCCCTGGCGAGAGCATGACTGCCAACCGCACCAGCTGCCAATTTAGAGGCGGTAACCGCACTCTCCGCCAGCTTGCCTGAGGTAATGCTGAGTGGGCGAAGATGCTCCTGACCCACAGCTTCCAATGAAAGCTCTCCCCCTGTAACAGCACCAGGCGTAAGATGGAAGGTCTTCACTGCATCCTCCTGGATCTGCTCGGGCCCCACCGCATTCTCCGCCAGATGAGCATGCTCCACGCTCTCCCGCTGGATATGAATGGAGGATACAGACTGCGCGGCCAGCTGCGGACCGCGTATAGCCGACTTGGCGATGTGCCGGGTATTCACAGCTTCATCGGCCAGCTTGTGTGCCAGCACACTTTGGTCCGCGATTTTCGAAGCGGTGACCGACTGCTCCACAAGCTGGGCGGTGCCCACCGCTCCTTCCGCCAGCTTCACGAAGGAAATGCTTCGATCAGCCAGATGGCGACCAGTAATCTCCCCTTCGGCGATATGTTCCCCGCCGATGCTGTCTGGGCTGAGATGCGTGGCCCGCACCGCTTCCGTGCGGAGCTGACGAGATCCGATCGCACCATCAACCAGATGGGTGCTGTCGATGATCCCGGACTGGAGCTGCTCCTTGCCGATCAGCCCGCTGGCCAGCTGATCCCGACCGATGGCACCCGGGGCCAGATGCTGTGCCAGGATGACACTATCGCCAAGATGGTCACTTGTAATAATGCCCGGGGCCAGCTTGGCACCGGTGATTCCACCATCGGCAATCTGATCTTCTGCCACTGCGCCGTCCACAAGTTTCGAACGGTCAATGCTGCCATTGGCCAGATGACGGCTGGAAATGCTGCCGCTTCCTATTTTGTCAGCGGTAACGGCACCGTCTTCCAGCAAATCCGCTGTGATGATGAATTGGCTTAAATGACGGCTCTCAATCGAATGGTCGGCAATTTTGCCGCCGTCCATTACGCGATCGGCCAGCTTATCTGGACCGATACTGCCATTCTTCAGCTTTTCTGCGCCAATAGAATGGTCTAACAGCTTGCTTCCGGTCACGCTTCCTTCTGCCAAATGCTCACCCGAAACAGCTTCATGAGCAAGTTTGGAGGAGGTCACTGCCTTGTCCGCAATATTTATACTCTGTACGGCGTAATCCTGCAGCCAAGGGGTGCCAATAATGCCGTACTTGAGCTTGGAACCATCGATCGTGCGGGGAGCAATCTTGGCCCCGGTAACGGATGCATCGGAAAGATCATCTGTGTACACCGGCTGTAGACGCTCCTTCTCCGCCGGCTTCAAAACAGTGGGTTCCGCTCCTTGCCCCTTCTTTAGAGTCCCCTGGTTCTGAACTCCCTCTTCCCGCTGCTCTCCTGCAGGTGCAACATTTGGTACGGCCACCGCCGTTTCCGTTTCCGCCACCCCCACCGCACTAATCTGCAATGCCTGCTGTGCCTCTGCCTCTTCATTCGCCTCTGTGTTTTCAACCAGGCTCTCTTCCATTGAAGAAGCTTTTGGGCTTCGATCCAGCAGGCTCAATTCCTCGGTATTGGGATTATCTACGAAATAGGGTTTCTTTTTAGCAGAACGCGGCTGCTTTCTTGAGGTCCTCCTCACAAGCAGTCCCCTCCTTCCATCGAATGTATCTCCTAGGCATCATATGCAGTGAGGTAGGCGAATGACACCCTTCCATCTCCGTAAAAAAAGGGCATTTGCCGCCACGCATTCGTCCACCCTGACCGGGCCGTACAAACATACACTAAGGAGAGAAGCATATCGCCGTAAGCGACTGAAAATAACAGGAGGAACGATCATGGGGCAACAGCTCGTAGGAATACTGCTTAATGCCGCTATGCACCGGGGCGTTCCCCGGCTGAGAACGGGGCAGGAATCCCTTTCCAACTATGAGGAGGCAGCCGCTGTATACGGCCTGGTCCCATGCTTCCTGCGTCTGGATGAAATCGATACAGATTCGGGCTTCAGCGCCGCCTATATAAAAGAAAACCAAAGATACCGGAGAACCGTCATCCCCACACCCAGGGTCATTCATAACCGGGCAATCTATCATCAGAATAGTCCCAGCATGAAAAGGCTACTCCGCCATGGTCCAAGGGTCTTCAACGCCTGGAACCGTTATGGTAAAGACGAGATCCACACCCTCCTCCGGCAAAGCGCAGAGCTACGGGGCTTTCTGCCGGCTACGGCGCTTGGCCTGTCTGGGCTAAAGCTCATGATGAACCGCTTCCCCGATCTCATCCTGAAGCCGTGTCGGGGCAGTATTGGCAAAGGGGTCATGCGCATGATTCACCGGAATGCAGGGAACTGGACTTGGATCTACCACTCTGCCAGATCCCGGCGCTGGGTGAGCGTTCCTGTCAGCATAGATGCGCTGCCACGGGCGCTGCGAAGCCATCTGGCTGCCGTGCCTTATCTGGTTCAAGAGCGCATACCGCTGGCTGTCATCGGCCGCCGCCCGTTTGATCTGCGCGTCACCGTCCAGCGCGGCTGGGGCGGGGAATGGCAGGTCACCGGCATGTTCGCCAAGGTGGCCGCTCCCGGCGGCTTCGTCTCGAACATCGCCAGAGGCGGCGAAGCGCTCCATTCCAATGTCGCGCTGGAGAAGGCTTTCCCAGGCGAAGCCGCGGCCCATCTCCGCATGTCGGTGGGTACTCTTGGCCTTGCCGTTGTACGTTGGCTGGAACAAGGCCTACCGGAGCTCGCTGATGTGGGACTGGATATCGGCATCGCTGCGAACGGTCGTCTGTTCTTCATCGAGTGCAACGGGCGTGATCAACGCTACGGATTCCGCAAAGCCGGAATGGCCGAAACCTGGAAAGATAGCTACCGTCGGCCTATGGGCTATGCGCGTTTTCTGCTCGAAAACGGCAGCCAGCAGTAGAAGGTTGTTGATTTGTCTCCTATTCTATGTCAATATAATGCAGAGCGGTTACGGTCCGGGTTCGCCGGGCCGTACTGCTGTATTATGAAAGGGAGATGGGCATGGTTAAACAATTGCTGCGGCTTATGACCGAGCTGTCCTCACACAGATGGCTTTCGCAGGTGATGGGGGCCTTATCCCATAGCAGAGTCAGCCGTTTCTTTATTCCGGCATTTATTCGTTCTTACCGTATTCCAGCCGCTGAAGCGGAAAAGAATCCCGAAGAATATCGTACGCTGAATGAATTTTTCAGCAGACGACTGAAGCCCGGCATGCGTCCTATCGCTCCGGAGCCTAATGCGCTGGTAAGCCCTGTGGACGCGATGATTACCGCCATGGGAGACATTCAAGCCGGCACGATTATGAATGTAAAAGGCCAGGATTATAAACTGGAGGAATTACTGAATCATTCGCCTCACCTGGAGCTGTACAAAAAGGGATTTTTCTTTGTACTCTACCTAAGCCCCACCGACTATCACCGTATACATTCTCCGATTGCGGGACGCAAGATGGAGAGCGATTATATCCGTGGACGGGCCTATCCCGTCAATGAATTCGGCATGCGGAACATGAAAGGCGTACTGAGTCGCAATGAACGGCTTATCACCTATATTGCCGGAGAGTACGGCGAGACGGCAGTAGTCAAGGTAGGCGCAATGAATGTCAGTAGCATCCGCTACGCCGATGACAAGGCAGCTACGTGGGAAAAGGGCGGCGATCTAGCCTACTTTGAATTCGGTTCAACAGTCGTGCTGCTCACAGAAAATGACACCTTCTCACCGCGTCCCGGCCTGCGGGTCAACACCAAAGTGAAGATGGGTGAGCTGCTGGGCACGCTGCATTCCCCGCTGTAGAGGACATCGTGATATAACGGAGCAAGGGTATCTCCAGCCGCTTGAGAAGGCGACGAAGAGATACCCTTGTTTTGTAGAGAAACGAAGCCCCGTTTCTTTTAAGCAGCCAGCAGACGAAATTCCGTCTGCTGGCTTTTTTGATGCCAAGCTTATTTCACTGTTGTGCTTGTGATGCGGGCATAGTAATCCAACACATTCTTGATAATTACCGCTGCTTCCGCTCTTGTGGCCGGTGCAGTCGGGTTCATTTGACCGCCGGTACCGCCATTGATAATTCCAAGCTGTTTGAAGGCGTAAACGGCTTCTTTGGCGTATCCTGCAATGGAAGCATCATCCGGGAAGTCATGCCCGGTCACTTGCGGCAGCTCCACATTCAGCTTCTTCAGTGCGTTAAACGCGATGACACACAAGTCCTGACGGCTGATACTCTTATTAGGAGCAAAGAGGCCATTACCTATGCCGTTAATCAGATTGTTGGACGTTCCGATATCAACATAGTTTTTATACCAGGCCCCGCTCAGAACGTCAGTAAACGACTTCTGTTGGTCACCCAAGCTGAAATCAAAGCTCTTAACAACCATAGCCAGGAATTCTGCACGGTTCACTTGACCGCTCGGATCAAAGGTTCCGTCTGTGCGTCCGCCGATAATATTTTTCTCGGCCAAGGCTGCTACTGCAGCTTCCGCCCAGCTTGGGATCAATGAAGCATCTTTAAATTTGAGACTCAGCTCTTGTTTGATCTGCCCCGGTGTCTTGGAAGTTGTGCCTGTTGCCGATGGCTGCGGCTGTTGCTCTCCAGGCTTAACAATTTCTCCTGAAGCAGGTGGAGGAGTTGGAGTAGCCGGTGTGCTTGGGCCCGATCCGCCAGGCTGCTGTCCACCTCCGCCGGAACCGCCATCACCACCTGAGCTTCCGCCACTGTAAGGTCTGACTACCACTGTGATCTCTGCTTTCAGACCCTGCGGATTAGTTAAACCTTCAGGTATGATCAGACTACCTTTAATGATGTACGTTCCTGCCACATTGGCATGGTAACCATCACTGTTCCATTGTACGGCAACAGATTGTGTCTCGTCGTTATTCAAGGATACGGATACTGCCGCCGGCAGCTCCAGTTTCGCAAATTCGGTACCATAGACAACGCTTCTGCTCTCCAAGGTCTGAACAGCTTTGATTTCTGGCAGTTTCACGACCTCTGGCGAGACATAAACAGCAATGGAAGCTGTCAACTCATCTGGATTGAGGATTCCCTCACCCGGAATCAAAGTTCCGCTAAGGATGTAAAGCCCTTCCTTATGGCCATTATAGCTGTCTCTGCTCCATTGTACGGAAACGGCCTGGGTCTCACCATTATCCAATGTTACTGTCACTGAAGCTGGCAAATTCAAGCCTTCAAATTCAGTACCAAACGGTACATTCTTGCTTTCCAATTTCTGCACCGCTGTAATCTTGGCAGCATGCTTCACTTCCGGCAAGACATGGATGATGATGGAAGCTTTCAAGTCACTCGGATTGATAATTCCCTCTTCCAGCACCAGGGTACCGTTCAGGGTATACGATCCTGCTGCCTGACCGTTATAGCCTGCCGGACTCCATTCGATTGCAAGTGTCTTCGTGCCGTACGCATCCAGGGTTACTGTTGCAATAGGTGGCAAATCCAGCTTGTCAAAAGCGGTGCCATGTTCAACATTGCGGCTCTCCAGCTTCTCTACTTCCGTAATCTTGATAGGGTGAGTGCCTTCCGGAAGCACAACTACTGTGATGGAAACCGTATTGCCTGCACTGTTCAGTATGCCTTCCGGCAGCTCAAAAGTACCTGTGAAGGTATAATTGCCTGCTTTGCTGCCCTCATAATGACTGCTGTCCCAATGTACATTCAAAGGAATAACCTTATGGCTACCCAGTGTAGCTTCCACTGTCGCTGGTAGATTCAACTCTTCTGCTGCAGTACCGAATGGTACACTGAGCAGCTGTGGCTGGGAAATGGATACGATCTCTTTGGCCTGAAGATCTACCTTCCATTTGGCATAGAACACTGTGCTTGCGTTCAATACCGTCTGCGGTGTCAGTGCACTGCCTTCTCCTGCCTTATTATCGAACCAGCCCTCGAAGAGGTAATCTTCCCGTACCGGTGCCTGTGGCAGCGTTCCGAAGGCTTCTCCCTTAAGCGCCGCTACTTTGGTTGCCGCTGGTGCTTCTGGATAATTGAGATCGAAGGTAGCCTCAATCGGCTCGCCATAAATGAGTTCAATATACTGTAAATTGGCGTTCAGTCCGTTAAATCGCATATACACGTTTTGTTTTCCTGTTACTTTACTTCTGTCCAGGAAAGTTTCCGCTGTTACATAACGATCAATGTTGGTATTCCCCAGCGTTAGCTTGGTGCTGGCCATGCCATATCCGGTCCAGGCAGCGCCTGCTTTTTGCGCCAGAGTAATGCTGGCAAACTCATTTCCGTATTCAAAAGAGCCGCCACCACTATAGGCATCAGCATACGCTCTGCCTTGTGTAGTCGATCGTTTTACTGGTTTTCCCGTGTTGTCTGCCTCGGTATAGAATTTGAAAGATGGCGTAGAGCCGCCTTCACGGGAATACAACACTCTTATCTCCACAAGATTGGTCAACTCCACTTGACCGAAATAAACAAGGTCATTGGCGTTGACATAGCTCATGGCGTCCGTACCCGCTTCAAATCTGAATTGGGTATTGCCTGCATAGATCCATGGTGCGTTATATGCGTAGATTCGAGTACCGCTATCCACACTTTGAGTATCTTTTGGCGCAAGATTGACCGGCATGGACGAGGTGTTCAACTCTTCTATAGCCGCCTTCAGAGCAGCTATCGCCTCTAATACTACTTCGTCGTTGATCGGTTCGATAAGAACGGCCTTTATTTCGGCCAACACAGTATTGAATTTGAGCTTTTTGTATGAGGAATATGCAGTCATATCAATGTTCTCAGCAGCCTTGATTGCCGCATCCAACGCCGAAATGTCTACATTGTCCTGCTTTAGTTGAAAGGTTAGCCAGTTGATATCAATGCCAGCGCTTTCAAATACGATTCTAAGCGTATGCTCCCCTGCTGTCAGATGGACATCCGGGATTCTAAATGTTCTCCATTCCCCTTTGGTTGTAGTCAGGTCGAAGGTGCCCAGAAGCTTCTCGCCATCATAGACGCCAAAGGACATTTGAGCGACATCGGACTGGCTGGAGCGAAGACGTGAGGTGACTTTATACGTACCTTCTTTCTCCACATTTATTTTATAGGAAATCGCTTCACCCTTATTGGTATTGGTATAACATAATCCACCATCCACATCGTTACATGTGACAGGCGTGATTACCGGGGTGATGGAAGAGAACTCTGTTTCGGCTACTTTCAATTTCGTATTTTTCCCAATCTTCTTTACTGTCTGACCTACATTGCTATTAATTTTGACATAATCAAAATCGGCATAAAAAGGTTCTGTCAGCGTCTGACTTCCGTTAGAAGCCAGGAGTCCAAACTTCGGATTAGCATAATTTGCGGTCGTACTGCCAAGCGAAATATACTCGGTACCGTCCGCACTGACATAACCTGAATAGCTATTACCTATTTTTTTCAGACGCAAGAAGATTTCTTTCTTCTCACCGAAAATGTTGCTGAGCTGGCTGGCAGACAATTGGCCGATGGTCACAGGTGCTGTGCCTCCAGTTTCCTTGACCATACCGATGATTTTGCCAGAGCTGTATTCATACTTCACCCAAATGTAGTTATTGTTATCCTGTGAAGCTGTGATCCCTACACCGTTATAATTCTGATTCGGCGCTTTGCTCATATTGATCTTAACTGTAGCTTCCCAGTTGCCAAAGGCTTCCTGCTGGAAAAAGTTTTTCAAATCAGCATGATCGCTCCAGAAGTCGCCTCTTTCAGCAATGATTCTTAAAAATCCGGGAGCTGCGCTTAGCGACCAGTTCTTACTGTTCTCCCCGTTCGTTGGTGTTTCTTTGTTAATTGTCCAGAAGGGGCTTAATGTTGTGCTGTTGAATTCATCGCTCTGTGGTGTCGTCCCGAACTGAATCACATAAGTATTGCCCTGATCGGTACTGACACATTTGATCGTCACTCTCTTATTGGCTTCATCTACTGTAGCCTTCGCTTTGACGCCTGTATTCGTTTCAAAAGTAACCTCAGGCAACTTGGCTCCGCTAAGCAGGCCTACATCATAGCTGAATCTGGTCGGTGCAAAACCGTCAAGCGGCTTGCCATCGACCAAAATGCCCTTCAAATACGCATAGGTCGGATTCTCAAAAATCGGCTCCAGACCTTCTTCCGATGTAAAGATTACTTTGTAAATCCGTTTCTCTCCTCCAGCTGTCGCCGTTATTACAGCCGCCGGTCTGTTCTTGTCGGCTTGCTGTACAGTAACATTTACTCCGGCAGCAGCTGTAGCCTTCACTTCTGGATAGCTGCTGATTTCACTGTTCTCACCAAATGCTTTATAGTCCAGTTTGAGTGGATTGAATATTTTGATCTTCTTACCGCCTACCGTGATCCCGCTAAGCTGCGGATTTCCTAGTGGAGCCGCATCGACCCGGAACCAGTCTTTTCCCGGCGTATAATTGACCACATAATCAATCTTAGCTGTTCTGGCAAAGGCCGGAGATTTTATCAAGAAGTTCGTGATATTCTTGGCGGAACGCTGCAATTCTCCGAGTGTCAGGGAGCCATTACCAAGTGCTGTCATCGTATTGAAGGTACTGTTGTTCCGGTTCCTCTGTGTTTCTGCATAATCGTTCGGAATGACCATGTACAGATCGTTTTGGGCGCGGACCATCGCTTTACCGTTGGTTTCATCATAACGATTGGAGGTGGCGTAAAAGCCCTGATCCTCACTCGTCTTTGCCCACCAGTCTGTCATAACAATCCCATCAAAGCCCCATTCTCCACGCAGGATGGTAGTATTCAGATCATAGTTACTGGCAGCCCAAGTTCCGTTGACCGGTCCGTAGGATGTCATTATCGAGCGTGCCTTCCCGCTCTTGACCGCCATTTCATACCCTTTCAAATAAATCTCACGGAGCGCTCTTTCCGAGACACGTGCATTCACCAAATGTCTGTCTGTTTCCTGGTTATTGGCAGCGAAGTGCTTCAGGGTAGGCGCAGTACCATTCTTCTGAAGGCCTCTCGTCTGTGCAATAGCCATCGCGCCTGTCAGCAGCGGGTCCTCCGAAAAATACTCAAAGTTTCTTCCGTTCAGCGGACTTCTGTGAATATTAATCCCTGGTCCGAGCAGTGTGTCGATGTTATTCAGCAGCATTTCTTTGCCGAGCAGGTCGAATAATCTTTCGTTCAGCTCCGTGTTCCACGTACAGGCAAGCATCGTCCCGTTTGGAATACTGGTAGCCTTCTGTGCATTGGTCTCCATACGGATACCTGAAGGACCGTCAGCCGAACTGTCGATCGGAAGTCCAAGCTTCAGCAGATTTTTCGTCACCCCGCCAAACGCTGAGGCGGTACCAGCAGTAACTTTAGGACTGGACATTCCTTCCCCTAAAATGATAGATCCCAGATCATTGTTGGAAAATTGGGCGATGAATTGATCCATCGTTACTTTTTTATTGTAAACATCCAATAAGGTATAGCCCTTGTCCCCGCTCTGCGGAATGGCAGCAGGAAGATTCTGCTTAATTCGCTCTTCCAGGTTGATACTCCGTGTTGGTACTTTTTCATTAACGGTAGTAAAGGTTCCATCTCCCTTAGGGGTACCTGGTTTAATCCGGTCGAAATCCTTTGTCGGCGCGAGCGCTTCCTGCAAGGTTTCTACGACCTTCAACTCATTTAGTGTATACGTATTGACCTTTTTGCTGTCTCTTACGTTATTTCCTACATAAATGTTATAGTCTCCGGCTTCCAGAACGTAAGAGGAATCATGACCTGTTATACCACTATCATCATAGGAGGCCATATCTTTCGTATCGTAAGTAAGGGTTAGCGTCTGGGATTCACCAGGCTGAAGCAGCCGGGTCTTCGCAAAAGCAGCCAGTTCCTTGGTTGGCTTGCCAAGCTTGCCTTGTGGTGCACCATAATAAATCTGGACAACTTCCTTGCCTTCTACCTTGCCAGTGTTCTGAACCGTTACGTTGACGGCCACCTCTTTGTCATCAACTTTGACGCTATTTGTAGTCAGCTTGAAATCGGTATAGGACAATCCAAATCCAAACGGATAAAGTACTTTCTCAAGCGCAAAAGTCTCAAAGTAACGATAGCCGACATAAATGTCCTCTTTGTATAAATTCTCCGTTTTGCTGCCAAAGTTGGCGGTGGAAGGATAGTCCGCCAGCTTGGCGGCAATCGTATCGCTCAGCTTGCCGCTTGGCGTAACATCACCGGTCAACACGTCGGCTACGGCACTACCACCCTCCATCCCCCCTTGCCATGCATACAAGATAGCAGCGTTAGGATAGTTTGTGGCCCATGACATATCGATAACGTTCGCCACGTTCAAGACGATGGCCACCCGATCAAATTTGGCATACACCTTATTGAGCATATCAACTTCAATGCTTGTTAGCCGGTAGGCACCTTCAACATCTGTGTTGTCCTTGTCTTCACCGGCCGTTCTGCCGATAATGACCACAGCTGCGTCCGACTTGGCTTTTGCTGTGTTAACAATGTCGTCGGTTAAAGGCATTTCCGCCTGGGACCAAGGCTCGGCCGCCCATCCCCCACCACCATTATTGAAAGGATGTGTTTTGATCCATTCGGCGTAAATCTTCACCAGATCTTCATTCAATTTGAGACTGGGGTTATTCCGCAGTCCCTCCAGAATGCCATTCACATAATCTACCCGCACAGCCCCGCCCGAACCTGTACCGGACTTGTAGTAACTGGCTTGAATGCGGCCAAACACGGATACATTCTCACTCTTTTGAATAGGAAGCACTTGTTCATTGAGATTCACAGGGAGTCTATATTTCGGATTCTGCAGCAGTACAATCCCTTCAGCAGCTACTTCTCTTGAGACATCTGCCAATCCCGGCAGAACCTGAGCGGAAGCAGGTGTACTACTGATAGGCGTTAGGATTGAGGCTATCAGAATAAAGCAGAAAAATACTTTAAGTAAGCGGTTGCAATTTTTCCCCATTCTTATACACCATTCCTTTCATTTAAGGGATAGCTTAAGAGATACACTTGAATAGAACCTGGTCGGAGTCAGCAAAAAACGACACATTAATACACGAATATTCATTTATTATATTATGTGGGAGTATTTGTTAATCAGAGGAGTTGTTCCGAATCACCTCCAATATCACGGATTTATATTTGTTGAAACGAAGACCGGACCAAGACTCTCAGGCATCTGTTAGTGTGAGAATGTTCATTGATTCCCCCTTTGCTTGATTAGCTCATCTTGATAGTAGCATCAGAATTTTCATCCTAACATAGAAAATCCTCATCCGTTCCATGAATATCCTCATGTATCATTTGTTTTGCGCCGCTTTACCGCATAAAAAGGAGCTCCAAAGCCATGATATGGCTTACGGAACTCCCTTTGTTCTTACTATCAGCCTTACATCGGCATGCATGTTATCCCCGTTCGGCTACTCTGTAACCTTGCTCTGATTGGCAACCTCCTGGGCTTTGGCCTGCACTTCGGCTGGCTCTCCAAGATAGAAGCGACTGATCGGATTCACATTCTCATCCAGCTTGTAAACTAGCGGGACACCTGTAGGAATGTTCAAGTCAAGCAGGGCCGCCTCATCAATGTCTTCCATGTATTTGATCAACGCCCGCAACGTATTGCCGTGTGCAGAGATCAGCACCCGCTCCTTCTTGCGAATCAGCGGGACAATCCGGTTGTGCCAGAAATCACCGACCCGATGTACGGTATCTTCCAGACTCTCACCGCGCGGGATATCCTCCTCACGGAGATTTTGATAACGGATATCGCTCCGGGCATATCTTGGATCATCCGGCTCCAGCAGCGGTGGACGAACAGACAGACTGCGCCGCCAGATATGAAGCTGCTCCTCGCCGTATTTCACCGCCGTTTCACTCTTGCTAAGCCCTTGCAGCGCTCCGTAATGGCGCTCATTCAGCTTCCACGATTTCTGCACCGGAATCCACAGCAGATCCAATTCCTCCAGAATATAATGCAAGGTCTTAATGGAACGCTTCAAAACAGAGGCAAAGGCCAGATCGAACGTATACCCTGCTTCTCTAAGCAGCTTGCCTGCTTCTTTGGCCTCCTGGATTCCTTTCTCGGTCAAATCGGGATCGCTCCAGCCTGTGAACAGGTTCTGCCTATTATATTCACTCTCACCATGCCGTATTAACACAACCTCATACATTTCCCTCTCTCCTTTAGCCTGTGGTATCGTCATCCCCAAGGTCCTTATACAGCACCTCTGACAAAAGCGTACTTATCTTCCTTATACCCCGGTTACGTCCGAAGGATACGCTTCTATATTACAATTATACTCCGTTAACCATGGCACAAGTAGAAACGGCTTTTCCGTCCTCAAAGGGATGGTATCCGTTTCAGCGAGAAATATAAGAATGATTTAAAGTGTAAAACATATAAATTCACAAAAAACCGGCCGCCTGCCGGCACCGGTCCTCTGTAATTTCTTATATGCATTGTAATTAGCACCATACCCCGTGACCTCAGCGGATCTCGGAGGGGCTTTTTCCTGTATACTGCTTGAACTGGCGGCTGAAGAAGAAAATATCTCGGTATCCCAGCGCGTCCGCCACTTCGGTCACGTTCATCCCGGCATACAGCAGCAAATGCTGAGCCCGTTCAATCCGGGTACGGATGACATAGGACTGAACGGACGAGCCGGTCAGCTCCTTGAATTTAATAGAGAAATACCGCGGCGACAGTCCGGCACGGGCGGCAAGATCCTCCACACGGTGTGACAAACCAGGATGCTGGCTTACATAATTGGCTATCTCATGAATCACCTCAGCAAGCTGGTTGCTGACATGGCGCTCCACAGGCATGACCCGATCCTCACGCAGCAAGTGAATCATCAGTTGCTTCAGAATCAGTTGGCCCTCTGCCTCGGCAGCGAAGGTCTTCACGAGAAACAGCCGGACATAACGGGCCAGCAGATGCTCGAATTCAACGGTCTCCGTGAGCACGCGATAAGGCTGTGGAATCTCGGTTACATCTTCGGCTACATCGAAGTGAATGTATGTAAGCACGAGCGGTTTTTGCGGATTATGCGAAGCCACGGTATGGTCCCCAGGCCGGAACAGGAAGCAGCTCCCCTTGCCGATCTGAAAAGGAACCCCGTTGCGCTCCAACGTACCTTCCCCACTCCAGACATAGAATAAATCATAGTTTTGCAACGGCTTCTCTCGCTTCTGCCATTTCCAACCCGGTTCGCACACAATCTTCGCCAGGGCAGGCAGAATGACAAAAGAGGACGGCGATGCATGCAGCATAAATGTGACCTCCTGAAAGTTTAGTGCAGCTGTTCATCTTCCATCATACCTTGTCACGTGGTATTTTGCACATCAGTCCATGCCTGATGCAAACGACGAACGCCTTCCTCTATCGCGGGAAGATCCAAATGGGAAAAATAAAAGCAGGCCGCAGGGGCTCCCGGCATCACCCGGTACAGCCCGGCGTCCCTGAATCCTGCGCCGCGCCGGAGGGCCCCGGCGCGGAAAGCTTCGAACGCCTCGGCGCTGCCCAGCCAGCGGGCGTACACATGCAGGCCAGCATCGCCGGGCAGCGGCTCAAACAGGCCGCCCAGCTGCGATGCCAGCAAAGCGCGGAAGGCCCGCCCGCGCTCGCCGTAAATGCGGGTCATCCGCCGCAGATGGCGGCGGTACCCGCCGGTGTTCATGAACCGCGCCAGGGCCCGCTGCTCCAGCAGCCCTGCCGCCAGCGGTTCATAGAGGGCTTTGGCGGCTAGCGCAGGGCCAGCAAGCAGCTGCGGCAGCACGGCGTAGCCGAGCCGCAGGCCCGCGAACATCGTGTTGGAGAAGGAGCCGATGTAGATCACACGGTCTTCCCGGTCGAGCGCCTTCAAAGGCTCGATCGGCCGGCCTGTCCAGCGGAATTCGCTGTCATAGTCGTCCTCAATGATGACGGCATGATGACGCTGCGCCCAGTCCAGCAGCGCTCGCCGCCGCTCCAGTGGCAGCACAGCTCCCGTCGGGAACTGGCGGCTCGGCGTCACGAACAGCAGCCGGGCATTCCAGTCCTCCGGCACAAGGCCACTCTCATCAACCGTGCCGGGGATTAGCACTCCGCCGGTCACTTCCACCGCCCGGCGGATACCATTAAAGCCAGGGTCCTCCGCAACGGCAGGTGAGCCAGGGTCCAGCAGCAGTTGGGTCAGGAGAACGATGCCCTGCATCGAGCCGCTGAACAACACGATCTGCGCAGCCTCCGCGCGGATGCCACGCGTAATCCGCAGATGCGTGGCGATGGCCCGCCGTAAGCCTTCATCACCCTGCGGCGGGCCAGCGCTCTCCAGTAGCGTGCCGCCCTTGCCTCCGGCATAGGCGAGAGCGCTTTTCCATTCATTATAAGGAAAATGTACCATTTGCAGTCCCTTGCTGCTAAAATCGATGAAATCGTAATTAAAGTCTTCATAGCTCCGGACCGGAGCCGGGACGGCTGTCAGCCGCTCCCCCCAGGCCGAGAGCGGAAGATGAACAGGCCCACGACATTCCATACCCTCTGGAGCGGACCCTTCTGCAATGACCGAAGGTGGAAGGGTCCGCTCTTGAGCTGCCTGATGTGCTGTGGTGAAGATATCCTCCGACACAAACGTCCCCCGGCCGGTCTCCGCCTGAACATAGCCATCAGCCAGGAGCATTTCATACACTTGTGAAGCCGAGCCGCGGGACAAGTTGTACAATTCCGCCATTCGCCGCGTAGATGGCAGCCGGGTACCGCCTGGCAGCGTACCGTCCAGAATAGCTGCACGCAGAGCATGATAGAGTGCCAAATATTTATAGCGATGTAACGCCAGATACTGGTCGTAGGGCAGCGTAAGCTCCATAATCGGGACACTCCTTTCATTCAAGCAGCAATTGGACCATTAAAAATAATGTAAATCGGCACTTTTTTATTGTCAATTTTCATTCTATCCTGTAGAAACCAAGCCACACAAGGATCAGCAGGAGCGAACGCTCCGCAAATACAAGAACCAGAGGAGTGTTCAACATGCGCAGAAAAGAATTTCAGGTCGACAACGAGGAGGAGCTGCAAACCTTCCTGGACGGGATGAGCTTCGGCTTTCTCGGCACTACGGATGAGCAGGGACGGCCAAGAGTCACCCCGCTGAATTTTGTATACACAGATGGATGCTTTTATTTTCACGGCAGCCATGCCGGAGGCAAGATGGAGGCCATCCGCCGCCAGCAGCAGGTGTGCTTCACGGTCGCAGACGAGTACGCACTGATTCCCTCCTATTTCAGCGATCCGCATCTCGCCTGCCCGGCCACCGCCTATTTTAAAAGTGTAACAGCCTTCGGTACCGCTGAGTCGGTGAGTGATATTACTGAGAAGGCAACGATATTGTCCCTGTTTATGAAAAAACTCCAACCCGAGGGCGGTTATGACGAGATTGATGCGGCAGACCCACAGTATCGCGCCCGCCTGAAAGGCGTCGCTATTGTCCGTATTACGCCTGATGAAATGACTGCCAAATTCAAATTCGGGCAGAATCTCAAAGACAATGAACGGACAGAGGTAATCAGCGGTCTAGCAGAGCGGAGCGGAGAACGGGATGCAGAAACGATAGAAATGATGAAAAAGTTCTGTCCTTATCCACATGATTTATAAAGGAAGAGTTAAACTCCTCTCATGTTTTAGTCCAGTGGACAACGTATACTCGCCGGACTTGCTGAAATGCTTGGGTACTCAAGCATTTCTTTCCCGCGCCTGTCAGGGTAGTCCTAACAAGATGCTGCACCCTTATGAAATAAGGCCAAAAAAGAACTGTCCGTCTAGTGCGGACAGTTCTTTTTTCAAATCTAAAACAGGCTGCTGAAACCGCCTGAAATGTCGTAAAACTATTTGAAAAAAACGCGCTTTCCTCAGTGACGGCGGCATTTCGCGATGATATAATGTTAGGCAATGTTAACCGTATCTATCCCCAAGATAACCCGGAAGGATGAAACTGATGAATTCATTGGCTGCACAATTGAACGAAAGTATCAAAGCCGGAAATGAACATGTCTACGAGATGCTCTCTACCCTTGGCAAGGAAATTTATTTCCCCAAAGAAGGGATTCTGAGCCAATCTGCGGAAGCTGGTGCTCATGCCAAGAAGTACAACGCTACGATCGGCATTGCCACTGAAGGCGGCGTACCTATGCACCTTGGCGTCATTCAAGATAAACTCTCTGCCTTCAGCCCCAAGGATCTTTACAGCTATGCTCCTCCGGCAGGCAAACCGGAGCTGCGTACTGCGTGGCGTGAGAAAATGCTGCTCGAGAATCCGTCGCTGGAAGGCAAGTCCTTCAGCAATCCTGTTGTGACCAACGCCCTCACCCATGGGCTTAGCATTGTGGCCGATCTGTTCGCAGAGCCGGGCGATGCCGTCATCTATCCGGATAAGAACTGGGAGAATTATGAGCTAACCTTTGGCATTCGTCGTCATGCCGAGACCGTTAACTATCCGCTCTTCACGGACGAAATGACCTTCAACAGCGCTGGCCTGCTCGATGCACTGCTCGCTCAGAAAGAACGCGGCAAAGCGATTGTGCTGCTCAACTTCCCGAACAACCCTACAGGATACACCCCAGGTCTTCAAGAAGGCGAAGAGATTGTCGCAGCCATTCTTCGTGCAGCCGAGGAAGGTATTAACGTTGTTGTGGTTAGTGATGATGCATATTTCGGATTGTTCTTCGAGGATTCACTTAAGGAATCCCTGTTCGGCAAGCTGGCCAGCCTGCATCCACGTGTACTGGCCGTGAAGGTGGACGGAGCAACGAAGGAAGAATTCGTCTGGGGCTTCCGTGTGGGCTTCATCACCTTTGCTTCGGAGAACAAAGATTTACTGTCTGCACTGGAGCAGAAGACACTCGGTATTATCCGTGCTACGATCTCTAGCGGAGCCCATCCGTCGCAGACCTTCGTGCTAGATGCGCTGAAGGCACCGGAATTCTCCGCCCAGAAGGAAGAGAAGTTCCAAATCATGAAAGGCCGCGCCAATAAAGTGAAATCACTGCTGGACAGCGGCAAATACGGGGAAGATGTCTGGACCTACTATCCATTCAACTCCGGCTATTTCATGTGTCTGAAGCTGAAGACCGTCTCTGCGGAAGCGCTGCGACTACACCTCATTCACCAATATGGACTTGGCACGATAGCACTCGGTGAAACCGATCTGCGCATTGCCTTCTCCTGTATTGAAGAAGAGTATCTGGAAGACCTGTTTGATCTGGTCTATGCAGGCGTTCGTGATCTTGAAAAAGCTTGATTTCACTCATTTTTCATCCATTATCAGTCCCGACTCGGTTCGGGGCTGATTTTTTTATCATTCTTTCCGGCATTGGCCTATACACGCCATCCCCTCCACACATACAATACCGTGTACTCAAGTACAACACACTTACACGCGGAAGGGGAATGAACATGAGCGAAGAAGTTAGAGGCGGATACGGATACGGCGGTGGATTCACAAGTACTGGCGCCATTTTGGTTCTCTTTATCCTGCTGGTTATCATCAGCCGTTCACTCTTTATCTAAGTTGAACTGACAATTTCAAGAAGAGTGCCTCTGCGCTCTTCTTATTCTGTTAGTCTCTCATCACATCTTATCCACCTCAGGTCACAGAGATAGTTATCCTTTGCAGCAGCAACAGTATTGAAAAAACGCCTTGACGAAAGCATACGTCAAGGCGTTTTTTTATGCTCTCCGTTGCCAGTCGGCAGGGAGATTACAGATTATACAGGCTGTAGATCAATACTGCGGCTTCTGCACGAGTCGTTACCCCGAGCGGATGAATGCGCGTGCCGTCGCCCTTAATAATTCCTGCTGCAATCAGCTTCGCAACGCTGTCTTGGGCGTATGACGCCACTTGGCCAGCATCGTTGAAGCTTTGCAGAGAAGCTCCACTTCCCGCTGGAAGTTTCTTTCCTGCCGCGGCGATCGCCTTAGCGGCCAGGGTCATCATCTCCTGACGCGTCACCGGAGCATTAGGATCAAAGCTTCCATCCGGGCGACCGGAAGCGATGTTCAGCTGCTTGGCGATAGCCAGCGCTGCGTATCGGTAGTCGCCCGATTTCACATCACTGAAGTTATCACTTGCAGTGGCAGTATCCAGACCGAGCGCTCTGACAAGCAGGAGTACAAAGTCTCCGCGCTTCACATCACTCTGCGGTCCAAACATTCCGTCCGAAATACCGGTAATAATTCCTTTGGACCCAAGCACTTCAATCGCCTGACGGGCCCATGGGTAACGCTCGATATCCCCGAAGGTCTTCTCCGTGAACGTAATGACATACGTGCCGGATAATGCTCCAGTAAAGACTACTGCCCCTGCACCACTGCGATATTGACCACTTGGGACAGCCGTCAGCGTTCCTGCCGCATTCAGGCTATGGATCGTGAGATGCTCCTCTTTACCACGTTCTCCAGCCAGTAGTACATAAGGCAGGGAGACTGTGATCCGCAAATCAGGTGATGTCCACGACACTTCTTTGCCATTAATCGTTGCACTAATTTTGTAGGCTGGCCGTGCATTTTGTCCTGCAAGCGATCCTTCCACCTTGGCGATGGTAATGATCCAAGGCGATTGAGCCTGATCTGCCCCCGCCTTCAGCACACTTGCCGGGATCAACAGTGTACCGAATCCGGTGCGGATTTCAATAGAAGTCTTCGCATCGGCGAACAACGCTCCTGCCGGCAGCTGCAGCTCATAACCTTTGGCATCCGCCAGAGATGGAATTTCAATCACGACATTCTTTTCATTACCGGACAGTGCTGCTTCCGCCTGCTTCAAGGCCTCAGCGCTAACCGTTGCCCTTGCACTGCCGTTGTCCTTATTCAATACTGGAGTCACAGTGATGATTTTGCCACCATTAACACTTTCTTTACTTCCACCTGCTGCCGGTGTTGGACTTGGTGTCGGAATATACCCTGAGTTCGAATCCGGACTATAGCTTGATCCCGGCGTTGGGCTTGGTGTTGCAGTAGGTGTTGCACTTGGTGTTGGGCTCGGAGTAGGTTCAGGACTTGGCGATGTACCCGGCCCACCATCCTCACTCAGGATATACTCGAAGCTGGATACATCGCTGGACTTCCAGCCCTCTTTGAGCGCGATAGCCTTAATCGTCTTACTTTTTCCTACATAGATTGGTCCGCTATAAAGTTGGCTGCTAGCTGTCGGCACAGAGCCATCCTGGGTATAGCGAATTTCCGCTCCGGCTGTTGCTGTCGTCAGCTTCACCTTCACCTCGCCGGTATATGTGCCTCCAGCAGGGTCGGCTTGCGGTGCGGACACCTTCTTCACTTCAGCATCTTCGGTGATGAGGTAGGAGAACGGTGCAACATAGCTGCTATTCATACCTTCCTTCACCGCTATGGAACGAATGACGGTCATATCGGAAATCTCAATCGCTCCGCTATACAGCTTGCTTTCTGCTGTAGGCAGAGAACCATCTGTAGTGTAGTAGATTTCTGCTCCTTCTGTAGCTGTACTTAATGTTACGATTTGCAACCCTTTATACTGGCCATGCTTCAGAGAGGAGACAGGCAATGCAGCCTTGCCTTCCTTCACTACAACATCCTCCGCCGGTTCCAGCGAGAACCAGTCCAGGTTGGCCCCGTTGTTGTTTAACGTGATCCGCAGCGTCTGTTCTCCCTGTGCAAGCCGGATAACACCACCAGTCTCACTGTATGAGCCCCAGTTGCCTGTCGCTGGCATAGCTGTATCCAGCAGCTTACTACCGTTCGCGGACAAGGTGACACTTACGCCGCCTTCTGTTGTGGCATAACGATAAATGATTTTATATAATCCGGCTTCAGCAATGCTCAATTTGTAGTCGAAGGAACCGCCGGATGAAGTAAATCCAATATTTTTAAAATCTAAAACGCCGTCCTTCATATTGCTCTGAACACCGTTTGTTGCAGCATTATAATAATTCTCAGCTTCAACCTTAATAGATCTGCTGCTGCCCATGACATCCGGCACATACCGCTCTACCGCGATGCCGCTGAGCTCATACCCGCCCGAACCTGCTTGCAGACGCAGCTTCTGCTCACCGCTCTTCAGCGGAAGCACTGCACGTATGCCGACCGTCTGGGAATAGAGATTTGGTACATCTAATGTCTTCAGGGTTTGACCCGCTTCTGTCTTGAAAATAATTCCCTGAGATGCTGCACCCGAGGATGTCGCTGTCAGCGTTACCGCATAGTCGCCGTCCTCCGGCACATTCACCCAATAGTCCACGTTCCCCCCGGCTTGAATGCCGGTGAGCTTTGCTCCGCTGCCTCCACCACTCGCCGTCATCCCTTGCAGTCGGTAGAATTGATCCAGCGATTTCAGCTCCAACAGGTTGATAGGCGCTGCTGCACGGGTTGTTCCCGCCAGCGTGGCTTCCGCCGTCAGTGTGGCTCCGCCTTCAGAATCAGCATAAGCGCTGACTGGCACGTTCACCTTCAGCTTCAAGTCGCTATAATACGGCTGACCATTCCAAGCCAGCGTCAGCTTCACTTGAACCGGATTGATTAGAACAGCCGAGTCAATGGAGACATGGCCCTGATCTTTTGCCGTTCCAGACACGGTAATGTCTTGCAGGTGGTCAGGGTTGAACGTTCCCCCGGTCAGGGAAATTATGATTTCCTGTCCCTTCACGTTATAAGGCAGACTGGATGGCGTAAGCGTAATGCTCTCCTCATCATTCACTGCCTTCACGATAACAGGGACTTTCAGCAGCTTCACATGGCCGTAAGCTTTCTGTGATTCAGTCTGATATACATCAGCCGTAACGGTCAGTACACGGTCTTTGTCAAAATCAACGCTCCGTGTGCCTTTCAGCACAACCTTAGCTGTGTGATCGTCTACCCGGTACACACTGTTCACAACGGTGCCAGGGTAATCTTCAATATTCCAATACGTTGCATCCAACACAGGTGCATATTTTTCGTTGTACAGAGTAACAAGCACCTCTGCTCCATCTTCCTGGCCTTCGGTGAGGATTGTATCACATTGTAATGCAGGGCCGAACACCAGTGATTTAAGCTGGAACCCTTCCCCTGTTACTTTTAGCGTCAAGATCTGTTCCCCTGCCGGGAGAGTCACCGCGCCTTGGAAGGACTGCCAGTTGCTCCATCCACCAGTACCCGGCAATCCATAGGTCGCTGACGTTACGGTAGCGTCTCCCTCACCGGCAAGCAGTTCGAATCCTGCGCCGTTATTGGCCGTGGTATACGATAACAGCAGCGGATAGCTGCCGGCCTCAGGAACATTGACCGTATATTTCGCCCAATCGCCATTGTCGGTATATCTAACCGCTCCGTCCTTCACCAGAACCCCGGAGGACCCGGTAAAATCTGCGGCAGGAAGGATGTTCGGCAGGCTCTTTGCTTCGGCAGAAGCTTTTACAAGGGTCAGGGACTTGATATTGTAGCCCTTGCCAGTGGTCTTCAGCGTAAGCTTATGAATGCCTTTATTCAGTGTTAAAACGGTGCGGTTTGCAGCAAAATCCTCTGCATCCGCAGTCTGCTTGGTCAGGTGAATGACTCCGACAGGCTTCCCGTCTTCAAAGATCTCGACTTGCTGTCCAGCCCCGGCAATGCCGGTAAAGCTGTGTTCAAAATTCAGCGCATAGCTTCCGCTTTCCTGCACGTTCACTACATAGTCGAAGGAAGAAGTGCCTTCGGAAAGTCCAGAAATATATCCATTGGCATGCTTGGTGTATTGGCCCTCGGCTGCATCAAAATCAACAGCATTCCAAGCACCCGGCGCCTTCTTGATTCCATTCACACGTTCCCATGTATACGTTCCAACCGATTTAGCCGGCATCACTGCAGTAATCTGTGTACCATCGGCAAGTAGCTTGAATGGCTGTGCTTCATTCGTCTGGTTGATCACCACAGTTACAATTTCTTTGCCATCTGGGCTTGCAAACGCCACATTGGTTACAGTGCTGCTTGAGCCGTAGTTACTATCAATCCGCACATAACCTGGTTTGACAAACTTGGTATACTGGCCCATCAAATAATATTCCGGAAGCAGCCAGTAGTTGTTGCGGTTCGCTGAATCCTGCACTATCGGTGTAGGATCGGGAATTCCTGTCCATTGGTGGGAGGCGATATCGCTATCCAGCATCGCTACCCAGGAGTTGTAGCTACGGGCCCAATTGCGGAAATACTGGGCCATCCGGTCAGCACCTGACGTTCCCCATACCGCACGTTCGGTCAGATAGACATGCTTCTCAGGATACAGGTCATGAAGCTGAGTCATCAGCCCAAGATCGCCTCCGTAATCATGGAAAGCTGTACCGTCGACGGCATCATAGGCGCCCTCTTCCTTATTCCCGAGAATCTGTGCCGGATATGCCATCGTATCACCAGGGTTGTGGTCAAAGGTCCACAGCTTCACATATGTGAATCCGGCAGCATCCAACTCGGCACGTAGCAGCTTGGCGAGCCGGGATTGCTGTTCCCACGACATTCTGGTACTTGGGTATTCGATTTCCAGCAGAGGTTCATTCTGCATGGTCATTCCCTCAAAGGTAATGCCGAGCTTCGCGTATTCCTGCAGGAATCTCACATAATATTTGGCCAGCACTGGCAAATATTCTTCCTTTACTTGCCCCTTGATCATACTGTCCGTTGTTTTCATCCAGCCCGGCGGGCTCCATGGTGAAGCAAAGAACTTAATGTCCGGGTTGATGCTCTGGATTTTTTTCACGGTGCTAATGATATGGTAATCAATATCCTTCTGAATCGAGAAATGCTCCAGATTAACATCCGTTTGTCCCGGCGGCATATCGTTATAGCTGTAAAATTCTTTATCTGTAAAATCTGCCGTTCCGATCGTCAGACGCAGCATACTCATACCAATGCCGTCCTTAGGATCGATCATTTGGCGCAGCAATTCATCCTGCTTGGCCGGAGACATCTTGGCCAGATTGTTGACGGTCGATTCCTCCATCGAGGTTCCGATACCCAGAATAGATTGATATTTCTTGTCCGGGTCAATATGAATGGACGTGCCTTCTGCATTGTTAGGCAGGGCAATATTCAGTGGTTTTTGCTGCTCCAGCTTGGCATCGCCCTCCTGATAGCGGTCGGCGTAATACCATTTCCGGTCAGATGGATCACGTTCTCTGGAGACCCAGGAGCTGACTGCATCCTGCTTAATAACATTCTCCTGTACGGTTTCCCCGCCGCCGCCCGGATTCGGCTCTTCGGCAGTAACATCTCCTGTACGGGTGTACTGAACCCAGTTGAGGTTGATATTCCCGCTGGTAAATTCAAGACGGATCTTTTGCAATCCCGCCTTTCGGAAGACCACATTATCCACCGCTTTGGTCTGCCAGTTCTGCCAACCGCCTGTCGAGGTTACGCTTAAGGTACCAAGCGTCTTCCCTTCTGCGGATTTGACCTTGATGCCTGTAGGGTTGCCATTGACTGCATACCGGAAGTCCACCCGGTAAGTGCCTGCTTCAGCTACATTGACGTTATAGTCCAGCCACTCGCCTGCTGAGGTGTAGCCAACATTGAGCCCTCCACCTACATCCTGCGTCTCCTGGGTTTGCAGGCCTGCGCTCTTGGCGCTGAAATCTTCGGCCTCGATCTTGCCCGGAATGAGATGCGCCGGTTCCTGGACTACCGGTCCTTCCGGCAGAACAGGTGTCTCTTCATTTTTGGTCAACCCATAACCTGTCTTGAACAAGACATTCTGACTCTCGTTATTCACCGGATATTGATCCAGTGTAAACGGCCAGCGGATCGGGTTCTTGCCCTTGAAATCCTTGTTACCGAACAGCACATCGGCAACCCCGGCTCCCTCCGTACCTGGCAGCCAGGCAGCGACGAGTGCGTCCCAATCCTTCAACTGCGGGGCAATTGTCATTGGGCGCCCGGAGACGAGCACCACAATAATCGGGATATTCGGATCAGCGGCCCGAATGTTGGCCACTGTTGCCAGATCCTGCTCATCCAGGTTCAGATTCGTACGGTCCCCGGCGCTCTCCGCATATGGCGTTTCGCCGATCACGGCAATCGCCACATCATGGCCGGCCGCACCGCGTCCATTTTTGTTATAGGTAACGCTTGCGGACGGGGAAACCACATCCTTGATACCTTGCAGAATGGTGGTGCCTTCCGTGATCTTTCCGGATTTGCCCTGCCAGGTAATCGACCAACCTCCAGCCTGATTGCCGATATCATCCGCATTCTTCCCGGCGACAAAAATCTTCTTCATCCCGCTTAGCTGGGACAGAAGCGGCTTGCCGTTCACTTTGTCATTCTTCAATAGCACCAGCGATTCCGCTACCGACTGACGTGCCAGTGTCCGGTTCTCCGTGGAGCCGAAGGCACCCGCCAGATCAGTGTCACTCTTCGGATGCTCGAACAGTCCAGAAGCAATTTTCACCCGGATAATCCGCTCAGCGGCATCATTAATCCGCGCCTCCTTGACTCTACCTTCGCCTACAAGATCCTTGATATGCTTCAGACTGATTTTCCAGTCTGCGGTTAACATGAACATATCAACCCCGGCGTTGATGGAAGCGGCAAGCTGATTTTTCAATCCACTGACCGGTTTCCCGTCACTATCCCGTGTAATTTGCTGTACAGCGTTATAGTCAGAAATAACAAAGCCTGTAAAGCCCAGGCCGCCGTTCTTCTTGTCGCCTTTCAGTACATCTGTGAGCAGATGCTGATTGGCATGCATCTTCAAGCCATTGATACTGTGGTAGGATGCCATTACAGTCTGTACACCCGCATTCACTGCGGCCTCGTATACTTTCAAATCCTTTTTGATAATTTCTTCTTCGGTGTAGTGAGTAGTATCACCCTGGTTTACTCCATTGTCCGTATAACCCTCACCCAGATAATGCTTGGCAGTACCCGTTATGGTACTTGCACCGACCAATTCTGCAGGCGTTCGCCCCTGTAATCCCAGAATATAAGCCGCCCCAAGCTTGGCAGTAATCTCTTGATTGTCACTGAAGCCCTCGTACGTGCGCCCCCATCTTGCGTTGTAAGGAGAGGCCATGGTTGGGGCAAAGGTCCAGTTCGCTCCGGTCGCCGCCACTTCCTTGGCAGCAGCTGCCCCGATCTTCTCTGTCAGTTCAGGGTCATTCGCTGCTCCCAGCCCGATGTTGTGAGGGAACAATGTAGCCCCTTTGAGATTGTTATGTCCATGTACTGCATCGACGCCATACAGCAGGGGAATACCTAGCCGTGTCGACAACGCACCATCCTGATATCCGTCGATCAGTGACCTCCAGTGATCCGGCGTGCTGTCGCTTTCCTTCCCATTTGGAAAGGAGCCGCCGCCGCTGAGGACAGAGCCAAGTCCATACTCCATCACTTCCTCAGGTGTAACCGAGGCCCTTTCGGCTTGGATCATCTGCCCGATTTTCTCGTCCAGCGTCATGCGGGATAGCAAGTCAGCCGTACGTTCATCCACACTTTTCCTCGCATCATAGTATACCGGAAGTCCTGTCTCACCACTTGCAGCACGTGCCACGCCTGCGCCCAGCACATCCAAAACCACTGAAGACAGCAAAAGCATGACCAAAAAAATGGACAATCTTCTTTTCACGCCTGAATCCTCCCCCAATACGTAGTTGTTGTTTGGTACGGAACTTAGTGCGCATCTCCCTTTGGAAGCGTATACAGATTTAAGCTCAGGCTTATTATGCTGGAGACGATTGGTAAAAGACAGGCCTCATTTTTTAAATCATCTACACCGTTTTTGTGAAATTAAAAAATATTCAACATTTGTAACGGTCTGAAAGAAGGTAATATGAATCATAGATTTAAGAACATACGTTTGGTATAATGGATACAAAATTACATAATAGATAGCGAGGAATATGAATGATTACACGTTTATCCAACCATTACGGGGATGATACCTGCTCTGCTTTCACCGCTGCCGGAGATTTCATCTTTCTTGCTCATCATTCGGGAGGACACGAGCGGGACGACATTGCCTTTCAGATGATGCAGAGCTTCGAGAATCTCAAGACTACCCTGCATGCCGCAGGAGCAAGACTTGTAGATCTTGTACAAATCAACCTGTATCTGCGGGATATCGAGCATTTCTCCGTCGCCCGTGACGTATTCCGCACTTACTTTGATAATGAGACCTTTCCGGCACGAATGACTACCACCAGCAAATTTGTGAACTCTTCTTGCCTGTGCATGATGGATGGAATTGCTTATAAACCCCGGAGTTAGGTAAGGCATTCTTGGGAACCGCACACAAGAGCATCACCTCATTTTATCTTTTTGAGAGCACCGTTCTCATCGTCAAAAATAAAAAGCGCCTGACGGAATCCGCCTGGCGCTCTCTTCGTAGCTATCTTATGCTTGTGGTGCTGCTACCACATTATTATCTAGAAATTCAAGGGATTTCAGTGCAATCTCTTGTTTAATCACTGCGAGGAAGGATTGCAGATCTGTTGTCACCGTCTCAGCCTGCCCCCGCTTGCGAAGTGAGATGGATTGTCCAGCCTGCTCGCTCTCACCCAGCACGATCATATACGGAACCTTCGCCATTTGCGCTTCACGGATTTTGTAGCCCAGCTTCTCGCTGCGATAGTCAACTTCAGTGCGAATACCTGCCTCCTCCAAAGCCTTTCTCACCTGCGAAGCATATTCATTGTACCTGTCAGAGACCGGCAGGATCTGAACCTGCACTGGTGATATCCACACCGGGAAGGCCCCGGAGAAATGCTCTATCAATATCCCGATAAAACGATCGATGGAGCCGTAGACTGCCCGGTGGATAACCACCGGCCGATGCTTCCCGTTATCCTCGCCAATGTAACTGAGGTCGAACTTCTCTGGCATCTGGAAGTCCAGCTGTATTGTTCCACACTGCCAGCTGCGCTTCAGCGCGTCGAGAATGTGAAAGTCGATCTTCGGTCCATAGAATGCCCCGTCTCCCGGGTTGATCCGATACTGGATGCCGCGCTTCTCCAGCACATTTTGCAGGGATTGCTCCGCCGCGTCCCACAGCTCCTCGGAGCCCATGTAATCCTCAGGCCGAGTAGACAATTCGATGCTGTATTGAAAACCAAAGACCTGATAAATATGGTCGATAAGCTCGATGACACCAGCGATCTCCTCCTCAATCTGGGAAGGGAGCACGAATAGATGTGCATCGTCCTGACAGAAGGAACGCACCCGCATCATGCCATTCAGCGCGCCAGAGAATTCATGGCGGTGAACCTGGCCGAACTCGGCCAGACGCATTGGCAGCTCCCGGTAGGAATGTCGGCTGTTCTTGAACATCAGCATGTGACCTGGACAATTCATTGGCTTCAATGCGAACTTCGTATCGTCTACATCTGTGAAGTACATATTGTCCTTATAATGATCCCAGTGACCTGATTGCTCCCACATCCGGACATTCATCATAAACGGTGTACGCACTTCATCATAGCCGCCCTGTCTTTGCAGCTCACGGGAGAAGTCCTCCAGCTCTGTACGAATGATCATGCCTTTGGGCAGGAAGAAGGGCATGCCCGGCGCTTCTTCCGAGAACATGAATAAGTCCAGCTCTTTGCCCAGCTTACGGTGATCCCGTTTCTTGGCTTCCTCCAACAGGTTCAGATGCTCATCCAACTGATTCTGCTTCGGAAAAGACGTGCCGTATATTCGCTGCAGCATGTGGTTATTGGAATCTCCCCGCCAGTATGCACCGGCTACATTCAGCAGCTTGAACGCCTTGATCTTGCCAGTCGACGGCAGATGCGGCCCCCGGCAGAGATCGAAGAATTCTCCCTGGTCATAGATGCTGATGACCGAATCTTCCGGTAAGTCACGAATCAATTCCAGCTTGTAGGGATCTTCCAATTCCCCGAAGATGGCTAACGCCTCTTCCCGGCTAACTACACGGCGAGTAATCGGGAGATTTTCCTGTATTATCTTCTTCATTTCTTTCTCAATAGCTTTGAGATCGTCTGTAGACAAGGATTTCTCCATGTCGATATCATAATAGAATCCGTCTTCGATAACGGGGCCAATGCCCAATTTGACGGCCTTTTGCCCATATATTCTTTTCAGTGCCTGAGCCAAGAGATGGGCTGTGCTGTGCCGGTATATCTTTAGCCCTTCCTCATTTTCCAGCGTCACAATCTCAACCCTACTATCGGCCTCTACCGCTGTACGGAGATCCACCACTTCACCATCCACTTTGCCGGCAACTGCCGATTTCCGCAAAGCGGAGCTGATGGAACCTGCAATCTGTTCTACTGTCATGCCATTCTCGTATGCCCGGACAGACCCGTCCGGAAGTGTTACTTTAACCATTTGTTACGCCTCCATCCACGAATTATTGAACGCAAAAAAACACTCATCCCAAGGGACGAGTGCGTTCAGCTCGTGGTTCCACCCTAATTTGACCCACAGGTTGCTGGGTCCTCATCAGCATCTTGTAACGGAGATGGTCCGGTGATGTATACTTCCGCAGGCACAGAGCCTTCAGGTTCCACATCACGGCTACAAAGGGGTAACTCCATCGTCAATCAGAAGAAGCTTGCAGCGGTTGCTTCTCTCTCTGTGCAGCTTGATTAATGGAATCATGTCTCTGGTCATAGCCGGGATTGTATGGCTTGGCGTTGATTATAGCTGTACGTAAAAATAAAGTCAAGGCGTTATTTAACATGATCTCCTCACGCAAATACAGGGGACAGCGTCAGCTGCCCCCTGTATTCTGCTATAAATCATCGTCATCCAGTGAAGCTTCCTTGCGGGAAGCATAAGCCTTAAACAGATAAACCAACAGCGCGCCAGCGACCAGATTTCCGGCCACCAGCCCAGGCTGCTCCCCGATTCCCCGCAGGAAGGGGAGCCATAACAATACAGCCAATGCAAGCTGAATTCGGAAGATAAACATGATCGAATTCTGCGCCTTGCTGCCCTGTGGTAAGGGGTACACAATTAACCAAAAGGACTCGCTATGCAGCCTCCGTAGTGCAGACAACTGAATGCCGAGAAGGAACAGGAAGAACAGATAAATCCCGCTACCCAGATAGCTACCGTAATTCCACCAGTTCAGGAATAAGCCAAGCACGGCGATCCGCAGAACAATTGCGAAGATGTCACCGCGGGCAAAGCTCTTGGTCAGCAGAAAACGGTAAGCCGTACTTTGGCGCCAAGGCAAGTTACTCCCCCATTTGGCGAGATAACGACGGGCATTAACCCGCTGCTCGCGCCCCGGTACATCCACGAACCAGCCAAGAATCATCAGCGCCCGAGCGCCCTGATTCTTCTCGGTGGCAATAAGTCGTTCCCAAGCCACACGGTGCCGGCCCGGAACGGCCAGCGCTGCGAGGTACGCCGCCGCCAGTAGCGCAATAAAAATCAACGCCCGGCCGGGCGGCTGCCAAAGCCAGGCTGCGATCATAAGACCGCCAACCGCCCAGCGCAGGAGGGTGAACGACCTGGATGCAGGGCGGGACAGCATGCTGAGCTCGCGCCAGCAGCCGAAGCTCGACAGCACCTTCACTCCGGCCAACAAGAGTGCTGTAGCCCAGAGCAGTTTGGGAGTCTCTTCCGTACGTATGTAAAGCGGCCATAACGTAATCAGCACAAAGGCCAGGCGCAGGAGCTTCCACACATTCCCACTGACCCACGCCGGAGCAAAGTATTCACGCATCCGATGACCCTGCGGCAGCAGGAAGACGGTATCCGGACTTTGCAGATAGGTCCGGAAGCTGCTGTGCACCGCCGCAGGCAGCAGCAGTACGAGCATGATCCAGCGAATAGGAACGCCTTCCGGAATGTTCCGGAGCAGAGAAGTATACCAGGCAGAAAAAGCGATCAGGATGAAGATGAATACCATCGCCACACCACTCTGGATAATATATCCGGCATAAGGCAGCATTTTCCCCATGGACTGACCGCGCCGCTGCCGCCGCAGCTCCTTCAGATCCATATCACTGACCTCCTTGAACCAACTCGTAGAACAGCTGCTCCAAAGACTGTCCTGGAGATCCGGCCGCCGCAGTCATTTCGTCCAACGTTCCGCTGGAGATCACCTTGCCTTGGTGCAGCACAATAAAACGATCGCAATAGTTTTCAATCGTAGACAGAATATGAGAGCTGAGCAGGATCGACGCGCCAGATTTCTTCAGATCCATCATGAAGTCCAGCAGGGAACGAATCCCTAGCGGGTCCAGACCTAGAAAAGGCTCGTCAATCACGTACAGGGCAGGACGAGCCACGAAAGCGCACATAATCATGACCTTCTGCTTCATACCCTTGGACAGATGAGAGGACAGCGTGTCCATCTTGTCCTCCATGCGGAACAGCTTCGCAAGCTGGATACTTCGAGATTCATAGTCGCTGCGATCCACACCATAGGATCGCGCTGTAAATTCCACATGCTCTCGCACTGTCATTTCTTCGTACAAGAGCGGGGATTCCGGCACAAAGGACAACGCGCCGTGATACCCCTCGGGATCGGCAGCCCGTGTCTTGTCATTGACCCGAATTTCTCCTTTATGCGGAGACATCAGCCCAAGAATATGTTTCATCGTCGTGCTTTTACCTGCCCCGTTCAGGCCGATCAGACCAACCATTTCACCGGGCTGGACTTGCAATGCAATATCATGCAGCACTGGCTTGTTCAGACTGTAACCACCGGTTAAACCCGTAATTTGTAATACGGGAGTTATACTCACTGGCCATCCCCCCTCGGAGTTTTGTTCTTGAGCCACTTCGGTGCTCCCTTATTCTTCCGGTCTTGCTCGCGGACCTTATTGCTCGCACGTTTATTGCGAACAGGTGCTGCTCCGCTGCGGTGATCCCGTCGCGGGTCCCCACCGGATGACGCAGCAGTGTTCTCTTGTACCGGACGCCGGGTTGGCTCGACAGAATTAGCCGCTTCGGCAGCTGCAGAACCGACACTGGACGTCCGTACCGTAGGCTTGCCGCTGCGGGATTCTGTTCCGCCACCTGCAGAACTATTGCGCGGTGCCGCTCCGCCGCTAAATGATCCGCCACTGCGGGCCGAATTGCGAGCTTCCTCCGCAGTAAGCACCTTCCCGGCGAACAGCTCGCGCTCTTCCAGCGCAATGTCCAGTTCCCGTGCGAATTTGCGCATAATAAAAGTCTGCTGTTCTGTCACAATGGAGACCGATAAACCACGGCGGCCCATGCGACCGGTCCGGCCAGCCCGGTGTACATAATGCTCGGAGTCAAAGGCGGGATCAAAGCTGACCACCAGTGACAAATCCTCAATGTCCAATCCCCGTGCTGCAACGTCACTGGCGACCAGCACCTTAAATTTGCCGTCACGGAACTTGGACAATACATGACTGCGTGTAACTTTATCCGCATCTCCGTAAATAGCTGCCGCCGTCAATCCCAGATGGTTCAGCTTGGCTTCTACTTCAGCAATATCATCTGTAGCATTCACGAACACAATAGCCTTCTTAGGATTGTAATGACGGATCACCCGGCGCAGCATATCGATCTTGTTCCGTTCCTCAGTTACCACGTAATGATGCTCCAGAGTTTGGGAGGTCATCACTCCTGGGGCAATGCCAACTTCTGCCGGATTCTTCATCTCCCGATTCGCCAGCGCTTTCGTCTCCGGTCCAATCGTGGCTGAGAGCATGACGAGCTGCCTTGTCCGCAGCGCACTGCTAACAATCTTCGCTACCTCTCCAGCTCCGCTCAGTTGGAACATCTGATCAGCCTCGTCAATGACGATTGTGCTAACCTCATGCATCTTCAGCTTGCGCAGTCCGATCAGTTCCCGGATTCGGCCGGGAGTACCGACTACAAGCTGCGGATGCTCACGTAGCTTGTCTATTTGCCGCTTGATCGCCGCACCTCCGATCAGACCCTGCACACGGATTCCCCGGTGCGCACCATAACGCTCAGCTTCACGCACAATCTGCATGGCCAGCTCCTGTGTAGGCGCAAGTACAAGCTTCTGCACCACTTTCTGTTCCGGGTTAATGCCCTGAAGCAGCGGCAGCAGATAAGCCAGCGTCTTACCTGTGCCAGTCTGGGAAGCCGCGATCACGTCTCTTCCTTCCAGAAGTAACGGAATCGTCTGCTCCTGTACAGGGGAAGGCTCGTTGATGCCGAATTCCGACAATCGGGCCGCTAGATCTTCCTGGATGCCGATGGCCGCAAATGAAGCTTTAGTCATAATAGTAATTCATCCTTTTCGCTTGAGATAATATCTTTATTATATGCCAAAAAGGCCTCTCCACCAAATGGAAGGCCCCATCGTCCTTTTGCCACTCGTTATTTACGGTTCATGGCGTTATAGGTCAGCTTGTCCGCCAGCCGGGGAAAAAGTCCATACAGCCGGATGCCGAAGGCTGCGAGGCCCGGTAGATCCAGCTCCTCCTTGCCCTTCTCCATCAATCGGACAATCTTGGTGGAGACATGCTCCGGCGTCATCATCATTCTCGCCACGCTCTTCTCGTAGCCCCCGGACGGGTCGGCAATCTTGAAGAAATCGGTCGCGATCGGCCCCGGATTAACCGCCGAGACAATGATTCCAGTCTTGCGCAGCTCTTGTCGCAACGCATTCGTAAAACCCAGCACAGCGTGCTTGGTTGCAGAATATGCTACCGCTTTGGAGGTTCCTATCTTGCCCGCCATGGAGGCCACATTCACAATCTGACCGGTTCCCCGAGCTAGCATATGCGGAACTACCGCCTTGGTGCAGCGGACAATCCCCATGTAATTGACATCCATCATATCGTCGAATTCCTCGGGGTCCATCTCTGTAAACGGAGCAAATTTGCCATAGCCGGCATTGTTAAGCAGAATATCGATTCTGCCATAATCGGCAAGGATTCTGGCAAACGTCTCTTCTACGGCTGCCGCATCTCTTACATCGCATGGATACAATCCAAAAACGCCCGGAATTCCGGCCGCCGTTTCTTTCAGCTTGTCTTCTGAACGCGCCAACAGAACAGGAACGGCACCCCGGCCGCTTAACATCTGCGCCGTGAGTGCGCCGATGCCGCTCGACGCCCCTGTAATGACAATAATTTTATCCTTCAACTCCATGAAATGCAGTTCAGCTCCCTGTTATGTGCACTAAGAGATCATCACCTGAATATCCAGTTCGCCGATCCCTTCCATCAACAGCGGGATGCTAAGCGCTTTGCTCGATTCAAATGACATACTATCCGATTTCATCAACTTCGGCGGTGTAATATCTACAGCGACTCCCTGGTTGGATAAAATGGTGCTGGCATTGCCGCTGATCATATTGCTGAGCTCCGAAATCGCGCTTTGGCCCATCTCGTCCATTTCTGTAATCACAAAACCACCCATCATGATCGATACCATCCGCAGTGCCACTTGCTCAGCAATCCCAAAAATAATGTTACCGCTAAGCTGTCCGGTCATTCCTACCTGTATCCATATATGATTATCGATTTGCTTAATCTCTTTGACACCCAGATTACCGGTGGACGGCGAAACCTGAATTACTTGTTCGATTACAATGCGTGCAGACTCCAAAAACGGATTGATTACTTCTGCTTTCATGAAGATGCTGTCCCCCTCGCTAGGCTTTAGTCATATACCAAAAGTCCCAGGCAATATAAATTATTATACTCCATATATCGGCACAATTCACCAAAAATTAAGGCCTGACCAACTAAAATCCCAAGATTACTCAAGGCGGATCATTGCCCTGTCGGGTGTAATCTCCTATAATTTAATCAAATACCAACAATGTGCGTAAAATACGTTAATAACAAGGAGCCACTTCGGTTGGTCCAAGGGAGGAATTCCATGAACATCAGCCAGCTTGAGACGCTTATCACCATCTCCAAAACCATGAGCTTTCGCAAGGCGGGAGAGCAGCTCAACCTGACCCAACCGGCGGTTTCGGCACAAATCAAAAGTCTAGAGGAAGAATTCAAAACCCAACTCGTTGATCGGAACCAGCCCGTCACGTTGACCGATAGGGGCCAAGTATTCTTGACCCATGCAGAACAAATTGTAAGAATTGTCGAGGAATTAAAGCAGCGGCTTGCGGATCTGGAAGAGAACCCGCAGGGGCATATCGTTCTCGGCACAACCACTTCCATCGCTATTCAAATTCTGCCGCGTATTCTGTCTTATTTTAAAAACCAGTTCCCCCATATCAAAACATCCATCTCATCGATGTCCTCCTCGCAGATTTATCATCAGGTAGAGAATGGACTTGTCGATGTAGGCATCGGCTATCTGATCGGGGGGAGTCCTGGCATGACCACGTCCACTCTGTATTATGATACCTTCGAGCTTGTCGTCTCGCCCCGTCACCCTCTGGCACAGGCCAAAACCGCAGGGATCGAGGCCTTGGGCAAAACACCGCTGATTCTGCTGTCACCCGATACCGTCGGCCGCAAGTTTGCAGATGAGGTCATGGCCAAGCACGGCATTCAGCCGCAAGTCATTATGGAACTTACCAGCAGTGAGGAAGTCAAACGAATGGTGGAGCTGGATCTCGGCGCCGCTATCATCTCCAAGCAGTCCGTCACCGCAGAGGTGCGGGCAGGGAGCCTGAAGATTGTGCCGATTATCGAGCTTGAAGTCACCCATCCGGTAGGCGTCATTACGAAGGCCGGCAAATACGTCAATTCCGCCATGAGACAATTTCTAAGCGATCTCAAGGGCATGCCAGAAACCCAGTTCATCGGTTCGGAATAACCGCCACACCACTATATTGGTCAAAGGAGAGGTCCTGCCATGAAATTCGATCTACACACACATCATTTTCGCTGCGGCCATGCCGACGGAAACATCCGCGATTATATTGAGGCTGGACTGAGCGCCGGACTGAGCGCCATAGGCATCTCCGATCACACCCCCTACTTTGGAAGCCCCTCGGAGCAAGCTTTTCCGCGTATCGCTATGGCGAAATCGGAGCTGGCGCTCTATGTCGATGAAGTCCTGTCGCTGAAAAAAGAATACGAAGGCCGGATCGACGTACTTCTGGGTATCGAGTCGGATTATTTTCCACAGCATGCGGAGCTATATCGCACGACACTCGGTCGGCATCCCTTCGACTATATTATCGGGTCAGTGCATTATGTGGCTGACGTAAGCATTTTTAATAAAGGCCGCTGGAAAGGACTAAGCCACTCTGACCAAATTGCGGCCAAAACAGAATACTACCGCCTGATTGCAGAGTCTGCCCGCAGTGGCATGTTCCAGATTCTTGGGCATATCGATGCCATGAAAGGGAACTATCCAGCTTTCTCCGAAATACCTACACCAGGACCGTTGGATGAATGCCTGCGCACCATCGGTGAATGCGGCGTAGCTATCGAGATCAATACTTCGGGTAAAACCAAGCTAAGCGGAGGCTGGTACCCGTCTGACGCCATCCTGGAGCGAGCCTTGCATTTCGGCGTCGCAGTCACCTTCGGTTCCGATGCGCACAAGCCGTCCCGTGTGGCTGATGAGCTAGACGATGTCGCCGCACGCCTCAAGGAAATCGGGTTCAAGCACTGGGTATACTTCAAGCAGCGTGAGAAGATCACCGTCGCCCTCTAGTCACAAGTACTACCGTCCCTTCCCCAGATATGAATAACGGCAAAAAAAATGGACCCGAGTGATCGGGTCCCAAAACAGTTATATATTTTCAAAAGGGGGTCATGTACTTAGTTTAACCGGACACTGTTAGAGTTGTATAACGGCATTATTTCATTTGTGTAACAAAGCCTGAAGACTTTCATTACATCGCCACCGGAAGCTACGATTGGTACGGTACGCTCCAACTGTAATCCATTTTTTAGCATCACCCGCTCCGAACCTGTATTGTCTCCCCTGCATCGACCTTCCACCACCTTCAGCCCCAGCTCCTGAAATCCGTAATTCAGCAATAGTCCCACCGCTTCAGTAGCGAAACCATGTCCCCACCACTCTGGATCAATCATGTAGCCCAAAGTCGCTTTGCCCTCCTGCCGGTTCCAGTTCTGCAAAGAGACCGTTCCTACCAGTTTGTGCTGTCCGCTCCTATAAATGCCGCCATGTAGTGCACCAGGGTCAATCGCGTACAGCATTCGGTTAATCAGCTTATCCATAAAAACAGGCTGTGACCCTCCCGGGCGCATCACAATATGCGGCTTGACCAGCGGGTGAGAGAGCAGCGTCCGCAAAGTCCGGGCATTCTCCGGCGACATTGGCCGCAGCTCTACTGCCGTCCCGTTCCGACGGGGCAGCTTCAGGGTCTCATGGGCGCTCATTTACTCTCCACACTCCTCAGTTGAAAAATATGCAGCATACTGATCAGACTTACGCATGTTGACTGACATGAGATGTGGTCATCATAGCAGAAAATGTTTGAATTTCGGGGCCAGTGCTGCCGCCAAATTTCTTTAGAAATAGCTGGGTTGGGTGATTGAATCGTGCTTGGTGATTAAATCTAAAGTGCTTCCAATTCACTCCCTACGCCTTGGCTCAAGCCTGACGCAAGGTTAATACCGTAAGCTCGGGCCTGCATAACAGCCGGAACGGCATATAAGTCTCGCCAAACCCCCGGTTCACATAAACTGGCATCCGTTTGTTCTCCGTGTAATACAATCCGGATATGTATTTCAGCGATCCATAAGGAGTGAATGGCGCACCAACCATCGGCAAGCGGATTTGCCCGCCATGACTATGTCCCGACAGCTGCAGATGAAAAGGATATTCCTCCGCCGTATCGGCGTAATCCGGTTCATGCATCAGCAGCAGCGTGAAGGTGCCCGGAGGAACGCCTTGCAGCGCTGCTGCTGGGTCCGGTTGGCCATGCAGCAAATCATCGAGTCCAGTGATAGCCATTACCGCGCCGCCGCGCTTGATCAGCATGGATTCATTGCGCAGCACATGAAATCCCGCTGATTTGAGCAGCCGGGTAACTTTGTCCGTATTCTTGTAATCATGGTTGCCTAGAATCGCATACTTGCCCAGGGGGGCCTTCAGCTCGGCCAGCACGGGTACAGATTCCGTCAAATCACCGGGATTGCTGTCCACTATATCGCCAGTAAAACAAATCAGATCCGGGTCAACCTTTCTAATATGATCAACCAGACGAGCAATGTCACTGGCATCTTTGTTAAAACCCAGGTGCGTGTCGCTAAAATGCACCACTTTCAGGCCTGCAAATGCTCCCGGCAGCCCAGCCAGGTGCAGCTCTATACGGGTCACTTCCAGCCAGCGCGGCTCCGCCAGCCAGGAGTAACCACCGGTCAGCAGCCCTACGCCTAAAGCGGCTGCCGCGCCGCGAGCCAGGAACTGGCGGCGGGTAATTTTGGGCCGCTGGTGCTGTGTATCGTGCTTGTCTATACATTCAAGGGGAGGAACCCCGGATGAGCCTGTGTTCATAGGGTATTCTCCTTTCGGGTTATTTACCTTCGGATTTGCACCTTATTGCTCTGGACCAGCGAGTACCAGATGTACTACCTCTTCCGGTGCCTCCTTATATGCAGAAGCAATTCCCTTTGCCTTGATTACTGACTTCTGGACACGACGCTGCTTGAAAGATACTTCTAGCTGCCGGCTAAATGGAAACGGGTTCAAAATCAAAGTCGCCTCATCCTTCCAATTCGCCGTAATCCGCTGCCCGGAGGTAAAGACAAAATCCTCACTGCCCGTAAACCCTTCACGCCACCACGGATGCTCCTCTGCCTTCGTACTACCAGGCTTATTGAGCGCCAGGTACAACGAGAGATCGTCACAGAACTGCAGCAGACGGGAATCATAATGCAGTTCACTTTCTCCGATTGGAGCAGTTGCTTCCAGTTCACGGCGGATGCGGTCCCGGCGCGCTTTCTCCTGCTCCTGATACAAGGTTAGCTCAGGATAATCCTCGCCGGATATATCAATCAGCCGATCGAAATGCAGGCTGCATATCAGCGCTCCATAAGGCGTGTCAGCTTCAATCTCGTTCAGCCCGCGCCGGTAGAAGGTTAGCTTCGGCACTAGAGGGAAATCGATGAAAGTATACGGTGCATCCGCCGCATCGTTCCAAAAAGGCGTCTCATCAAGATCAATCCAGCCCCGATCATGCTCGGACACCGCTCGCAGTACTTCTTCGCGTCGGTTCTCCCCAAGGCCGCGCTCTTCTCTGAACCATTCCGCAAGAACACCCGACAACTCTCCGTGCTCATGCTGCTTCACCATCACAAATGCTCCGTCCTGCTCCCGACAAATCACTTCTATTCCTCCCCAACTTTTCCTGCTCTCTGGCTTACCATAAACTATGATGATTATATCATAGTTGGATATGATGATATAAATCCAGCAGGAAAGCGCTATTATGATAGACTTATGGATATTTACGCTAAAAAGTGCGGACTTAAACCCTTACGCTAAAAAAAACAAACAGCCACCCCGCAGCAGATGCTGGGATGGCTGTTTATACTGCTAAGCAGGGTTCCTGTTAGACACCCAGCCAGCGTTTGAACATATGCTTCGTAGTCTGCTTGTTAATCTCGGCAATCGAAGTTGTCAGTGGAATGCCCTTCGGACAAGCCGCCACACAGTTCTGCGAGTTACCGCAACCGTCGATCCCGCCATCTTCCATCAGCGCTTCCAGGCGCTCTTCCGCATTCATCTCGCCCGTTGGATGGGCATTGAACAGCCGGACCTGAGAGATTGCTGCCGGACCGATAAAATCGGTCTTGGCATTGACATTCGGGCAAGCCTCCAGGCAGACACCACAGGTCATGCACTTGGACAATTCGTACGCCCATTGCCGTTTCTTTTCAGGCATACGCGGCCCTGGACCCAAATCGTAAGTACCGTCAATAGGAATCCAGGCTTTTACCCGCTTGAGGGCGTTAAACATCCGGCTGCGGTCAATAACAAGGTCGCGTACCACAGGGAATGTCTTCATCGGCTCGATCCGGACAGGCTGTTCCAGATTATCGATCAGGGCAGCACAGGCTTGGCGAGGCTTGCCGTTGATGACCATGGAGCAGGCACCACACACTTCCTCCAAACAGTTGGAGTCCCAGCATACCGGAACCGTACTATCGCCCTTGGCATTGACCGGATTACGTTGAATTTCCATCAGGGCGCTGATCACGTTCATCCCTGGACGGTAAGGAAGATCAAATTCCTCTGTATACGACGAGCTTTGCGGATCATCCTGGCGGGTGATAACAAACTTTACGTTTTTGGGAGCTTGGGCTGTTTCCGCCATCATCGTTACCTCCTAAAAGTGTTATGAAGTATACGTTTCTTGAATCTCATTTTGCCAACAGGACTATTTATTTACCGTCCATGAGCCTGCTGATCTGACAATTGCAGCTACTGGTTGGTTAACGTTCGTCAGTTAGCGTTCGTCAGTTAGCCATTGTCTGTTACGTTCTTCGGTTAACGATCCAACCTGCTAAGTAATGCTACCTCGAAATACTATCGCGAAATCAGTAATTGCTTCTTGTTCCCTCTGTTAACGGACGCCAGAGGCGTTATTTCCTAACAACCCATCGTTCCAGAAAGTAACGGACTCCAGAAACGTTATGAGCAGAAATCCTGTGTAAAGTTCACGATTTGGGAGGAAATAGCGTCCCCTCAGTCCGTTACATGTTCCAGAAGCGGCTTAAGGTGCAAATAACGACGATAGGGTCCGTTAGCCCACCGTTAGCCTCATGCATGAGTGTCAACTTTCTGAAGCAGTGGCTTTGCCAAGCACTCCTCGACTACACAATTACCACCACGCCGCGTTCACCGACCGCTTGCTGACACTGAGCATCCTGCTACCGGACAATTACCGCTCCGTCGCAGTCCTCCAGCCTTTAGTTGGTCGCGTTAAGCTCCCGCTTACTTGTCCTTCGAGTAGTCCCGAATCCGCGGCGGGATCAGCGAGACATCTACGGCTTCGTAGGAAATCTGCGGGCCTTCCGCAGTCCACTCCGCTTTGGTTGTCTTCAGGAACTCCTCATCGTTGCGGTCCGGGAACTCTGGCTTGTAGTGCGCTCCGCGGCTCTCGTTGCGAAGCAATGCACCCAGCGTCATCGCCTCGGACAGCTCCAGCATGTTCCACAGCTGGCGAGTGAACGCGACACCCTGGTTGTTCCAGCGTGACGTATCGTTCATGTTGATGTTCCGGTAGCGTTCCTTGAGCTCCTTGATTTTGCCGATCGTTGCTTCCAGCTTGGTGTTGTGGCGCACCACCGTCATGTTAGCGGTCATCCATTCGCCTAGTTCCTTGTGGATGACATAGGCATTCTCTTTGCCCGACATCCCCAAAAGGGACTCATATTTATCGGTCTGCTTCTTGTGGAAGCCATCGAACACGGTAGAGGAGATATCCTGCACCGATTTCTTCAAGCCTTTAATATATTCAACCGCCTTCGGTCCGGCGACCATCCCGCCGTAAATGGCGGATACTAGCGAGTTAGCTCCGAGGCGGTTCGCGCCATGGTACTGGTACTCACATTCCCCTGCCGCGAAGAGGCCCGGAATATTCGTCATCTGGTTGTAATCGACCCACATGCCACCCATGGAATAGTGGACTGCCGGGAAGATTTTCATAGGAATCTTGCGTGGATCATCACCCATGAACTTCTCGTAGATTTCGATAATCCCGCCGAGCTTGACGTCCAATTCCTTCGGATCTTTATGAGAGAGATCGAGATACACCATGTTCTCCCCATTGATGCCGAGTCCCTGATCGACACAGACATTAAAAATCTCACGGGTCGCGATGTCACGCGGCACCAGGTTACCGTACGCTGGATATTTTTCTTCGAGGAAATACCACGGCTTGCCGTCCTTGTAGGTCCAGATCCGTCCGCCTTCCCCGCGCGCCGATTCCGACATCAGCCGCAGCTTGTCATCGCCCGGAATGGCTGTAGGGTGAATCTGTATGAACTCTCCGTTCGCGTAATGCACACCCTGTTGGTATACGGCACTAGCCGCGGTTCCCGTGTTAATAACAGAGTTGGTCGTTTTGCCGAAAATGATGCCGGGACCGCCGCTGGCCAGAATTACGGCATCGGCCGGGAAGGTCTCGATTTCCATCGTCTTCAGATTCTGAGCGCTGATCCCGCGGCAGACGCCGTCGTTATCAATAATGGCCGAGAGGAATTCCCAATTCTCGCTCTTGGTGACCAGACCCTCCGCCTCCCAGCGGCGAACCTGCTCGTCAAGTGCGTACAGCAGTTGCTGTCCTGTTGTCGCTCCGGCAAAAGCCGTCCGGTGGCGCTTCGTGCCGCCGAACCGGCGGAAATCGAGCAAGCCTTCCGGCGTACGGTTGAACATAACGCCCATCCGGTCCATCAAGTGAATAATGCCGGGCGCCGCTTCGCACATCGCCTTGACTGGCGGCTGGTTCGCCAAGAAGTCTCCGCCGTAGACCGTATCGTCAAAATGCTCCCAAGGCGAGTCTCCCTCGCCCTTCGTGTTCACGGCACCATTAATGCCGCCTTGGGCACAGACAGAGTGTGATCTTTTGACAGGGACAAGCGAGAATAGATGAACATGCGCTCCGGATTCAGCTGCCTTGATGGTCGCCATCAAGCCGGCCAGACCACCGCCCACGATAATGATGTCTGCTGTTGCCATGATAAGTTCACTCCTAACTGTTTTGTCAGCATATGCCGCATCGATCAGCTTCGTACAACACCGATTTCAAAAGCATACGCTTACCGAAAATATGAATAATCTACTTTTAATTTAGATGAAGGTCTTCAATGATTGCAGAGCAGCCGCAGCCGTCTGGAACTCACTGTCACGGAAAGTGACCAGCGATACCAGGAACATAACCGTTACGATCACGAACAGCCCCAGGCAGATCACGGAAGATACGCGCTGCGAGCGCGGCCCGACGGTAATACCCCAGCTGATCAGGAACGACCACAGCCCGTTGGCAAAGTGGAAGGACGACGCCACGATTGCGATGATGTAGAATGTAAGCAGCAGCGGCTGGGTCACAATATTGTGCATCAATCCGCCAAGCTCCTCATGCTTCACATTGCCGAGTGTCACCTGGAAGCGGGTCTCGAACACATGCCAGACGATAAAGATAAACGTGATAACCCCTGTGACCCGCTGCAAGGTATATCGCCAGTTGCGTTCCAGCTTAAAACGGTTCAGGTTCGGCTTCGACTGGTAAGCGATGTACAGACCGTATACCCCGTGATACAGCAACGGAAGCCATATACCGAACAATTCCAGGAAGAAGACTAGCGGCAGGCTGTTCAGCCACAGCACACTGTCTGTGAAACCGGAAGCGCCACCCTCAACTGCGGAGAAATTCGTCAGCATGTGCTCAAGGAAAAAGCCCCCGAGCGGGATAACGCCGAGCAAGGAATGAATCTTTCTGGAATAAAATCCTCTCATACTGGTGTGTCCCCTTTCCAATTAAAACAGCGTTTTCATTAATGAGCATTTACCGCCGGGACTACTTCTTGAAACAGCTGCATGATTACATGAAAAAAGGATATTTCCCGATTTGCAAGCCGCTATCCCTTGTGTTCCCGGACTTTGATTATTTATTCACAAACTGTGAATATCTTGTGTCACTTTTCATGTTACTCTTTTTTGTCTTATAAGGGAATTGCAATATAATTATTAATCGTTATACAATTAGTGCATAAGAATGTCTTTTATGTGATAATGATTATCATTTACAATGTACTTTTTCCTTTTAGTTCCTGAAAATACTGGCTATCTATGATTCAACCTTTTATCGTTCTATGCTTTTTATCACTTCTTATACCGGCAGAATAAGGCACAATCCTGACAGAGTCATACCTTGTATTATTACGGGAGGAAGACACTATGTTTGACGATCTGGATATATTCGCGGCAGTGGTGGAGCATTCCAGCCTGAACCGGGCCTCACGCCAGCTTAACCTGTCACAGCCTGCCCTTTCCCGCAAAATCTCCAAGCTGGAGGAAAGGCTGGGGGTGCCTTTGTTCAGCCGTTATGGCAAGCGCCTGGAGCTTACTGAGGTTGGCCGGCTGGCTTACACCTATGCACTGGAACAGCGGCAGCAGCGTTCCAAATTTATGGAGGCGCTATCAAAGTTCAAAGAAGGCGAACCTCAGCTTGTTACGCTAGGGGCCAGTCTGACGACACTGCAGACCACACTGCCACCGCTGGTCAACACCTACATGGAGAAGTATCCCGCTGCTGAGCTGAAGCTGATCACCGGCAAAACGCATGAGATTGTCTCCTCGGTCAGCGAGGGCAAGTGTGATGTAGGAATTATCGCTTCCTCCATTCAGGAGCCGGGGCTGCGCTGCATTCCACTCTTCGAGGATCAGCTCCGCCTGGTGGTCTCCAGTCAGCATCCCCTCACGCTGCTGCCCAAGCTGAGCATGGACCATCTCTCACGTCTGCCGATGATCCTGTTCTCCAAGGGAACCTGGTATCGCCGCCTGACCGACGATCTGTTCCAGCGCTGCGGCATTGATCCCGATGTGCGCATGGAGATCGATTCCTTCGAGGCTATCGTCCGGCTGCTGCCGACGGCCAAAACCGCGGCGCTCCTGCCCAAATCATATCTGCGTCCCGAGCTGCTGAATGGCAGCGGGCTCGTCTCGCTGCATATCAAGGAGCTGGAGCAGACCCAGCGGACCACCTGTCTGATCTACCGGGATGGCGGTGGGCTCAGTGGTGCTGCCCGGTCACTGGTGCAAGTGACGAAAGAAGTGTTCCTGCCAAAGCTGGCCGATTAAGAAGAGACCTTAAAAAACCCGCCTGCGGCTTGTCCGCAGGCGGGTTTTATCATAACAATCATTACAGGTTAACAGCTTCTTCCTCGAATTGGTCAATGCCCTCATTGGAACCGATGACGACCATAATGTCACCTTCATGCAAGGAATCCAGCGCAGTCGGAGCGACGATAATCCCGCTCTCCCTGTTGATGGCAATGATGCTGCACCCGTATTTGGCGCGGGTATTGAGCTGGGACAGACTCTTGCCGTCCATACAGGATGGCACATTCATCTCGACAATTTTATAATCCTTGGATATTTCGATATAATCCAGCAGATTGGGCGTCACCAACTGGTGGGCCACCCGAACTCCCATATCCCGCTCCGGGAAAATCACCCGGTCCACGCCCAGTTTGCTCAAGGCACGTCCATGAAGAATAGATATGGCCTTGGCGACCACCTGCTTAACGCCAAGCTCCTTCAACAGAATGGCAGTCAGAATACTGCGCTCCATATTATCGCCAATAGCTACAATCCCGCAGTCGAAATTCCTAACACCCAGTGAACGCAAAATCCCCTCGTCCGTGGCATCCGCCATCACCGCATGGGTGAGCTTGTCGCTCATTTCCTCCACCCGTTCTTCCAGATGGTCCACTCCGAGCACCTCATAGCCCATATCCATCAGCTCAAGCGCCAGACTTGAACCGAAACGTCCCAGCCCAATTACTACAAATTGCTGTGGTTTCATCTCCCGTTAACTCCTTATCCAATAATCATTTTGCCTTCCGGATATTGATACAATGGTTTACCTTGTTTTGGGCCGAGTGCATAGGCCAGCGTCAATAGTCCCAGCCTGCCGGCGAACATGGTGAGGCAGATGAGAATTTTGCCAACCAGCGACAGCTCCGGAGTCAACCCCATGCTCAGCCCCACGGTCGCGAAAGCCGATGTCGTCTCGAACAGAATCTCCAGAAAGTCCCGTTCCTCGGTCGTCGAGAGCACCATGGATACAGAGACAATCAGCAGCAGAGCGAGCAAAGTAATGGTCAGTGCTTTGAACACCCGCTCCTGCGCCAGCCGGTAACGGAAGAATACAATATCCTCACGCCCGCGCAGCATGGAGATTACAGCGCCGATCATGATCGTGAAGGTCGTTGTTTTGATCCCGCCCCCAGTAGAACCGGGAGAAGCACCGATGAACATCAGAATTACGATGAAAAATTGCGAAGCCTGGCGCAACCCGGAAATATCCAGCGTATTCGCCCCGGCCGTACGCGGTGTGACCGACTGGAAGAATGCAGCCAGTATTTTACCGCCAATATTCAAGGAGCCCATGCTCCGGGGATTCGTAAATTCAAACACAAAAATGACGAGCGTCCCTGCCAGTATCAGCGCTGCAGTTGTAGACAGTACCACCTTGCTATGCAGCGACAGCCTGCGCTTGCGCCGATAATCAATAAGATCAGCGAGTACGATAAACCCAAGGCCACCGGTGACAATCAGGAACATCACAATCAGATTCACTACAGGATCATTGACATAGCCCATCAGGCTGCGGTAATGCCCGAACAGGTCAAAACCTGCATTGTTGAACATGGAAATAGAATGGAATAGTCCAAAATAAATCGCCTTGCCGAGCGGCATATCAAACGCCCAGCGTATCGACAGCAGCAGCGCTGCGCTCCCCTCGATCATGAGTGAATAGATCAGCACCCGGCGGATGAGCCGTACGATCCCTTCCATTGAGCTCTGATTCATGGCCTCCTGCAGGATGAGCCGATCGCGCAGCGAGATTTTCCGCTTTAAGACCAAAGCAAAGAGTGTTGCCATCGTCATGAAGCCCAGGCCACCAACCTGAATCAGGATCATAATAACGGTCTGTCCGAAAAGGGAGAAATACGTGCCAGTGTCCACAACTGCTAGACCCGTAACACAGGTAGCGGAAGTTGCTGTAAACAGCGCATCTATAAAGTTCAATGAATGTCCACTCCGGCTGGCAGCCGGAAGCATCAGCAGCAGTGTGCCAATCAGGATAATCGCTGCAAAACCGAGCACCAGCGTCTGGGGTGGAGAAAGCTTAAAAATGGTGAAACGGTTCAACTTAGGGAATGGCGGGGCCAAATCCTCACCTCTCACTATATAAATTGACGGTGTATTCCGTTAGATGCCAAACAAAAAAAGCACTGGAACACCAATGCCTCTCCCCTTGGTCCCTGCAGTGTTCTGAAGCCTACGAGGTTAGCTGACGGATTCGGGCGACTGCAGACTGCCCTATTCGTTCCCGGAACGAAATTCACCCCTGAAGATTGGCAGGCAAACCTACGTCTGCTTGCGCCTTTCTCTTCTTATGGTTCCCCCGTTTTCAATTGAAATTCGGCTTATATCTAATTGCATTCAAATTATATACGTTCTGTCCTGACATCACAAAGACACTATTAAGTATATTTGGATAAAATAATGTCTTAAAGAGAGACCGCGAATGCAGGGGACCCAGTTCTCATTCCTTTTCCGTGACTTGCCTGTAATTGCATCGTTTTTCACGGTTTCAAGGATATATAGAACTTTTAATCCTTGAAATTGTATGGTGAGGAATGATACACTACACACAACAAGTGTATGACCCATACCCATACACATTTTTTTAGGGGGAAGACATGGAAGAATCTTTGGAGCTGCTACCGCAGCAATTTCATATCAATCCCTCGCGTCCCATTTATGAACAATTCGTCGAAGCCATCCGAGGCCGGATTGTTACCGGACTTATCCCACCTGGCTCGCGTCTGCCATCTGTGAGGGATTTGGCAGCCGATCGGAGCGTGAATCCGACTACAGCTGCAAGAACCTATCAGGAGCTGGAGCGGATGGGCCTGATCGTCACCTATCGTGGACAGGGTACCTTTGTTACGAGAGATGAGGTCATCATCGAGGAGGCCCGCAAAGATATGATCCTGGAGGCCGTGCGGCAATTTAAAGCTGTGGGTGCCAGCCTGGGGCTGACAGCAGAGCAGATGCTACAATTTGATAAGGAGGAATCTTGATGCGTACGAATAACGATATTTCATCACTGCCAGAATACCCGGCAGCCGTCCAATGTCAGAACCTAACGCTTCGCGTGAGGAAAAAGACACTTTTGGACGACGTAAGCTTTCATATTCCCCGGGGTAGTATCACGGGACTGCTTGGCCCCAACGGTGCGGGCAAGTCTACCTTATTACGCCTGATTACTGGACTCGCTGCACCAGACTCCGGCTCCGTGAAGATCTTCGGTGAACCTGCTGGGGTAGAGCGTCTAGGACAGTTATCCCTGTTGCCGGATCGCAGCAATCTGCCCGGCTGGCTGACCGTACAACGCTGGCTCCACTTTGCCGAAGGTATTTATCCCGATTGGGACAATGTGAAGGCAGAGCAGCTAATGGGGCAGCTCTCCGTCAAGAGAGAATCCCGCATCTCGACCTTGTCACGCGGGGAAGAAGCCCGGCTGCAGCTGCTGACCTGCCTGTCCCGCAAAGCTCCGCTAGTTATACTCGATGAACCCTTCACTGGTGTGGACCTCATTTCCAGAGAGGAAATTGCATCCACAGTTGTGCGAGAGATGGCTGATGGTGAGCGTACCTTTTTGATTGCTACACATGATATCCGGGAGATGGAGCTGCTGTTTGATCGTCTAATCTTGATCGGTGGCGGACGGATTCATGGTATTGAGGATGTAGAGCAGCTTCGCCAGTCTGGTCTTTCCGTTGAATCACGTTACAGGGAAGTGTTCGCATGACAGCGCTTAGAGCGTTAACAGACCTGGAGTACAGTCGCTATAATCCTTTTAAATGGGGCCGAAAATCTTTTTGGGGAATCACTGTAGCTCTATTTATTCTGCTCGTAAGCATCGGATGGTATCTCTTTCATAGTAGACAACCTTCTCTGCAGGCTCCGTTTACAGCAGGCACCATTTTTATAGTAGGAATCATCATGTATCTTTCTGCAGTCGACATGCTGTTGTTCACAGCTCATGGCAGCCGGGAGTGGATTCTGAATTTCCCACACCCTCGGAAGCTACTGCTGTATGCCAAGGCGATAAGCCTGTTTAGACATGGACTGTATCTCGGTTCCATCGTTATCACCTCTAATATCGGACTGTATGTGCTCTTCAGCCTGACGGGACACTATGGGTACTTTCCGTTTAAAGATCTTGTCCTAACATTAGTCGCTCATGCACTGTTTACGGCCTCCATCCTTCCGCTCGCCATTGTATGCGGACTGCTGGCAGGAACCATTCTTATGGGCTGGAAACTGCTGCTGCTCATCCCCTTTTCATTATTATGGCTGTCGCCGTTGATGGCTTTGGCTACGTACTTAAATTCTGCTGCTTTGAACGGTGCGCAATTACAGTCCCTGAAACCGTCCTATATACTGCTGTATTCGCTAGGTATTCTGCTGATTGGCTGGCCTCTAAGCTATATGCTGATCCAATGGATTGCTAAGGCTGGTCTCGAAAGAATGAGTGAGATCCGCTACAATTTCTTGGCAGTACAGCTTCCGGTTGTTAAAGAGCAGAACACCGTGAAGTCGTACCGGTATTCTTCCGGATTCCGGGCACTGTATCAACTGGAGCGCAGCCGTCTGCAACATTTTGAAGCATTAATACCCATTAAAGTGATCAAGGGAGTTGTTCTTGCTGGATCTTTTATCTTGTTCTACCTGTTTCCAAGAGACGATCAGTTTGTAATCACTCTGACCAAGCTGCAATTTATCGTGCCTGTAGTGGCAGCTTCCGTATGGCTCATGTGCAAGAGTGGGGTGGAACACAAGCAACTAAATTGGCGACTCTCTTTTCCACAACCCAGACTTCTGCTTATGGCCTCCAATATCGCCGCAACAATGGTCACCGTCCTTCGAATCCATCTGATGATGGGCATAGCAACTCTAGCCGGAATTGGAGCATCTCTCGCAGGGGGTAGAATACATCTTGCTGATGTGACGAATTATCTGCATTGGTTCGCATATATCGTCTTGACGTCAACACTGTTGCTCACCCTGTCTCTCTGTCTGCTGCAAATCAGCTACTATCTAATGAAATCAAGAATATTGAGTGCTCTCCTCTTTCCACTGTATCTGATCATTGCGCTTCAACAAACGATTGTAAATAATACCCTGATCCCGGAAAATGTACAGCTCGGACAGTCGCCGGATTGGCAGCTGCTTGGCTGGGTAACCTTGATCGGATTACCGCTTGCCATAGCCTGCCTCCCTGTCGGGGCCAAATATCTTCACCTGGTTATAGCTCAACGTAATGAGACGGCTGTACAGAAGAAACTTTAAAATCATAAAAACAGGTCCCTTTGCGTAAGAATACTTGTTAGAAGATTGTAGACAAGCAAAATAATCTGATTGCCCTCATTTATACAGTATTGCAAGTAATGCCATAGTACACGAGTTCAACCAAAAGGAGGCGTTATATGAATCCCGTCGGCCAGCCCCTTAAGCAGCGTCCTCTCTCCAAAGGGCTTATTATTTCGGGCATCATAGGCATTGCCCTGTTCATTATGTTCCAAGTGTTTCCTTCCCTACTCGGGGGTGTACCTGAAGGAAGTACCGCAGTAATCAGTAAAGACGTAGCCAAGAGTAACGCCGCAGTATTCGCGGCACAGAAGCTAGGTTATACCGTCACGGATGGAGAATGGAATATCACCTACGAATCCGACTCTTCCTTCTTCGGCTATATGTCCCGGGAGAAGCTGCTGGAGGACTATAGCAAAAAGAAACTGGACCAGCATTATCCTTACGATGTGTACCATGCGGCCTTCACACCCGCAGGTCAGAATGGTGCTCTTCTGACCGTGAATCTCAACATGTATACCGGGCAGGCTGTCAGCTTTGCCCGTGGGGCAGCCGTCACTGGCGGCACTTCTCGAACCCGGCCTCAATCCATTGCCGCGAGCGAGGAAGCGGCGCCACTGTCCTTGGCCCAGAAGGAACAGCTAGCTCGTCCCTGGCTTAAGGAATGGGGCGTCAATCCTGCCAAGCTACAAATTGAGCCTAATAGCAGCGGCAGTTCCGGACTGACGTACACGGACAGCTCAGTCACTGTAGGAGAATCACGCCTGCAGTATCAATTTACTTTTGACGGAGGGGATGTCTCCTCCTTCAAGCCTGGATTTGCAGCACCAAGCTGGCATACCTCGTACGTGGACAGCCAGAAGTCGCTTGCTACGAAGCTGACCTTGTACGGCTATGGCCTACCGACCATCGCCCTGGGCGTGCTGGCCCTAATCTACAGCATTCTGAAGCGGAGTCATACCTCCTTCAAGCGCGGCCTCTTCCTCAGCACCGTTCATTTTCTGATCATGATGGCCACCACGTACAACATGCTACCGGAGACCTCAGGGGATAATGTCGAGGCACGGGTTACAGCCATTGTGATGTTCGTGATTTATGCGCTGTACAGCCTGCTGATGTCTTGCCTTCTCTACTTCTCACTAGTCGGCGGAGACGGCCTCTGGCGTAAAGAAGAAGGGATGAACCCGTGGCCTCGTGCCAAAGAGCCGGGATACGGCAAATATGTGCTGGACAGCATTCGTGCTGGGTACGTCTGGGCCTTTATCCTGCTTGGGGTACAAACACTAATGTTCATCCTCCTGTCGCTCACCCTGCATAATTGGTCGACCACCGATGCCAGCCAGTCACCTTATAATATGAGGTACGCTTGGCTGCTGCCGGTCGTAGCCTGGCTGGCGGGTCTGTCTGAGGAGGCCGTATACCGTCTGTTCGGGATCCGCATGCTGAAGAAAATCGTACGCAGCACGTTGGTCGCCAGCCTGATCACAACCCTCATCTGGGCTTTCGGGCATACGCTGTACCCGATCTATCCGATCTCCTCGCGCCCGATTGAGCTAACTGTAATCGGACTGCTGTTCAGCTACATTTTCCTGCGCTACGGCTTTATCGCCGTCATGTTCAGCCATGTCGTGTTTGACAGCATTCTAATGGGCGTGACGCTGATCTTCATGAAGGAGAGTGTCAATATGTGGGCAGGCGTCTTTGCCATCGTGATGCCCCTCCTGGTGGCTTATATCGTCTACTTGTTTAACCGACCCAAGACCCCGCACGATACAGAAATCTCCAATTCAATGATATAAAGAAAGGGATGCTCCTAAAGGCCGTTCGTTCTCCGGCCTTTGGAGCATCCCTTTTATTTGGAACATCCCTTTTAAATGTAGAGATTGGTACCACAGCTTCGATTACATCATCAAGCCGTGTCCACCTTTCGTATCCTTGCCGGGCAAACGGGAGGGAAAGCGGATTTGAATGACCGTTCCCTCACCCAGCGAGCTATTGATAATTACACCGTATTCCTTGCCATACTGCAGCTTAATGCGCTGATCTACATTGCGGATGCCATAACCAATCCCCTTGTCTGTCGGATCCAACACCAGTTCGATGATCTCTTCCTTCATACCAAGTCCATTATCTTCTACCTCGAAGCATAAGTCCTCGCCTTCAGAGTACGCACGAATAATAATCGAAATCTCATCATCGTACCAAGCATGCTCCAGAGCATTTTCCACAAAAGGTTGCAAAATAAACTTCACCGTCTCATATTCCATCACTTCCGGATCAATCTCATACGTCACTTTGATTCGATCAGCGTTCTTGATCTTCTGAATCTCCAGATAGGATTCCACGATCTGAATCTCCTGCTCAATCGGAATGATCATATCTCCGCGATGCAAGGAAAGGCGGTAGAATCTGGCCAAAGCCCGTACGATCTCGTGCAGCTTATCAATTTCCCCCAGCTTCGCCATCCGGCTAATCGATGAGAAGGTGTTGTACAGAAAATGCGGATTCATCTGGGAATGAAGCACCTGCAGCTCCGTTTCCTTCTTCTCCAGATTGCTGACATACACTTCATCGATCAAGCGCTGTATGGTCGACGCCATATCATTGAAGGCACTGCCAATCTCTGAAAATTCATCGTTCCCTTGAATCGGCATTCGCTTGTGGAAGTTCCCCTCCTGGAAAGACTTCAGAGAGGCCGTCAGCTTCATGAACCGCCGCGAGAAATACTGGGACATAATAATACTGATCACGAACAGTAACGCCAGAATCAATACGCAGATCAATATAGTCACATTACGGACTTGTTCGGAGTTCTTTTTCAATGAAGAATACGGGACCCAGGCTACTATGCTCGCCGCCATGTTATCAATTGGAGTCTTAATCTCCATATAAGAGTCAGGTTTGACGATATCCCCATTGGCAGCACCAGACAGCATCGCCGGGTCTACCAGATTCTTCGAGCTGGAGAACAGCAGATGATCCTTATCGTCCACTATAAAGAGGATGCTGTCCTCACCCAGATGTCCAGTATCTACGTCGGAGAAAATATACTTCATATTCACCGTCATTTTGAACAGGCCGCTCAGTTGCAAGGAATCGTAATTGATCAGTGGCCGGAGATAAGAGATGCTACCCGTCTCCCTGTCCTTGTCCACCTGCTTCCACTCAGCTGAGCCAAAATGCAGATCCAGTGATCGATACCATTCCGTATTCTGAATCCGCTGGGTGTGGAACAGTGCATACTTGCGTCCTCCCTGTCCCGCGCTTTTCGAATTGTTATCACTATAGTAATACTCGCTAAGATAGTAATACTCACTTACATTCGGGTTATCCACATACAGGGACAGCATCACTTCCTGGTTAGGCAGGTTGGCGGCATTCTCCAATTTGGGCAGAATGTATTGGGACATAATATTGTATTTTTCCCACCCCGAATGATAACCAGTCAAATAACGTGACAACGTCTGATCCGTGTAGATCTCATCTGAGCTGCGAATCAGGTCCTTCAAGCGATAATCAACATTGCTGCCGACCTGCTTCACGGTAACTTCAAGATTACTTCGAGTATGCTCGGCAATCGTATTTACGGAAGAGATGTACGCATAACTGCCGATGCCAATGACCGGAGTCAGCACCAGCAGCAAATAGGATATCAACAGCTTGTAGCCTAAAGGCATATAAGAGGAAGGAAAGCGTCTCTTCATGAAGATCAACTCTGCTTTCTGTAGTCTGCGGCGGTAATGTTGAAATACTCACGGAATTGTCTGCTGAAATAGGCAATATTCTTGTAGCCCACCTTCTCAGCCACCTCATAAATCTTGAATTGGTGCTGATCCAGCAGGGTAATCGCCTTTTCCATACGGATGCGGACCAGATATTCATTGAAGCTTTCTCCCATGTGCTCCTTGAACATTACACCCAGGTGATTCGGAGAATAGGCAAAATGGTTGGCCACCTCGCGCAGCGTCAGGTTATCAGACAGCTTCTCCTTGATGTACTGTTCAATGTGCTCCATTAAACGCCGGTTCTTATGCTGCTTCTTCATAAACAGAATCTCCGAGATTTGGAACAACGTATTGCGAAGCCACCGTTTGATGTCCTCAACAGTTTCTAAATTATGTATTACATCCATTTGCTGGATACCCCAGCCGAGGAGACTCTCATAGGTCTCATTCAGTGTTCCCAGGTAAGCTTCAAGCCGGGTTGCAATGTGAATAGAGAAGTTGTATACCTTAACCGGATGCTCAAATTCGGCGGCCACTTCGAACAGCTCATCAATACAGTCGCAAATATCAATCAGTCTGTATCCGGCCATCGCACCAAACATGGCTTCTAGCACAACACTGAGATCCTTGATGTCTTTAGTCATTCCTGACTTGTTCATTACGGGGTGGATGACCCGGTTCTTGCCGATGAACATTTTGCCGTTCATAAAGGTCTTGGCTTGGGAAAAAGAGAGCGGCAACTCTTCTAATGAAGTCACCTGACTTCCATAGCTTACAGTTATCGTAAACGAGGTCCCCTCACGCACCTCTTGCACCAGCTTTTGCAACTGCAATTCCAGTAGGTCTGGCTCCGAGGTATAGATCAGCCCAATTTGTGAGCGGTTGAAACGGCATATTTTACCGGTACCCGCTACCTCAAGTCGGTTGGCGATATAGCTATAGAGATCGTCCAGCGCAGCATTTCCGGCTTCCGGATTCTCGCCGATCCGTAACAGTACATCATCGGCCTCAATGAGCACCGCGTAAGCGCTTGTAAAAACTAAATCCATTGGATATCGTGCCAGAAAAGCAGCAAAGGTCTCCTGATCAATCGTCCCCTCCAGTAAATGCCTCAGCACATCGCTCTTGATGAACTCAAACGAGGTCATGACACTGGTATCTTCACTTCGCTTGACACGTTCACTGTCCAGTTCTGCAATAGCCGTCTTGAGAACCGTCACGATCTCCTCATCATCAACCGGCTTCAGAATATAGCCATGCGCCTTAAGATCAAGCGCCTGCTTGGCATAATGGAAATCCTGATAGCCGCTGATAAAGACAGTTTTGATGCCCGGATTCTTCTCCAGAGCCTTGCGTGATAGCTCAATGCCAGAAATCACCGGCATTTTAATGTCGGTGATCAGCAAATCAATATCATGGTTCTCAATAAACTGAAGCGCAGCAAGCGCCTTGTTCTCACTACAAACTACCTCGATCCCAAGGTCATTCCAGGGGATGAGACAGCGAAGCCCCTCCAGATCATAATTCTCATCGTCCACAAGCACGGCCCTATACATGACAATCCCTCCCCCTTCATGAGGAAAAGAGGGCACGGATTGTGTCCTCTTTTTCCCGCCTTAACTGGCGTTAGCCTTTAATTTTGCTGAGATTTTGTTGCCATACATTTGTTTTCCATTTCAGAACTTTATCATAACCCATCTTAGCTGCTTCTTTGTCAGTTTCCTCGATCAAACGAAGCACTTCTTCGTCGCTCTTCGCGAAGATGATCTTAGGCAGAACCTGAGCGTATTGGTCTTTCAAACGTTGCAGAATGATACCCTCTTCGGAGTTAGGAGCTGGATCAAGATTCGAGAACTCGGTGATGTTCTTGGAAGTCTTGAAAGATACGGTGGACTGAGCCAGTGTCGTCCAATCCTGTGCTTCGGAAGGCAGCAGCTTCTCGCGCTCTGCTTTTACTTTATCAACATAGGAAGTATTTCCGTACCAGTTAAATTCGCCAATTTTCAATTCATCGTATTTCTTAGGATCGCGATGGATATAAGCATCATTTGGAATAGGTACTCCATCTTCTACTTTATCATAAAATAATCCAGGAGGCCCGAAGAATAATACTTGTTGTCCTTCAGGGCTGGTTGCCCAGTTCATGTACGAGAAGATAGCTTCAGGATCTTTTGCATTGGTAGTAATTACGTTTACGTTCCAACCCAATGTGTTGTAGCCGGAAGGATAGACTTTATCCTTGTCTACGCCTTCTTTGTGTACAGGCCAGATTGGCTCGTAGCCACCTTCAGGATCTTTAGCAGTCAGCAGGTTGTTCGCTTCGCGTCCGATACCTTCAACTACTGCGTCATAAGCGCCGAATACAGCGATTTTACCGGTTTTCAGTTTCTCAAGCACCTGATCACGTGTTTGGGTCAGCAAATCCTGGGAAGTCAGACCTTCACGGAACAATCTGCTTGCATACAGGGCAGTATCCTTAAAGCCTTGATCCTGGTAGACCGAAGTCAGCTCAGCGCCGTTTGGTACCCCGAAAATTTGGCCCGATCCCGGAGAGATAAAACCAGGTGTACGGTCATCCGCTGAACCACTGTAAAACATACCGATCATTTGTAAATCAGCGCCATCACGAGTTTCACCAAAGTCAATCGGCACCATGTTAGGGAATTTTTCTTTGACTTGCTTCAGGTAGGACTCAAGGTCATCCCATGTTTCAAGTTTAGGAGATCCAAGCGCTTTATAGGTCTTCTTCTCTACGAGATATGCTGCGTTACCATTACCGTTCTTACCGCTGATGTACCAGTTCGGAATCTGATACAGCTTGCCATCTTCACTGCGCAGCATGTTCAGCGTTTCCTCGCCTACATTCTTTACAAACTCAGGATACTTCTCCAGGTAAGGGTCGATTGCAACCAGCTTTCCTGCTTTTTGCAGACGCTCCACGTCTTTACCGCGGTCCAAAATAATATTGTCAGGCAATTGATTGGATACGATCATAGCATTCAGCTTTTGAGCTGCAGCGCCGTTAGATTGTACCGGATCAAGTGTAACCTTGAGATGCTCTGTAATCCATTGACCATGCGGTCTTTCTGCCCATGTTGGTGCAGTGTACCAGTCATAATTGACAAAACTTGTGAACGTAACCGGTTTCACTTTTGCAGCTGCGTCTTCAGCTTCAGCTGCTGGACTGTTGGTAGGAGTTGTGTTGGTTCCTGTATTTTCTGCACTTTTCTCTGTGTTGGTTGCAGCGGGACTTGCTTCAGGCGCAGCATTATTGTTGTTACTGGAGCAAGCAGCGAGCATACTTGTAGCCAAAGCACTAACAAGCAATACTTGCCCTATCTTATTTTTGTTCATTTCATAACCCCTCTCACATTTACAGTTTAATATGTCATTAGTGGGTGGCAGCCGAAGCTGCCCCCACAGATAACCATTGATACTACTCTTTCAGTGATCCTACCAATGCGCCCTTGACGAAGAACTTTTGCAGGAACGGATAGATCATTAGAATCGGCAGCGTAGCAATCATCATCGTTGCCATCTGCAATGCCTTAACCGTCACTGTGTTCTGCACCAGACTTTGCGCATACGAGTTCAGATTACTCATCAGACTCGCGGTAGCGCCTGCATTAATGATCTGGACAAGCAGCGTTTGCAGTGGGATCAGATTCTGATCGCTGATAAAGATGGCCGGTGTGAACCAGTCATTCCACAATCCAACGGCGGTGAACAATCCGAGTGTCGCCATAACAGGTCCAGAGATCGGTAGTACAATCTTGAAAAATACACCAAAGTTCGAGCTTCCGTCAATCCTAGCTGATTCCTCAAGTCCGTCAGGTAGCTCTGCAAAGAAGGTACGGAAGATAATCATGTTAAATACATTGACCATACCATGAATTAACAAAAACGTGAACGTATTGTAAAGGTGCATCTGGTAGATGAGGATGAAGTAAGGAATCAATCCTCCGGTGAAGTACATTGTAACGATACAGATGATCATGTAAAATTTCTTGAACACAATGCCTTTCTTGGAAAGACCGTAAGCAAAGAGTGATGTGAAGAACATGGATAACGCTGTACCAAGTATCGTCCGCATAATGGTAATCATATAAGCTCTGAAGATGTTATCTTCCTTGAAGACGATATTGTAATTCTCTAAAGTGAACGAACGGGGCCAGAATGTAACACCGCCGAGCGCTGTATCACTTCCGTTGTTAAACGAGATTACTAATGAGTTCCAGAATGGATAAAAAGTAATGAAGGCAAGAAAGATTAGTATGACATAAATAATCCCATGCATGATTTTATCAGAACGACTGCTTTTCAAGAAGTGTCCTCCTTTCTTGATGAGAACCGAATGGGCCTACCAGAGACTGGCTTTGCCAAAACGGCGTGAGATGGTATTGGCAACATAGAGAAGAAGTACGCTCAACACCGATTTAAGCAATCCGGCTGCGGTCGCGTATGAATAACGTTGGTTCAGAATCCCCATTTGATATACATAGGTATCTACCGTCTGTGCATAAGGCATCAGAATACCGTTATTCAGATTTTTGGTCAGCAGCAAGATATCTTCAAAGCCTGCATTCAGGATATTACCTACACCAAGCAGCAGGAAAATCGTGATAACCGGCGCAATGCTCGGAATTGTAATTTTGAAGATTTGCTTAAATTTACTCGCCCCATCAATGGAAGCTGCTTCATACATCGCTGGATCAATCCCGGCAATAGCTGCCATATAGACGATGGAACCAAACCCGATTTCCTTCCAAACGCCTACAGATACGAGAATGCCCCAGAAGTATTCTGGAATGGACAGCCAGTTGATTGGCTTATCAATCAGAGACATCTTGACCAAAACTTCATTCACCGCACCATTATCTACAGCTAGCATCGAGAATACCAGGCCGGATACAACGACCCAGGAGATAAAGTGAGGAATGTACGTAACGGTCTGAACAATGCTTTTAAATACTATATTTTTCACTTCATTTAACATGAGAGCCAAAATAATCGGCGCCGGGAACCCGATCAGAAGCTTCAGCAAGCTGATGCCAAAAGTATTTCTGACAATGCTCCAGAACTCCGGTGATTCAAAGAACATCCGGAAGTGCATCGTCCCGACCCACGGACTAGCAGAAAATCCCTCGAACATATTGTATTCCTTAAAGGCCATAAGCACGCCCCACATCGGAATATAGCTGAAGATCAGAATGAATATAATCGAGGGAAGAATCATGAGCTGATAATCCCACTGCCGAGCGAACCTGCTCCAGACTCCCGTGCCCGGAGCTTTCGTGCTCAAGGGTTTATACGCCTTGCCCGGTACGCCACTGGGTATCGTTTCTTTTTTCATAGCATCACCATTTCTTTCATTTGATGCTATTATCTTACCGCTAAAGTGAAAGCGATCTCTACGAGAAGAATTAACGATTATTTTACATAATCAACGGTCTTGTAATTTTTATTAATAGATGGATAACTCCCACAAAGAATACCCATAATTGGTACCTCGCTCCTGAGCGTTCACGCGTACATAACGAGCCTCTGCCGGATTGAAGTTGATCTGCTCCAGTCCGCCTTTGCCTGATTTGGTGTTATGCACCAGTGTCCAGGTCTTGCCGTCCACTGACAGCTCAATCGTATACGCCTTGGCATAAGCCCCTTCCCAGTCCAGCACTACGCGGCTAACGGTCTTCACCGCTTCAAGGTCTACCTGAATGAACTGGGCATCACTGTAGGCCGACTCCCAGCGGGTTCCAGGATCTCCGTCCACGGCATATACGGCGGCCGAAACAGAATCAGGCGATGAGGTCGCGGGTTTGTGCAGCGCGAGGTTTACCGTATTGGCTTCTGCCACAGGCTGCTGTACAGCGGCCTCTTCATATCCAGAGGCTTCCACGGTAATCTCATAATCTTTGGCAGCTTCGAACAGCGCGCCATCCAGTACGATTTGACCTGCATTTATCGTAAACTGGTCTGCTGTCAGCTCCTTGTCGTCCACCTTAATGGTATCTACAGCCTTTCTCCAGGCTGGGCTATCAGGGAAAGTAATGTTGACTGGTTGACTGTCCACGCTGGCTGAAGAATCCGCCGTAAGGGCCGGTGCTGCAAGCAGATTGGCTCCGGTTCCATAGACTTCAAACTCCCATAGCGAGTAACCGTAAGGGGTGCCACGCTCGGTTCCTGTCAATTTGACATAGCGGGCGGTTGTAGGATTAAGGCTCAGTCTTTCAATGCCGCCGGCACCTGTCGTTGTAGAATAGACTTGATTCCAGCTAGTTCCGTTCACGGAAGTCTCAATTCTATATGACTTCGCGTAAGCGCCCTCCCAATTCAGAACAATATAGTTGATGGTTCTGGAGGAGCCAAGATCAACCTGGATAAACTGAGGATCGCTGAAGTCGGATTCCCATCTGGTGCCAGGGTCGCCATCAAACGCATAGCGTGCCAACGTTTTCGGATTCGGCGAGGATGTCGCCGTCTTGTTCAAAGCCAGATTCGGGCCAGTCGGACCGTTGCCTGTCGTATTTTTAGTCGGGTCTACCTTAACTAGTTTCTTGGGTGCTACCTTAGCAGAACCGGTGACACCGCTTGCATTACGGAACGTAACGGTAATTTCGGCATCAGTCGGATTCCAGATTAACGCCTGGTAAGTAGTTCCTTTTTTATATACAGTGGCACTTTGTCCGTTGGTCGCCCAAATATCGGTGCTGCGCTTTCCTAGGGATGCCATACTATGCACGAACCAGTAGGTATTGAACAACTCATTCTGCTGTACAGGAGCAGGATTCCATTTATTGAGTACCGCTTGCGGATCGCTCAGCGCCTGAATCGGCCATACGATATGGTACCAATCCTGTTCCGGACCGCCGTTGTCGGTGACAAAACCGCTGTACAGCCCGGCAACTTTGGCAGTTTCTTTTTCAAAACCATAGCTGGTCAAATATTCTGAGGTCGGCAGCCAGTGGATACCGTATACATATACCGGATTACCATTGAAGAAGGTACCAAAGAAGTTGGAGCTGCCATAGACCTGCCCTACTGTCTTATGAGTGTAGCTTGGAAGCCAATTGTCATTGTCATAATTGAACCAGTATTGCTTGACTGCATTCAGCTCAGTGGTGAAGCCCATGATGGAAGCATCGCGGTAATTCTTCTGCCCAGTCAGGGCACTCCACATGTATTGTCCAACCCAACCGAACAATGACTCTCCGGCGGCTTCCTGGTTGTTGCCACTGTCATTGTCGGCATAACCGCCAGCCCATGAGTGTCCTTCATAAGCATCGAAGCTGCGCATGTACGGATACTTAGGATCGGTCTTGGACGGGTTGGCATAATCGCGGATCAACTCCTCAACCATGCCGCTGTATTTATTCTTGAAATCATTATCGAAAGTCGCCAGTACTGCGGAGGCGAATACATAATAGCCATAGGTAAAGTGATGGTCGGTAATGCCGGAGTTGGCCCCGAACTCACTGGTCTTGTAGATCAGCGTGCCCCAATCAGAATTGTAATCGAAGAAGTAATCCGATTCGCCCGCTGTGTATGTGTACCAGTCCGCAAGAATCGTCTTCATTCTGGACAGGAACAGATTCTTGTAATGGTCATTGCCAATCTGATCGGCGATCAGTACGCCCATCGCCAGCGGGTGAAGCTTCTTGCCTTGCCAATAGGCATCGGCTTTCATGAGATCAGTTGCCGTATCTGTGTCCAGTATCGCCAATTGGTTCAGCAGCGTCTGACGTGAATAGGTCGGATCATCCGGTTCGGTGAACTGCGGTACGATGCCGTAGAACTTGTCTACGGTCCGGAAGGTGTTGCCTTCACTCACTTTCATTGTGCCCCGGATGGATGGATAGGACAGTGCTGTCAGCGGTGTAGCTGTTACTTTCCATTGGTGTGGAAGCTGCGCCATAAGGGTTGTATTCGCAAACCCTGAGCGTTTCAGCTGTGTAGTCACATTAAAATCCGTCGTTACATCGGAAGTGGTCTCATTAAAGCTGTATACTACTTTGGTATCGGTTACAAAAGCATATGCGTGCTGGTGGTAATAGCTGAGATCAGCATTCTTCGGAATAGCTGCCAGTGACAAATAGTTCTGGCCCTGTCCCAGTTGAATTTTTAGCTTGGCGCCTACCTTCTTGAACGTTGTGCCCGGAGGAGCGAACACACCATATGTTCTTTTTACCATCGCAGGCGTAGGTGCACCATTGGAATTGGTGATTTCCAGTCCGATATGATCCGCAGTGATCGACGAGCCATCAGCCGCCAAAATTTCTGTATTCTGATCATTGAAGAAGCGGACCGAAGCAGGCAGATAGAGTTCAGGGCTATTCGGATCACTGAATTCCGAGAAAAGATACGGCGATCCTTTTACAAAGGTGGTTTTCAGCTTCTCTACAGCTCCATCACTCAGTACTGCAGTTGCGGACCAGTCTCCATAGCCAGTGATGCGATTGGTCATCGAGGAGGTATTGATGTTGCTGGACATGAGGTACAGGTCCGGACTGCCTGCCGCTTCCTGTGCCTTTCCGTCCGCACTTAAATAGCCGGCACCAGGGTTCAATACGCTAAGTCCTTGCTTGGTATACTTGGATTTAAGCGGCAGGGTAATAATGCCATTGCCCAGCTTGTTGACCATAATCGACTGCCACCAGTCATTCGACGGCAGTGGTGCGTTCAGATTATCCGCTTTGTAGAGCGGGTATTTAGGCTGTGGAACCGAGTTGTTATTCATAGAATGACTACCCTGTCCCACTGGAACTGTAGTAAGAGTCGGCAAAGGGGTAATGGTGTAAGTCGGCTTCGGATCACCTGCCACATAATCATAGGCCTTGAATTCATAAATCGAGTAGCCAAAGGTAGTTGCCCGGGCGATTCCCTTCATCCGCAAGTAACGACCGCTGGCATACACAGGCAAATTGAGTGTTCCCCCGTCGCCGTGCATTTCGCGGTAGATAGTCGTGAAGTTGTTCCCGTCATTGGAGAGCTGGATATCATAGATGCGGCCTGCAGCCGCTTCCCAGTCGATAACCACTCGGCCTAGCGTGCGAACACTGCCAAGATCCACTCTGATCCATTCGTCATCTGTCGGGTTGGAAGACCAGCGGGTGTCCTTGTTCCCGTCAACTGCCAGCTGCGGCAGAGTAGAATTCGGAGGTAGGTAAGGGGACTGTTCATAAGAAGAGGCCGTAACCGGACGGTTCAGGGCCACGTTCGGTCCCAGGACCACCGGTGGAGGATTCACACCACCAGTGCCGTAAATCTCAAACTCGAAGAGCGAGATGCCATATTGAGGTAGTGCTTTGTCAGAAGCTAGAAGTCGTACATATCTGCCGGTGCCGTTTACTGCAAAATCTTCGACGCCACCGGTACCGTTCACCTTGGAATAAATATCGTTCCACTGCAGCTCATCTTGAGATACTTGAATTTTATAGGCTTTGGCATACGCGCCCTCCCAACGCAGCACAATCCTGTCTACTTGGGCTGAAGCGCCAAGATCAACATAAATCCAGTCGCTTGCATTTCCCCAAGAGCTGCTCCAGCGTGAGGTTGTATTGCCGTCCACCGCGAGATCAGGTGTGTTATTTCCTTCAGAGCCGGACGCATAAGCCGGTCTGTCAAGGGAAAGTAGATGTGAAGGTGCTGCCTCGGCCCGCTCCGGAGCAACCAGCACCAGACTTAAAAGCAGGGATAATACAAGCGTCATCGCTATAAACTTTGTACTTTTGTTACCGTTCATCTTACTGAATGGTATCATTAACATTACATCCTCCTTAAATGTGATCATTTAAAAAATGGCCAATTATGATCTTGCACTTGCATTTCTTTTCATAAACTGCGGGAGGCATCCTCTCCTTTACGTTAAAAAGGCTATAAATTGCCACTAACTTGAAGCGCTTTCATTAATTCGTGTCCAATATAACTTGTTTATGTATGCGGATACAATTACACAAAGCAACGATTTCATGCAGTTTTACACGAACTTCCAAATCATGTGAACTTCGCCTAAAAAGAAGCAGGCCTTTCGTACTATAAATTTAATATAACAAAAAGGCTGACCCCTGAAGGTCAGCCTTTTTACAATCACACCTTGCTATGAATGCTCCGCCCCATCCTCTTGTAATACCGGCTCCTCATCTCTAAGGGCCTCTAGAATCTGGCCGGCAAGCTTCTCTCCGATAGACAATGGACGGAAATCCTCAATGCTCGCCTCTTTGATTTTCTTAAGTGAGCCGAAATGCTTCAGCAGCAGCTTACGCCGCTTCTCGCCAATGCCCGGAATCGAATCAAGCTTCGAGGTGACCATCGACTTCCCACGCTGCTCACGGTGGAAGGTGATCGCGAATCTGTGCACTTCATCCTGAATGCGCTGAAGCAGATAGAATTCCTGACTATCACGCGCCAGACCCACCGGCTCCGGTGGATCACCGACCAGTAATTGGGCTGTCTTGTGCTTCACGTCCTTCACAAGCCCGCAGACCGGAATGAACAGACCAAGCTCGTTCTCCAGAATGTCTATCGCGGCCGAAATCTGCCCTTTACCACCGTCGACCACAATCAAATCAGGCATCGGCAGATTCTCTTTCAGTACCCGTTCATAGCGCCGCCGAATGACTTCGCGCATAGTCTCATAATCATCCGGCCCTTGAACCGTGCGTACTTTGTACTTGCGATACTCCTTCCGGGCCGGTTTGCCGTCGATGAACACGACCATCGCCGACACCGGATTTGTGCCCTGGATGTTGGAGTTATCGAATGCCTCGATCCGGTGAAGGGATTCCAGGCCCAGGCTCTGGCCCAGACTGAATGCCGCACCGGAGGTGCGTTCTTCATCCCGTTCGATGAGCCGGAATTTCTCGTCCAACGCTACCCGTCCGTTCTCGCAGGCCATGCGCACCATCTGCTTCTTCAGGCCGCGCTGCGGCACCAGCACCTTGACGCCAAGCCACTCTTGAAGAGCTGCTGCTCCGCCAGCAGCATCCACAACCCCGGCTTCGGCCGCTTCTGCTGCCGCAGCTTCACGCTGCGCAGCCTCTTGCGCCGTCTCCGGCTCTTCCTCTGCGCCATCCGCCTCGGCGGCGGCTGGTGTTGGCGACGCCTTCACCGGCTGATCTTCCGCGGTGGCTTCGCGTACCGCGTCCGGCAGCAGAATCTCCTGCGGCAACGCAGGGTTGTCACTGTAATACTGAGTGACGTAAGACATAAAGTCACTGTAGGCTTCACCATAGAACGGGAAGGCCGACGAGTGCCGCTGAATCATTTTACCTTGACGCATATACAGAATCTGCACACACATCCAGCCCTTATCCACCGCATAGCCGAAGACATCGCGGTCTTTGGTATCGGCGGTATTGATATTCTGCTTCTCCATCAGGGCCTCAATATACATGATCTGGTCACGCAGCTCCTTGGCCCGCTCGAAATACAGCTCCTCAGCCGCCTCATGCATCTTCTGCTGAAGATCCTTCTTGACCGCCTCATGCCCACCTCCGAGAAAAGCAGCAATACTCTGCGTAATCTCTTCATATTGGGATTTCTGAACCTCTTTCTCACACGGAGCTAGGCATTGGCCCATATGATAATAGAGGCAGACCTCCTTCGGCATAACGCCGCATTTGCGCAGCGGATACATCCGGTCAAGCAGCTTCTTCGTCTGCTGGGCAGCATAGGCATTGGGATATGGCCCAAAATACTTGGCTTTATCTTTAATCACCCGACGAGTGACTTCCAGCCGTGGGTGAGTTTCATTCGTGATTTTCAAATACGGAAAGGTTTTGTCGTCCTTGAGCTGCACATTGTAGCGCGGCATATGCTTCTTGATCAGGTTACATTCCAGAATCAACGCTTCCATATTGCTGGACGTGACAATATACTCGAAATCGGTAATATCGAGCACAAGACGCTGGGTTTTGCCGTTATGACTGCCCGTAAAATAAGAGCGGACCCGGTTCTTCAGCACCTTGGCCTTGCCCACATAAATAATGGTGCCTTCCTTGTTCTTCATCAGATAACACCCGGGCAGGTCGGGCAGTAGTGCCAGCTTGTTGCGGATATGATCCATATGATCCATGATTTACCCCCACCTAAATCCTTCCCCTTGGGGAGACGCCGCAAAACATGATCTAATCAGACACCTGATTCAGGCAGTCAAAAAAGAGATCCGTGCTGCGGATAATTTATCTCTCATTATAGCACACAAAGCGCCTCCGGAATGAACCGAAGGCGCTAAGCAATAGACCCGTAAAGGTCGTATCAAATCTTATTGGTGTTTGGCAACAATATTTTTCAGGGATTCTTTGGAGTTGAGTCCCACTACTTTATCAACCGGTTGACCGTCTTTGAAGAAGATCAGAGTCGGAATGCTCATCACGCCAAAACGGGAAGCTGTTTCTGGATTCTCATCCACGTTCAGCTTAGCGATTTTCACGCTGTCACCCAGTTCTGCGGACAATTCGTCCAGAATCGGAGCAAGCATTTTACAAGGGCCGCACCAAGGAGCCCAGAAATCTACAACAACAGTCCCTTGACCTTCCACTTCATTGGTGAAGGATTGGTCAGACACGTTCACGATAGCCATGATATGTTCCTCCTTTTAGTTTTGCGAAGCCATGCTTGCTTAGTAAGCCTAAAGCTTAGGTTGGCATAACAGCTCCGAAATTATAGTGAATAAAATGTTTCATGTAATATGATAACCAGATTACCAATTACCGACACGCTCTAAGTATAACATATTTATAATGAATTTGTGAAATACATCATACAATTATATTGTTCTCCAGATATTTTCTCCCATACACTCTTATCTTTACAAGAGGTCAGCAGGTTCGTTATACTTATGGAAAGCGCATTATTTGTCAATGACTTATCTCATAATGATTTAAGAATGCAGGCCTGGAGCCTGCAAGGAGGCAAAGACTATGGATGTCAACGCGCATGTACGTGACCCGCGGGAGCATGTCAACGAAGAGCCCCGCAACGACCTTGGTGATCTGATGAACGGATTCTTCGGCATGGCGACCTTCATGGCTGTAGTGTTCTTCGGTATGGTCATCATCAAGTTCATTATTTCGGGATAGCAGGCACGACTCATTACTGTCCGTTCTTGCTATCGAAGCAAAAATCCGTTACCTTCCCCAAAGGGAAGATAACGGATTTTTTGTTTTATTTTATAGAGGTGAACTTCAGATCCGGATGCAAGGCTTGGTCATCACTAAGGTGAATGTTTGGATTTCTAGTCACAGCTGCCTCTGCATATACGGTTAGCGCTTGCCGCGTTGATTCTCACCATACAGAGGAATGACATCCACAAATGGTGCAATCCGGTCCATCAGCCGTTGGCCCTTATAGATCTCTTCCCCATCCTTGCTGGTGAAGCTGAGATGCTTCTCCAGACCCTCAAGTGGATAGTTCGAGGTGTAGAAGGTCGGCTTGCGGTTCATCCGATAGTTCAGGATCGCGCCCAGAATGTGGTCGCGTGCCCAAGGATTCAGGTTCTCTGCACCGATATCGTCAAAAATCAGCAGATCACAGTTCTTCAACGTATCCACCGTTTCTTTCAGCTTCTGCCCATCCATCATGATCGATTTCAGATCCTCGATAAAATCAGGCATGTACACAATAACACCGTTATATCCAGCCACCGCCAGCTCGTGCAGCAGATAGCACATGAGGAAAGTCTTTCCGGTTCCGAACGAGCCATGCAAATAGATGCCGTGCGGGGTCAGACCCTCCTCCTTCGTGGCAGTAATATAATCAAACAATTTATTAACGGCAACCCCGCGGCGGGGGTCCTTGCCCATAATATCGATCTCATCATATCCGCCATGCAGGACACGCTCGTCCACATAAAAGCTGCGGATCCGCTTGCGGATGTTGTCCTGACTGTCCTGCGCTACCTTCAGCGCACATGGTGTCTTGCGTTCATACAGATCCGGCGCACCGCTGACGCTCTCCACGGTTAGCTTGCTGTAATGACCCGGAAAATCATTCGGGCATGCCGCAAGGCCGGGACAGTTAGCACAGTGTCGGCTTTCCTCCACATACTGGTAAAGGCGGCTCAGATGAAGCCGCAACCGTGATTCGTCCAGCTCGGGATGTTCTTCCCGAAGCTGCTTCACCAAGGGATGGTTCAGCAGCCCCTGCTCCAGATCACGGGAACGCTGGCGCAGAGCGGGATTGTTCATTGAACGCAACACATCGCCCGTAGACTCCATTGTTCCACCACACTTTCTTTACGGCGCTTTGGAGACGCCTTTTTTCTTGCCAGCCTTTATTTCGGCAGCTTTCTTCATCATCGCCGCAAATTCCTCTTCCGATACAGTTCCAGCGCTGCCATCATCTAGCGCCATCGGAATATCCGGCTTCGCTGGACGGTTTCCATTCCGTGTATAATTGCGCGTACGGCCTCCGGCTGCCGAACTGCCGGCATTTTTACCTTTAACCTTGGACTGATCGCGGATATACCGCACAGCTTTCTCGTACGTATTGACCTGCTTGACCAACATGTTGGAGGCAATCGCCTCTACGAAATTACGGTTCATCCGCTGATCACCGCCGGAAGCAACCATAGTCATTAAGTAATGGATAAGGACGTTGATAACTTCTCCGTTTAACTTGTAGTTCAAGTCGATCTTCTCGAAAATGTCCAGCAATTGCCCCGGCACCGTGCCCGGGAAAAATGTCTGCAGCAGCCGTGTATAAGGTTCGTTGCGCAGCATCATATTATATTGGTGAATATCGCATTTGGACAGAAACTGTGGAGGAACCTCCACATAATATTCCATCTCGACAGCTTGTTCCGGTGGAGCGATCGAATCGTTGTTGTCCTCATTTACCGCAGCGCGGAGGGACACCACCTTGGCAGCAGCAACTTCCCGCTTCTCTTGCCGTTTCAGGTCCTGACGGAAATGCTGGCTGGCGATATGCTGGAGCGTGTCCAGAATCACTTCGCCGTCCGGCGCGAACACCCCATCCTCATCCAGCAGCCGGCATATATCCTGTGGACCCAGATCATACTTGCGCGCCACGTAATTGATGACACCCATCTGGGTATGATCAAAGCGCAGCTTCTCCACATGAGACCGGTTCACCGATTCTCGCGGGAATCGCAGAATAATATCGCTATACCCAATAGCCTGATCACCATCTTCGCGGGCACCAGGCTGCCGCACCGTGGCAACCTCAGCCAGCGCCTGCTCCAGCTCATAATCAATCACATGTGTATTGAGCTCAAAAATATCGTAGAACGGCAGCGAGATGTTCTCCTTGCCAACCGATCGGCGGCTAAGCTCCTCCGGCTCACGGGTCCAGAACTGCTCCCGCAGTGCCAACACAGCGAACTTACCGATTTTGTCACGCAGCAGCAAGGTTAGATGCTGGGTGGCAAAAAACTCTGTCGGCGACAGCGGAGCCAGCAGCTCATATTCATACATATAGTCATCCGTCTCCGGCATATAAATCCGGCAGGTCTGTAGCAGCCCCACCGCTTCGAGCCGGGAGGCCTGATCAATCAAATATTTGCGGCCTTTCTCGTTTGGTTCTACGCCCAGTGTCATGAACAGTCGACGCTGCTGCTCCACTCCGGAGTAGCCGATGGCCTCCGCCGGGATATGCTCGAAGAGCAAACGGTACAGGCTGATGGCAAAAGCACCCACCATAGGCTGGTATACGGAGCCCAGCATCCGCCCATCAATCACACTAAGACCGAATTCGCGGGAAACGCAGTACCGATGATGTTCGGTAAAATGATGTAAATGACTCATGCGCATCTGCGGAAACCTCCCCCTTTTCTGCACGAATTCATATAGAGTTCTATTCTATCACAAAAAACGCAGCCGGAAATGTAAAAAAAAGTGCAATTTCGACCTTTTCTGCGAACCAATAATTCACAGCACTTGGTGGCATTTTACAAGCCCTTGTACATAGCCGATTTTATTCCTTCCAGTCCCAGTTTATTCTTTAACAAGGCTCTTTTTCATTTCTCATTAAAATAAAAAAAGAAATCACAGTCATCGGAATGACCGGATTTCCCGGCGGACTGATAGCCCTTTCAAAAATAGGGCCGGCGGTCCGGTTTAAACGCTATTGCCGTTGTAGGACTAAAACATTTTGTAGCCGCCAATCCGCAGCTTGCGAATCGTCCAGCCGCTGAGCACAGCACCGATCAGACCAGCAATACCAGTGAGATAATCGACAATTTGGAAGGAAGATAAATGCTCCCAAAGGGTCATGGCGCTGCGATCCCAAATGGAATACACAACAACCGGTAAAATGACGATTACAAACAGGTAAGCGGGAAACCATGTAGTCTTCATTAACATGTTAAGGATAAAGCCAATGCCAAACATCATGACAAAGAACAGCACGGCGAGTACAAACACAGGAATAAATCCCATCGACCGTCTTCACCCCTCTCTATAAAGAACCGCACATCTAACACAAGCTAATAGTAAGTTTACTAGAAAAAATGTAACGAATCAATGAACTTTACCGAAAAAAGGATGTTATGGTTTGCTCTCAAGTCGCTGCATGCGATACAATGCAACTAGGACAAATTGGACTATACATAGTTTATGCGCCCTGTAGCCATAGTAAGACACTATGGCCTCTATGATATAAGCGAAGCTTAAGCTAGCAAAACTAAGCCGATGCTTCCGAAGCGAGTTTTACCGATGTATTTCTTAGGAAGCTGATGCTAGTAAAACTAAGCTGATGCTTCCGAAGTGAGTTTTACCGATGTATTTCTAGGAAGCTTACGCTAGTAAAACTTTTAAGGAGTGAGAAAGAACATGAATGAAGCCGCTTTAACCCTGGAAGGGTGGTACGCCCTGCATGACTTCCGCTCTCTGAACTGGACCGCTTGGACGGCAGCCGATGATGAAGAACGTGCCGTTGCTCTGGAAGAACTGCATGCTTTTATACAAGAATGGGGTCCTGTGGAGGAAGCCAAACAAGGATGCTCCGCGGTATATGCCATTGTAGGCCAGAAGGCCGATTTCGTACTGATGTACCTGCGTGAGACCCTGGAAGATCTGAACCGACTGGAGACGGCCTTTAACAAGACCGCCTTCGCCCAATATACAACAAAAGCCTACTCCTATGTCAGCATTGTTGAACTTAGCAACTACGCTGCAAGTGGAAGCAGCAACGGCGGAGATCCAATGCAGAGTCCTCATGTCCAAGCACGCCTCAAGCCTATTCTGCCGCAAGCGAAGCATATCTGCTTCTACCCTATGAACAAGAAGCGGCACCTGGACGACAACTGGTATACTCTCGATATGGACAAACGGCGTGAGCTGATGCAATCCCATGGCCTGATCGGCCGCAGCTATGCTGGCAAAGTTAAACAGATTATTACCGGTTCCGTCGGCTTTGACGACTGGGAGTGGGGCGTAACTTTATTCGCTGAGGATGCACTCCAGTTCAAGAAACTGATCTACGAAATGCGCTTTGACGAGGTCAGCTCCCGTTATGGCGAATTCGGGCCTTTCTATGTCGGCAACTTGCTGACACCAGAGTCCTTCGAAGAGATGCTGAAGCTATAATCGGAGACTCATTTTCATACTTTTGTCCACAACAAACGGGGTGTCCCCAAAGCTATGGCTTTGGAGACACCCCGTTTTATGGTTAGCGTCCTGGCTGCAATGATGCATGCTTGTCCTTCATCACAGCCTGACGCTTCACTTATTCTTCTTCAGGTCCACCCTCAGCATCCTTCAGGCTTTCCAAATACTCTGCTGTCGCCCGATCACGAGCCCGTCCCTTATCCTTCAGACGTTCAATGCCCGGCAGAATCAGCAGATCAATCTCTTTCTGGACGATATAAGCCAGATCATATTGATTCTGATCTTCCAGATAAGAACCAACCTCGATCAGACCGTTATAACGATCCAGCTCCTCACGCGTAAGCAATCCCCTTACTTGCACGCTACAGTGGCGCATCTTACAGGAATTTTCCTTTTTTCAATACCAGCGGAATACCGCCAATAATGAACAGATAACGCGCATCGACCACTTTCTTCAACTGCGCAGCAAACCAGCCTTTGTATGTCTTGGAGCCGACAACAGCGACACCTTGACCTCTACCCAGGGAAGCTACGGTTCCTTTGTTGCTGAATGCAAATTTCTTCGGTTGTTGGTTGCGGATGGATGCCACCAGGTTATGCGCACAGCACTCGCCTTGTTGCATCGCGATCTGAGCTGTTGGTGGGTATGGACGTCCTTCCGGATTGATCATGAGCGAGCCATCACCAATGATGAAGATGTTGTCATGACCAGGAGCACGCAGGAACTCGTCCACTTTCACACGGCCACGCATAGCTTCGAAGCCAGCAGCTTCGATCAGACGGTTACCGCGGATACCGCCGGTCCATACGATCGTGGAAGCCTTGATTTCTTCGCCAGTAGCCAGGATAACACCGTCAGGTAGACATTCCTTGATGGCAACGCCCATCTTGAAGGTAACACCCTTCTTAGTCAATACGTTCATCGCATGCTCCACCAGTTCAGGTGCAAAGCCTGGCAGTGCTGTTGGTGCTGCCTCTACGTTGTAAATATTTACAAGGCTAGGATCTACGTCGAACTCTTTGCATAGCTCAGGTACACGGTCCGCAAGTTCTGCTACGAACTCGATACCACTGAAGCCTGCACCGCCGACAACGAAGTTGATGTGCTCTTGTGCGTTGCCTTCGTTCTTATACTTCGCGAATTGATATTCGATATGCTCACGAATCAGACGCACGGAGTTGATGCTGCGAATGGTCATTGCATATTTATCCAATCCTGGAATACCAAAGGTTTCAGGCTCTCCACCCAGGGCAATTACGAGATAGTCATACGAAAGCGTGCCATCCTCAAGGATGACCTTCTTCTGTTGTGTACGAATCTCTTGTACCGAGGACTTCACGAGATCAATTTTAAATTCATCGATCAATTTGGAAATAGGCACCCGAGTATGTTCAATGCTGTCCGTTCCGGCAGCTGGCATATGCAGGTGAGTAGTGAAGTAGTGATACTCGTGACGGTTAACCAAAGTTACGTCAGCCTCATTGTAGTTTAACGCTTTTTGCAACCGCTGGGCGGTCAAAATTCCTCCGTAACCCGCACCAAGGATTACAATTTTGGGAATGCTGCTCATGTTCCGACTCCTTCCAACAGGTCAATCTGTCTATGTGTTATTTTTTGAAAACCATTTTTGTGAAATTATACACTTAAATTCAGAGGAAATTCCAATCAAACTTAAAGTAATTCGAAAATTGACATATCTATTGTAAACCTAACTCGCTTATTAATCAAATGATATCATCAAAAAATGGATATCCGATGAACAAGGATCAAATTCTTTGCAGGTCTCATGCACAATGTTTATAATGGGGATGTAAACAAGTATGGCAAATTGAATATATCAACTCGGAGGTGTAATATCCTGTGACACTAGATTCTTCTGGCGTTCCTATGAGCGACCTTCTAATCATAGGCGGCGGTCCAGCCGGCATGTTCGCCGCATTTTACGGCGGTATGCGCCAGGCATCTGTAACCCTTATTGAAAGTATGCCCCAACTTGGGGGACAGCTTGCCGCTCTTTATCCAGAAAAATATATTTATGATGTGGCTGGTTTTCCAAAAGTTACTGCACAGGAGCTGGTGGACAATTTGAGCCGCCAAATGGAGCTGTTCCAATCCGATATCCGGTTGGAAGAGAAGGTCGTTTCCGTGCAGAAGCGTGATGAACGTCATTTTGTGGTAACAACTGACAAAGCAGAATACCACAGTAAAGCAGTGATTATCACCGCTGGAGTAGGCGCTTTCGAGCCGCGTCGTCTGGAATTGCCAGAGGCACAGCGCTTTGAGAAAGCCAACCTGCACTATTTTGTAAACGACCTGAACGCCTTTAAGGGTAAAAAAGTGTTGATCAGCGGCGGTGGAGACTCCGCGGTAGACTGGGCTTTGATGCTGGAGCCGATTGCCGAGCAGGTCACCCTGATTCATCGCCGGGATAAATTCCGGGCGCATGAGCATAGCGTGGAGAAGCTGATGTCTTCCAAGGTCAATGTTGTTACCCCAACCGAAATTACTGCCCTGCATGGCGAGGAATTCATAACCAAGGTGACATTATCCCATATCAAGACCAAAGAAACTCAGGAAATCGAAGTGGACAGCGTGATCGTCAATTTCGGATTCGTTTCATCCTTGGGTCCCATTGCCGAATGGGGAATTGAGATTGAGAGCAACTCTATCGTGGTGGACTCCCGCATGGAGACCAGTATCCCCGGCATCTTTGCCGCAGGTGACATTACGACTTACCCAGGCAAGCTGAAGCTGATCGCTGTAGGATTTGGCGAAGCACCAACTGCCGTGAACAACGCGAAGGTGTATATCGATCCAGAAGCCAAGCTGTCTCCGGGACACAGCAGCAACTTGAAGCTGTAGTGGTATGCCACACCATCTTTGATGTCATCGCAAAAAAAATGTTCATACATCGATATGTATAATTTCACATAACATAATAAAAGGGTATCCTGCCGTCGGCCTAACACCAAGCCGGGAAGGATACCCTATTTTGTGCAACTTGCGGTTTGATTGTTGTAGCTGCTGCAGAAAAACGTCTGCGTCTTAATGAAGTACCGCATGATCTGGAGAGTGTAAGTTCCGTTTGCGAATTTCAACGAGTAATAGAGCGATGAAATCATGCTCTAGTTGCAGCTCTATTGCTCTATGGTAAGAGTCAAGCAGCATCTCATCCGACAATTCAACCATAACGATCACCTACCTTTCCTTTATTTGGATCTGAATCTATCATAGCAAACTATCATTTTTCGAACAAGCGTTCTCACTATCCACAAGTACATGTGGAAATCCTGTGCATAATTTGTGTGTAATGGTAATAAAGAGTATAGCTGCGCAGTGGACTATGGGGATAAGAGTTATACACAGGAGATTTTGAACTTGTGTGCAGAAAAATAATTTTTCAAAATTGTCATATTTTACAGGAATTATTACTTCTAAGGAAACAACTAAACGCAATTTTATCCTACTACTTCTATTATCGTCAATTCTTAAAAAAAATTTATTTATTGCGGGCGTGTATTTACTTCCAAAATCCATATTTTACCACTAAAATCCACAGCATAATCAAATCCCAACTCGCCGACTCCTGGGAAACGCCGCTCAAGCAGTTCAATACAAATGCGCGTTAGACGGCGCATCTCCGCCCGCTTCGCGGATGACTTCACCTTGGGAAGCGAACGTCTCAGCCCCTCCCGGCAGCTTAGCATCGTTCCGCCTTTGCACAGATTGGTGACAAAAAGTCCGGGCCGGGCTAGCCGCCCCACCATTGAACGAAATTCCCAGTGCTCGCCGTTCTTCACTACCTTGACGCGATAGTCAATGGGCCGGCTAGCAATCTGTGCAAGTGATATCCCCTGCTGGATTAGGTATCTGCGCCGCACCTTTACTCTATTCAGCGCATTTCTCATCGCATTAAAACCGCGGTAAATCCGCGTCTTCGACATATAAGTAAACCCGTACCCGCGCCGGTCGCGGAATACTTTGATAACACCATAGCCTCCGCCGCCTACAACGGGTTTGATGACTACATTTCCATATCTGCCGAGCATCGCCTGCAAGGCAGCATCACTATATTGCTGTGTTCTTGGAATGTAACCGGCAACCCTGGAATCGCTAAGCAACGCCTCGGTTTTCAGCCATTTGCTGGCCAGTTGTCTTCCTGCCATCGTCCTCCCTCTCCCTTCATTATCATAGCCTACCGTATACATTACTCAGAAAGTGCCCCGCCCTCCTGTATGACTGTCCGTGCCCGGGTCACTCACGGCAAAAAGGGGCGATCGTGCCAGGGGCAGCCGCCCTTGGCGCATGCCCAAGAATATCGCAGCTTTCGGCAAAAAAATTTCTTCCTAGGCAAATGCAAGAAAAAACAAGAATGGGCAGAGACAATCGCGGAATTTTGTCGCAGGATGCCGAGGGGAAAAACGACACATTTTGTAAACGCAATCAAGTGAACTGTAGCAAGTAAGAAACCGCTTTTCAAACCTGGGCAAGTATCGTATAGTAAAAAATAATCATGACAGAAATTTGAATAATTTACATGGGAGGCGCTCTGGATTGGCTCAATTTTTCGAGGTATTGTATTGGGTGGCAATGATCGCTATGTCCGTTGTTCTGGCGGGAACGACCCTTCTGGTCTGCGCTATCGGCTTTAAGTTCATCAAGGACCGCCGCAGAGTACTCGGGGCTAGCTGCATTGCCTTCTCCCTGATTGCCGCAGCAATGATCGTGTTCATGGTCAATTACAAATTCATTATCGCAGCATAAGACAGCTGCAGCTCAATTGCTACATATAATAGAAGAGAAATTTGTCAGGAAGACAAGATTCATAGACCGCAAGCCAATAACCTGCGACGCTCAGGACTTTACAGTCCCAGAATCGCAGGTTTTTTGTGTCTTTGTGCATCCCTCCGGTCATACTCACCCAGGAATGAATTTAAATCCTTGCCAGGCATTTTTTCGATTGACACTACAGGAGAGGACATGCGTATAATTAGGTAAAGTACCATAATATGGAGGGTGTTTATTGAAAACTATCAAAGCTATCCTTGTGCTAGTAGTTATTGTGATACTCCTCACCTCCTGTGTATCAAGGCAAGACAGAAAATTCAATGATTTAGTCACCCAAGCGAAGCAGCATCAGGATAACCTGGATTATGAAGCAGCTCTAGAGGTGTATAACAAAGCTTTAGAGATCAAGGAAGATGTCGATGTACGGGGCACTCTGGTCAGATTAAAGACGGAAGTGGCTCAAATCCAAGAGGTCAAAACTATGGTGTCCAAAATCAAAGAGCAGACTAGCCAATTAAAAGGGGTTTTGACGAATAAAGATGTTGCTGATTTGTGTGGAGGACTCCTCGAATCCTTAGCTCGACTGGAAAACTACGACACTTCAGCAGACACCGCAGCCTCTGAATACGTCAGTAATTTAAAAAAATCAACGACTTTCCGCTTATTAAAAGTGCAAATCGAATCGGCCCAAGTACTCAGTTCAGGAAAAAGCAGTAAGAAAATCCCTTACGAAGCCACCGAGAAAGTTCTCAAAACAGCTACCAGTTTGTTCGACGAATTCCCCTTCCCACCTAGCTTCTCTTCTGCAGGTTAAGTCCATTACTTTTATGATAATAAAAACCTCCCGAATGTGTACTGGCATCATACACATTCGGGAGGTAAAATTCCGCAATTCTTGAACCATGGCTTTAGGGTTGTTACCAACCCAAAAGATGATCGCGGTGTGCTTTATTTCATATACAATCTATAATCCATCTTGATTGCTACACCAATTAGCAAGGCTCCGCATTCGGCTTCCCGGCATCCGTAGCCGTACGGAAGCTGCTGCCACAGCCGCAGGTAGCGGTTGCGTTAGGGTTGTTAATGGTGAAGCCTCCGGTCATGCCGGATTCCTCGAAATCGATCTCCAGACCGTTGAGGTAGCGCAGATCATCCTTCTCCACAACGACCTTCAGACCTTCCACTTCCATGTATACATCTTTGTCGCTCTCGTTGTCGTCGAAGCCCATCGCGTACGAGAACCCGCTGCAGCCCCCGGCTGCCACACCCAGGCGCAGGAACATACCTGGTGTCTCCTGTTCTCCAAGCATCGTCTTCAACTGCTCCGCAGCTGTTTCACTAATATTAATCATAACTGTACCTCCCTAAATCTTGATGTGATGCCCTGGCGGATTCGTCAGGAGCATTCCGGTATCAAAGGTCCACTGGACCAAAAGTTATTTTTCTGAAGTAAGTTAAGTATACTCCACTATCCCCCGGCTCTCAAGTTATAACTGCCGTGATCAAGGTTATTTATCACATGCGCTTAGATGTGCTTCAAATCTTGCTCCCCCCAAAAGAGAGGTTTATAATAGGGGAGGCAGCCCGAGTAAAAATTCAAAAAATTGTCACGGGAAGAGCTGGCGCACTTATCGCTACAGGATAAAGAATTGCCTGTGCTTCAGGCAGGTCTTGGTATGATACTGCGATGCATTGTTTTGCTTCGCTAAACTTTCAGGAGGAAATGATATGTCTACTCTTATAACCCCTCATACGGATGCCAGAATGGCAACCATTATTGAGAAAGTCCGTGGCGGAGAACGATTGAATTTGGAAGATGGCGTTTATTTATATGAAAGTAACGACTTGCTGACCATTGGCCAGCTGGCCAATGAAGTCAATCTTCGCAAGAACGGAAACAAGGTCTATTTTATCGAAAATATGAGTCTCTATTTCACCAATGTTTGCGAATCGCGCTGCGCATTCTGCAATTTCCGCAAGGATGACGGAGAAGAGGGTGCATATACCCTTTCGGGTCCGGAAATGGTGCAATATGTCGAACAACACATGAATCCAGGGGTGCGAGAGTTCCATATTGTCGGTGGGCATAATGATAAGGTACCCTTTCAATATTATGTCGATTCCTTGCAAGCCCTGCACGACAGATTCCCCGAAGTTACCCTAAAAGCCTACACCGCGGCGGAAATTGACTTTTTCACTCGAATTAGCGGCCTAAGTATCCGGGAAGTGCTGGAAAAACTGCGCGCAGCTGGTCTCAAAACGCTAACTGGTGGCGGTGCAGAAATTCTGTCTGACCAATACCGCAAAAAAATGCGGGTGGATAAAGCTAACGTCGAAGAATATCTGGAGGTTCACCGGACTGCGCACAACCTTGGTATGAAGACCCATACGACCATGCTATATGGCTCCATCGAGTCTCGTGAGGACCGGATTCGCCACATGATGCAAATTCGCGAACTGCAGGATGAAACGAATGGCTTTATGGTGTTCATCCCACTGTCTATGCAGCCTAAGAACAAGAATGCCGGCATTATGCGCCGTAATTCGGCTTATGAGGATCTCAAAACAATTGCTGTCAGCCGATTAATGCTGGACAATTTCGACCATATTAAGGCGTACTTCATTAATATCGGTGCACAATTAACACAAGTAGCGCTCAACTTCGGTGCATCCGATGTCCACGGCACGATCCTGAAGGAACGCATCAGCCATGCTGCAGGTGCACTGACCCCTGAAGGCTTAACCCGCGACGAGTTGATTTGGCTGGTGAAAGGCGCCGGACGAATTCCTGTTGAACGCGATACCTTCTATAACGAAATCAAGGTCTACGAGTAAGAAGGCCGGACTCTGCCGGCTATGCCTATCCGCGAAAGGAAGTAAGGTCTCATGCGAACATTGCTTGTTCTAGGAGGCGGCTACGGCGGCCTCGCCCTTATCCAGGAATTGATTGGCAACCATCTTCCCTCTGACGTAGAAATTGTTTTGATTGACCGGATGCCCTATCAGGGCATCAAGACAGAATACTATGCGCTTGCCGCAGGTACTGTCACCGATTACCATCTGCGCATCCAGTTCCCGGTTCATCCACGTCTGACCGTCCGTTACGGTGAAGTAGCTTCGATTGATCTGGAGGGCCGGGTGGTATCCATGGAGGGCGGCGAGCCCCTCTCCTATGATATCCTGGCCATCGCACTGGGCTGTACGGATAATTACCATGGCATTCCCGGAGCGGATCAATACACCTGCAGCATTCAGACGTTATCTGGTACACGTGAAACATACCGTCGCCTGAATGATATCAAACCCTACGGTAAAGTAAATATCGTCGGTGGTGGACTCAGCGGGGTTGAGCTGGCAGCAGAGCTTCGGGAAAGTCGTCCTGACCTCAACATCTCGATTCTAGATCGAGGGGAACGTGTACTATCCGCCTTCCCGGCGAAACTTTCGCAGTATGTGGAGGAATGGTTCAATGTACATCACGTGGAGACTGTATCTCGTGTCTGCGTATCCCATGTTGAAGACGGGGCTGTCTTTAATGGCGATCAAGCCATTGTCTCAGACGTAACCGTATGGACGGGCGGTATCCAGCCAGTCAAGGTCGTTCAAGACCTGCAGGTGGCGAAGGATCGCGGTGGACGGGTAATTCTTGACGAATACTACCGGGTGCCGGAGTATCCAGAGGTGTTTGTGATTGGTGACTGCGCGAGCTTGCCATTCGCCCCAAGCGCCCAGGCAGCCGGAGGTCAGGGTGAGCAGGTAGGTCAGGTTCTGCAGGCGCTATGGCGGAATGAGACGCCAAAGCTGCATGAGATCCGCCTGAAAGGTACATTAGGCTCCCTCGGCAAGAACGCCGGATTTGGACTCATGGGACGGCGCTCCGTCATGGGCAGAGTCCCCCGCCTGCTGAAGAGCGGGGTGCTCTGGATGTCCAAGCGTCATTTTGGCTAAGAGCGGAGCAGCCTAGTCCAGATCGATATTGAACCATTCTTCCAGTTCTTTGATCTTGGCATTTATGGTTGCTTCCAGTTCTTCTGCGGTCTCGGCCTCCACAATTTCGCCTTCTACCATGGCGAACGGAGCCAGGTAACATTGTCCGCAATTGTTTAAACAGCCATATTCGATGACGTCATATTCGGGGTTTTGTTCCAGTTTGATGCGTAAACGATCGGTTCCGTGACCGCCATTGCTGGCACAAAATTCTATTATTGGTCTCATGATGATCTCCCTATTCTGTCCTAACCATTTTATTTTTTAATCTTTTGTACTATAATAACACTAAGAAAGGAGTGATTGAGAAATGAGTGAAACTACACAAAGCACGTCCATGTATGATGAAGTGCTGGAAGTGCTCGATAAGCTCCGTCCGTTCCTGCAACGCGATGGCGGTGACGTGGAACTGATCGATGTCGAAGACGGCATTGTTAAGTTGAAACTGATGGGTGCCTGCGGCAGTTGCCCAAGCTCCACAATTACGCTGAAAGCCGGGATTGAGCGTGCCCTCATTGAAGAAGTAGAAGGCATCGAAGAAGTTATCCAAGTATTCTAATCCCGTTCTATAGTTGCCCGGAAGCCTGTTACAGGAATCCGGGCTTCTTTTTTTTGTCTTCATCAAATATGCGCCTAATCATATCAAAAACCCCCGCAGCCTTCAAGGCCGCGGGGGTTTGCTATTACTGAATTATTTTAGAATGCTGGAATGATGGAACCTTGGTACTTGTCTTCGATGAACTTCTTAGCTTCAGGGGAAGTCAGAGCCGCAGCCAGCTTCTTGATCGCATCGGAGTCCTTGTTGTCTGCACGGGATACCAGGATGTTAGCGTATGGGGAATCTCCACCTTCGATGAACAGGGCATCTTTAGTTGGCACCAGATTAGCTTCCAGCGCAAAGTTGGTGTTGATCAGCGCAAGATCTACTTCATCCAATTGGCGTGGCAGCATTGCTGCATCCAGCTCAATGATATTCAGGTTCTTCTTGTTCTCAGTGATGTCTGCTTTGGTAGAAGTGATGTTAGTGTCATCCTTCAGCTTGATCAGACCATTCTTGGCCAAAAGAATCAATGCACGGCCACCGTTAGTTGGATCGTTCGGAATCGCTACTTTAGCGCCGTCTTTCAGTTCGTCGATGGATTTGATTTTTTTGGAGTAACCGCCAAATGGCTCAACGTGAACAGCAGCAACGGATACAAGATCAGTTCCGTTCTTCTGGTTCTGGTCGTCAAGGTAAGGCTGATGTTGGAAGAAGTTCGCATCCAGTTGTTTCTCAGCCAGTTGAACGTTTGGTTGTACATAGTCCGTGAATTCTTTAATTTCCAGCTTGATGCCTTGAGCTTCAAGCAATGGAGCAATAGCTTTCAAGATTTCGGCATGTGGCACTGGAGATGCACCTACAACCAGAGTTACAGGATCAGCTGCTGGTTCTGTAGTCGGCTCAGCAGCATTCGTAGGAGCATTGGTCGCTGCAGAATTCGCAGCGTTATTGGCAGAGTTGTTACTGCCGCAAGCAGCCAACACCAGAATCAGTGTCAGGCTAAAAAACGTTAGTAGTACTTTTTTCATTTGTAAATCCCCCTTAAAACAGTATGGTTTTTGTGTAAATAAGGTTATCTATATTAATGTTCCTTATTTCCTAGTAAAATACTTCACCAGCCGGTCGCCAGCCATCTGCAGCAGCTGCACCAGAATAACCATCAGCGCTACAGAGATAAGCATAACTTCCTTCTCATAACGATAGTACCCATAACGAATAGCCAAGTCACCCAGACCACCGCCGCCAACCATCCCTGACATAGCCGTGTAGGAGACCAGCGTGACAATCGTAATCGTTACCCCAGCTAACAAACCTGGACGAGCTTCTGGCAGTAATACCCGCATGACGATTTGTCCAGTTGAAGCCCCCATGCCCTGTGCAGCTTCGATCACTCCGCGATCTACCTCACGCAGCGCTGTCTCTACCAGCCGGGCAAAGAACGGTGCAGCCCCAATGACAAGTGCGGGGATCGTGCCCAGCACACCAATCGAAGTACCTACTATCGATTTACTAACGGGAATCAGTGCGACCATCAGAATGATGAACGGTACGGAGCGCAGAATGTTCACAATAAACGATAAGATTGCATAAATAGCTCTAACAAAGGACTGGTTGGATCTACCCCATAAATATAGCACAATTCCGAGCGGTAAACCAAGAATAATTGTGAATATTCCGGAAATTCCTAACATTTTCAGAGTAGATATGGCAGCATCCGTCATTTCCGACCAGTTAATTTTGCTAAAATCCAAGCTACCCATTACGCAATCACCTCCACATCAAGACCCTGAGCGTTCAGCTTTGCGATGGTCTCTGCAATCGTTCCAGCCTCACCTTCAAAACGAACGATCAGTTGCCCGTAAGGTACATCTTTGATCGTAGAGATGGTGCCTGAAAGAATGGCAAAGTCAACGCCTGTCTCCCGCGCAACCTGGGACAAGGTGGACTCGTACGTTTTTTGACCAAGGAAGGTGATCTTGACCGCTTGCGTTGAACCGTCATGGGCGGCGTCGATGGCGGCCCGTAGCGGCCCATCATGCTGCGCCTCACTGCGGATGAACTCGCGGGTGATCTCATGCTTGGGCTTCAGGAAGACCTTCGTCACTTCACCCTGCTCCACGATGCCGCCGCCATGGATGACAGCCACCCGGTCACAGATGTTCTGGATTACATGCATTTCGTGTGTGATCAGAACAATTGTCAGGTTGAACCGTCGGTTGATATCCAGCAGCAGACGGAGAATCGAATCTGTCGTCTGCGGGTCCAGCGCTGAAGTCGCCTCGTCGCAGAGAAGTACATCGGGGTCGCTAGCCAATGCCCGGGCGATACCAACACGCTGTTTTTGACCGCCGGAGAGCTGGGCCGGATATTTGTTCCGATGTTCCTCCAGCCCTACCAAGGCCAACAGTTCATTGACTTTTTGGTCAATGAGGTTCTTGGGTGTACGGGTAAGCCGTAGCGGAAAGGCGATGTTCTCATATACAGTAGCGGAGGACAGCAGATTGAAGTGCTGAAAAATCATTCCGATCTTGCGGCGCTTCTCCTGAAGCTCTCCTTCCGACAATTGTGTTAGCTCAACGCCATCTACCCAGACCTCGCCTTCGGTCGGACGCTCAAGCAGGTTAATGCAACGGATCAGCGTGCTTTTTCCTGCCCCGGAGTGGCCGATGACTCCGAAGATTTCCCCTTTTTTGATCGACAGATTTAGCCCCGAGAGTGCCGTGGCGGTCTTACTGCCTTTTCCATATACCTTGGTTAGACTCTTTAGCTCTATCAAGCTGCCGTCCTCCTTTAACGATAATATCAGTAAATTGTACAAAAAAAGCCTCCGACGATCGTTAGCAGATCGCAAGAGGCCCTGTGCGCTTATAGACAATGCCGTCTCATCTGCCAACGCCCGCATTCACGCAGCATTGTAGGAATTAGCACCATGGCATTTATGAATATGCGGTTCACGCATAAGCATAAATCGGTTGCCGGGCTTCATCGGGCCTATCCCTCCGCCACTCTCGATAAGATATGTGATATAGTGTTGTAGTTTGTCATAAAATGTCCGCCTAAGAAGGCATGATTTAGTATAGTTTAGTTCTGCATTCTTTGTCAAAGGAAAATTTTCCGCAGAATTCCATTTTTACATCATCAGGATTTCCCAGCATTCTTAGGCCAATGATCCATGCTGTATTTATATACAGCCTCTAATGATTTGCAGACCATTTCCAATCCCTGCTTCAAGTCCTCCAGGTGACTGTCGAGATCCTCCAGCTGTATTTTGTCATGAAGACCCTGATGACGCTGCCACAGATCATCCTGCATTTCAGCATTCATGTAATGAATTTCAGCGTTGCGGCGCTTGCGCAGGTTCTGCAGTGGCTCCCGATAAGAGTTCTTAATGTTCTCCAACTGATCGGCCAGTGCTGCATGCTCCTTGTGAGTAAGAAATTCCCGGAGTACCGTGAAATAAGAGAAGTGGGTTTTAATCCTGGATGTATTAAGGTCATAAAGACTGTTCAGTACCGTACCGAGCTTGTCCAGCAAAGAGAAGACACGAATAAAGCCATTTTTATAAAAATACACATATCGCGCATATTCGCCCTGCTCAGCCACCGACATATCGTCCATATACCCAGCCTTCACTGATTTCCGGTAAAAGGCAGCGGCAAACCAGCTCTGCTCCAGTTCATCCAAGGAGACAATCAGGCCACGAGTCCAAATCTCCAGCTTCCGGTGCTCATGATCACGGTCCTCATGCCTATTCATCTCCTTGCGCAGCAGCGAGGCGAATTCCGCCATATGTTCCATAGCCTCGGCGAGTACGCCGCTGTTCACACGGGGTGGTTCCCCCAGCAATATCCGCAGCATATGTTATCCTCCTTACCCTGCTTCGGATGGAGCAATTCCAAATAAGAGTGTTAAATTAAGATCCTGATCTTTCCGCAGTTACTACAACCATCGACGTAAAGTACCGTGTCTCCAAGTTATTGTCCCTCCCTGTAACCCACTCTATCCATCCTCTCAGCCTAAGAGTACATTCGATCAGGGAATACTCCTGCATGACATTCCTCCAGCAAGAGCTTGTTGCACCGATTTAACGCCTGTTTCCTTTGCTAAGCTGCCATACCCGTACGCTCATATAACACAGTACACCGAATAGTCCGGCAATGAGCAGAATGTGAGCAAGAGCAGCAAAGATGTAAAGCTTATCATTTCCTAGCGTATACACGACCGCCGCCCCGCTGAACACCTGCATCAGACACAGTAGGACAGCTGCTACACCCAGCATTCTCAGCTCTTTGTGTTCCTTTTGCCTCCAGAATGCCAAATGCCCCAGTAAAGCCGTCAGCAAAAACAGCAGTAAAGCCGCTATCCGGTGCGTGAACACTACTCCAACGCCACCCGATAACTCCGGAATAAACTCCCCATTGCATAGTGGCCAGCCGGAGCAGCCCCCTTGGGAATCGGTATGGCTGACGAACGCCCCTATGTAGACAACGATGTAAGAATAAATGGTCGTGAACCAAGTCAAATTACGAAAAGAAATACTCACCGGCTTACCAGACACAGGAAGAGTGTCGCCTTCTTCATGCCTTCTTTTGGACCCTAGCGCTAACATTAGGGAACTGGCAAATGCAATTAGTGAAAATCCCATATGCAGCGCCATCACGGCAGCAGACTGGGATCTGAGCACTGCAAGCGCTCCCATTCCGCCTTGTATGATTACGAAGAGTAAGGTCATCAAGGCATATACTAACAAATCGCGCCGCTGACGCGCATAACGCCAGAAGGCAAACATGGAAGCTATCGACAGCATACCCGCCAGACCGCTGAATAAACGGTGGGTATATTCGATCAAGGAGCCTACAGTATAGGCAGGAATCAGCTTGCCATGACACAACGGCCATTCATTTCCGCACTCCAGACCCGAACCCGTTTTGGTTACTACCGCCCCGCCCAGCAGAGCCAGAAACATTACCAGACAGGTTATGTAACTAAGCCACTTCAACTGATTTGTCGTCAAATGTGATCACCCGCATTAAGAAATAAGTAAATGAATGACTTTTGCTGGAAAAGTATGAAGTAATGCGTTTCCATTATAACCGAAAAAATGATGTTTGCGGCATTTGATTCTGCATTTTAGAAAAGAAATGACCTTCCTGTTGTCCGATAACTAAAAAACACCGCTTTGCTCATACAACGGGCAAAGCGGTGTCTTCAATATCCATCCATTACTTGTGAATGCTTTGATAAACCTCAAGAGCTGTATTGAGGAAATTCTCAATTTCCTCACGGGATTTGCGCAGCTTGCTCACAAAGCGAACCAGCTCGCGTCCGTCTGTATAGGCCACAAAACTTGGAATACCGAGAATGTTATGCTCCTGGCTTACATCACCAACAGCGTCGACATCCACCTCTACAAGCGTCAGGCGGCCTTCATAATTTTGCTCTACTTCAGGCATAAAGGGATCAATGAACTTGCAGTCGACACACCAGTCGGCTTTGAATACGGCTATCGTCAGCCGGGGCGATTGAATCGCTACCTGAAACTCAGCGGGAGAACTAATCTTATCCATCTATGGGTCAGTCCCTTCCAGTCAAAAATATGTTACCTGTACCTTTTAAGTGAAGCAAAATGTGACGCGGAAGTCAAATCATCAGACAATCATTGCATTACTCTCTTGCCCGCACACGGGCAGGCTGTAATTTCATCAGTGGATTCAGCAGCTTCTGCAGAGCACGTGGGTACCCGGCAATTTCCTGCTTACTGATCACACCTAGCACGATGAGCAGTACGAGATAGATAATCACAACCGCTCCGCCCACCACAAGGCAAGTCAGCAAGAAGGCCAGACGTGCAGGCATAACATGTGTAAGCAGAATACCGGCTTCATTCAAGCCATAACCGATGCCCGTAGAAACCAGAACCGCAAGCACAAAACCTCCCCAGCGCTTGCCCATAATCTCGAAAGATACGATCTTACGCAGCAAACGCAGGTTCAAGTATGTAATCACGATAAAACAGAGCGCCGTTGCAATAACAATTCCGTAGATACCCATGAAACGGCTGAGCACCAAACTGAAGATAAGCTTCGTGGCAATTCCGCCGAGCACGTAGAACATGGAGATTCGGGATTTGCCCATCCCCAGCAATATCGAGTTCGAGGTTGTCATCGTTATTTGAAAAATCGTACCGAATGTAAGGAGAGCAATAATTCCAGTTCCTGTGATCTTGGTGAACAGAAGCCCATTAACAGAATAGGCTGCGGCAACCAATGACATCACAATTGGTGTTCCTGTTAGAATGGAAATCCGCAGCGCCAGTGTAATCTGGCGTTTCAGGTGAACATCGTCCCGCCGCGCGTAGGCTGCCGAGATGACTGGGATCAGCGAAGTGCTGAGCGCAATAGCGAGTACGGGTGGAATGCCGGCGATACTCTGTGCTTTTTGCCCCAAAATCCCCAGCAATTGCGTGGCGCTAGCCTCACCGATCTGACCGCTGAGCAGCGGAACAATCAAGGTCGTATCAATGAAATATACCGCTTGGATGGTCATGGATGATAGCACGATTGGAATGGACAGGCTAAAGATATCCTTATAAATCCCAAACATCGGCAGCTTGGCACTAGGCGCTGTATTTAAGTTCTCCAGACGGTCCTTCTTCCGGGTCTTCATGATGAAGTAGAGCATAACACCAAAGGCGGCTATACTTCCCAGCACACTCCCGAATGAAGCACCCGCTGCCATGATCGAATTGTCATACCCCTGCTTGAGCAGGATATACGCCAGCAGAATTGCGGTGAACACTCTGGCAATCTGCTCTACGATCTGCGAGACGCCGCCAGCCATCATATTATTGCGTCCCTGCAGATAACCACGCATCATCGCGATAGCCGGGAACAACAGAAGTGCTGGAGCGATGGCCTGAATAGCCCTGGTACTCTGTGGAACCTTAGCATGATTCGCGAACCATGGCGCGGCAAAGTACAGCGCCACGCTCATAATAACCCCCATCACCGCAGCAAAAATAAGCGCCGCCCGATAGACCTGCCGCGCTTCATCCGGTCTGTTCAGCGCGTACCGTTCCGACACCATTTTGCTAAGTGTACTAGGAATACCGGCGGTTGCCAGCGTCAGCAGCATTAAATATACATTGTTGGCCTGTACAAATGCGGCATTCCCGATATCGTCAAACAGATGCTCCAGCGGAACCCGCTGAAAAATACCAAGCACGCGCGCCACGAGTGCCGCTGCAGCCAAAATTAGCGTGCCTTTGACAAAAGACTCTTTCTTGGACAAACTGCTTCGCCTTCTTCACTGTAAAATTAATGCAGGCCGATCCAGATGAAAAAGAGGATGACCATCGCTAACTGTAGCACAATTTTGACTACCGTACTGCTAAATAAACCAATTATTGCTCCTACACTAACTTTGGTGGCTTTACCAGCCGAAGAGCCGACAATCAGTTCGCCGATAAAGGCTCCCAGAAACGGACCAATAATCAAACCAAATGCCGGAATGACGAACGGGCCGAATATCAAACCGATGGTGCTGCCGATGACCGAAGCACGCGAGCCACCGAATTTTTTGACACCCCAAGCTCCCACTACATAATCGGCAATAAAAAGCACCACCACAATCAATGTCTGAATAATCCAGAACCAAGTGCCAAGGGAGTGGAAGGAAAAGAACCATCCGTATACGAAAAAGGCAAGATAAATCGCAATCGCACCCGGAAGAATCGGAACTACAGCACCGGCCAACCCGACAGCAAATAAAGCGATAATCAGAATCCAACCCAGGATTGTCAATTCCTTCTCCTCCAATGTCGTTCACTTTTACAAAATGAATCTTTGAATAACCTCAGCAATCCCATCTTCGTTATTGCTGGCTACGACAGCATCCGCTTCCTGACGAACCGTCTCCTGAGCATTGCCCATCGCAACACCAAGACCAGCCTGCTGAATTACAGCAAGATCGTTCAGACTGTCTCCTACGGCAACGACTTGGGACATGTCAATGCCGAGCAACTGGCAGACTTCCTTAATTCCGGTTGCCTTGTTAATTCCCAGCGGGTTAATCTCCAGGTTATGTGGTGAGGAGTTCGTGATTTCTAACCCACCCAAGTCTTGCAGCTCCAATAGCAGCTTGTGCCGAATGTCATCATCCTCAGTGCTGTATCCAAACTTCAACCATTCCCGGTCCTCTGTACTTCCATCCCAGTTCTCCCGGTTGTGTACTTGCTCCAGAGAGTAAGCCCAGAACCAGATCCCATAACGCTCTGCCATGTCATACAACTGACTCACAAGTTTAGGATCCATCAAGGAACGGCGGTACAGCTCATACGGCGCACGCCACACTTCGCTGCCGTTCACCGTTACCATCGGTGTCTTAAGACCAAGCTGCTTGGCATAAGGCCAGGCACCGTTAAAAGAACGGCCGGTGGATAGGCAGACATGTACGCCCGCCTCCACCGCTTTTTGAATCCATTCCACTGTCTTTGGGGTAATGATCTGTTCATCATTCAGCAGGGTTCCATCCATATCCAAGGCAAGCAGGCGGTATTTGGCAGTCATTGCCACCCCTCCATTCTTTGTTGTGCCCATCTAAGAGGGCGATTTTATGGTTACTGTGTATTCGTTGTTGTATTTTCAGAAGCGGCATTGTCTTGTCCATTTGCTGAAGATTGCAAGCTCTTCTTAGGCACTCCGTTCAATCCGTATTCCCAATCGTACGCATCGAAGATTTTCCGGGCTACCGGTGCGGCACTGTTGGAACCAAAGCCACCTTCCGGAATAATAACGGCTACCGCCAGCTTCGGATGCTCACGCGGAGCAAAGGCAATGAACACCCCGTTATCGATGGTACTTTTAACACCTTTACTATAGGAATCCTGCTGCGAAGTCCCTGTCTTACGGGCAAAATCATACGGGAAATTATCAAAGCTGCTGACTTTACTACTCATTCCCTTGATTACTTCTCTCCAATACGACGGATCGAAATCCACCTTATCCAGCTCTTCACGCCCGAAAGTCTTCACTACCTTACCGGAGGAATCGGTGATTTTGCTGACTAATTGAGGTTTGATACGCACACCTTGATTGGCGAGCGTTGATGTATACTGAGCCAATTGCAGCGTCGTATAGCTACCTTGTTGACCAAATGACGCGTAGACTAATGCAGATTGAGCACTTCCTGCTTCAGCCTCTTTAAAATAATTCAGCATTCCTTTGTACTCTTTCGGCAAACCGCTGCCGGTTGATACCCCAAGTCCAAATTCCTTCATATATCTATCCCAGATTTCCACACCCTGGGCTCCGTACTGCTCGTAAAGTTTCTTACCTACCTTATCGATCATAAAGACGTTAGAAGAGTTCGCAATGGCATCAGCCGGTGATCTAAAGAATCCATAGGCATGACTCCCGGCATTTCTAACCGTGGTTTCATGACCGGCTTTACCAAACTTAGTACTTCCTGTATCTGAATAAGTGGTATGTGTAGTGATGAAACCTTCCTTGAGACCAATAAGCACCGTAAGTGGCTTAATCGTGGACCCCAAGAAAACGGTAGAACTAAAATTATGACCGGAGCTTCCTGAGGAAAACGGGGTAATCGTTCCGTTCTGATAGTTGCCCATAATCTTTTTCCATACATCAGGGTCCATTTTATCTTGTGTCCACACATTGGTATCGTAATCTGGCATGCTTGCCATGGCCACGATATTACCAGTATCCACTTCCATCGCCACGGCGTAACCAGTAACCGCTGACGGATGCAGCTTCCCTTGAACTGGATTCTTGTGCAGCCAGTTGAGCTGGTCGGTAATGGCCTGTTCGGTTTTCATCTGGATATTCTTATTGATCGTTGTCCAAATGTCATTTCCCTTCACTGGCGGAACTACCTGCTCAATTCTCTCAGCCATATTCTGCGGGTTGACGGATATCTCCTGATATCCATTCTGGCCGCGAAGCTCCCGCTGATATTGCAGCTCAAGCCCGTCAAAACCAACAAATTCATCGTCCTTGTAGGTCAAGCCGGCAGTGGGATTGTTTTTCATCTGATTCAAGATATTCTGGTAAATCGCCAAACTGTTGGAGGATTTGAAAGGCTTGATATATCCAACGGTCTGTACGGCAACAGTGTCCTTGTCATAATGGCGGTTACTTTCCTCCACCACGGTAAGCCCAGGATACTCATCCTTGTGTTCCATGAAGTAAGCTACTTCTTCGTCAGTGAGGCCTGACTTAATCCGCCGGGCCATGTACCCCGAATACTTCTTGAAGTAAAGGTCCAAGGAATCCAACACATCTTCCTTCGTCATGGGTTTAACATCTTTGGCACCGAACTTTGCAAAGTCCGCGACAAGACGGTTTGCCAAATCATCCGACTTGGCCTGAGCGGCAGGTGATAACGTCGACTTGCCGGTCTCCTTATCAGTGACCTTGGCCGTATATTCTTTGGTCAGTGTAATGTATAACGATTGAACCGGTGTGGAATAGGCCAACTTCTCGCCTCCTGCAGCATAGATCACACCGCGCATGGCGGCTAGCGGTACACTTTTTGTTGCCCGGTTAGTCTCCACCTCGGTCAAGGTTGGCCCTTCTACAAACTGTAGAACCGCAAGACGAATAATAATGACACAAAAAATAATAAACGTGCTGAAGAAAAACACGTTGATCCGTAGGCCAAGGGAACTTTTGCTATTGGTCTCGTCCTGTGACGAGGCCTGCTTACGGAAAAAGCTCACAGTTTTTCCTCTCCTTTTTCTCTAAGATGATTATTCTGCCGCGCCGCCTTCAGGAGCCGTGGTGACAATCGGTTGAAGATTCTTCTTCGGTATACCGTTTAGCCCGTACTCCCAATCATAGGCGTCAAATATTTTGCGGGCCACCGGCGCAGCACTGTTGGAACCAAACCCTCCTTCAGGAATCACCACAGCTACGGCAAGCTTGGGCTTGTCACGCGGTGCAAAGGCGATAAAGACACCATTATCGCGCAACTCCTTCTTGGCTTCCTGCTGAGAGGTTCCTGTCTTGCGGGCAAAATCATAAGGGAAACCCTCGAAGGCGCTGACTTTACTGTTCATGCCCTTCTTAATCTCCTGCCAGAACGACTTGTCAAAGTTCGTCACCTCATTCAAAACTTCGCGACTGAACGTGGTGACTGTTTTACCCTGTGCATCCGTTATTTTGCTGACCAATTGCGGTTTGATCCGTTGCCCTTCATTGGCTAGTGTAGAGGCATATTGGGCTAATTGCAGGGTCGTATAACTCCCCTGCTGGCCGAAGGAGGCGTACACCAATGCCGCTTGCACGCTGCCCGCTGCTTCGATGTTGGTGTAGTTAATCTGGCCTCGATGTTCACCAGGCAAACCGCTCTCTGTGAGTACACCAAGTCCAAACTCCTTCATATATCTATCCCAGACATTAATGCCTTCACTTCTATATTTATCATACAGCTTCTTGCCCACCATATCGATCATGAAAACATTGGATGATAACTCAATCGCAGTTGCAGGTCCCATCTTTCCATACACGTGTCCTGAGGCATTCCTTACTGTGGCTTCATGACCTGCTTTCCCGAACGAAGTGCTGCCTGTATCGATGTACCTGGTCGCTGGGGAGATAAAGCCTTCTTTAAGACCAATAAGCACCGTCAGCGGTTTGATTGTCGAGCCCATTAGCAGAACCGACCGAAGCTCATGTCCGGATAGTCCTGATGCAATCGGGTTAATCGTACCATTCTGGTAATTGTACATCATCTTTTCCCAAGCAGCTGAGGATAGCGTACCTGTTGTCCACACATTCGTATCATAGTCAGGCATACTCGCCATGGCGACGATATTGCCTGTGTCTACTTCCATTGCTACAGCATAACCGGTCAATGCGGCAGGATGAACCTGGCCTTGGACTGGATGGGTATGAAGCCAATTGATTTGCTCCATTATAGCCTGCTCAGTTTTAAGCTGAACGTTTTTGTTAATCGTTGTCCAGAGATCGTTGCCCTTAACTGGCGGAACAACCTTTTCCACCTTCTCCGCCATGTTCTGCGGATTGACTGATATCTCCTGATAACCGTTCTTCCCGCGCAGCTCTTTCTGATATTGCAGCTCCAGACCGTCGAATCCAACGATCTCATCATCTCTATAGACCAAACCCGGGTCTGTGTCCTTCTTCATGGCCTGAGCGATATCTTGGTAGAAGGAGCGATCCTGCGAATAACTGAACGGTTTGATATAACCAATCGTCTGCACGGCTACTGTATCCTTGTCATAGTGACGCGTAGTTTCTTCAACAATCTCAAGTCCCGGGTAGTCATCCTTGTGCTCCATAAAATAGGCGACTTCCTTATTCGTCAACCCAGCCTTCACCCGACGGGGAAAATAACCGAGTGATTTGCGAAAATTCAAATCGAGCGCTTTAAGAACATCCTCTGGTGTCTGCTCCTTAACGGCGGGATCACCATATTTCTTGAAATTCGCCACAAGGCGAGCAACCAGATCATCCGACTTTGCCTTGGCTTCCGGCGTTAAAACCATTTTGTCAAAGACCTTGGTCTTAGCCGTATACTCTTTGGTCAATGTAATATACATGGAATACACCGATGTAGAGTAAGCAAGACTCTCGCCCCCTGCGGCATAGATGTTCCCGCGCAAAGCAGCAAGCGGCACATTCTTTGTATTGCGATCCGACTCTACCTCGGTCAATGTGGGGCCTTCGACAAATTGCACAATGGCAAGTCGAACGATGATAACGCAGAAAATAATAAATGTGCCAAAAAAGAACAGGTTGATCCGCAGACCCGTGAATCCTCTATTCGGTGTATCCTCCGAACCGGGTCTCTGTCTACGAAACTGACTCACAGCCCTCTCTCCTAACAATAGATAAAATATGGCACAAAATGCAGGCCAATCCTATTAATTCTTATGATGAGTAGTCTAGTTAGTCCAGTTTATTGTACCACATCTGTTTGCACTGCGCCTTTACGTCACAGCACGCTCTCTCTGATATGCGTATCGTAGAAATCCTTAGTATTGAACCAGTTCCCGCTACTCGCCCAGGTGGGGTCGAGGGGAATCCACGCCTGCTTGTCACTCACGTAGACCTCATTCCAGGCGTGCGGACCGTATCCGCCGCGTCCATCATACCCCTGGCCAGTTACGACTCGCACCTGAAGGCCCTGCGAACGGGCCATTACGGCATAAAGCCGTGCGTAGTCAATACATACACCAAGTCGTGTATTGAACGTATCCTGTGGTGTCTGTTCATGCCAGATCCGGTTCTTCTCGTAATTCTCAGCCTTGGCATAATCATAGGCAACCCGCGATCCTACCCAGTCATACAGCAATCGTGCCTTTTTCTCCTCATCTGTCGTCTTTCCGACAATGTTGGCAGCCGCTCCAGTGATATCGCCGGAGATATCATGATCGATAATCTCGTACTTACGACGGAGAATATCATTCATCTCTGCAGCGACGGCTTGGGTCAGAATCGGCAGCTTACTGTGAACCGTATCGCCAGCAAAAGGTTCAATGACAGCGGCAGCACTCTGGCTGTAGACGGGAGAAGATTCCACATAACGACTGAAGCTGCTGTCGGGGGATAGTGCAACGCCGATGAACAGTACGGCTACTACTATAAGCCCCCGTGCTAGCCCGATCAATAATCCTACACCTGCTCCACCGAGCCGGCTGAGTGCGGTCACCTTCTTGTCCCCTCTACGACGTCCGCTGCGCTGAAACGGAAGTAGAAGTACAATAAGCCCCAGCAGCAGACGAATCAAGCTGTAACAGAGCAGCAACACCAGTATAAATCTGACAACTGGAGATCCCGCCAGAACAGAAATGGCCGTGTAATAAAGCTGCTGCCATCTCGTCAGAACGCCATCTGTGAATTCCACCCCGGAAGCCCACGCTTCGACAAGCGGAGAGAAATAAGCCGCCGCCGGTATGGCCAGAAGAAGCGCGACAAGCGTCGATATCCCGGCACCCAAAAGGCCAAACAGCCTGCCTGTTGAACGTGAAAATCCTCTACCCCAGCCCTGCAAGAGGGAGAAGGCAACAATAAGCAGCAGGATGATGGAGATTACGTTGGCATCAGCCACACTTTTTATCCATCCGTTGAGCATGTCCGCTCCCCCTTTCTTTAGCCATAGGTCTCTTGATAAATATTCGTTACCCTTTACTTCCCAGCTGTATTCTGTTTGCGTGCTGCATCAATAAAAGTTTTTGTTGTATCATTAATACTCCATTTACCCAGTCCAACACCGCGGAAGGTAACCTCCACCTTGTCCTCCCCAGCTTTCCCTTTCACTTCAAGGTTTGGAGTAGTGATTGTAAACGTGCCATTCCCACCGGAAGTATACTTGGCGTCCTTAGCCTCCTTGAGCATGACGTCCTGTGCTTCACTTTTTAAGGTGCTCAGTGTGCTGTCAGCCACTGTGTTCACAGCATTACCGATCTGATCCATTGTAACCCCGCTGTAAATAAACAAACCGACAACGATCACAACGACAATCGCCCATTTCAGAACCGTCTTGACCAGATTGACCACAGCGAATAGCAGTACAAGCGCAATAACGATGACTAGCCAATTCTCTCTAATAAACTGTGACCACACCTCTATATTCATCAACTTCACAACACCCCAATCTACTTTAATATTGATTATTATACATGATGTAATCTCAGAATTCATGGTTCCCCAGCTGTACCACAGCGTGGCAGCACCGCAGATGTCACATAGACAGTTGATATTATAAAAAAACGGTATAAGCCCTGCCTGGCCCACGTAAAGTACAAGTAGCTGCTCTTTTCGTTGTGCTGATGAATCATACGAATACGCCTGCCCCGCAATTCCCTATGCTGCGACAGGCCCGGAGGTGTTACATGTGAAAACTGCGCTGTGGCTCTATTTGTTCCTTTTTCTGGCCTTCTTCGATTTGCATGCCCAATATCCCGTGCTGACGCCGTTTGCCATATCACTTGGCGCCGGCCCAGCCTTTATCGGCTGGATGATGGGCATGTATTCGCTGACCCACCTCCCCGGAAATCTGCTTGCCGGAGTGCTTGTAGACCGTAACGGAAGCCGCCGGTATATCGTATTCAGCCTGTTGACCGCCGGTGTGCTCCTGCTGCTTCAGGCACATGCGCAGCTCCCATGGCATCTGCTGCTGGTGCGCGCAGTGAGCGGCTTCGCGCTGGCCTTCCTGTCCCCGGCCTGTATGACACTGCTGGCCTCGCTCTCTTCGGATTCGACGACTCAAGGCAAGTACATGTCCGGTCATGGCATCGTGCATACCCTCGCCTCCGTTGTCTCTCCCGCCGCCGGCGCGTTTATCGTCGCCAAAGCCGGATTCTCCGGCACGTTCAGCAGTCTGGGCTGGCTGCTGATTCTGACAGGCTTCATGGCCTTCTTCAGCGTTCCCAAGCATGTGCAGACCCGCACAGCTGTCCCTTTGGTTTCTACAGAAGGTGATCTGGAATCCCCCCAGCTGACAGAATCGAGTCCATCGCCGGACAACGCCAATTTCGTCAAACCCTCCAGACGCTACTATCTGCTGCCATTTTTCGTCTCCTGCTCCCAAGGGGTGCTGTTCTTTGAGCTTCCACTCTCACAAAATGGGGGCCAGAACATTCTCTCCACAGGTCTGCTGTTGTCGCTTCTAAGTCTGGGGGCGCTCGTGACCCTCAGTATGTTCTTTCTACATCGGTGGACACCATCCGGCAGAATTGCCGCAGCACTACTTAGCATGGCGATCTGCTTCTTTGGGCTTGCCGCCTTCGGAAATATTCCACCTGGCCTACTCCTCTTTCTGATGGGCGCTGCCAAGGGTGTGCTGTTTCCTGCGATGGCCTCATTATTCATTAGCCTGGGTGGCCCGGGGCGACTTGGTAGAACGTTCTCTATGCAATCCATCGCCATGTCCCTCGGGGCGTTCGCAGGTCCGGTCGCTGCCGGTCAACTGCGGGGCATTGTCTCTCCTTATTTTATTGCCTTCCTGCTGCTGATGACCGCACTGCTTCTGCTTCCGCCGAAGAACACGAAGCTCGCACCTGCCTACAAGACAGGTTTGAACGGACGCGCAGCCTAAATCCTAATTTAACGACTCTCATTACGTCCTATTTAGGTGTCTTTACAGTGATCGGGGGATTTTTACATGAAATAAGTTGTAACTACTGATTAAAAATCCGAAAGCGCGATTAGTCTGAGGTAAGCGGTATTGTCATGGCCCCGATCCAGGCTATGTACCTCCGGCCCTCTGGATATCCACGGCATTATTCTGGTATTGTAGATTCTCTTGGTAATCATCCTCCGCGCTGGAATATTCTATATGCCAACACAGGAAGCGTTTTTGTCGTATCCTCTATCATCCGGGTATCGCGCCCGGGTGATTGTTTGCTTTTGCGACATTTCCCGGGGAATGATTACATCATGGCGTTTAAGCCTGTTAAAAATGGCGAAGCTTAGGTAAAATATATACGCATGCACCATGATTATCGCTCCGGAGGTGACGAACTGAATATGTCCATCACAATCATTGTCGAAGGCAAAAACGATCGCAGCAGATTACGGCGGATCTTGATGCCCGAAGTTGATATTCTCTGTACCTTTGGCACCCTGAACACCCTCAAGCTGGAGAACCTGCGCCAGCAAGTGGGGGACAGTGAAGTCTATCTGTATATGGACAACGACAGTTCCGGTAAAAAAATCCGCGGTGTGCTGCGGGATGCTTTTCCCGATGCTGGTCACATTTACACAAGGCGGGGATATGCCGGGGTAGAAGGTACGCCGGACGAGTACAACATCACTCAGCTTGAAAAAGCAGGCCTGGAGGAATTTATCATCTATCCCGAGCCCCTGCCCTATTGAGAATAAAGTTCACAGTAAAAAACGCCTTCTTTGTTCTCCCTTCCCATGAAAAGGCGAGTAGCAAAAAAGGCGTTTTTAGGTTTATCTATAATGATTCCGTTACTCGCGGGCCAGATCCTTCACGGCAGCGGCCAGGAATTCAGGGGTAACATTATCGCTATCCCCAGCGTCGTAAAGTGCTCTTAGACGGTTCTCCCTGTCCACCAATCCAATCAGATTGGCATGAGCAAAATTGTCCCTGTTATCTCCTGCAATCAATACTTTGAAGGAATCGGCTGCAAGCTTGCGAATCTTCTCCTGATCCCCTCGTAGGAAATACCAGCCGTCATAATTGGCATGGAATCGGTCGGCAAAATCCTTAATAGCTTCCCGTGTATCTCGCTTCGGATCGAAGGAAATCGACAAGAACGACACATCCTTGCCAAAGCTGCCGTCCTTAACCAGTAAATTCTGAGTCTGAGAGAGCATAAATGTCGTTACAGGACATACATCGGGACAATCTGTGAAAAAGAAGTAGACCAACCGGGCCTTTCCTTGTGTATCCGCAAGCGTCACTGTATCTCCATTCACATTCTCGAGGGAGAAGTCCTGCACTTCCCCGATGACCGGCAGTTCTTTGCTTCCCAGCGCCAGGGAATTAAAGGCCAGATAAGCGGCCATAATCAACGCCAGCAGAAGAAGTAACCAGGTCCATTTATAACGTTTCAAGGTTTGCAAGGACATTCTTCCCTCCATTACAAGTGAGTTGTATTCAACACTAGTACGATCAAGCTGACCGTCAAATAATTGATGGAAAAGAGGAAGTTCTGTTTGGCCCAGGCCTCGTCATCCTTGGCCTTGAACCCTTTCAGGGTCAGATATAGCCACATCAGGGACAGTAGGCTGGAAATAATCAGGTAAAAGATACCGGCATATCCGTACACATACATCAGAACCGGAATTGGCAGCAGCAGAGCTACGTAAGGAATCATTTGGAACTTGGTGCGCCGAACGCCTTTTACCACAGGCAGCAGCGGAAAGCCCGCAGCCCGATACTCTTCTTTGCGGCGGATGCCCAGCGCCCAGAAGTGAGGGGGCTGCCACAAGAACAGCATCGCGAATAGCAAAACAGCGGCAAGGTCGATTTGACCTGTAACTGCTACGTAACCGATCACCGGTGGTGTAGCTCCGGAAATCGCACCAACAGAAGTGCTCCAAGTGGAGGTTCGCTTGAGCCATAGGGTATATACGACAACATAGACGAATACCCCCAGTATACCGAACAGACCGGCAAGCACTCCGCTGAACGCAAACAGCACAGCGAGGCCGACAATTCCCAGAACAATTCCGTACACCAGGACGGTTCTTGGCTTCAGTCTACCCGTAGGTAATCCGCGGTCACGGGTCCGTTCCATTTTCATATCCAGGTCCCGGTCAAAATAGTTATTAAATACACAGGCCGAAGCCATAACAAGCATTGTGCCAAGCAAAGTTAAAATCAAGTTTCCGTATTGGACCTGCCATCCAGACGCCAACCAAAAACCAGCAAAGGCTGCAATCAGGTTCGATCTGATAATACCTGGCTTCGTCACAGTAATGAAATCACGCCAGCTCGCACCTTTTGGCGGCAGCTTGGCAGACATTGCTGCGGAATCGGAAGGAGCCTGATATCTCCATTGATTATCCACGCTTAGTAATCCTCCTTTAAAACAAACTTCTAACGTTCTCGCAAGAGAAATAAGTTCTCCGCTGTTAACTTTATCATAACAAACCCCTGAAGAAATTGACAATCATTTGGTATGATGTTCATGAATTCGACAATTACGTGACGATATTTATTTTATTACAGTTTAATAACTGGACATGATTTAGGGTAGTAATGAATAGGAACTTCCGCGCAAAGGAGAACTGAACTATGGATACTGCTACACATATTGTTATGGGCCTGGGATTAGCTGGGCTCTCCTTCGTTGATCCTGCCGTCGCCTCCGACCCGATGCTTGCCGGGGCTGTTATGGTATCAGTCGTAATCGCATCACAGGCGCCTGATGCCGATACTGTACTGCGCCTGAAGAGCAATGCACTGTATATACGCAATCATCGGGGAATCACCCATTCCCTACCTTTCTTAGCGCTATGGCCTGCGCTGATCACGATAGTCATTGGGCCCTTATTCGGATTTAGTGATCTGTTCAGTCTGAGTCACATTGCGCTTTGGAGTTTTATCGGTGTATTCGTTCATGTTTTTTCCGATCTGTTCAATACTTATGGTACCCAGGCCGCACGTCCATTCACCGAGAAATGGATTGCGTGGAACATCATTCATATCTTTGATCCCTTTATCTTCGGCAGCCACACGGCAGCTCTCGTGCTCTGGGTGAGCGGACTTCTCCCCCCTGCCCCTTTGTTCATTACTCTATATATTTGTATCGTGATCTATTACCTTTGGCGAACCCTCGTCCATTTCCGGCTTTCACGCAGAATCAAAGCAAAGGATATCAATCATGATCCCGCAGACCGCTATTACATTATCCCAACAATCTCCCCTAGACGCTGGAATATTGTTAAGGCCAAGCCGGACAGCAGCTATGATGTGGGCCAGTTGATTAATGGCCGACTTCACTGGTTCAAGCATGCGGTAAGCTCTAAGCACCCTGCCGTAGCGCATTCAAAATCTCATCCAGATATCCAGTCCTTCCTGTACTTCACCTCATTTGCCGTTGCTGAGGTAGAAGAACTACCCTCCGGTTATATTGTACGCTGGGGAGATGTGCGTTATTTACATCGCAAGCAATTCCCTTTCGTGGCAGTCCTCGTGATGGATAATGAGTATCGTCCGCTAAATACGTACGTAGGATGGCTCAGTAGCGAGAAGCTAGAAGAACGTTTTGCTAATGATCCCGGTTCCATGAAAGTATAGCCCCTTCTCGCACTACTGCTGTCCCTTCACCTCTCGCCTTTCCTGCAAAGGAGTCATGCTTTTCCCCTTGACTCCCTTGCCGGGATAAGGGACAATCACCATAAAGCGTTTACAATATAACGTACTGCACTTTTCATCACATTAATCTTGCTACCCCGTTTGTGTAAAAAAACGTACTAACACAAAAATCCCGGAACCATGTTCATGATCCGGGATCACTTTCTTTATTGCCTGAAAGGAGGTTGTCAATTATGGGAAAAGGACTCTCCCTGTGGTTCGCCTGCTCGTCCATTCTAATCCTGACCGCCGCCTCTATCACGATCAGCTACAACATCTGGCTGGCACTGGCTCTTGGCTTGGCCTGCATTCTGAACATCGGCTGGGGCTTTATCGTCAAAGCCCGCCGCAGACGCCGTCAGGAAGGCACCACACAAACTTAACGTTATACCTTCCTGTAAGGATTCAATTTTCTTATCGAGATGGCAGGAAACCCATACGGTCCTTCACACCAGCCAGCGTCTGTGCAGCCACCACGCGAGCGCGCTCAGCACTTTCCGCCAGAATATCGCTTAGGGCACCTGAATTCCGGATTTCGTGATAGCGTTGCTGCAGCGGTTCAAGGGTCGCCACAACCACCTCAGCAAGCTCTTTCTTGAAGCCACCATACATTTGTCCTTCGAACCGGTCGGCAATCTGCTGAAGCGACATCCCGGAGCATTCCGCATAGATACTCATCAGGTTACTAACTTCCGGCTTGTTCTGTGGATCAAAGACCACTTCGCGCCCAGAGTCTGTAGTTGCCCGGCTAATCTTCTTGCGGATGACATCCGGTGGGTCCAATAGCGAGATGAAGCTACCCGCATTGGGATTGCTCTTACTCATTTTTTTGGTTCCATCATCAAGAGACATAATCCGAGCGCCCACTTGCGGGATATACGGTTCAGGAATCGTGAAGAACTCCCCAAAACGGCTGTTGAAGCGCCCTGCCAAATCGCGGGTTAACTCCAAATGCTGCTTCTGGTCTTCTCCCACCGGTACTAGGTCTGCATTGTAAACGAGGATATCGGCAGCCATCAATGACGGGTACACGAACAGGCCTGCTCCTACAGAATCTTTGCCGGAGGATTTATCCTTGAACTGTGTCATCCGCTCCAGCTCTCCCATTGCGGTCAGCGTTGTCATGATCCAGCCAAGCTCAGCATGCTGCGGAACATGAGATTGGAGATACACATTGGAACGTGCCGGATCAATTCCAGCTGCAATAAACAGTGCAGCTACCGACTCCGATTGTTCACGAAGTGCCGCAGGATCTTGAGCTACCGTAATAGCGTGCAAATCAACCACCATGAAATAACATTCATGCTCTTCCTGCAGTTTCACGAAGTTCTTCATTGCTCCAATATAGTTGCCGAGTGTCAACGTACCGCTGGGCTGAATGCCTGATAATACTTTTTTAGCCATACTAAATCCCTCCATGTAGTGTATTTCCGAAGTGGTATGCAATGTGTAATGAACGCAAAAAAGGCCCCACCCCGCAAGGGACGTGAGACCGTGGTGCCACCCTTATTCGCCGCATATGTCCTTTGTAAAAAAACATCAGCAGCCTTAAGCTTCCGTTAACGGGGAAGAACCGGCCGGACTACTTGGGAGATGTTATGCTCCTGTTCAAACTCGGCGCTCGGGGGTCCATTCACCAGAAGAATTCCACCGGTTCGCATCATCCACCGGCTTTCTGAAGGTTCATCATCTGTCTACTTGTCCCCGTCATCACATTGCCATTATTATTGAATGAGTTCATCATGAACGATGCGGAGAGGTTTGTCAATTCCCTTAACCCAGGGCCGCATAAATCTGTTATGATAAGGTTATCCGCGTTCTATTCCGATTACAGCTACAATAAAGGAGCATATCTCATGAAACAGGTGACCAAAGGGCAGTGGGGCGGTTATGATACTTATATTTTGCACAGCCGCGAACTGGAAGTCACGCTTTTGCCGCGACTTGGAAATAACGTGATAGCCTTGAAGGATCTCAAGGAAGAACGGCAAATTCTGCGACGGCCTGAAGAAAGCGACCTAGAGTTTTTTATGCAAAAGCCATATCATTTTGGCATTCCGCTCTTGATCCCACCAGGACGCATTCGCAAAGGACAATTTCAATTTGACGGGGTAAATTACCAATTCGACCAAAACACCGCGGGTGACAATCACATCCACGGCCTACACAGAACACAGGCGTGGTGTGTTAGTGACATTGAAGAAGACGAGGATGGCTGCGCCGTAACGACGGAGTTCAACACTGTGGACGATCCACACTGGATGGAGCAGCTGCCTGTGCCACTCAAATTCGAAATGACATTTCGGCTGCAGGATGCCAAGCTGAAACAGTTTCTTAAAGTAACTAATCTTGGTGAACAGCGTATCCCGTTCGGGCTCGGCTATCACACCTGGTTTATGATTGATGGAGAACCTGAACGCTGGAATCTTAAGCTGCCCGTAGAGGGCATCTATGAGCTGAATGAAGAATTGCTGCCAAGCGGCAACCTGCTTCCTCTCGGAGATCTTCAAGACCTTAACGAGGGAAAGAACATTCAGGGAACTAACTTTGACACAGCTCTGCGAATTGGCAAAAATCAGCCTGTAGAAGCTCTATTACTGCGCGATGATGGCTACGGACTACGTTATACAGCCGACGAGAATCTCTTCCGTCACTGGGTGCTTTATACAAAAGGACCGGCTGATCAATTCCTCTGCATCGAACCATATACGTGGCTACCCGATGCACCGAATGTATCGCCTGATCCAGAATTCACCGGCCTGTTGACACTGGAACCGGGACAGAGCATTGAGCTGTCAACCACACTTGAAATGATCCACCCGAATCGCTAATATCTATATCCGCTTAAGCGATCTTCCCCTGCATGCTGCAGGAGAGGATCGCTTTTTTGATAATCTGTAGTGGATTAAGAACAACATATCTTTATAACCAAACATCACGCACTAAAAATTACCATCCTTAAAACCTTTTGAAAGAGTGCATGAATTCATCTCCTAGCGCTCATACTATCTTCACAACGGGCGAAGGAGGTGACAAACATGGGTCAAGCAGGTCAAAGCCAAGGTCGTGGTAGTCGTTCCAATAACCTGGTCGTTCCTCAAGCGAACGCTGCTTTGCAACAATTGAAATATGAAGCAGCTCAAGAGCTGGGTGTAACCATTCCTCAAGACGGTTATTACGGAAACTACACTTCCCGCGAAACCGGTTCTTTGGGAGGATACATCACCAAACGTCTCGTACAACTGGCAGAGCAACAATTGTCCGGTCGTTCGAACTAGTCGCACCCTTATCTTAAACGCCTTACTTGGTTAGGCTGAACAGCCTATCCTACACAGCTTCTCAGCCTCCTTGCGCTTCTCCAAACAGAAGCGTGAGGGGGCTTTTTAGTATTGTGACAATGAATACCCTAGTGTCTGTTAACCCAGAAATTGATCCTGTGCATCGGCTTGCGAATTACGAGGATAACGAATCATCAGATTCGCCATATTGTAATTAGACTCCAATGTAGCATCCACGATAACCATTCCCTGCCTTACAGCAAATTCATAGCTAATCTCGCCGTGGGTCCACCGCCGTTTATATTTAAGGCTTTCCAGCGCCATCAACCGAAAGGAAGCTTGCTGCTCGGGTGTCAGTCCCTCTGTTTCAGCAGCGAAGGTACCTTTTCTTCCTGATAGAGGAAGATGGCGAATACCAAACTTTCCAATGACATTATTTCGTATTTGCACAAATACCGTGCCGGAAGACAAACCTGACAGTTCTTCATGCAATTCCTTGAACACCAGATCGATCTGTCGCGCCAGCGATAATTGCTCAGTCTTCATCATAAATATCCTCCTCAGTTATCTTCCTAGCACACCTTATATAAGGCTTAGGACTCAATTATAGGTTAATTACAGTAACCCACACAACATTATTCAACATAATTGGTCAATAATGACTATAAATGCGTATTTTTCATATGAATATTATTATCGTTCGCATAAAACTGATGATTTTCGACAATTTACAAGTAAAAAAAGACCCTCATTTGAGGGTCTTTTCGCATTAATACCGCATTATAGTTGACTAACTTAGCATCTCATGACTGCAGTTGTCTTTATATTGCCATAAATCTTATGCCAAATGCTCTGTCATCTGCAGGAACTCTTCAATATCAGCAATAATCAGATCGCTTGCCCCTTGCCAGAAATCCGGCTGAGTCAGATCGACACCCAGATGTTTCGACACCAGATCCTCCAAAGTCATCACACCGGTATCACGAAGCAAGTCATCATATTTGTCCGCGAACGAAGGTCCATCCTGCAGAGCAAGACGGTACAATCCTGTGCTGAACATGTATCCTACGGTATACGGGAAGTTATAGAACGGCACATCTGTAATATAGAAATGCAGCTTGGATGCCCAGAAATGAGGATGGTAGCTGGAGAGAACTCCATTAAAGGCCTCCTTCTGCGCTTCTTCCATCAAGGCGGACAGTTCTTCCGCACTGACAACACCTTGCTTGCGTTTTTCGTAGAAGCGGGTTTCGAACAGGAAGCGGGCATGGATGTTCATAAAGAAAGCCACACTTCTTTGAATCTTGGACTCCAGAAGAGCCAGTTTCTCTTCAGGATTAACGGCTGCCTTCACCTGTGCATCGGATATGATCGCTTCAGCGAAGGTCGAAGCAGTCTCCGCCACGTTCATCGCATAATTCTGATTGAACACCGGTTGATCCTTCAGCAGGTAGGAATGATAAGCATGTCCCAGTTCATGTGCCAGCGTGGACACATTAGAAGCCGTACCGCTGTAAGTCATAAAGATACGGGATTCCTTGCTCTCCGGGAATGTGACGCAGAAGCCGCCTGGACGCTTTCCTGCACGGTCTTCGACTTCAATCCAGTTTTTGTCGAAGGCTTCTTCGGCGAAATCCGCCATCTTCGGACTGAAATTGCGGAATTGTGCAATAATGTCTTGTGCTGCCTGATCGTAGGAGATTTTGCCGTTAGCGTTGCCGACAGGCGCTTCGACATCCACCCAGGATAGAGACTCCAGACCAAGCAGCTTCGCTTTGCGCTGCAAATAGGAGACCAGAGCTGGTTTGTTGCGGTTAATGACATCCCACATTACATCCAGCGTCTCGCGGGTCATGCGGTTGATCCCCAGCGGCTCTTTGAGAATGTCGTCCCAACCGCGGCCATTATAAAGGTTCACGCGGAAGCCAGCCAGATGGTTCAATGTATCCGCACAGTAATCCTCAACACCGCCCCAAGCTTCTTCCCACTTGGCGAACATCGTGGACCGTACGTTCGAATCGGCATCATCCAGCTTGTTGAAGGCTTGTCCTGCAGACAGCACACGGGTGCCTTCTTCATCTTCAAAAGGGATTTTGATGGAGGATACAATGGTCTCATAGTGCTCACTCCAGCCATGGTAGCCATCAACTGCCAATGACAGGGCCAGGCTTTCCAGTTCAGGGCTCATTTTCTCGCGGGCCAGACTGCGGCTCTCGCTAAGTACGAACTTCAGTGGCGCAATTTCTGGGCGGGCCATCCATGCTTCCCATACTTCGTCAGAAGTCTGGCGCAGCACATTGTCAAATTGCGAGCTGATGCCTTCGAAACGTGCACGCAGCCCTGATACTTTGGAAGACAGACGCACCGCGCCTTTATCCTGCTGATTCTGAGCGCCAAGGCAGCCTGTGAACTCAGCAGCCTGCACCAGACGACCTGTGCAACTCTGCAACAGCTCGATCACACTGTCCAAAACCTCTGTTCCTTTGACATCAACCGGGGAGACGGAAGCCTTCACTTGCTGCTGTAAAGTCTCAATATCCCCCTCCAGTTTTTGGAGGAAGCTCTCGAACTCAGGAGAAGCCGAGCCTCCGTTAAAGATGGAATCCAGTTCCCAGGTTAACGATAACGGTTGTTTCATGTGTACTCACCATTCCTTTTCTCACATTTGCTTTTCTTTGTAATTGGCCAAGAGCCGTGGTAAAGTGGATTACAATATTGGAACTATCCATAAGCCTGCGCTGCATGGCAACCACTTAAGGAGGAGTCATAATGAAGCCGCTGCAAATTTCGCCGGAGACGGCTATAACACTTTCCAAACAGCTTGGTGTTCCCTTGGAGCACTTGATGCATATGCCTCAACATATTTTGCTGCAAAAGATAGCTGAGCTATCCAAGAAGAACACACCGCAGGCCGAAGGCGAGCCGGAATCGCCTTCATCCGGGAAGGATGAGCAATGATTCCTTTCAGCCACACCTGGCCTTATGACATTATATTGGGCGATATGTACGTGCAATACTGCCCCTTCTGTACCCATGAGAATGTGCTGCTGCCCCTGAAACCGAAAGAACTGCCTCTTATCCGTGACGGCAAGAAGCGCCTTCTGGTCTTTCCCTGCTGCAGCACCAGCCTCACGGTGATAGACAACGATGCCGATTATCTGTTGTTCGACCGTGCTGTAAGATAACTTTTAAGCGAAAGCAGGACAGACTGTCTACAGACCGTTTAAAGACGTCCCTGTCGACGGCAAAGCGCAGAGAGGAACTCCTCTCTGCGCTTCTTCTATGTCTCCAGCCAGAGGAGAAGCATAGCTCATGTTCTGTCAGCGTCCTACTGTGTCGGAAGGAAGGCCATCCTCGTTGATCTCTTCACCACGCATCTGCTCACGCAGAATCGCCCACTGCTCCCGTGCAGCCCGGATCATCGCCGCATCCATAATCCGCTGATCATTTATCAGGCGGGAGAACCATTTGACCGCATCAGAGAAATTACCCGTACGTCGGTTCAGCTCTCCAATAAGGTACATCAGCCGGGCATCATTTCCGCCGAGACCATCGCCCTCAAATACCTTGATATAAGCGTCTAGAGAGTACTGCAGAAAGCGCGTCTCCTGTGCCGTGTCCCCCTGATAGCGGTACAACCAGGCAATATGATGCAGCAAACTTGCTATAATGCGGTCCTTGTCATTGATGCTCTGGGCGCACAGCAGCGCGAGCTTATATGTCTCCAGCGCTTCTTCCCAGCTTCGCTTCTCACCGAAGTCACGCGTTTTCCAGCGTTTTCCGACTTGATCGTTAAAGGCTTTGCGCTGCCAATCGGCGAGCTTGCCCGCAGAATTCTCCGTGGAAGCAAATCCGCATTTCGGGCAGACCCTCACAACATAATAATCAGGGTTCTCATTCTTGTAGTAAGAACAAAAATCCGCATCGCGACGCACTGCCTTCTTGAGGCTGGGCCGTACCCGAGAGGTTGAAAACTCGTGTTCACAGTTGCAGCACTGAACCTTAATGGAATACAAAGGTACTAATTCAGACAAATGCCCTCATTCCTTTCGCCATAAAGCCTTCTCTTATTCTTGGGGCATGTTCACAAAGTGATGTGCAGGGCCAGCCAGGCGACTTAATACAAAAGAACGCAGCGGCTCCTCCACTTCTCCCTCCTCCAGCGCTTCTTTCATACACTGCAGCCATTCCTCTGCACGCTCCGGGGTAATCGGAATATGCATATGCCGTGCTCTCATCATGGGATGCCCGTGAAGCTCGGAGAAGAGCGCAGGGCCGCCAAAGAATTGGCTCAGGAATTGATACTGCTTCTCCAGGACAGGTGCAATATCCTCGGGGAACAACGGACCAAGCTGTGGGTGGGCCTGAACTTTGCTGTAGAAGACCTCCACCAGGCGGTGAAGACCTTCGGCGCCCCCCAGGCTAACATATATACTGTCATTTGGATTCATTGAAGGGTACCAGCTTTCTTCCATAATAATGTAACGACCTTTTCATTATACCAAAAAAAGAGCATATAATGATATCTGTCCTAAGACTTCACATCTTGCACACTGCACAGAGACAAAAAAGACGCTAAACGATTGTTTAGCGCCATCATTCCATATTCAATAGGTCCGAAAGTCCTCATCACCAGGGGGGACGAGGGAAGCCCGGATTACATATACAAAAGCACAAACCAGCACTCCGGCAACTATGCTCATCACCATCACTCCATCCCTAATTATCCGATGTACAGCGGTGTTGTATTTATTAATTTTATAATATCACAAATTCGACCGAAAAGCACAGCTTTTTGTAACCGTTTTCTTTATTTTTTTGTGTCTTTTGTCCTTCTTTTCTGTGCTGTTTGTCCCTGTTTTTGCATACCTTCTTAGCAATAGACCTGGAGGCGTAGATCATGATCATGAAAAGACTAGGTGGCCCGCTGCTGGCTTTCGGGCTGGCGGGTTGTATGCTGCTGATGCTAATGCATCCCGGATCATCACTTACTGCTGCACTACGAGGACTCTCCATCTGGTGGGATGTCCTGTTTCCATCGCTGTTTCCTTTCTTCGTTATCTCCGAGATGATGCTGGGCTTCGGTGTAGTCCATCTCTTCGGCACTCTGCTTGATCCACTGATGCGTCCGCTGTTTCGTATACCGGGAAGCGGCGGTTTCGTAGCAGCTATGGGATATGTCTCAGGATACCCCGTTGGCGCCAAATTAACCGCAAAGCTGCGTGAGCAGAATCTGATTAACCGGATAGAAGGTGAGCGACTGGTGGCCTTCACCACCTCTTCCGATCCTATTTTTCTGCTTGGCGCGGTTTCTGTCGGATTTTTTCACGACGCGTCTTTGGGTCTAATTCTGGCTATTTCTCATTATGGTGGCGGGTTGCTCGTCGGGCTCTTAATGTCTCTTCACGGTCGGAGTGCCGAATCCACCCCGGATCTCTCCGTCACTACGCCTGTGCAGCCCCGCACCGGACAAGGTACTGGCAGGCTGCGGGCTGCACTGTCGGCGATGGCCGATGCCCAGCGCAGGGATGGCCGGGGCTTGGGTGAGATCATGAAGGATGCCATTCAATCCTCTTTAAAACTTATTATTGTCGTCGGCGGCCTGGTTGTATTCTTCAGCGTGCTTATGGAGCTACTGTCGCGCGCTGGCATCATGTCCACTCTCTTCACCCTGGTGGGCACTCTGCTATCCCTGATCGGCTTTCCTCCGGAGCTCTCGCAAGCTCTGGTGGGCGGATTCTTCGAGGTCACCCTCGGCGTCCGTTCCGCCGGGGAAGCAGCATCTACCGTGCCGCTTCATTTCAAAGTTGCAGCGGCGGCCTTCATCCTTTCCTGGGGTGGCTTGTCTGTCCATGCCCAGGTGGCAAGCATTCTGAACGGCACCGGGCTGCGCTACCTGCCGTTCATGATCGCACGCCTTGTGCATGGCGTGCTCGCGGCCGGCCTCGCCTTGCTGCTATGGCAGCCCGTCGCTGGCGGCAGGCTGGCGGCGGCCTGGAGCGAATGGCCGCCTGCAGCCTCACTGACATCTGCGGGCTCCGGCCTCGCCGCAAGCCTTGTGCTGCTCGGACTACTCCTCGCCTTAGCCCTCTTGCTCGCGCTAGTATTATCCTTGGCGCGACTGCACCGCAAGGGCTGACCGCTTTAGGCTCTGCGGTCAGCTTTGGTCTTTTACACCCTCAAACATTGTGTTCCGCATCAAGATTGATTATGATCGGTGTATGACTGAATTAAACAAAGGAGCCTGTACATCTTGAGATATTATGTTCTGGACCGCGGTGATGAACTGTCCATCAATCTTGCGGAGCAATTTCACAAGCTGGCGGCGGAGCGAAACCTGGAGCTGGATGCCGAGTCCCCGGAGATTGTCGTCTCGATTGGCGGCGATGGCACGATGCTTCATGCTTTCCACACCTTTATCGACCGCATTCCGAATCTGGCGTTTGTAGGCGTGCATACTGGTCACCTCGGCTTCTATGCTGACTGGAAGGCGCAGGAGTTGCCTACCCTGGTCGACTATATGTGCGGAATGGGAGAAGGAAATCCGAATAAGCCGAGAATTGTGCAGTACCCTCTGTTGGAACTGGAAATTCATAAGAAATCCGGGTCTACCTCCCACATTGCGCTTAATGAGTTCACTCTTAAAGGGGTGGATGGTACCGTAGTCATCCAGATTGACATTAATGACGTGTCGTTTGAGATGTTCCGAGGGGACGGAATTTGTATCTCCACTCCTTCCGGCAGTACCGCATATAATAAAAGTCTTGGCGGTGCTATGGTTCATCCTACAATTGAGGCTATGCAGATATCAGAAATTGCTTCCATTAACAACCGTGTGTTCCGCACGATGGGTTCACCGCTACTGCTGCCGAAGCATCATCACACCGATATCTTTTCACGCAAAGAGCAACGTCTGCTATTAACAGTGGACCATGTCAATATACCGGTCGATGATCTGATTTCCGTGCGCTGTCAGGTATCTCCCAAAAAGATCAGCTTTGCCCGCTACCGCCCATTCCCGTTCTGGAACCGTGTTCGCGAAGCTTTCCTCGTCTAGCTCAAACACCGGAACGGCCCAGTTTTGGCCCGCATAATTGTACTACACACAAGGGCCGGGGATGACTATATCTCCGGCTTTTTCATGCTGACAAAACTATCGATTACAGCTAACATGATTCGATAGACTAGAGAGAATTCAAGTGGTATAATGAGCCTATTTTACAAAGTGTTCCATATCAAAGGAGAGAATCTGTTGAAAAAATTATTGTCCATTATGGTCGCGGGTCTGCTGGCACTCGTTATGGCCATTCCCGCTTTTGCGGCCGAGAAACCAATTGAAGTCTACATTAATGGCAGCAAGGTCCCTTTTACCTCAGGGGCTCCATATCTGCAGAATAACTCTATACTGGTTCCTTTCCGGGTTGTTTTTGAAAAACTGGGACTAAAGGTACTCTGGGACGCTAAGACTGAAACCGTCACCGGTACTGGAAAGAATCTGTCCATCAGCCTCAAGATTGGCAGTAAGGTAGCCATGGTTAATGGAACAGCTACCAAGCTCCCCCTTGCACCTGTAGCCAAGGCAGGAACCACATACATACCCTTGCGCTTCATAGCTGAAGCAACAGGCGGCACAGCTGTATGGAACCCGTCCTCTCGTACGGTCAACATTCAGGCCTCATCTTCTGACCCCGCTGCCGAAGCCAAAACGATTACAGAAGTGATCAAACTGGCTAATCAGTACCACAATGAAAAAAATGCCGAGAAATACTACTCCCTGATTGATCCGGACTCCATCAGCGATGATTCGATCGCAGACCTTAAGGAACAATTTAAGAGATACGATCAGAGCACTACTATCGATAGTGTCGAAATCATCGATTTGAAAGCCGATGAAGCAACGGTCTATACCACGGAAACCAACCGCCGGATAGGTGGGACCTACTTCCCTGATCAGAAATACGAATACCTGTATACCCTTGTTCGACTAGGTGGAAAATGGAAAATCTCCGAGGTGGAAAGTCAGGACAGCATTGTTCTCTTGACTCGTGAACAAGGCCTGAAGCCCGCGACTGTGCCTCAAGACGATTCTGTAGCTATTCTGAATAACCTTACGCAATATTTCCAATTCATGAATGAGAAAAATGCCAAGAAGGTTCTTTCAACAATGACCTCAAATGGAGAAGAAATTGACGATTCCCTCATAGGTGATCTCGAAGAATTTTTTGGCGCCTATGATATTACTTATACTCCGGGTGTCTCCAATATCTTCTACTATAATGCTGGAGAAGCTGCTGTCTATGTAGAGAGCAAGGTAAAAGAAGCAAGCTCGAAGGTAAGCTTCCAGTCTGGGACGATCTACGTTCTCTCCAAATCAACTAATGGAGCATGGACCATCGACACCAGCTACGTGGTTTCCAATAAGCAACTTTAAAATTATATAAAAAGGGCGTGTGCATTTTTATGAAATCCGGAAAAGTTATGACCGCTCTTCTTAGCGGCTGCCTGGCACTGAGTCTTATGTTGACACCGGTTGCTTCAGCAGCCGAACCTGCCAAGGCAGCCTCGAATGAGGACCTCATCAATGAAGTTATGCAATATTTGGAGAACTACAATCTTTCAGGTGTGGACAGGGATACCTTGATCCGCGGTGCCATCGATGGCATGGTCAACACGTTGGATGATCCGTACAGCCAGTATTTCGATGCCAACGAGGCTGCTAACTTCTCCCATCAGGTGGATCTTGAATTTGTAGGGATCGGGGTCAGACTGCAATATACAACTACCGAGCTATATATTGAAGAAGTAATTGCAGGATCACCTGCTCAGAAAGCTGGTCTTAAACGTGGCGATGTTATCCTCAAAGTGGATGGCGTGCCTGTTGAAGAGACGGAAGGCGATGAACTAAGCGGAGCGCCAGGAACCAAAGTAACCCTGCTCATTCAGCGTGACGGGGTTTCTAAATCCATTCGCGTGACACGAGAAGAGATTGCTTCGGCTGCCGTTACTGGACAGATCATCGGTCCCAAAATCGCTTATGTCAGCCTGAGCGGTTTTACCCAAACCGCTGACGAAGAATTTGCCCAAGTGTTGAACAAAATGCGTACGGCAGGCATGAAATCCATGGTGCTGGATCTTCGTGATAACGTGGGTGGCTATATGGAGTCGGCCTACAATATTGCATCCATGTTCATGGATAAGGGTATTATGATGTACACCTCCGACCAGAGCGGTAAGCTGACTCCGGTAACTATTACGAATGGCAGCAAAATAGGGGTACCGGTTGTCATTCTAACTAACGCTTATACGGCCAGTGCTTCCGAAGCCCTGACCGGCGCGCTGCGGGATAACAAGATTGCCACCGTTGTTGGTACCCGTTCCTTCGGGAAGGCGCGAATTCAGAGTCTGCTGCCTATATCCAATGGCGACATGCTTAAGCTGACCACGCAGAAATATTTGACGCCGACCAAGGAAGACTTCAACCACATCGGACTTACTCCCACCATTGAAGTGCAGGGTAAAACAGCACAGCTGATCACCGCACTAAAAATCGCGGGATTGTCCACTATTGAAGCCTCCGGGGATAACCATATCCTGGATATCAATGGCGTTCCTTTTGCCGGCAACGTCGGTTTGATCAAGCAAGGAAACACTATCTACGCATCTGCACGCGTGCTTTCCGCTCTTGTTGAGGGTGAAATCGCATGGGACGCAAAGAATAAAAAGGTTGTCATAACCAATGTTGCAGGCGTCGCTTCTGGATTCACCGTTGCCTCCAAGGCTGCCCTCTCCAAAGATGGCGAGACCTATATTGATCTGAATGCCTTCAAGCAGAAATTCCCTGCCCTGGCGTGGAGCTATAATGCTGCTCAGAATAAATTGAAATTATCTGTAAAATAAACGTTATCAAACTAAAGGGACTGTTCTACTGTAGAATTACTACAGTGGAACAGTCCCTTTTAATTACATAAAAGATATTAGAAGATGCATGGTCTTTCCAAACCCTGCTTAACCCTGCGGCTCCTGAGAGACTTGGGAGCCTTGAGGGCTTTGTTGGTTTTGTTGGTTTTGTTGGTTTTGTTGGTTTTGTTGGTTTTGTTGGTTTTGTTGGTTTTGCTGGTTTTGAGGCTTTGGAGCGCTCTGAGGATTCGGCGTGTTCGGTTGGCCGCTTGACGGCTGGACTTCCCGCTTTCCTTGGGAGTCACGATCCCTGTCACGTTCCCGGCCCGGTTTCTTCCCTTGTCCCTCTTTAGCACGATGACTCTTGCTTTGGTGTTCCCGCACAGGTTTATCCTTTACCTGATTGTCTTTTCCCGCTGCTTCTTTAGAAGCATTGGAATTAGATTTTCCGGAATGCTCACGGCCTGTATTCTCGCGGGCTGACGCTTGGCGGACAGCCGGTTCTTGTGTCGTCTCTTCTGATAGCTCATTCTCCACGGTTTGAACCTGCGGATCTTTGATCAGAATATCCTTGTACATGCCTTCTTTTGGCTGTTCTTTCGATTTTTGCAGCACAAAATAGGCGCAACCAAAATTGCAGTATTCATTAATGTAATCCACCATGCCTGAAATTGCTGTATCCCGGTTAACCTTTGGATGGTTGTCCCGGTAAAAGCCCTTCAGACGCAATTGGCTGTAACCCCAGTCACCGACGATGTAATCGTATCGTTCCAGCACTTCGCTGTATCTTCCGCGAAAAGCCTCCGGATTCCATCCGTCTTTGTGGTCCAGCACTAATTCGTAGCCTTTTCCGCCTATAACGATCAAGCTTTTTGTCGCCTGCCTTTCAATAAGATGAGGAAGAGCGTTGATCGGCCGTCATTGCTGGAATTTTGGACTTACGGTCGTTGTTGTTGTCCAATTTCTTCAATTGTAACCGCTATGCGGTTGAAATTGGACAACAGCGTCTGCTTCCGAAGCCAGCTTTCCTCCGGAAAGCTTTTAGACGAACGCTGCCGCTCCTCCAGTTCCAAAATTCCCTCCATGACTCCATCAACGCTGGCGTGGGGAGCAAGGGGAATGGCTAAGATCGCGATAACGCTCCTTAGCTAACTTCGCTTGCTCCGCTGGCCGTTGGCCTCGCCTCGCTTAGTTTATTGGAGAGCTTCAAATCGCTGTCGCTCTTTCGGCTCTCCACCATTTTTCGTGACTCACGTCACGGGAAACATAAAAGATTTAAAGCTTCTTCGTGACTACGTCACGGGAATACCTTACAGATGAAAACCATCGTGACTTAGTTACGGAAACCAAACAGCGAAAACCTTCGTGACTTCGTCACGGGAACCAAACAGCGAAAACCCTCGTGACTTCGTCACGGACAGGATCTAGCCCAAAGTCACCGCACGGCCCTCACGGGCGTTAGCGGCGGATTTGACCTGCTCATGCGCATGATATGAGCTGCGCACCAGCGGGCCTGATTCGACGTGGCTGAAGCCACGCTTCAAGCCCTCTTCCTTCAATCGGGCAAATTCCTCAGGTGGGTAGTATTTCTCCACATTCAGGTGCTTCGGTGAAGGCTGCAGGTACTGACCAAGAGTGAGAATATCGCAGTCCACGGCACGGAGATCATCCATCGCCTGCAGTATCTCGTCCCACTCCTCCCCAACACCCAGCATGATGCTGGATTTGGTAGGAATCTCAGGCTGCATCTCCTTGGCCCGCTTAAGCAGCTCCAGGGAGCGGCGATACTTGGCTTTGGCCCGGACACGGTCAGACATCCGCTCTACGGTCTCAATATTGTGATTTAGAATATCCGGCTTACTGTTCATTACAATCTCCAGGCTATCCCGGTCACCCAGGAAGTCGGGGATTAACACTTCCACACTACAGAGAGGAAGACGCTTACGGATCGCTGCAACCGTCTCGGCAAAGATCTGGGCACCGCCATCCTTCAGATCATCTCTGGCTACACTCGTCACAACACAGTGGCGAAGACCCATGCTTTCTGCGGCTTCAGCCACACGCTCAGGCTCTTGCAAATCCAGCTCTGTTGGCATACCGGTATTGACCGCGCAAAAACGACAAGCCCGTGTACAGATATCACCTAAAATCATAAACGTTGCTGTTCGATTAGCCCAGCATTCATAAATGTTTGGACAACGAGCCTCCTCGCATACGGTATGCAAGGTTTTAGAACGCATCATGCTTTTAATATCCTGGTAGTTATCACCGGTAGTTAGCTTGATTTTAATCCAGTCCGGCTTGGGTTGTTTAGCGCCCTTAGTAGTCAAAGTAGATAACCCCCACTTTCGCCTGTGTAATAATCGATTGCCGCGTTAAAGTTGCTGCCTCATATTATAGCATGTGCGCCATAATAAATGCCTGTTTTTGTGAAAAATCCAAGGCAGAACTAGCCGCAGCCCAAAAGGCACGCTTGGTACGTCTGGTACCTTTAGGCAAGAACGGATAAAACGATCACATTTGCTTCAATCTATAGAAAAAGAACGACACCATGCCCGGACAAAGGAGGTAGTCCTATGCGGTCCCAATTTCACAATCTTCTGGTGCAAAAATCATTCTTGTGCATGTCCGCTGCCACCATCCTATGGAGCGGACTTCATCTTCCCGCTGCACAAGCGGCCAGTATGGGAAGACAAAGCCCCCCAGCATCGGTGAGTTCCAAAACGGATGCCGTTCCCACCAGTAAAGCCGCATTACTGTCGGCTCGTAGAGAACTATATGAGCAAATCAGTGCAGCAACAGGCATTCCCTGGTTCCGTTTTGCGGCCATTGATCAATATGAACATACCATCGCCAAAAAAAGCAAAACGACACCCCAGAATCCGGCCAAACTGACCGGAATTCACATCCCGTCACCCGTATGGGCAGGACCGCTGAATCCTGATCAGGAGGATACTTCACCACGGTCTATCAGCTTCTTCGGCGGCTTCGGCACTGATGGCTCAGGCGACGGACGGGCCAACCCTGACAATGATGCAGATGTACTCTACAGCATGGCCCGCCATCTGCTGCGTTATGGACAGTCACCCAGCGATTTCAGTATCGCCGTCTGGGAATATTACCACAATGGCCGAGCCTCGCAGCGAATTAACCAATTCGCCAAATTGTACGAGCATTTTGGACGGCTTGATCTATCCGGGAACGCTTTTCCACTGCCGCTAGGAAATACGTATGCCTACCGCAGCACCTGGGGCACAGGTCGTAGTTGGGGCGGAGCGCGTATCCACGAAGGTACTGACCTGTTCACTCCACACGGTACGCCTGTACGCAGCACTTGCTACGGCATTGTGGAGACCAAGGGCTGGAATCGCTACGGAGGCTGGCGGATCGGAATACGCGATATTGATAACCGCTACCACTACTACGCTCATCTGACCGGATATGACAAGAAGCTCTCTCAGGGAGATATTGTGCAACCAGGCCAGGTGATCGGTTGGGTCGGCAGTTCAGGCTATGGCAGTCCAGGTACACAGGGGAAATTCCCCCCACATTTGCATTTTGGCATATACAAGGATAGAGGGATTACCGAATGGGCGTTTGATCCTTATCCATTGCTGAAGCAATGGGAGAACCAAGAATACAGAGCGCTGCGAAATAAAAATAAATAGGACAAATGGTGTTCATTGAGGAGTGCATTTATGTTTCGGTTCCTGTACTTTGAATAAATTGCAGCACCTCACGCATTGTCTTGTCCTTGTCATCGTCGTGGCACAGCATGTGTCCACTCTTATCAGCGATAAGCATCTGCTTGCGGGCCGAAGGAATCGTATGGTGCAGATAACTGGCACTTCTGGTTTTGACCAAATGATCCCGTTTACCCTGCACAATCAGGGTCGGCGTCTCAATATGCGGATAGATCTCGAAGCTCTCGCGAACTAGTCGCTGGAACTCTCTGGTGGCCTTCGGCGGTGTAGAGCGAATTTTGCTGATGTATAGCTTGATCATCGCCGGATCGCCAAGTGTCTTGAACATTTCAACCAGATTCAACGGAAACACAGGTGTCGATAGCAGGGTCAGCGAATGAATCCGCTCCGAGTAGCGTACCGAGAGATGAGAAGCGATCAGCGCTCCGGTGGAAAAACCAATCAGATGCACACGCTCATTGGTCGCCAGCAGCGTGTTTAGCTCATCTTCAGCGCTTTGCTGCCAGTCATGCCGGCTCGTTTTTAGCAAATCCGCTCTTGTTCCCCCATGTCCCTTCAATGTGAATGTCCGGGAACGGTAATGATGCTGCTCCATATAGGTGGACAACGGAGCAATCTCATGTTCTCCTCCTGTGAAGCCGTGAATGAACAAGCAGCTATCCATAAGGCTCCCTCTTTTCCTTGGGTGATTGGTCAAAATGTTTATACGACGACCTTCGTTCCTTCTCGCTTTTTGTTGCTGTCTTTTGTTCATCTTATATAGCTTGTGTCCTTCCTTTATTTTCTATGCATAACGCCAAACAGACCGCCGAATCGGCGGTCTGTGGCTTTTCTATGTTCAGCGTGCTAATGACTATCCGTCCGCAACAGCGCACTATCTGGAATGCAATGTAATTAAGAGCATTTTTGCACCTTAAATCATCTGTAGGTAAAGGCTAGTGCATATTAAGTGCAATATTGCACCTTAATTCTTCCAGATCATCCCGTTCATCACGCTTTTTCGAAAAATAAGATACAATAATGCCTCTATTCCCCTCATTTACCTATATTAACGAAAAATAAGGTACCAAAATGCCTTTAGTTGGGGAGTCCCCCTCTTTTTCACTGTTAAAACGACTGCGATGGGAAAACCGATGTAGCTTTTCTCCTAGATGGACCGATCCGCGCAAACAGAAGATACCGCTTCTAGCGGTTGAGCTCTGTTGATAGTCTATCCTTCCGTGCTGACTTCTCTATGAGAAGCTTTCAGGCGGTCGCTATTGCGCCTGCAGTTCCAAATCTCCCCCTTCGTCCCTTCTCTCTTTTTGTTACTTTCTCTAGTCCATCCTATACAGCACCTGTTTTCCTTTATTTCCATTCATCACGCCAAACAGACCGCCAAATCGGCGGTCTGGGCTTTCTAGAGTCACCATGTTAAGTTTTCTCCGTCATACTATCCATCATCTCATACATAATGATAATGCCGTCGATCTGTATCTCAACAGCGGATTGGCTCATTCTGTCTCAATTCGAATTCGTTGCGCCGCTACTCCCACCGCTATTGTTATTGGCTGGCGCACTGCCATTCCCACTAACATTCCCACTTCCACTAATCTCCGGAATAGCCGTAGGGGCAGGATTACCGGTATTCAGACTACTGCTGTTCTCGTGGCCCTGAACGGCAGCGTCACCCTTCTCTCCAGCAATTTGCGGCGCCGGAATGGCAATACCAGGCGCACTGCTGCCGTTCTGCCCGACAGGCTGACCTTGATTGTCATAGTAATACATCGGCACATCCCCTACGACCATCAGATACGACACCGGAATCTCTGTATCCACCACCTGTGGCTGCATGTCAAACGGAATGACAACGGCCACCTCAGTCACGATATGGATATAGACCTCTACTAGAATCATATTGATTCCGGCATTTTTCTGACGTGTAGCCAGTTCTACCTTGACTGCGCCCTGCGGTTCAATCGTAATGGGAATATCCGGACCGAAAGAGGCAATCAGTGGACTGCCTAGCGCCTGCCCGAGCGGAATACGCTCCCGCTTATTATGCAACTCCTGCAAGGTGGATTGAATAACTGTCGCTGCTTGAGAGGTGATTCGCATATGTTCGGCATAATTCAGCATGAATCCCGATATTTTCCCGTTCTTGTCTGTCTTCCAATCAATTAGCTCTTCGGCATTGCCTCCGCTGGCTACTTGAGAAGTTATGGCCTTATTGATCGATTCTGTGGCGATTTGCTTGACACGAATCTGCGCCAGATGCACGATAGGGGGCTTCAAATGCTGCTCCACATACCGGATACTCTGGAATACTCCGAGCAGCAGCAGCAATGAGACGATCAACCAGAATTTACGCCTGCTGCCTGACTTCCCTCGGGTGCCTGCACTGGATGGTTGCCGCTCTCCGCGGCTGAATAATTTTACAGGACGCCTGCTCCGCTTGGCCTCAAATCGTGCAGACTGCGGCCGGATGATCGTCGTCTTGCTAGGTCGTGCCTTGAAGGCCGGACTTCTTCCCGCCGGACGCGGGATACGATCCCAGCTGAATTTGGGCAGCCGCATGCGGCCGAAGTCGGGCATTCGGATCCGCCGGCTCCCCCATTTTTTATTTCTGCCCATTGCGTTTGTCCCTCCCGCCTGACCCGGCGGTCAAGCCGCCGCTTAGTATAAGATATTCGGGAGAGGGACAAAAAAGAAGAACGTCACCCGCTAGTCTGCGGGATAACGTTCTTCTTCATTTTTGCCATAAGCCAATCCTCTGATCGACTCAAATCAGCTCAGCATCGATCGGCAACTCCATCCAATTGGGTTCTCAGCCCATACGGCTTCGCTTATCTTCCTGCAGATGACCCCAATGCCTTCTGACAAAAACAACGATCAGAATCACTATAAATACCGAATACCAAGTCAAGTAGACGCCCCAATCCTCCTTGGGCACAATCAGCGTAGAACTGAGCGTTCCGAACAGCCAGATATAAGATAAGTTGCCGAGCACTGTTCCCCAAATGAATGAGGCCGTAGAAAGCGGTGAGACTGCCGACATCAGATTAATGATATTGTTTGGAAGAATGGGAATAGTACGCAGTAGCACAAGGGTCCAGATGCCGTAACGATCCAGATTGCGCTGCCACTTATCGTAACGCTTCAGTTTCTTTGTCCATTTGCGGTCAAACCAGTCGAACAGATACCGCCTGCACAGAAAATACACCAGGATTCCACCTAGATTACAGGTCAACCAACTGATTAACATCCCGCCAATCACATCAAATACCGACACATGCAGTACAATCAGAATGGCAAGAGGGAAAAAACCAAATAGACTTTGCAGCAGGGTCAGCGGGATCGTAACGAGCAAAATGTAAGGCCCGGTCAGGCCAAGGGTTTGCAGCAGCCAATCTATCCATGAATTTATCGTCTCTGTCAATGGAGTAATCTCCTCTCTTGACTCCTTACAGGCTGCATCCTGGGTACGACCAATCCCTTGAAAATGCTAGTAATTCAATTCATATTCCCATGAAAAACACCCCTCACGGGGTGTTTATTGAATATAACGTGGTGTAAAGATTACATGTCAGGTACAGTCATTGTACAAAGGTTACAAAATTGTATTAATTGATTTTTATCATAGCATATCCTTAAACCATCTGCAAAAACAATTATTCGATTCCTGCAGTCCAGGTCGCTACTTTATCGGGATTACTTTCTACCCAAGCCTTAGCCGCCTCTTCAGGAGATTTGCCACCCTGAATCTGGACCATAACCTCCGCCATATCCTCCGGTGTCCACTCGAATTGATCGAGGAACTTATAGACCTTCGGCATATCATCCTTCAAGCCTTTGCGAACCATGGTATGAATTTGTTCATCTCCGCCATACACATTCTTCGGATCATCCAGATATCGAAGATCCATATTGGCAAACATCCAGTGCGGTGTCCAGGCAGTCACGACGATAGGCTTTTTGTTGTTATATGCTTTTTGCAGTTCCTGCGCCATGGCGGCAGAAGAGCTCTCAACCAGCGTATAATCACCAAGCCCGTAGGATTCAATCGCTTTTTCCGTAGTGGTCATAATTCCCGCACCCGGCTCTATGCCGATAATCTTATGGTCCAGCTCAGCACCGGCCTCGGCACTTTTCAAATCCTCAATCGATTGGATGTTCATATAGGCCGGCACGGCAAGCCCAACCTTCGTTCCATTCAAGTTTACGCCGAGATCCTCGATATCATTCCCGTATTTTTCAAGATAGGAAGCATGCGTACCTGGCAGCCAGGCAGCAACCATGGCATCAGCACTGCCGTCTGCCACTCCGGCCCACATTGGTCCGGCATCCACTTGTAACATTTCAACATTAACCCCGAGCTTCGATTCCAGCACTTCCTTAACAACATTTGTACTGGCAATTTCCGAATCCCAGGCTACATAAGCCAGCTTTACTTTATCATTGCTCCCTGCCGAACATCCGGCGAGAACCGCGACTAATAGTGCTGTCAGCAGTAATCCCAAGCTCTTTTTCTTCATTATAAGGTAACACTCCTATCTTTGTTTTGGTTTCAAAGCGTTCTGGGTCAGGCGGTCGAGCAGAATAGCAATCACCACGATGGCGATTCCCGCTTCAAAGCCCGCTCCGGTCTTCGCTTGCGATACCGCACGGTAGACCAATGCCCCAACACCCTGCGCACCGATCATCGATGAGATGACAACCATCGACAGAGATAGCATGATCGTCTGGTTAATCCCCGCCATAATCGTCGGCAACGCGATCGGTAATTGCAGCTTGAACAGCTTCTGTGACGGAGTCGATCCAAATGCGTCCGCCGCCTCTACAAGTTCAGGCGAGACTTGCCGAATGCCGAGATTCGTCAGGCGAATCGTTGGCGGGATCGCAAAGATAATTGAAGCAATCACACCCGGAACCACACCCAGCGAGAAAAAGGATACCGCGGGCAGCAGATACACAAAGGCTGGCATCGTCTGCATAAAGTCCAAAATAGGTGTAATTGTATTTTTCACCGCATTGCTCTGCGCACATAGGATACCAATCGGCACCCCGATAATTACAGCTAGAATTGATGCTGTTAAGACAAGAGCCAGCGACTGCATCGAAGGCCCCCATAAACCAAGGTTATCGATCAGCAGCAGGCCGATGACCGCAAATAGAGCCATTCTCCATTTGCCAATCCAGTAAGCCAGTGCAGCAATAATTACAATAAGAACAAGCGCTGGTAGGAACGTGAGCATATTCTCGATTCCCTTCACCATGCCGCCGATTATTGCATGTATAACATCAAACACTGGACCGAAATAGGTAGTTAGCCATTTTTCGAGCCATTCAACACCTTGGCCCAGTGGTAGCTTAGGAATGTTCATTACACGTGCTCTCCTTCCGGAACTGCGTTGCCGGCAAGCGCTGAAAGAACGGCACCTTTAATGACAATTCCTTTGAGTCGATCGGATTCATCCACTACAGCTACCGGCAAATGTGTCTCCGACATCAGCTCGAACAAATCATTGAGCAAGGTATCGGGGTGCACACGGGGGATTTCCCGCCGCAGCACTTCAAGTATCGTTTTATTCTCTTTGATCGCTTGGGCCGCATCTTCGGCCGTTACGACGCCTTGGAGCTTCATTTCTTTATCTGCAACATATAGACTGGATACGCCACTATCACGCATTAATTGCAGCGCGACGCGGGGACCACGCTCAGGTCTGACCATTTCTGGCTGACGCATCACATGCGCAGCGGTCAGTACCTTGGACAGATCCACATCCTCTACAAAACGCTCAACATATTTATTCGCAGGCTGGATCAGAATCTCTTCTGGTGTGCCAATCTGCACAATGACCCCATCCTTCATCAGCGCGATTCTGTCACCGATCCGCAATGCCTCATCCAGATCATGTGTGATGAACACAATCGTCTTCTTCACTCTGGCCTGTAGTTCTAGTAGTTCCTGCTGCATATCCTTGCGAATCAGTGGATCAAGAGCGCTGAACGCCTCATCCATGAGCAGAATATCTGGATCGTTAGCCAGCCCGCGGGCTAAACCAACCCGTTGCTGCATCCCGCCGCTGAGCTGATCCGGGCGATGATGCTCCCAGCCTTTCAGACCGACGAGTTCCAGGGCCTCCATAGCGAGCTGAGTGCGCTTTTTCTTATCTACGCCCTGCACCTCCAGCCCGTACTCCGTGTTCGCGAGCACCGTCCGGTGCGGGAACAACGCAAACTTCTGGAATACCATACCGATATTTTTGCGCCGGAACTGTCGAAGCTGCTCGGGATTCATCCCAACTACATCATTCCCTTTAAAAAGAACCTGCCCCCCAGTAGGCTCAATCAAACGGTTCAGCAGACGAACCAGGGTTGATTTACCACTACCTGACAACCCCATAATGACGAATATTTCTCCTTCTTCAATACTGAATTCGGCCTTATTGACACCGACAGTCAGCTTGACTTCCTGAGCGATCTTCTCTTTGGACCACCCTTGTTCCAATAATGGAAGCGCACGCCCCGCATCATGACCGAATACTTTGGTTAGCTGTTTCACCTCTATAATAGGCATGCTGACCTCCTTCTCCCGTTTCTGTATCGGGTTAGTTCACTCCTAATAGTCTACCGGACGTATGAAAAAAGACGCAAAGCTCATATTCGGATAAAATTTAGCGTACAGTTTTAACTTTACAAACTATACACAAAGAATACTCTGTTTTACGCCAAATTCCTTTTATCACGAAATCTTTACTTATTAACCACGATTTGATTACAATACACAGTAGAGGTCTGCAGTCTATTAGCCAATTCCTCAGGAGGGACATCATGAATGATTTAGAAGGGCTTGCGCCCGAGCAAATAGAGAAGATTAGCAAAGCCCGGGAACGAGTCATTGATTCCATCGGTAAAAATATGGACTTATACGGTATCACCCTGTCTATCGGGCATTTATATGGGTATATGTACTTTAATCAGGGTCCGGTAACGCTGGACGAGCTTAGCAAAACCATGGGGATGAGCAAGACATCCATGAGTACAGGCGTCCGTACCCTATTGGACCTTAAAATGATTGATAAAGTATGGGGAAAAGGCACGCGTAAGGATTTATTCGAGGTTGTTCCGGATTGGCACCAGAATTTCAGCGATTACTTCTCTATTAAATGGAGAAAAGCCGTTGAGGGCAACATGAACGCCCTGTCCAAATCCATGAATGAAATCAAGGATATGAAGGCAGAGTACAGCGATGACGCAGAGCTGCTGAAACTGCTGGACAATGACGAGGAAAAGATCGGAGAGGCGGTCAAGTATTACCGTTGGCTGCTGAAGCTGATTGAAGCACTGGAAAGTGGTAAAATCTTCGATTTGATTCCTAAAGAAACATAGCACAGCCACAATTATAGAGGTTCTTGTCAGTCATTTTATGGCTGTGCGGGAACCTCTTTTTTTGTAGACATGCATGATCCATTTTTCCGTAAAAGTATACATTGTTCATTGGTTAAACATTACGTTTGACTTGCCTTCGTATTCAGCATAAACTTAAATATAATTGTTTTCATGCCAGATTTTACTTGAATGTGTGACTGAAGAAAGCGCTGTAATCCAGCCTTTTTCAGACTTTTTTATTTCTATATATGTTGAAGTTAAGACACTAACATAAGGATCGGCGTCGCTCCGGTGAAGCTTGGACTTCCGGTCGCTGTTGTCTCCAGATTTCTTCTATTAAACCGCTTTTAGCGGTTGAAATCCGGAGATAGCCTATGCTTTCGATGCTAGCTTTCCTATGGAAAGCCTTCAGGCGACCGCTATCGCTCCTTCAGTTCCAATCTTCCCCTCCACTCCTTCTCTCCTTTTCGTTATTTTCTTTAGTTCAACTTATATAGCCGGAGGGTGGCTTTTCATTGCAGTTGAATATCAAAAAGATTGCCGAAATGGCCGGCGTATCGGTCTCAACGGTATCCAAAATTATGAATAATTACCCCGACGTCTCCGAAAAAACGAAGCAAAGAGTGATGGAGATCATCGAACAAACCGGGTACTCTCCTTCCAACTCTGCCAAGACGCTGGCTACCAAAAAGTCGAGCCTGATCGGCGTTATTTTTGCCGGGGAGCTGAATGTCGATTTCACCCATCCCTTTTTTCTCGCCGTGCTTAATGCCTTCAAGAAGCAGATGGGTGTGCTTGGTTATGATTTAATTTTCTTTTCCAATGAGAAATTCTTAAGCGGCGGTGATTACTTTTCCCGCTGTGTTCATTTTCATGTAGACGGCTGTGTGATCATTTCAGGAGAAGAAATGGAGCCCGCCATCCAGGAACTGGACATGAGCAGCATTCCATGTATCGGGGTAGATCTGGAGCTGAAGGGTAAAAAGTCAGGCTACGTGACATCTGATAACTATCAGATTTCCTCCAAGGTGGTTGAGCATTTCTACCTGCTCGGTTACCGGGAGCTTGGTTTTATCGGAAGCACGGCCAATTCGGATATCTCTAACCAGCGGGAAGCCGGATATATCAAGGCCATTGAGGGCTTCGGCATGAGCATCAATGAGAACTGGTTCGTTCATGGGGACGATTTCTTCGAGCCTAGCGGATATGCGGCCATGCAGCAATTGATCCAGTCCGGTCCTTTGCCCAAGGCCATCTTCGCTGCCTCCGACCTGCTCGCGCTCGGCGCGATTCGTGCACTAAAGGAACATGGTCTGCGCATACCAGAGGACATCGCTATTATCGGCTGTGACGACATCGAAGCCTGTAAATATACGACACCAACGCTAACAACCGTCCGTCAGAACAAAGAGCGGCTCGGGATTCTCGCCGCCCATATGCTCTACGACCTGATCAACAATCAGTCAGAGGGCGGCTCCTTCGTTGTGGAGCCGGCACTGGTCGTCCGTGAATCCTGCGGCAGCCGCCTGCACGATCAAGGATGACGTCTCTTTCGCCGCCAGCCGGGAGATTTGGCGGCGGCAATGCCAAAACAGCCTGCCCCAGCATGATGACATGCGGGGGCAGGCTGTTTATTTATATTAGCGCAGCGGGGAGGAATGGGCTCCGCTGCGCTTTTTGCAACAGAATCACCTTACAATGGCGTAGGTTCAGCTACTTGTTCGTCCAGTTCAAGCTTCACCAATTGTCCTACCTGCGTCAACCCTGCACCAAAACCGTACATGAGGACGGTCTGGCCGTTCTGGACCTTGCCTTCCCGGATGCCCAGATCAAGCGCCAGCGGGATAGAAGCAGCAGACGTGTTACCAAAATGAACGAGACTGTACAACGCCTGTTCCAGTGGGTAATTCATTCGCTCACAGATCGGCTCGATCATCCGCAGATTAGCGCTGTGTGGAATAAACCAGTCCACCTGCTCAAGACTCGTCCCTGCCTTGCCTAGCAATTGCTCCACACCTTGTGGTACGGTCCGAACCGCCCAGCGGAAGACCTCCCGCCCATTCTGTACAAGCAGCTTGGTATCCACAAGCTCGATATCTTCAATTTTGGAAGACAGACCCGTGCGGTATACATGATGCCCACCGCTACCGTCACTCCCCATATGGAAGCCCAGGAATCCGGCAGAGCTAGCCCCGCTTTCTACCAGCACCGCTCCCGCCCCGTCACCGAACAAGATACACGTACTGCGGTCACTATAATCTGTAATTTTAGAGAGAGTATCCGCGCCTAGCACCAGCACCTTCTGGTGTAGTCCAGAAGCCACAAGACCGTTAGCCATATGCAATCCGTAGACAAAGCCAGCACATGCTGCACTCAGATCGATGGCTCCGGCGCTCTGCGAAATTCCCAGGCGGTTCTGTATCAAGGCAGCCACGGAGGGAAAAGGAAAGTCAGGTGTGCTTGTAGCTACAATTACCATGTCTACATCCGTAAGATTTTTTCCGTAACGCTTCGCCAAATCCTCTGCAGCAGCTACACACAAATCACTGGTGAATTCATCCTTGCGGCTAATTCTCCGCTCCCGGATACCCGTTCGTTGGACAATCCACTCATCATTGGTATCTACCATTTTCTCCAAATCGGCATTAGTAAGCCTTTGCGCGGGAACATAGGTCCCGATAGCTGTAATCTTCGCATCTGTCAATTACTTCACCCCATTGTTTAGCATCTAGTATTAGTACTTGGTACTAAGTATAGCAAATGAACTCGTTTATATGCAACTGGGATTATGCCAATTTTCGCGTATCCCGCCCTCTTCTTCTTCGCAGCCACAACGTAATCAACAAGACCAGAATCACGATAACCGCTACTAAAGTGATGATGATATTCTTGATATTAGGTGCATACACCACCAGTTTTAGCGGCTCGGGATTCCCCAGCGACATATGCCAGGTCAAGGTCCGGCCATCCTGTGAGGTCGCATTGTTCGGCCCGTAGACATTCACCGGCAGCGTCAATTGAAAATCAAAGGCAAAGCTCTCCATAAACATCCGCACAAACGATTTGGGAATATTCAGCATCCCAAGACTATCTATAATTTGCTCAGAATAAGCGCTCAGCTTGGGCTGGACCTCCAGATCATACTTGGTATATAGCCATTTGGGGTCCGTAACAATCTTGGAATCCACTAAGCTCATGCCGTCACTCGGCTGCGCTTTCAACTCCTCCACAGAGGAATAGTTCTTAATAAATTGATAGTCCACATCTTTGCCATCCTGCACCTTTTGAAGCTCTATACCTGACTCCGCCAGCTTGTCTGTCAGGATTTGTTCAGCTTTGCCGCTGATTAGCGACGCCGTACGGGAATCCAGCTTCAGATTCACAGCAAGGTCAACACTGCCATTTCTATTAACCGTGACATGAGCAGTCCCTTTCGCACAGCCTGACAAAAGCACGAGCATGAGGATCATCCCCACAATCATTGCCGTTCTCCTTTTCATCCGCATGCTCCTCTACTCCGTAATGTTTCTCCTCATAATGTCTTTTTAATCTATATAGCATAATATAGCCGCTCTAAGGATTCAAACACAATGGGCAGGCTTTGCCCTCTCCATCCGCGCAAAAGCCCTTCGCTTCCTCAAAGGGGTGCGAAGGGCTTGATGATATAAGTTGTAAACTATGATTATGAGTTAACCTTAATCCCACCAACGATATGTTCCGACCGATTGCGGAGGAAGAATTGCCGTGAACTGCCGGCCATCACACAGAATGCGGAATGGCTGGGCCGATGGCGTCTGGTTAATAACCACAGCCACAAGCGAGCCGTCTTCGTTGCGGAATGCCACATTAGTGACCGTGTCGACGGAGCCGTAGCTGCTGCCAATTCGTACGGCTCCCCGCCGGACGAACCTGCTGTACTGACCCAGCAGATAATACTCCGGGGTTCTCCAGTAGCGATCAGCCTCATTGGCATCCTGAATGAACATCGTGGGTCCCGGCGTTCCCAGCCACTGATGAGGGGCAATGCGGCTGTTAAGCATCGTGACCCAGGCGTTATAGCTACTGGCATAATTGCGGAAGTAGCGGGCCATCCGGTCCGCGCCACTTGTCCCCCACAGCGATCGCTCCGTTAGATAGATCGGCTTATCGGGATAAGCGGCATGAATTTCGCTCATCACCTCGGGATCGCCTTCATAATCATGCAGCGCAATGCCGTGAACCTTGGCGCCTGCTTCAGTATCATTTAGAATCGGCGTCACATAATTCCAGACCTCGTCGAAGTTATGGTCGAAAATCCACAGTTTCGTATCCAATCCATGCGCTGCGAATTCCTTCGCCAGCGCCACCGCCAGCTCCCTCTGCCGTTCCGGCGGCATATAGCAGCTCGGATAATCCGTTTCTAGCAGCGGCTCGTTCTGCAGGGTCATGGCATAGATCGGGATGCCGAGCTCCCGATATGCCTGAATGGCCAGGCGATAATACTTCGCCAAGGCATCCGTGTACTCACGGCCTTCCTTCAGGCGGCCGCGTTTCAGGCTCCCGCTTGTCTTCATCCAAGCGGGCGGGCTCCACGGTGAAGCGAACAGCAGCGTGTCTGGGGCCAGCGCCAGCAGTTCCTTAATCGTAGCGATGATGGACAGGTCGATATCCTTTTGAATCGAAAAATGCTTCAGCCCAAAGTCCTGTTCTCCATCCCGCACATCATCATAGGTATAGAATCGTTCGGCTGTAAAATCAGAGGTCCCCAGTGTAATACGGAACAGATTAAAGCCGATACCACCCTCCGTATGACTGAGCTGCTTCAGAATGCTTTCCCGCTCCTCCGTGCTCATCAGCGACAGATTACGAACGGTCGTCTCTTCCAGCGAGGTTCCGATCCCAAGGATCTTCTGATAGGTATGTTCCGGCGACACAATTAGGGTGGTCTCCCCTCCATCTTCAGATGGACTTGGAACGACCCACTTCAAATCAGCTTGCTGACTCAAACGATATGTAAGTTCTTGCGGTCCCTTAAACCAGCTTTCCTTGCCCGGGTCCTGTTCCGAACTAATCCAGACTTCCACCGATTCTAACGATTTGTGCTCATTGTTCATGGCAGTCATCTCTCCTTATTCTCTTACTTGATCAAGAAGAAAGCGGCGAATAAATTCGCCGCTCCCTTACGTGCCGGGGTGACAGCACCGTTAGGCGCTACCAGCTACCAACCGTGGCACCAGTTCTATTGGATTCCTTTTTCATCAAAATACTTATTGGCTTCACCTTGCACATAGGCCAGCAGCTTCTCTACACCTGCCGCTTTCAGCTTGTCACGATAGAGCTTCAGGGATGCGTCCACATCAGAGGTCAAGCCCAGCATCAGTGGTTTTCCGTATTGCTCAAATACCTGGTTAACAGCGGCCAGTTCAGTTTTCACCGGATCGTAATCCAGATAAATCTGTCCGAGAATATCCGGCTTGCTAATTGGCTTGAACTCTTCTTTCAGCTTGTCGAGACCATCCCAGCCGCCTTTTTCTTTCTTAATGTTCTCTTCTACACGCCAGCCCCAGCTTGCGATGTCATAGCGTGGTGTAACGTTCAGGTCAACACCTGGTGCCGGAATGACAATGGTCTTGTCATCATCACCTTTTGCCCAGTGCGTGCCTTCAATACCATAAGTCATCAGGTTGTAGTACGTAGGATCATTGCGCAGCTTATCAAGTACCATCAATGAACGTTCCGCATTATCCGAGCTCTTCGGAATCGCCATACCATTAGCAATCGGCAGTGTAGGAATGACATAGTTATGGAAGCGGGTGAATGGGAAGTACCCTATTTCCATTTTGAGGCCTTTGGCCTGCACTTCGTTGATAAATCCGCCCGCACTGGACGGGTTACGCCAGTAGATGGCACCTTGACCTGTCTTGATGAAGTCACCAGCTTCTTGTTTCGAGGACAGCGAGTTCTTGTTCCAGAAGCCCTTCTGCTCCCATTCTTTCATTTTCTTAACCCAAGCTTCATATTGATCCGTGAACGGAATGATCTGAATATCGCGCGGTGTTGCATAGGAGGTTGCACCAATGATCTCACCGGTAATCATTTGCGTATCTGTCCAGAACTTGAACAGATCATTGACGTTCTCATAAGCGGCTCCGTTGATCGGCGTCACTTTCTTCTGTGTTTTAACAGCATCCATGTAGGCTTCGATGGAATTCAAATCGGTAAACTCAGGCAGATTGAGCTCTTTACGCCAGTCTTCACGATACACATAGCCAAGTGGCGTATATTCTGGATTGGTGTTCGGTACAGCAAAGATACCATCACTTACCGTAACTGAATCCCAGTCCTGCTTCGGCACATTAGCCCAGGTTACTGGCGCATAAGTCGGCAGCAGATCCTTTAGATCCTTGAATGCACCCTGTTTAGCCAGTTTGTAGAAATCCGCCCAGTTGGAAGCGAAAATCATGTCAATCTTCTCGCCAGAGGTCAGCAGCAGATTGTATTTGGTCAACCAGTCGTTCCACGTAGTAAACTTAAGGTCAACCGTTGTGTTCAGATCCTTCTCCAACATTTTGTTCCATTCGGCAACGATTTTGTCCTGATCCTTATGAGCATCACCAACCAGATACCAAGTCAGCTTGACCTTCTTCGACGTGTCCGGGCCATCATTACCTTGCGCCGGTGCGGTGGTGTTACCGTTGCTTTTCTCTTTTTCCGGCGCCGCACTGTTGTTGTTACCGCCCCCGCAGGCTGCGAGCAGCGAGATTAGTAAAGACATGACAAGTACGAGCGTTAATCTCTTTGTTACTTTTCTCATCTTTGACTCCTCCTTAAAGTTTCATTGAACCCACTATTGTTCAAGCCTCATGCTATGTTAGCCGGAAATCCGGTTCTAACCTTTGACAGCTCCTACTGTAAGTCCCTTTACGAAATAACGCTGAACGAACGGATAGAGCAGGACGACCGGCCCTGTAACAACAACAGCGACAGCCATTTTAAGCGTTTCGGTAGGTGGAACGACATTAGCGGCCAGATAAGCCCCGTTATTCGTTTGCAGTACCGCGGCACTGGACAGAATTTTGTATAACAGGAATTGCAGCGGATACTTATCGCCGGTTGTGATGAACATGTTGGCGTTGAACCAATCGTTCCAGTAACCGAGAGCCAGGAATAATCCGATGGTCGCAAGGCCCGGCGTCGAGAGCGGCAGAATGAGCTTCCGGTAAATTAGAAAATCCCCTGCTCCGTCGATTTTGGCAGATTCCACAATGGATTCCGGGATGGACTTCATGAAGCTTCGCATCAGAATGATGTTCCAAGCACTAAGCAATGGCGGCAGGATCAGCGCCCAGTAGCTGTCTTTAAGACCCAGGTATTTGGTCATCATGATGTACCATGGAATCAATCCACCGCTGAACAGAGTTGTGAAGTAAATGAAGAAAGACAGGCTGTTGCGGTAGAGAAAATCTTTGCGGGAAAGTGCGTAACCCGCCATTGAGGTCAGGAACAATCCCAGCAGCGAACCCGCTACTGTCACACCAATCGTCACCCCGTATGCACGGTAGATTTGTTCCGGTGTACTGAACACCGAGCGGTAAGCTTCGAATGAGATTGTGCTCGGGAACAGTTTGAAGCCTTCCGAGATAATCTCCAGCTCATCCGTGAACGAACCGGCGACGATTAACCAAAAGGGCACCAGACAGATGATGGAAATCAGGGCCAGCATCGTATACCCGATAATATTGAAGGCAATTGTTGCTTTGTCTTGCTTGATCTTGGAGCCGGTTTTTCTTCTGCGCACTCCCGGCAGCTTTTCTACTTCAGTACCCATGTCTTTCCCCCCTTAGAACAACGCGTATTCTTCGTGCGTCTTTTTGATAATGTAGTTCACCGTCATAATGAGAACGAAACCGAAGAAGGATTGATACAGACCCGCAGCCGTCCCCATTCCGATATCGAAGTTGATCGTCAGAGACCGGAAGACATACGTATCGATAATATCCGTTGCTTCGTACAGCATGCCGTTGTTGCCGATAATTTGATAGAAGAGGTCAAACTGTCCTTTCAAAATACCGCCGAGACTGAACATAATCAGCAGGATAAAGGTCGGCATGAGCAGCGGAAGCGTAATCCGCCGAATCTGTTGAAAAATGTTGGCCCCGTCAATTTTGGCCGCTTCATAATAGTCCTCACTGATGCTCATAATCGCCGCCAAGTAAATGACTGTGCCATAGCCGAGCCCCTTCCAGATGTTGAAGAACACGATAATGTATTTCCATGGAGCTGTCTGAAGGTAGAAATCGTAGGTTTGCAGACCCAGCCGGGTTAGTACGCCGTTGACCACCCCAAGATCAGAGAAGAGGTTGAACACGAACGCCCCAACGAGCACCCATGACAGAAAGTATGGAAGAAACATCAGCGATTGCGCGGTCTTCTTGAACCACTTGCTGGTCAACTGAGCCAAAAATATCGCACAGATGATCTGCATGATGTTGCCGAGAATAATAAATGCCAGATTGTAGAGCACTGTATTCTTCGTCAAATCCCAAAGGATGCCTGACTTGAACAGAAACTCGAAATTTTTGAGTCCAATGAATTCGCTTCCAAATAGTCCCCCGTCAAAATCAAATTTCGTAAAGGCGTAATACACACCAACCATAGGAATGTAACTGAAGATGATGAAAAACAGCAATGTTGGAGCTACCATCAGAAACAATACTTTGTTTCGATTAAGCTCCCGGATCAATCCGCCTTTTCCAGACATAATTGTATAGCCTCCCTCAACCTTCTTTATCAGATATTGCGCTGTCCGGTGCTGTTCTCCGGCTGCAATGCCAATACTATTAGACTGCGGGGGAAGCAGCAACTAACCATACCCGATGTAACTCACTTTTCGGCAAAAAGGGGCACTACTCTTTTCCGAACTCACTCTTTTTTTCTGCTACACCCCAGTCGTATCAAGGGTTTGAGACTTTTAGGCCCCTATAAAAAAGGAAGGCCGGGTACCTGCCCGAGCCTTCCTTAAGTGCGCTGCTGAAGTGGTTCATGCGAGAATCGCGCCCTCCCCACCCTCTTCCTCCTTCTGTTGTCTGCTATTCCTCCGGTATTCGGCTGGTGTTACGCCGTTGTGCTTCTTAAAGGCTTTATAGAAATACGGATTATTGGTAAAACCGGCTGATTCGGCGATATCGCCAATGCAATCATCGCTATGTGTCAGCAGCTCGCGGATTTTGTTCATTCGCACTTCCTGGATATAGCTAAGAATGGTCTGGAAGGTATGCTGCTTAAATACACGACCGATATAAGTGGCTGACATGCCCATTTCATCTGCCAGCATCTCCAGCGACAGATTCTGATCACCATAGCGTTCGTTAATCATCCGTTTGATGCGCCCCGGCAGATCATCCTGCCTGTTCTTCCGCTTCTCGTCCATATGCTTCTCCAGCAAATCGAACAATGACATATACCGCTCCATAAGCTCTGCCATCGTATCCACCCGTGTGTGATTGTAGAGATCCAGCGACGGAACGGCAAGCTCTTCCGAAGCGGCAGAATGCTGCCGTATTGTGCGGATCGCATTCTGAAGCGCATAGGTCAGATGGGAGATCGCCAGTTGGTATGAGATGTAGGAATAGTTGGCAGTGTCGCCGATGATGTCGGCGAACAGCCGTTTAACCTCTGGAATCCGGCCTAGCATTAATTCATCGATCAGCTGCTTTTCCTTGTGAATCGGATATTCATAGCTCCGGGTCTTGTTCATCTCGACCGTCTCCGCATCGATATAACTCCCCGAACCACTGAAGACCCGGCTAAAGGAAGCTTCGACCGCCTGCTCAAACAAGGTATACAGGGACTGGGTACCCCTTCCGTTAAGGCTCGACGATATTGTGATAGACAGCTTCAAATACTGGGTCACGGCCTCTTGGATAAGTCCCGCATAACGCCTGTAAGTCTCCGTATCATCGACCTCGGCATCCAGCGGCTGAATGATGATCACTGCACGATTATCCCCCAGGTCAGCAGTTGCTGCCGAGAGTCCGGCGCCAATCAGCAGTTCATGCGCAATATTAAGGATGCCATAGCGCAGCAGCTTGCGGTCCTCCGGCTGATACTGATCTACCAAAGCTCTATAATCATCTATTGTAATCAAGAACACACGCAAGGAGTGTTCCGGGTCCAGTCCGATCCCGTAGCGCAAGAACATTTCTTTGACCCGCAGGGGATCACTGGGAGTACACCCATTTAGCAAGCCTCGCATATATTCAGAGCGCATCGCTTGCTGACTCTCCCGCTGTTCCGATTCAAGGTTCACAAGACGGGATAGCTTCTTGTTAATTCCCGCGAATAGACGCTTTGATACTACAAAGGAAAGAGCTAGCCCGGCGAGCAGAATGAGGCCCGCTGTATAGAAGGTCTTGGTGCGCATATTATCGATCCGCTCACTAATCAACGTATAGGGCACAATGCGGATGTATCGCCAACCTAGGTTATCGGGCTCGCTATAGGTCACTAGCGATTTTATACCGCCGACCGTCATGGGAAAATAACCCGAAGGCTCGCCGCTGTTCAGGATGCGGTCAATATAAGGTGTGCCTTTCATATCGGTCAGCATCGGTGTAGTCCAACTGTTGGAGACCATCAGGCCATGTTTGTCGATGAGGAACGTGTTCGCGGCGTCATTGGTCAATGAACCGTCGATATGCTTGTGTAGTTGGGTTTCCTTGATATTGACAACTACAGCATTGCGGGGAGTCTGCTTGGCGAGCGTGTCATACAGTAAAAAGGTATACGTATCGCGCTCTTTCTCGGCGATATTCCCGGTCAGCCCCTCAATCCGCAGCTTGCGGGGAATCGGTGTCATCGTCCCGTAGTCTCCAATGCGCTTCAGCATGTCCTTCATATCCTGGTCGTAAAATTCTTCCTCACTGAAGACTGAAGGGACACTCATGTCTGAGCTAACATAGAAGGTGTGGGCCACCGCATTATAAATATAAATGGAGTCAATAAAGGGCGAGGTTTCTCTGTAATTGTTCATTTGCTTGACCGCATCGGAGATTTCCATGGCGCTCACATTAGGGAAATTCAGCAAGGCAGATATATTCTGGTCATTGTGTATCTGCTTCGCAAAGGTCGAAGCGGTCAAAGTCATCACTGAGACCTCTTGCGTAGTCTGGTCCAGGCTATCCATTGTCTGCTCATAGGATTGATTCAATGCGATCCGTTCAAAATTCAAATACAGAATTCCCGACAGAATAGAAATTGTCAGAAAGATCGTCACCGTCATCACGGAAAAGAATTTTCCGTAATACCTTGTGTCCTTCCCGCGAAGCATCTTAAGCACCACCTAGCCCCCTTGTCCCGAAGATCCTTTGATCACCAGTGTTGAACGAATTTGCATAAGCTGCAGCCCAGTTCCTTCATCGCTCTTGATCTGCCCGATCAGCTTCTCTGCAAGCACAGCCCCCATCTCATATAAGGGCTGCTCTACAGAGCTAAGCCTCGGCTCCACATAATTCGTAATCCGAATATTGTCTACCCCGACTACAGCCATGCGTTCTGGAATGGAAATTCCCAGCTCAGCACATGCCTTGTATACGCCAAGCGCCATCTCGTCGTTGGCAGCGAAAACAGCTGTAAAATCCCCGCCTCTGGCCCACAGCCGCTTAAACGCGTCATACCCGGCATCCTCAGAGAAATTCCCATTGTCTACCCATTCAGGCAGGAAAGCCAATCCCGCCTCAGCAAGTCCTTCCTTATAGCCCTCCAGCCGTTCGATACTGTCCGTCGCATCAGCATACCCGCAGAGAAACGCAATCCGGCGGTGTCCGGCTTCCAGCAGATGCTCTACAACCTCCCTGCCAATTCTCCTGTTATCGGTAAAAGAGCAAGGAATATCGGGATGCTCAAGTCGGCGGCCAATTAATCCAATCGTATAATCATCATCCGCAAGGGAGGTTATCTCCTCGTCACTTAGCTGCGGTGTCACAAGAATTAAGCCGTCCACTGTGCGGTTCTGCAATAAGGACAGCAGTTCTATCTCTTTCTCCTTCTCATTCTGTGAGTCACAGATCAGGATCTTATATCCCAAAGTATTCGCCATATTCTCGATGCCCTTAATAATTTCCGCATTATAGGAAACCCTGATATCTCTCACCACTACGCCCAGAGTCATCGTCCTGCGCGACCGAAGCTGTTTTCCCATCGCATTCGGCGTGTAGTTCAATTCCTGGATGGCTTGAAGTACTCTTTTCTGCGTCTTCTCCGTCACGAGCGAACTTCCGTTCAGCACTCTGGATACTGTAGCGGGCGATACTTTCGCTTTTTGCGCTACATCTATGATTTTGCTGTCTTTCACATGATCACGCTTTCATTGGTTATTAAATCCATTATAATTATCATTGAAATCGATTTCAATATAAAATTTTCAATGTTCTTCCATTCCTGTGACTACATATGACCGTAATAGAAGAAAAGAGCCGCAGATCATTTCTGCGGCTCTTTCCTGCGCCCATTTCATTAACTCATTTTATTTTTCCAACAAGGTTACCGAAGCCTTCTTGATATCATAATTCTTTCCTTTGCCTGCATTTACAAGCTGACTAATTTGCTTATAGGCTAATCCGCTCGTTGGAGCAATTGCATCTAAGGTAATCTTGTTCGTCTTCAGTTCATTTACAATCTGACTAAGAGAGAGGCTTGTTTTTCCCGTTGAAGTGCTTTTATCATGCACAGGGGCATCTGTAATAAAAATAATCCTTTTTGCATTCTTACGTCCTGCCAGCTGCTGAGTTGCCATATGGATGGCTTCCAGTCCCGATTCGTTCTCATCCCCTCCGCCAGCCGCTACCAGCTTGCTAAGGTTCGTCTTTAGAACATCCTTATTATTAGTGAACGGGAAGAACTCCAAATCTTTATATTTGCTTCTATAATTAATGTCCCGATAAGCTACGATGGAGAAATTCGAACCGGATGGAACGGAATCAGCGAATTTCTTCACCGTCTCTTTGACATAATCAATCACTTCACCCATGCTGCCTGTCACATCCATAACGAACACAATATCCGTAGGTGCGGTAATGCCTTGAGATATTTTTTGCAAGATTGGTGATGTACTAGTAGCTGCCGATTGGGCAGGCTTCTCGCTCTCGGCGGTTGTAGGAATAGACGGTGGATTCTGAAAAACAACCACGGAGCTGGAGCTATTGCTCCACTCTACTAATCCGCCAAGCGCCTCGCTCACGAATCGGATCGGCACCATCGTGCTGCCGTTGATTAACTGCGGAGCTGCACTAAGTGTCACGGGTACTCCATTTACATATGCGGTAGTGGATCCGATCTTAAGAACAATCGTCTTTCCTTCTTTAGTTGCCGTGACAGTCTGAGTAGCACTATCCCATTTTACCGTGGCACCTAGGGATTCGAAAATCGCCCGAAAAGGTACCAGTACATTTCCGTTTACATTTACAGGCGCTTGCGTATAAGCTTGCATTTTTCCTTCAACGAACACCTGAATCTTCGACTCAAGATTTATCGGTACAAACTGCGGCACCGATGTCGCCAAACCGCCAGATTGATTCACGGTTTTGAGATAAATATAATATCCGCCCGTAGTAAGACCTAGCTGCTTGTTAAGCGTATACGTCGTCGTTTTTCCTGGAGTCACCCGAACTTGTCTAACAAGCTCATTACTCGTATTTTTGACGATAAGATAAGTCGTATATGTTGGTTGAATGACCACCGTTGTTACATTTATAGTAATTTTACCGTTACTCCCCAGAATAACTTGCCCCGGATAACTCTCCCCGCTAGGGATATGGAATTCTGGTTCAACCCATACAACTGGTGCCTCCGTTTCAATTGGTGATTCAATTCCATTTGGCGGTAGCGAAGGATTGGCCTGTGCAACACCGCTTGACGTCTTGGTTCCCGCAATAGATGTGACAGGAAAATAAAAATAAACCTTGGACTTGGCACTAGGTGCCGTACGCTTCTCCGAAAGGGTAATCCGTTGAGTTTCTAGATTGAAAGTAAATTCCGAGGTCGGCACCTTAGTACTGTCTATGTATAAGCTAACTTTCTTATTGGAATTAAGGATATAATTTGTGGTTAATTTAAAAACCTTCGTTGATCCGTCCGCTCCATCTAAAGCATTCCCAATGTAGTTTGAGCCAGAGAGCCCCTCTTCCCATTCAAAGGTCGGATGGATGCTATAGGTAAAATGAAGCTCAGCGCCCGCGTCTGGGGCTTTATCAAACGTAAAGGTATTACGATCATAATCCACAGTATACTTTTGAGGATCAATTTCTACCTGGTTGCGGTACAACCTTATCTCCGTATTATCACCCGTTAATTTATTATACGTTGTATACGTGAACTCACGGGTTTGCCCGTCCCCATCCTTCAGAATATTGATAATTTCGTATCCTTTTCTAAATTCTGAAATAATATCGTTCGCCTTAGCCTTAGCACCACCGGCCCAAAGACTCAAACTTCCGAACAGCAGGATAATAGCCATAACCAGTTGTATAGTTTTCCTAAATTTCACCTTATCTCACTCCATTTTCTTGATGATTAATAATCTACATCCTGAATAATATTCCATCACAGGAAATCATATATAATCCTAACTTTACCATAATAAACGTTACTTTTATAGGAAATCATTCCTAGTTATAAAGACTTATATAGCAGCAAAAAAGACTTCGAACGGGTTCGAAGTCTTTTTTTGAATAGAGGATTAATGCCCACGCCCGCTGCGTATCCATCTAACGACCAGAAACAAAATAACGCCAGGAATGACTGCACAAAGCAGGAACATCCGTACATAACTCCCCAGCCGCCACAGTGAGGCACTACGGAAGGAGACTGCCGACAGTGTCATACATAGCATACCCATGCCCATCAGGAAGAGCGCCAACAGCCATTCACTTTTCTTCACGATGTGCCTCCCCGCTCTCTGGTCGCAGTGGAAGCTGGATTTCAAAACGGGACCCTGTGCCTGCTTTACTGGTAACAGTAATTTTTCCATTCTGCAGCTCGATCAGCTTCTTCACAATGGACAGTCCTAAGCCAGTACCCCCATATTCACGGGAACGGGACTTCTCCACCCTGTAAAAGCGCTCGAAGATATAGGGCAGTTCTTCCTCCGGAATCCCTATCCCGGTATCTTTCACTACAAGGGTCACCCTGTCAGCCTCATACAGCAGCTGTATCTTCACCCCGCCCCGCTCTGTATAGCGGACAGCATTCTCCAGCAGATTCAGAATGATCTGCTCCATTCTTTTCCCGTCTGCTTGGACCGGCACAGCATGCCCCGAGTAAGAGACGGTTAACTCCAGTCCCTTATCTCTGGCTTTCAGCCTCACCTTGCTAACCACCTGTTCCAACAGCTCCGATATATCAAGCCACTGCAAGTCCAGAACAATTTGTCCTTCCTCCATCTTGGCGAGGTCAAATACATCATCTACCAGATGCTGAAGTCGTACTGCCTCCTGGAAAATGATATCGAGATACAGGTTTTTTTCTTCCTCCGTCTCATACAACTCATCCTTGATGACCTTCGTATAGCCCTCCAGATAGGTGATTGGTGTCCGCAGTTCATGGGATATATTCGAAAAAAGCTCCTGCCGGGTGTCCCTGTACCGCTGGAGATCCACCGCCAGATCATTTATGGCTCCCGCCAGGCTGCCGATCTCATCCTTGCTCCTGATGTCCAGCCGCGTCTCCAGCTCGCCAACAGCAATCTTGCGTGTGGCCTTCTGCATTTGCAGAAGCGGACGGGAGAGCACTTGCGCGACAATCCATGTAATCCCGAGTGCAAGCAGGAACGCTCCCATGCCGGAGAGCAGCAGCAGCTTCCGCACCGCTGACAGTGACTGCTCCATTTGCTCCGTTGAGCTCATCACATAAAGCGCGGAGGTAATGCTGCCGCCTTTTGTTATCGGTTGTCCAGAGACAAAATATCGGTTGCCTGCTGGGTCCTCATGCATAAGGCTGACTTTGTTCCCAGCGAAAATACGAATAAGATCAGAAGCATGGATGAAAGAGCTATCCTCTGAATCATGTACGCCAGAATGGAGAATCACTTCCCCATCCCTCAGGACATTAAAGATGCTTACATTGGAAAACTCCGCAAAGGTCGTCATCATCTGCTCAGAGGTTGTGTCCGTGGTGTTGGCCATCAGTGCAAAGTGGGAGGTGAGATCCTCTGTCTCCCGGCGCATTTCCGCAGTATAAAAATTAGTGAACATTCTGTCGATGGCAAAGGCCAGGAACAAGATAACGACCAGAAATACAGTAATAATTACCGCGCCCAGCTTAAAGCCAATACGATTGCCCCTCATTCCTGCTCTCCCGGAACCTGAAACTTATAACCGACACCCCACACGGTTTGAATCGGGTTGTAACCCATGCCCGCCTTTTGCAGCTTCTCACGAATATTCTTGATATGGGTATCAATCACCCGGCTCTCCCCTTCGTAGTCATGTCCCCACAATCTTTCCACCAGTTCCTCGCGGGTATAGGCACGTTGGCTGCTCTGGGCAAGCAAGAGTAACAGGTCGAATTCTTTTTGCGTAAAATCGACTACCGTCTCCTGAATATGAACCTCGCGAGCCTCCGGCCAGATCGACAGTTGCGGAAACTCCATGCTCCGCTGTTTAGGCTCGATGACCTGAGCCATTGCCGCTCTGCGAATCAGAGAATAGATTCTCGCCAGTAATTCTTCCGGTTCGAACGGCTTCGTTAAATAATCGTCTGCGCCAATGCCCAGACCATGGATCTTGTCCTTCGTCTCCGAACGTGCTGTGAGCATCAGAACAGGTATTGTTCCCAGCTCCCGAACAGCCTTGCACACTTGCCAGCCGTCCATATCTGGCATCATTACATCCAGCAGAATAATATCAAAATCATGCTTCTTGATCATGGACAAGGCCTCCCGGCCAGTCGAAGCCTCCTTAATCGCAAAGCCTTCTTTCATCAAATAAATGCGCAGCAGATTGCGCATATTCCACTCATCATCCACAACCAGCACCTGAAGCTTCGGCATGTTGTTCACCTTCTTCGCTCTTATGATCGATAGATACGGAGCCTTACTCTTCACTATATAGTAGCGCAAGCCATGCTCCGTCACAATGTCTTGGTCTGGTCAGTTAGACACGTAGCCGCAAGCATGAGTGACTTGCGGCTACGTGATGCTATTAAATCTGAACTTAATATCCGAACGTAAGGCTCGGTCGTCACTACGGAGAAATACATCTTAGATATCAATGCTTTTTCTTCCGCATCAATAAAGGCATCAACACCAGATGGGATAGCGGACAGAGAAGGAGCAGGCTGTACACTAATATCGAATTGGCTCCTCCACCACCTTTTACAGCATTGGCAGCAATCATCAGCACCACTGCAACCATTGGCAGAATACAGCATAGCTTCATCAATAGATTCCGTCTGCCACTTGCCTTAGGATCAGACTCCTTATGGTCTGGCCCATGGTTCTTCTCCGGCTGGTTTCCACAGCAACTCATTGTCGCAGCCTCCCCGGTTCTTTAATGTCTTAGCTCTGTTTCAGCTCTTGTATTTCCTTCTGCATCCTCTCATTTTGTATTCTGAGTTCTTGCAGTTCTGCTTGGAATTCTTGGGCAGCAGGTTGTTTGGATGACCCGTGTCCGTGTCCATGTCCTCCACGCATACCGAACATCATGAATATCATCATTAAAGGACACGCAAGCAGCAATAGCCAAGACCAGTCCATAGCGCAATACCTCCCAGGTAATCGGATTAATATCTTCATTGTACCGATACGATGTGTAGAATTGATGTGGAAGGCTTAGAAAATTGGAAGAGATCCGTGACCGTTAATGCCCAGCATGAGGGTTGCCCCCGGACGCAGGAGAAATCTCCAGCATATCATCAATCTCACTTTGTACTTTTTCAGAGATTCCAGCCTCGCTTCCAGTTAACCAGGCGTGGTTATAGGGCCCCTCTGCGGGCGATGTCTGGAACTTCGGCTGAACCTCCATTAAATATTCCATGACTGAGTCCGGCATCGCCTTCTTATCTACATACAGTAATGGAGCATGCTTGCCCAAATGGCTGAACGGAGCGGCGGCAATCGCCAGCATAGGGGAATCTGACGTCAGGAAAGAGAAGTTATGTCCCGGTGTGGTGATCCCCCAACCAAAGTCATTGCCTGTATCCTTAAACTTTGCAAAAGCAATAGCGTTCTCGTACGGGTCATCTCCCGAAATACGGGTAACCGTTCCGTACGTCTTCAGCTCATCCTCGACCTTAGCCGATACCGCCGATTTAGGACCCAAAATATAGATCGCTGCGTTCCCGCCACGTTCCTTTAGCACCTCCACAGTAGGCACAGGAATCTCTTCTTTCTTCACATATAACAGCGGTTCCGGCATATGGGCTATCCAGTTCACCGCAGGCAATGTATATTCAGGACTGTCCATGGAGCCGATAATCACGGCTTGGGGCAGCTTGCCTGACACTTTTTCATAATAAGCATCAATAGCCCGGGCTATAGCTGCCGGCTCGTCCCCCTCAATCTTGTCCATCTTCATATTCAGCGACTTCAGCTGTTCTTCCACGCTAGCCGTTACAGGACCTACGATCACAAGCTTAATTCCCTCATTTCCTTCCGCACCTTTGGGATTCAAACGTTTCAGCTCGTTCAAGGTCACTGCAGGAACAGTCTCTTTATTGAAAAAGAGTACAGGTCCATTGCTCGGATGATGGATCAAATCTGTACTGACGGCGGCAATCTGCCAATTGCCCACATCTGTCAGAACTACACTCGAAGGTGTGTTGCTATCGGTTCTTGCTGCCCAGAGCGTCCGCGAGACCAGCGCCGCCGCTTCGGCAGGATCGGAGGTGTTAATTCTTGTTGTATTTTTCGTGCCTACCCATGGCATGGCCACTGTAGCTCCGTCCTTTGGATTGGCAGTAGCAGCATCAGTATTAGCAGCCTTATTCCCGATTTGACATCCGGCCAGTGTAGCGCCCAGCGCTAGCGTTAACACGCCGACGACGATCATCTTTTTCATTACATTCCCTCCATTTTTAGATACCATATTTTTATTAGTTATTACTGTAACCAATAAGTATGGAGAAACTGTGTAGTTGACGGGGTATATAGGGGGAGCAAAGCAATCTTTGCTCAGGATGATTTATAAGTTTAAATATGGAGATTGTATAGATAACACATCTCGCCTGGGAGGACAGCACAACTTGAACAACCAAGAAATTCTTGAACACACATCTCATCGCCCCTTCCCCTTGCCCAAAGGACCGTGGATGATGAAGCAAGGCTGGAATAAGGTCTTGTTCGCCCATTGGCCTGTGAGCGAAGCTTCTGTATCGCCGTTCATTCCTCCGGGCCTAGAACTGCAGCAATGGGAAGGGAGACCATGGATTAGCGTTGTTCCTTTTCAGATGGACCCACTGCTCGTGAGGGGGCTGCCTCCCCTTCCTTTTGTTCATACATTCCTGGAGCTTAATATTCGTACCTATGTAATTAAAGATGGCAAGCCGGGCGTCTTTTTTCTAAATATGGATGCTTCCAGTCTGCCCGCTGTTACCGGTGCCCGGGTCCTCACTTACTTGCCTTACAACTATGCAGATATGACGCTTCAATCCGAAGGGCATGGTGTCCGCTACATTAGCAAAAGACAGACTAAACTTGGAGAGGCCGTATTTAACGGTGTTTACTCAGCGGCCCAGTCCGTACCTGTTCATGCTATACCCGGAACTCTGCTTCACTGGCTAACGGAACGGTACTGCCTGTTTGCAGTCAGTTCGAAGGGAAATCTATATGTCGGTGATATCCACCATCAACCATGGCCTCTACAGGAAGCCAAGCTTCAGCTCGACCAACATACTTCGACTAAGGCCCTGGGGCTTGCACATGAATCCGAGCCCTCATTTTTGACCTACACAGAACGTCTTGAAGTCCTACTCTGGCCGCTCAAAAAAATATAAATGCCGCTAACCTCTTATGGCATAAACCACTCAGCCTGTTAATGATTCAACACGAAAAAGACTGCCCTCCGGTCAAATAGCGACGGAAGAGCAGCCTTGGTGTTTGCTTAGGATTCATTTTTGGGGATCTGGTTAAGACTTGGAACATAATCCTCAGCCTTATTGTTGGTCAACGTCTGAGGCTCCTCTGTGAAATGAGCGTGATTTTGCTGATTGTGCTTCTTATCCGCGCGATTATTCGCTCGATCATACTTCGGATCTGCGCTGTTCTTAGGCATGACATTCACCTCCATCCCTTTACGTTAGTATGGGGAAAGAGAGAGCCTTTTATCCTAAGAGAATGTGCTATTCGGCGCCTGCAGAAATCCTGCGTTCTGCTTTATTGAGCGTCCTTCTGCGGAGCCATATTGTTGTAGATGTTGTCCGCCGTCACTTTACCTGTGCTGACATCCTGAGAAGTATAACCGGAGACGATATTGCCTACTTTAAATTCCTTTTGCAGTAAATCCTCAGATGGCTCCGCCGCAGTTGGGCCTTTGATGCCCAGCTCCGTTGCGTCTGTTACCGTCACCCATAGATCGCCGACCTTGAAGCTCTTACCGTCTGCGCTTACCTCAGAGATTACACCCTCGATATTGACTGCGGCTTTGCCTTTAACTGGAGGTTTAGTGGTAGTCACAGCCGATGGGGTCTGTGTGTTAAAAAGTGCACTCTGGCTCATTGTAAAGGTACCCACCGCTAATACGGCACATGCCGCGACCCCAATCGCCCAACCTCTTACTGTTCTCTTATTTGCAGTTTGCATATTTACCCGCTCCTCAGGATTATTTATTTTAGTGTTATTTGTATTATCCATCTCTGATAACAGCTTCTGATACGTTACCTCTTGGAAATCTTCACTTGTTTTCACATGAGACATCGCTGATTTATAAACTGATTTCTTCATCTTCCAGACCTCCAATCTTTTCTTTTAAAAGAAGGCGTCCACGTGCCAGCCATGTGCCCACAGTAGCCGGCTTCGCTCCCATAATCTCGGCAATTTCCTGAATCGAATAGCCTTCGTAATAGTGCAGATGAATGGGGATACGATATTTTTTATCCAAGGCCAGCACGGCCTGTAAGATCTCGTTTTCTTCTTTTGGGAGGTAGCTCAGATCCTCCGGGACCGGATTTCTACTTTTAAACCAGCCGGTTTTCAGCATGTTTTTACTTTTATTGATCGTTGTGCGAATAAGCCATGCCTTTTCATGCTCGTTATTTTCAAAGGCTGGACGTTTTTGCAGATAGGTCAGAAACACCTCTTGTGCCACCTCTTCTGCATCCGCTACATTTTTCAGGTAAGTGAACGCAATCTTAATCATGCTTTGAGAATATAAGTCCAGGGCCCGTCGTACCGATTCATTGATATCAAATGAAGTGTACACCTCACCACCTCCTTTCACTTTAAATACAACTGAGCCCTGCGATATTTTTCATGACGTTTAATATTTTTTTAGGATGCAACGGTTGCTGCTAAATTAATACAAAAAAAGCTCCGGCCAGAAGGCGGGAAGCTCAGCGTATAGGGTGTATTTTCAATACAATAACGACATAATACATGCATAAAGTGAACTTAAGAATAGCACCTTGCTGATTGATGAGGTCCTGATATTTACAGGGCATTCTCCAGTCAGCTTGCCTAATTCTTAAGTTCAGCTTACATAGCAGTCACAAATTTAACTACTGTGGGTGAAAAAAGATGACCCTTCTATTAACGATTGTTATCGTAGTTCTGATACTCGTCCTGATTGCCTTTCTGTATTTGCATCAAGCCCCATTCGGAAAACTGCCCTCTGGCAACCGGCTTGCGCGGATTGAACAGTCTCCGCATTATCGGAATGGAAAGTTCCAGAACGTACTGACCACACCAATCTATGGTGAGAACTCTAACTTATATACTGTTATAAAGGAGAAAATCTTTACAAAGGAGCGCCTCAAACCACTCCAGAAGATCCCTGTACAAAAGACTGATCTCCATGCTCTTCGGGACGATGAGGAAATGATGGTTTGGTTCGGCCATTCCTCGTTTTTTATCAGGACGGGTCGTAAAAATATGCTGTTTGATCCGATCTTCAGTCAATCAGGTGCACCCGTCTCCTTATCGAAGGCCTTCCCTAGCACCAATTACTATTCCCCTGACGATCTGCCGGTTATCGATTATCTGTTCATCTCCCATGACCATTGGGATCACCTCGATTATGCTACGCTCACGGCTCTGCGGCCAAAGATCAAGCAGGTGGTCTGTGGTTTGGGGGTAGGTTCATATTTGGAACATTGGGGATTTAGTGCTGAGGTTATCACAGAGCTGGATTGGGGAGACACGATCCCTTTGGGTGATGGATTTACTGTGCATGGTGTCACTGCGAGACACTACTCGGGACGCGGCTTGCAACGGAAGCGGACGTTATGGCTATCCTTCGCAATAGAGACACCTGCTAAAAAAATATTTTACAGCGGAGACAGCGGCTACGGGCCTCATTTTGCTGAAATTGGTAAGCAGCATGGGCCGTTTGATCTCGTCATACTGGAAAATGGGCAATACAATACGCAGTGGAGAAATATCCACATGTTTCCTAATGAAGTACCGAAGGCCGCGAAAGACCTGCGTGCAAAAAGCCTGCTGCCGGTTCATGCCGGCAAGTTCGCCCTGAGCATCCATAGCTGGGACACGCCTTTCCGCAGAATATCTGAGCTCGGTGAGGATAAAACTTTTCATCTGCTTATGCCGATGATCGGCGAGCCGGTGGAACTTTGGAGGGATCAGCAGCAGATTGAGCGCTGGTGGGAGAGTATAGAATAAGACGTTAAAAAGCCAGCTTTCCTTTAGTGAACTGCGCCCCAGTTGTTAGACACGATTAACAGTGGGGCTGCGGTTATTAGGAGGAGACTGGCTTATTTGTTCGCTCGATTATAAGATCATTTAAACTTTCTATAATCCATTCAATAATTTGGATGGAGGATTCTATCCGTTCCTTGACCTCCCCAACAAAAAGGTTCTTAATTAAACCCTTTAGATTATCGGATAATCCCTCCAGATCCTTCAGATGAAACAAGACTGAACCATTGGGGGGCATCGGCTTATTATTGGCTGCCCAAACCCCTTCGAGGATTTTCCATGAAGTAGTTCCGGCAACAAAAGCAGCTTTTAAATCATCCTCTGCCATTTGAGCAGCTTTAATTTTAATCAGAGTGCTCTCAAGCCAATATTTTATTGATTTCATTTCTGTGACAGGAGTTTGATACCCAGAGTAAAGTTGTTTGGATCGTTCTATAAGTTGTTGGAGTTGCCCTTCGTGATCAATGAGAATGACTGAGTCCAAGAAATTGTACATCCCCATAGGTCCATTTTCACATTTACGGGTCGCCATTGCGAAATCTGAATATTTAAGTTCAACACAAATGCCTTGCCTGAATTCTGAGCGAAAGGGTCTGCTTAACCCTTCCTTCAACAGTATGTACATGTCCAAATCAGAGGTTTCGTAGGATTCACCCCTTGCTACTGAACCTTGAAGAAGTAAGCCAACAGCTTCGTGATCCTGAATGATTTCCTCGTATATTTCCATCACTAAATTGCGATGAATTTCGTTTTTGATCAAGCGAATAGAATCCATTAGGCACCTCCATAATTCATTATAAATTAAATCTTTATCTTTACACTGTAGAAATTAGATGTTAATATCATTTCTATATTTATAGAATAATAGAAATGATGATGAGAAAGGAGAACAGGATGGATCAAGTTGACAATGAACTACTACAAGCTGTTAAAGTATACAAGGCTTTAGGTGAACCTACACGACTAAAAATCGCATTGATGCTGGTAAAAGAAAGCAATCAATGTGTGACTGCTATTGGCGAAGGACTCGAAACCGTGGCAGCTTCAACATTATCACATCATCTAAAGCAACTGACGGATTCAGGCTTAATTCAGTCACGAAAGAGCGGTCCGTTTATTCACTACAGTGTTAATCACGAAATTGCAGAGAAATTTGCGCCATATATCTTGGTGTAAATTTTTTTCAGATACAATTCTATTATTCTAGAAATATAGAATATAAAAGGAGACAGGAAAAATGGAAAAACACTCAACAAGCATAGAACTTGGAATAACAACCTTTCTTCACACCAGACCTGAAGCGGGAGGTGTTTTGCCAGCAGAACGGCTACGACAAGCCATTGAAGAGATTCAATTGGCTGATCAAGTTGGTCTTGATGTCTATGCCATCGGTGAGCATCATCGTCTCGACTACACAAGCTCATCGCCAGCGGTCATCTTGGCTGCTACTGCTTCCACCACTAAGCATATTCGGCTATCTAGCGCCGTAACGGTACTGTCTTCGGCCGATCCAGTTCGTGTCTATCAGGACTTCGCCACACTGGATAACTTAACTAATGGGCGAGCTGAGATTATGGCTGGACGTGGTTCTTTCGTCGAATCCTTTCCCCTCTTCGGATATAACCTGAACAATTATGAAGAATTATACGAAGAGAAGCTGGATCTTTTACTTAATATTCGATCTGCAGAGAAAGTAACATGGACAGGCAAACACCGTGCTTCACTAAACAATATGGGCGTATATCCACGTGCGCAACAGCCCGCGCTTCCTGTGTGGATTGCCACTGGCGGTAGTCCGGAGTCGGCCATTCGTGCCGGTCAGCTTGGTCTTCCTGTCATCTTTTCCATTATTGGCGGTATGCCGGAGCGTTTCGCTCCATTAGTACAGTTATATCGTCAAGCCGCTGAGCAAGCAGGGCACAATCTCTATGATATGCAAATCGCCTGTCATTCGCATGGTTTTATTGCAAATTCATTTGAAACAGCTAAGGACAAGTATTTCCCCATCATGGCAGATCAAATGAATCAAATTGGTAAAGAACGCGGCTGGCCAGCTTATTCACGAAGTACGTATGAGGATGCGTTAAGCCCCCGTGGTGCTCTCTATGTTGGAGATCCAGAATACGTAGCCGAAAAAATCGTGCGTGCAGTACAACAACTGGGCTTGACCCGTTTCCTTATGTATGTTGACTTTAGCACTCTGCCTCATAGTGATCTGTTAAAAACGATTGAACTTTTCGGCACAAAAGTAGCACCCATTGTACGCAAGGAATTGGCTAAATAAGATGAACTTCAGATCCGAGCGTAAGGCTTGGTCGTCACTACGGTGGAATGTTTGGACTTCCGGTATTAAAAAGATTAAAAATATACGATGCGAAAGAAAATTCATCTATTTTTCCAGCTAACAATTCTATATTTCTAGAAATGTAAAATCGAAAGGGGCAAAATAATGCATAACACGTGGAAAATCTATATATTAGCTATTGTAAGTTTTTTAGTGGGGACTTCAGAATTTGTAATATCCGGGATACTGGATCGGGTCTCTAGCGATGTAGGCGTAACACTGTCTACTGCTGGTCAACTCATTACGGTTTACTCGATTGCTTACGCGATTGGTACGCCTATTCTCATTGCGATCACCTCAAAAATAGACCGGAGAAAACTCATGTTGGCTGCTTTGGTCCTATTCTTTATAGGAAATCTGATCACAATCTTAACCACCGGCTATACGATGCTGGTTGTAGCACGAGTCGTCTTAGCATTAGGCACCGGTGTCTTTATGGTGGTTGCGCTAACGGTATCTGCTCAAATGGCCCAACCAGGCAAACAAGGCAGCGCCATTGCTACTGTTCTGCTTGGATTTAACCTTTCGCTTATTTTGGGCGTTCCTCTGGGAAGAGTTATTGCCAGCACCTACGATTGGAAAATGATTTTCCTCGGAATTGGTGTACTCAGCTTGATCGCGATGCTGATCATTTCATTCACTATTCCAAGGTCCAAAGGTGAAGCAGCTGTACCGCTTAGAGAACAACTCGCCTTGTTGAAAAATCCGCGGCTTTCATTAACCTTATCGATCAGTTTCTTCTGGATCATGGGATACACTATCATTTACACGTTCATCACACCATTTCTGCTCAGCATTACTGGAATGAGCGATAACCTGGTGAGTATCGGGCTGTTTGCTTTCGGTATAGCAAGTCTGCTTGGCTCCCAGGTTGGAGGATACGGCGCAGATAAATGGGGGATTCCACGTACTTTGATTGGAAGCCTGCTGTTCCACGCTGGTATTCTGCTCCTTATGACTGCATTCGCTCATATTACGGCTGCTGTCTTTCCTTTGCTGATGTTATGGTCATTTTTCGCCTGGTCTACCTTTCCCGCTCAACAAGTGTATCTGATTGGCATGGCGCCCAAAGCATCGGGAATCCTTCTGAGCTTGAACACCTCCATCGTACAACTTGGAATGGCTGTGGGAGCTGTCATTGGTGGTCTGGTTGTGGAAAAATTCTCACTGCAAGCGGTCGGCGTAGTTGGCGCAATTGGTGTCGCCATTGCAATCCTCCCGGCAATAATATCGCTTGCTATGCGAAAACAGTCTGCGAATTAATTTTGAATAATAAAATAAATAAGATTTGTGTAGCCCCCTCTGCACAATTCTTATTTCTAATCGCCCTTTTGGTGAAATGGAGCTTCCCCAAGCATTTCATCAGGGGCGATTCTTTTTATGTTCAATATATGAGGACTAACTCCCCTCCCCATCGTGGATATTGATTAGTCAAATTCCAGCTGGACCCTAGCGAAAAAAAGACGGATGAGTCTTGGCAACAAGCAGTCGGATTAAAATTGAAAAGCCGAGTGACATCAGGAGGAAACACCTGAAATCTGCTCGGCTTGCTGAAATACTCTATAAACTTCAATGCTTATTTTTCAAGAAATCCCGTAGAAGGATTCGTGATGAAGAAGCCCTCCTGTGGCACATAAAAATATTGAATCCAAACCCCATCCAAAAGCGGTTCGCGTGTATCCAACAATATCTTAATATCCTTATCTGTTTCGATAATTTCATCATGTTCAGTTGGTGTATCAAGTGCTACATCATAGTGGCCGTGATTGCCATGATTCTGAGTAATAATTACACGAATCATCTTTCCTTCAGCTTCTGGACTGTTTAGCATATCTTTTAGAACTTTAGCTGCATTACGGTTAATTTTACACTTCATCTTCAATCGACCTCTATTCGTCTTAATTTACAGTAAGAAGTTCATTATAACATAACTTAAGGTGCTATATATAATTTAGTGTTCCCGAGGAGCAAAGAAAAAGACTGGAACATGAACGGTTGAAAAGCCGCCATTTTCCAGTCTTTGATGAGTTGAGGATAGTTTTTTAGGGTCGTGGATGTGAGTTATATTTCACTTTGGCACTAAAAAACGCCTATTAAGGCGATCTTGTAGCGTTATTTTTACATAATCTGTAATAACTATTGGCATAAGTCGTTATTTAAATGCCCTTTAGATGTTTGCTCAAAGAAACTAAAGATTTAGACTAAAATTGTTGGACGCTGTTTCAAATCACAAGAATTAAGATTTAATTTGAAGTCTCAATCTGAGCTTAGGAAGTAATCAAGGACTTACATACGGATTAACTGTGGGTTGAATTATTTCAAGATTAAGCTTTCGTTATTCTGTAATCTGGGTTATGCTGATTCCATCCAGTACCTGTATTAATACTGGTATCGCCATCACCGTCAATAAATATCTCTCTACCATCAGGAAGAGTTCTCCAATGTGGAGTGACGTGATGCATTTCAGGATTTTCAATAGTGGTATAATCAGAATCTGCAATATCGATACTTGTTGCATCAGCTAACCCATCTACATCTATACTATCTGAGGCTATTAAATCAGCATCTACACCATCCAATCCTTCAACCAGATCAATTATCCCAATTGATAGTACTCCGATCGCGGAGATTTTTGCCAGATCCTTACCAAGTTCAATAGCTTTATCTTTATCCCCACCAATTATTGCTTCAACAGTACCCATTCCTTTCCCAGCCACATGAACTATCCCATTACCGATGTCCTTGGCTGTATTCCCAACCGTATCAAAAACTTCTTCAAGCCCCTTATTTGATTGAGATTTATCACCAGTAATGGTTCCAGCAACTACATCATAAGTTCCACTTGCTAAACTTCCAAGTCGTTCACCAGTTCTTGCGGTCGTTTGATGCACTCCCTTACCAACCTCTTTAATGAAATTACTATTAGTAACTTCTCCTACTATTTCTATAGAGCCACCAATAACCCCGCCTACTACTTGTCCAGCTAATGAACCTAGTCCTTTCAAGAACCCCATAGATGTTCCCCCATTTATAACTTATTATAGGTATATTATACCATGTAATAATTATTAAATTATAAAGATTTTATCAAGATTCCTCTAATTTGTTTAAGTAGTCTTATCCAAACCTCAGGGGTATTAATCTATTTATATGCAAATGTTTTTTTATATACAGACTGCTTAATCATCTAACTCAAAATAAAATTCTGTTCAATAAACTAACCCATATATTTGCAAAAAGAGATTAAGTACTAATTATTATTAAAGAAACGAATCACTACCTGTTAAAATATCGTGAAATTATATAGGGTTCAAACATATCAGGACATATACGAAAGGAAACTTTTCAATATCGAAAAGCATTTCAATGATTCTTCAGATCGGAAACAAGAAATTCATTTTTTAAAAAACGAGTTGATGTAAAAAAATAAAAATTCCTGTCCCAAATGTTCCCCTCACACAACAGGCTTAATCCCTTGCCCCACAAGGCTTTTCCTACATTTTCGAGATAAAAATTATTGTCCCTTCAGATCAGGTTACAGGGGCCAAAAACCGGTAAGAAACTGGTTCAACTGTGAACGAAAACGAATAAAAATTAGTGTCCTTGATTTGGTAGAGAAATGCCTGAGGAAAGCAAGGATCGGCATCTAAAACACCTGGGTAATAGCCTGAGAAGTGCCTGAGTAAAAGCTTGAGAAAACCTCTTCCATTGCTTCAAAAGCCTTGATCCGCCTGGGTTTCTGCTTGAGTAATGATTCGAGAAAAGACTGAGAGATCACTGCATTATTTTCTACCGCAACGACAAAAAGACTGGAAAATGGATCGAGGAAAAAATCGATCTTATCCAGTATTTGGGTATTTTGGACACTAATTTTTATTCCTGGTCAGTTTTTTTGAAAATGTACAGGAATTATTATTTAATTACAGCTGATAAAGGCCCCTATAAATAGCCGAAATATCATATTTATACTTTTAAAATATTGAAGACCCAACTTTATTAAAGTTTGCACTCCTTAATAATTAAAAAGCCGGTAGTAGCAACGTCGCTACTACCAGCTCTAAATTCAGTCTCAAACATATCATGAAAAATGTCTCAGTTATACTCGTTACTCACACGTAGACAAAATTTATTGTTTAATTAACCCCGCTGCCGCATCCCTTCAAACAGCAGGATCGTGGTCGCCATCGCTGCATTCAGCGATTCCGCCCGGCCAGCCATCGGGATGATGATACTCTTGTCCACGAGCTCTGCGGTCTGTGGCGAAATGCCGCGGCCTTCGCTGCCAATCAGCAGCCACTGGTTGCCGCGAAAATCGTGGCTGTAGCACGATTCTTCGCCTTGCAGCGAAGTGCTCACCAGTAATGCCCCGCGCTCACGCGCTTGCGGCAGGATCTCGCCGAGATCTCCCTCTATAATAGGGAGATGGAACAGCGAGCCCATCGTGGACCGGATGGTCTTCGGATTGTACAGGTCGGCGCAGCCCTGACCCAGTATCACCCCATCCGCGCCGGCGGCATCGGCGCTGCGGATAATCGTGCCGACGTTGCCAGGGTCCTGCACCCCGTCAAGTACTACCACGAAGCTATCCTGCACAGACAGGATAGCTTCCGCCCCGTGCCCTTCCTTCCGCACGATGGCGAACACTGGCTGCGGTGTATTAGTGCTGCTGCATTTGGCAATGACCGCAGCCGATACACCGATCACTTCCATGCCTTGCACAGCCTGAAGGTGATCCTTCAGCTCGGCTGGCATCCCCTTGTCGAGGTCATAAGCCAGAATCTCCACATCGGCTTCCGCCAGCAGCGCTTCCTGTACGAGGTGTACACCCTCGACGATATATTTATGGGCCTTGTCACGGTGCTTTTTCTCCTGCAGCCCGGCCCATTCTTTTACCCGCGTATTTTGCGGAGACATGATTTCCATAAGGTCTTCCTTTCATTTTCGAATCAACAACCAAATTTAGTAATGGCCGCTTAATTGGATTGCTACGGGCTCAAAGAGCTCGGAGGGTTCTTATGTTCACTGTTAAAACCTGATTTCTCGATTATAAGAGAACTTAGAAGTTCGAATCAGACTTTTAAGGCAAACAATTCCGTTTCCCCATTACCCCAAGGGCTTTGATAACGGGGAAATATCCCATTAATTCTTCCCTTTTAGGGCTTTGAACATAAATAACTGGAATTTATCCCGTTAATTTTTCCCTTTCAAAGCTTTGGTCATAAATAACAGGAATTTATCCTGTTGATCCACCTCTTCCATCACTTAATTGGGCAGACTAAGGTGATTAACAGGAGTTTTTCCAGTTATTTTTAGAAAAGAAGCGGATTTAATGAAAATAACAGGAGAAATTCCCGTTATTCCAATGCCCTATAGAGTGAAGTTGAGCTTTTCGGCCCATTTTTCATCTTGGATAGATGAAATCCCAGTAAAACCAAGGGGACGTTTTGGTTCTAAAGCCCCCACAGCCCCAGTCCCCCTACAAATAAGCCATCTCCAGCTTCGCCAAATTATCCTTCCGGCCAACGATAACCAGAATATCGCCTTCAGCCAAGCGATCTTCGGCCCGAGGCGAAATATTCATCTCCTCACCCTTGCGAATCGCCATGACGTTACAGCCATATTTTGCCCGAATGTCGAGTTCCAGCAGGTTTTTGCCCAGCATCGGCCCGGAGACCTTCATATCGAGAATGCTGTAATCCGGCGACAGCTCAATATAATCCAGAATGTTCGGGGAAGCCAGATGATGCGCCACACGCATCCCCATATCCCGCTCTGGATAAATAACCTTGTCCGCTCCTATTTTGCCCAGCACCTTACCGTGCAACTCGCTTTTCGCTTTGACCAGAATCGCCGGAACCCCCAGATCCTTCAGGATCAGCGTGGTCAAAATGCTGGACTGGATATCCTCCCCGATCGCTACCACAACCACATCAAAATTACGAATGCCCAGCGCCCGCAGCGCTTCTTCATCAGTGGAATCCGCGGTTACCGCGTGGGTCACGATACTCGATATTTCCTGTGTCCGCTGCTCGTCCGCATCAATTGCCAGCACATCAAACCCCATGCCGCTAAGCGCCTTGGCTACACTTGAGCCGAAACGCCCCATGCCGATGATGGCATATTGTTTTTTGGGCATATCCATGCACCTCCCGTTGCTGTCTGCATCTCCCCACAGTATAGCATAAGGCCTTAAAAACTTGAATTTTCAGCCCCAAGGCAGGGTACATTATATCCTGTAACCCTTTGCTCAATTATTAAGGAGGTTGTATGATGCCAATTACACTTGATTTGCGGCAGGCGGTTATTCATAAAGTGCACGGGCAATCCGAAGCCGATCTTCGTCATATGATCGAGGGCTCTATCGACGGTCCTGAAGCTGCGCTTCCCGGCCTCGGTGTGATGTTCGAGATCACTTGGAAGCACCTCGACGCTGCCAAGCAAGATAAGGTTATCGACCTGCTGCACGAAAATCTCAAGTCGATGACTCCCGGATCTCTGACCACTTCCTGATCTGGAGTGCCATCAGCCAAAAACCTCCGCAACATCAGGATGCTAGCCAGCCTGAGCGCGGAGGTTTTTCATCAATATCCGAACAAATGATTATGGGAACTACAGTTTCTTACTAAAAGTTAAGGAGCGGTCTCCAAGAACTTCGCCGTCGGATTCTTCTCCATAGCTGTACGCATCGCGTACTCGTTCTCGAACAGCACCACAAAGTTGCCCTTCTTGTCTTTGACCAGCGTCGAGTTGATCCGGAATTTACTTGGGTCAGGCTCATTCTCGTCAACGATCCAGCGAGCGAACTGATACGTCATCCGCTGCAGCTGTACGTCCACGCCATACTCACCCTTCATGCGGTAATCGAATACCTCGAACTGCAGTTGTCCAACTACGCCCAAGATGATATCGTCAAAGCTAACCGTACGGAACACTTGGATCATGCCCTCTTCGGTCAATTGGTCGACACCCTTCTGGAACTGCTTCGATTTAAGGGCATTCTTAATACTTACCTTGGCAAAAATCTCCGGCGAGAACGTTGGCAGCTCATCAAATTCAATATCACCAGCTTGGCTCAGCGAATCCCCGATTCGGAAAATCCCTGGATCGAACAAACCAATGATATCGCCCGGATACGCTTCTTCCACAATATCACGATCCTGTGCCAAAAATTGCTGCGGCTGAGCCAGCTTGATATCCTTACCGGCACGGACATGCTTTACACTCATGCCGCGCTGGAACTTGCCAGACACAATACGCAGGAAGGCAATCCGGTCACGGTGAGCCGGGTTCATATTGGCTTGAATTTTGAATACATAACCTGTAAACTTCTCATTTGTCGGCTCCACGGTACCCGCAGTACTACGGCGCGGTTCCGGCTTTGGTGCCAGCTCAAGGAAGTTATCCAGGAAGGTCTGTACCCCGAAATTGTTGATCGCACTGCCGAAGAATACAGGTGTAAGCTCTCCCCGCAGCACTTTCTCATAATCAAAAGCGTCACCCGCTACGTCCAGCAGCTCCAGGTCCTGGCACAACTGATCATGCAGATATTCTCCAGCCATCTCACGAATAATCGGATCATGGTACCCTTCAACCTTCTGTACCTTAATCACTGAGTGGTCATCCCCTTGGAACAATTCCACCTGGTTCTTCATCCGGTCATATACTCCGCACAGCTCGCGTCCAGAACCGATCGGCCAGTTCATCGGCACAGAACGAATACCCAGCACTTGCTCCAGCTCTTCCATAAGGTCAAACGGACTACGGCCTTCACGGTCCAGCTTATTGATGAAGGTGAAGATCGGAATGCCCCGTTTGGCGCAGACCTGGAACAGCTTGATCGTCTGAGCCTCGACACCCTTCGCTACGTCGATCAACATGACCGCGCTATCTGCTGCCGTCAGGGTACGGTAGGTGTCCTCACTGAAGTCCTGGTGACCCGGGGTATCCAGAATGTTCACCCGATGATCATTATAATCAAATTGCATAACCGAGGAAGTAACGGAAATCCCCCGCTGCTTCTCAATTTCCATCCAGTCACTTGTTGCATGTTTGCTGGCCTTGCGGGCTTTAACCGTTCCTGCCAGCCGGATCGCGCCACCGAACAACAGCAGCTTCTCCGTCAAAGTTGTTTTACCGGCATCCGGGTGGGAAATAATCGCAAACGTTCTGCGCTTATCCACTTCCTTCTGCAGGATCTCATTCTCTTTACTCATTACACATATCCCTTCATATATAAAATTCATGGTGCGTTTTCAATGGCGCCAGGTCCGCATCAAATCGGTAATTTGATCATTTTACATTTCCCTTCACTTGGAGAATTAATGAAATGCAAGCATCCTTTAAAGTATAACAAAATCGGGCAGAGATTATCTACATAAAAGCCCGCTTTGTAAAAAGAAACGGCTACTTTAGCCTTAGAACAAGGACAAGTACCCGTTTCTTGTAAAAATATACGTTTGATCTCTTGCACCAAGACAATAATCCTGTTATCCAAGTAGAAACGGCTTTGCCGTCCGCTAAGGGACGGTATCTGTTTCAGCGAGAAATATAGGGATGATTTATAGTGTTAAGCATCACATTCTTATTTTTTCAAAAAAATCTCCCCGCGATCTTCCGCAGGGAGATTTATACACAACATGTACGGCTTCATTGTTTAGTTATTCAGCCGCCATACTACATTATCTTCTTCCTGGCCGTTCACCGGCCACCAGTGGAAGCCTTCCTGTGCCAGCAGTTGATCCGCTTCGACAGGGCCCCATGAGCCTGCAGGGTAGGAGGCCAGATCGCTAGCCCCTTCCTTCCACGCCTTGGCGATACGGTCCACGAACGACCATGCCGACGATACTTCATCCCAACGCGTGAAGTAAGTGGAATCACCACGAGCTGCATCATGCAGCAGACGCTCATAAGCTTCCGGCGAGTTGATACCCACCATACAGCTTTGGCAGAAATCCATAGCCAGTGGCTGAATTTCCGATTCCGAGCCCGGTTTCTTGGCATTGATCTTCACATAGATGCCTTCCATCGGGTTTACACGGATTACGAGCAGGTTCGGTTCCAGTTTATGCTTTTGACCTAAGTAGACGTTGGTCGGCATGCCCTTGAATTCCACAACCACTTCCGTTGTCTTCACCGGCAGACGTTTGCCTGTACGGATATAGAACGGAACTCCGGCCCAGCGGAAGTTGTCTACAAATACGCGGGCGGCGAAATACGTCTCCGTATTGGACTCCGGATCTACCTTGTCTTCCTGCCGGTAAGCTGGCAGGGACTGACCTTTATGCGAGCCTTCTGTGTACTGACCACGCACAACGTTCTCACGTACCTCTTCAGAGCTAGCGTAAGGACGGAGTGAACGGAGTACCTTGACCTTCTCGTCACGGATATCCTCAGCCAGCAAGCGGCTAGGTGGTTCCATGGCAATCATGGTCAGCAGTTGCAATATGTGATTCTGCCCCATATCCCGCAGAGCTCCGGCATGATCGTAATATCCGCCGCGCTCTTCGACACCCACAGTTTCGCCGAGTGTTATCTGAATATTGGCAATATGCTTGTTATTCCAAAGCGGTTCGAAAAAGGCATTTGCAAAACGGATCACCTCAATGTTCTGCACCATTTCCTTACCGAGATAATGGTCGATCCGGTAGATTTCTTCTTCCTTGAAGACCTGACGAATCTGCTCGTTCAGTTGCTCTGCGGATTCCAGATCATAACCGAATGGCTTCTCGATGACAAGGCGATTCCAGCCTCTGCTATCCAGCATGCCGCCGGCTTTCAAGTTGTTGGACACACTGCCAAATAGCTCAGGTGCTAGCGCAAGATAGAAAATACGGTTGCCCGGAATTTCGAACTTACCTTCCAGCACTTCTGTCTGGGCACTCAGCTCGCGGAAACCGTCAATATTATTGATGTCCAGAGATTTGTATTCAAAATGCTGGACGAAGCCGTTCCACTCGCTCTCATCTTCTGCCTGATAACGGCAGAATTCACGGATGGATTCCTTCACGTCTTCTCTGAATTCATCTTGAGTACGCGGACGACGCGCCACGCCGATTACCGCAAAATCATGTGCCAGTTTGCCTTCACGGTACAAGCTGTAAATAGCCGGGAACAGCTTACGCCGGGCTAAGTCTCCGGTAGCCCCAAAGATAAAAAATACAGCACCGGGTGTGTGCAGTGCATCAAGGGTTTGATTTTCAGCCATGGCTCCTCATCTCTCTGTATGTAATTTAGTTGACAATCATTCTCAACGCCGGATACATGCATTAACACTTTAACGGCGTGATGCCATTTTATCATATTCCGAAAAAGGATGCTATCACATTCCTGACAATTACCCTCGGGATATCGACAAAAGCGATCACCTTTTCTTATTATGGACTATATTTCAACTTATATGATGTTTTCTTCAATATTCAATCGTAATCAAAGGAAAACCGATGGTTATTCTGTTCTCATTATTGATATCATCTCTATGGACAGCCGCCTGCATTGCCAGCTTGTGATTGCCACTAACAACAAAGCGTTCCAGCCCTGGCACCGTATAAGAACGGCTGTAGGTGGCATCGTCTTCATAACTCTCCGCTTCAGCCAGCCCAGGAACTTGAGCAGCAAGGTTCTTTTCCGTCACTAGTAAAGCCTCTTTAGGTTGCCCTTGCTCTTTGGCCGTTCCTTGCAGGGAGGCATTCCATTCGGCATCAATACCATTGTCCAGCATGAGCTTGCCCATCTGTAGAGCTTGACTCTGCCAATCCCCTGCTTTAGTCAAATCTGCTGTCTCCAAAGTGGCTATCACATAGCTATGGCCTTCGCCCAGCTCACTCCAGAAGAGCGAAATTAAGGCATTCTCTGTCAGAGAGGACGTAGCACGGTAGGTCAGATGGCCATGCTCTTGAACAGCTGTAGGTGTGCCTAGTCCAAGGCCTTTGGCTAGCTCCGCAGCACTGACAGGACCTGCTGGACTTACGGCATCCCTCCCACTGTACTCACCCTGCCATTTCAGAACAAGGCGCAGGGGGGTGCCAGGTTGCGTAGCCCGCTGGCCGACCGATTCCAATAAAGAAAGGGAGTCTTGTAGGCCGCTAACCCCATCACTGTTTGTCACATCAGCGCCTGTGGCAACAGTATGTGCTGTGGCCACTTCCTTGATGGATTCAGCCTCCGCCTCATTAATAAATCCAGCCACGAGGATCACCGCAAGACTCAAACACAGTACCAGCAGCGTTGCTTTCCCTGCTCCCTTGTTCCCATTCTTCATCGTCCATCTCCCTCTCCATCCGGTCTAGCAATCTACTAAACAGGATGACCAGGGATGAGAGATTTTAAACCTGAATCAATTTCATAATTCTGATTTCAATCCGAATAGGAACAATATATACCGATACCATGTATAACTTGTTATCGATGATTAGACGCTCACTTATGGATTTTTGATATTGATTCACCTGCAATAAAAAAACCTGCGGATTACTCCGCAAGTCCGTTTTTATATGCATAAATGGCCGCCTGGGTGCGGTCCTCCACATCCAGCTTGGCGAGAATATTCGTCACATGGAATTTCACAGTTTTGATCCCAATAATAAGCTGGTCGGCGATATCCTGATTGGATTTACCCTGAGCCAGCAGGCGCAGCACTTCCATCTCACGTTCTGTCAGTTCTTTATACGCCGGTGCTTCTACCTTTGCATCGTTGCGGAAGCGATTCATCATCTTGGAAGCCACCTGGGATTCCAGTACAGATTGTCCCCGAGCCGCAGCGCGAATCGCATCCGCGACTTCAGTCGCCCGTGAAGTTTTGAGCAGATAGCTGAAAGCTCCGGCTTCGATCACCGGGTACATTTTTTCATCATCCAAATAGCTGGTGAGCACAATGACTTTGCAGTCGGGAAATGTCTTCATCAACTGCCTCGTCGTTTCAATACCGTCCATACCGTCCATGACAAGATCCATCAACACTACATCGGGATTGTATTCATGGGCAAGGCGGATGCCTTCCTCCCCACTCCCTGCTTCCCCTACTACTTCGATACCGTCTTCAGTACCCAGGACCGCAGCCAGTCCGATCCGGACCATCTCATGATCATCGACTAGCAGCACCTTGATAGATGTCTCCATTTCCTCCATTGCTACCCTTCCCTCCTATTCATTGACTACCGGTACAGTAATCTCAATACGTGTTCCTTTGCCCGGTGCGGTGATGAACTGAATGGAGCCTCCGGTCTCAATAATACGCTCCTGCATGTTCGACAGACCATAAGAGGTCTGCTTGTTCTCATCCAACTCAAAGCCTACACCATCATCTCGCAGCGTTAACCGCACAGTATCTCCGCGACGATGCAACCTGATCTCCATCTTGGAAGCCTTGGCATGCCGCAGCGTGTTGGAAATAGCCTCCTGCACAATGCGGAACAAATGGTTCTCGATCCCCTTCATCAAATGAACATCAGGGTCCATCTCGAACACAATCTCAATGGGCATTTTCTCTTGCAGCTCCCGAACCAGCTCCCGCAGACCCTGCTCCAGTCCCTTGCCCTCCAGATAGACAGGCCTTAAGTGCAGCAGCAATGCCCGCATTTCCGATTGGGCCACCGCTGACATCTCTTCGATCAACGCAATCTGGCGTTGAGCTTTGTCAAAATCCTTCTCCAGCGTCCGTCCCACCGCAGTAGCCGTCATAGAGATGGCAAAAAGCTGCTGCGAAACCGCATCATGCAGCTCACGCGCAAGCCGCTGCCGCTCCTCGATGATCGCCGAGACACGCGCCTGCTCGGCAAGCTGCGCATTGTTGGTGGACAGCCGCTGGAGGGTGTTCACCTGGTTTTCCCATTTGACGCTGATCCGGCTAAGCTGTTCGCCGAGCCTGCCCAGTTCATCGTCGCCAAGCTGCGGCATGGATAGCGTCAGGTTGCCTTTTTCCCACAGGACCAGAGTCTCCCGCAGCCGTTCGAGCTTACGCTTCACGCGAAAACCTTGATAGAACCCAAAGCCCATACCGAACCCTACAGGAAGCAGCACCAGCGTAATCGCCGTCCGCACCCCAACCGTCCAGTTCTCAAACGGTTTCAAATAGCCATATGTATACATGATATACAGAATAACGAGCAGCATGACAAAGGAGAAAAGAGCCCCCTCACCCATGCTGCGCGAAATCATATTCGTATTCTTCTTTCCCACTCGGGGGCCCTCCTTTCTTCTGTTCAGGATAATCTGATATCCAAATCCCCTATTAAATAGGATACGTTAAATTTCACTTTATGTTCGCAGGTCTCATAGTTGGGCGATTTCCAGTTTAGCCGGTTGAGCATGCCTGTATCCCGCTGATGGCCAAAGTCGATCGATCCGAACAGTACAAAGGCCTCAATCTCCACCCCATATCCGTCTGACAGATGGATATCCATATCGCCAAAAATCCCGTGAAACAACATGATCGTCTCCCGATCATCTGCCATAGCAAGAGAAAGGTCTATATCCGCCTCTCCCAGCACATGCCAGGCGCTGAGGCTCTGCATCACCCAAGGCACACGATCCCATTCAAATCTGGAAGAAAAGTTTTGCTTCTGCATAAACCTTGACTGATGCTGCAACTGCTTGGATTTCCTGAAAAAGATGACCAGCGAGATCAGGCATATGCCGAGCACCAGCACCAGATGATCCAGCAGCAGCATGACCGCGCCGATACCAAGCAAGGTGTAGCCTTGCTTCACTTTGCCTGTCGTCGTGCGGTAAATACCCAGCAGCAGGAACAGGAGGGCGACAATGGAGAAAAAGCCAATCCATCTGCCAAATATCATTATGCTGCCAACGCCGATGAGTCCGATGGCAATCAAACGGCTCCGCTTATCCATTTTTGCACCTCCTAAAAGTTTTGCGAAGCAAAACTTGCTTCGTAAGCATAGGCCTTAAGTTTTGCGAAGCAAAACTCACTTCGTAAGCATAGGCTTTAAGTTTTGCGAAGCAAAACTCACTTCGTAGGCATTGAGGGAGGCGTTTGCTCGCGCTCCTTCAGTTCCAAAATTCCTCTTCATGACTTGTTTATCGGCTTTAAGTTTTGCGAATCAAAACTAATGAGTAAAAAGATTCTTCAAAGCATCTTCAAAATATAAATAAAGGCATTTTTGTACCTTAATTTGGCTGTAACTGAGGATCAGCTTAGATTAAGGGCAATTTTGTACGTTAATTCTTCCGATTTATGCCCTACAGCGCATTTTCGCAAAAATAAGGTGCAATAATGCTCTTATTTGCTTAATTCCCCCAAAAACGAGGAATATAAGGTACAAAAATGCCACTAATTCCAAATAGGATGCCAAATAGAATCCAAGTATACGATCCAATATACAATGGCGAACTCAGTGCCAAACTCAGTACCAATCGCAGTACCAATCACAATACCAATCACAATGCTAATCGCAGTGCGAAACTCAGCGCCAAACACAATGCCAATCGCAGTACCATACTCAGCACCAAACATCGTACCAAATATAGTGCACTTCATTATCTTAAAGAAATTTACAGCAGAAAATCCGGAAATTTAAACGTGCACGCCTGCTGCCAGCAACCCAATTTCTTTAAGAGGATAACCGCTACAAAAGCCATACCGGTATGGGGACTCCATACCGTATGGCTTTTCCTAGTTCAGCATATCATATCCGCCTATATTTGGGGAACAGGCTTTAATCTTCTTTTTTGCTGAGCGAAGGCGCCGAGGATGGGCCATTCAGCTTGTTTTTAAGTGCAGCGAGTTGTTCTTCAACCTTCAGTTGCTTCTCAGCATCAACCGGATTGTAGGCTGCAGAAGGGGTGTATGGCGCACGCAGGACATCTGCTTCCGCTTCGAGCTGCATGATCTTCTCTTCCATACGATGGAATCCAAGGGATGCGCTACCGCTCTCGATGGAATGCACACTGCTGATTTGCGACATTTGCTTCTTGGCTTTGGCCATTTGAGCACGGGATACCAGTTCATTGCGTTTGTTACGCAGCTTGTAGAACTCATCCTTCATGTCATGCAGTTGCTGTACCAGGTCTTTAGCTTGAACTTCGGCTTGAGCGTGAAGCTGGCTGTACTCGGCTTCTTTTTGATCGAAGTAGATTTTTTCTTCCAACAGCTTGCGAGCCACTTCTTCTTGGCCGTTCTTCAGCGCCAGTTCTGCTTGGGCTCCGCGTTGTGCGGACATTTTAGCGGCTTCCTCTACACGTTGCTTCATGCGGCGCTCATTGGCCATTTGCTTCGCAACGGTTACTTCCGCTTCGTGAATCTCAGCCTCCATATCGCGCAGATACTGATTGAGCATTACAATCGGGTCCTCTACCTTATCCAACAAGTCGTTTACCGACGCTTTAGTCATATCCTTGATTCTTTTAAATACTCCCATGATTACACTTCTCCCTTCTCGTATTTAGACAGTTTTTGTTTAAGCTCTTCCACTTCTTTTTGCAGGGCTTTCTTCTCAATATCTTTCATCATGGCATCCAGACCGGAGTCTGGAGCAGAATATGCTTGGCTTTTCCCAAAATTAGGGTTGTGATTCGACTGACTTCCGTAAGGGTCGTGGCCGTATCCACCGTTCCCGCCATTGCCAGCGTGGCCTCCATGACCACCGTATCCGCCGTTGCTACCATGTCCGTGTGGACCGTGTTGATACCCACCATATGAACCACCTGGAGCTCCAGGTCCGGGGCCAAATGGATTATAATGCTGCTCTTTCGGAATAATCAGTGCGGCGATGATGTATACCGGAATGACCGTTCCGCCTGTGAACGGAATGCTGATCAGCAGCAGAATTCGGAATAATGTGGAGTCAATACCTATGGTTTCCGCCACACCGCCGGCTAGCCCGGTTACGACTCTGTCTCTTGTTGAACGATACAATCGGGTCATAGTACTACTCCTTTCCGCTATTGTTCAGCTTCTCCTTTAAGCGGGCCATTTCTCTTTCGAGTACAGTGGCTACCGTCTCACCAGCTTGCACTGCATATTCCTGACCCATGCGCCGAAGATCGCGCAGGCTTTTGGCTTCCAATTCCCAATCGTTCAACCGGTCATCTAGCCGTCCGAACATCTTGGGAACATCTCCACCATTGCCATAAGCACTGGCTCTTTGATTCATCCGTTGCTGCAAACGCAGCGACTCCATCCGTGCGGAGTAATATTGACGTTTGCTATATACGGTCTGGTATTCCAGCTTCAATTCATTGAGTTGTGATTCCAATTCATACAGTGATTCACGACTCTGCTCTAGCAGACCAGTGTATTGCTCCAGCTTTTCTTCGTGAATGATCTTCTCCTGCAAAGCGAGCTTGGCGAGATGGTCCTCACCGGCTTTGAGTGCCAGAAGTGCTTGCTCCTCACGTTTGTCTCTCATGGCAGTTGCCTGATTTACCTGATTCTGCAGTTGCTTCGTGTGCGAGGCATATTGCTGGTAAAGCCTTTCCGCTTCGCTGATTTCCTCCCGAGTTGAATGTAGAAATTGATCAATCAGCTTCACGGGATCCTGACTTTGCTCCAGACGTTCATTTAAGTTAGCTACAGTGATATCCCTCATGCGGCGAAAAACACTCATGATTTCCTGCTCCCTCCCTGCTTATATTCATTAAGTAAACTTATTTATTAGTAGGTACCCGATCTTTTTCCCTTCAATACCGAGATGCCCCAGACTACCAAAGCGATTCCCAGAAGCGGTCCAATGATCCAGGAAAGCTTCGCGATCAGAGACATGACACCGACGAACAATACTACCCAACCAATAAGCTTGTGACCTCTCTTGATTCCGTAGTACCCGAGAACAACCAGCAACACCGGGAACAACAATCTGAACATCCCGTGAATCAGAGGAAGCGCAATTCCCATCAGCATGAGGGCACCAATTACGATCAGTACAATCGCCAACCCGTTTCCTTGTCTTCTTTGCATTTTTTCTCACCGCCTTTCGTTGTCCTTAACCTTATGCTCTTATTCTAGGGCAATCTGCGTTCTTTCAAAACAGACCGGGGACGGTTTTTGGTACTGGACCTTAGACGGGGGAGGTATGGGACTGCAGGCTGTCAGAGAGCTGGACAGGTCCATAAATGACCTCATTTCTCTGCAAAAATGCGGGTTTTGGCCTGTTTTACAGCTTCACAAGAAAATTATGGAAAGTTATAATTAATCATCAACTTCATGTCCACTTGGTTAATCTCAGGCAATCAAAGGAGAATAAAAATGACAACCTTACTAATCGTCGAGGACGATCACAGTCTGAACAAGGGAATTGCGCTGACGCTCTCCCGAAGCGGATTCATCGTCAAACAGGCTTATGATATAGCGACAGCAAAATCCATCATGGCATCCCAGCAAATTGATCTGCTTATTCTGGATATTAATCTGCCCGACGGAAGCGGGCTGGACTTTTGCGAGAGTATTCGCACGGTCTCCAGAGTGCCGATTATCTTTTTAACCGCCAATGATTTGGAGCCTGATATTGTAACCGGATTCGAACTCGGAGGTGACGATTACATCACCAAGCCGTTTAGCCTGATGATTCTGCGAGCCAGAGTGCTTGCTGTACTGAGAAGAACAGACTCAGGCAATGAAGAACGAGTAACAATCGGTCCACTGTCCTTCAATTTTGGGAAGCTGGAATACTATAAACACAATCAGCCATTGATACTGAGCAGAACAGAGCATAAGCTGCTGAAGGTGCTCGTGGCTAACCCCGGGAACATTCTGACGAGAGAACAACTGATCAATCGAATCTGGAGCGAAGACGCAGATTTCGTGGACGAGAACGCGCTGACTGTAGCGATTAAACGGCTGCGGAGCAAGATTGAAGACGATCCCTCCTCTCCGCATTACATTAAGACCGTCTATGGTCTGGGTTATATGTGGACGAAAGAACAGCAGCTATGATGAAGAAATTCATGCAGCAGACCAGGCTGATTCATCTTCTTTTCACCATCTTCTTCATTATCATCGTATCGGTTTATACGGGTATCCATCTCTCGTTCTATGGGATGAATAGTAAACTCTTATATATCTCATTTCTGTTCATGGCATTAATGATTCTGCTGGGTGCTGCCTGGGTGTGGTTCCAGAAGCAGCAATTCACTGCTCATATACAAAAGGTAGACGACATTGTGGATGGAGCCATTCATGGACGTGACCAGCTGACCTTATATGAAGAGACTTCTTTATCCTCACTAGAACACAAACTAATCCGTTACATAGAGACATCAAAGGCAAGCGAGCAGAATATGGCTGCCGAGAAGAACATGATCAAGGAACTGCTATCTGACATTTCTCATCAGACCAAAACACCGCTCTCCAACATTATGGTCTACAGCCAGCTTCTTGAGGAGACTCCCCTACTAGATTCAGAGCCGCGGCATTTCGCCAGTCAAATCAAGACACAGTCGGCTAAGTTGGATTGGCTTATCCAATCCCTGATCAAAATGTCCCGGCTGGAGTCGGGCATGATCTCCCTTCATCCACAAGTCAGTAACATCATTTCGGCTATCACCCCAGCGGTAGCACAAGTATTTAATCAAGCGGAAAGTAAAGAGATCACGATCAGTATTAGCTGTGATTCAGAGATTGCAGCCCGCCACGATATGAAGTGGACAAACGAAGCCATGTTCAACCTGCTGGAGAACGCCGTAAAATACACAGCACCAGAAGGAAAAATCCATGTTGCAGCCGAGAGTAACGAGATGTTCGCAGTCATCGAAATTTCAGATACAGGCAGCGGCATCGCCCCTGTGGATCTGCCACATATCTTCAAGCGCTTCTATCGTGGGAAAAATGTGGGGGATGCAAAAGGTGTGGGGATCGGATTATTTTTAGCGAGGGAAATCATCACCGCGCAAGGTGGCTATATCAAGGTAAGCTCTACTCCAGGCCAAGGCTCAACGTTCTCCATCTTCCTCCCCCATAGGTGAATGTGTCAAAAACGACAGATTGCGGTCACGGTCCTGTCAGATTTGTTTGCTACTCTCTAGAGAGTGGACAGCTTTTACTTAACTTGGGAGGAATAAAGCATGCCGATTTTAAGAATGGAGCAACTGAAGAAGCACTATGGTAAGGGTGAAAATACAGTTAAGGCGCTGGACGGTATATCTCTGACCGTAGAAAAAGGCGAGTTCCTCGCCATTGTAGGCACCAGCGGCAGCGGCAAAAGCACGCTCCTGCATATGCTGGGCGGTCTGGACCGGGCCACGGAGGGTAAAGTCTATGTGGACGGTCATGATCTTTTTGCCATGAACGATGAGAAGCTGACGATTTTCAGGCGTAGATCGGTAGGCTTCGTATTCCAGAGCTATAACCTGGTCCCTATTTTGAATGTACGGGAGAATATTGTGTTGCCGATTGAACTCGACGGAGGAAGTATAGATGAATCTTACTTTGATTTGGTCGTTCGTACGTTAGGTTTACAAGCGAAACTGCAGCAGCTCCCCTCTCAACTGTCCGGCGGGCAGCAGCAGCGAGTGGCGATTGCCAGAGCTTTGGCGACCAAACCGTCAATCATTTTGGCGGACGAGCCTACAGGAAATCTGGATAGCAAGACCAGCCAGGAAGTGCTGATTCTACTGAAACAGATGAGTGAAAAGTTTAACCAGACCATCGTGATGATCACCCATAACGAGCAGATTGCTCAGACCGCGGATCGTATTATACGGATCGAAGATGGTATGATCGCCTCCGGTTCTGCCAGAAATCCAGAGGTGAGCGGCGCATGATCGTTACGAATAATCGCAAGATCATCACCCGCTTGGCCCAAAAAAGTCTGCGAGCCAACCCTGCACGCAATTGGGCTATCATTGGTGCCATCGTATTGACTACGCTTTTGATTACGGCCGTGTTCACCATGGCCCTCAGTATCAACCAATCGATGGAACGTGCGCAGATGCAGACCACCGGCAGTGATTTCCATGGGGGCTTTAAATATTTGAACCCTACTGAACTGAAAAAGCTTCGTGTACATCCTTCTATTAAGGAGTATGGAATTTCTCTTAAGGTGGGTGAAGTGAGCAACCCTCTCTTCAAGAATAACCGTGTTGAGGTTTTGCATGTTGACGAAAGCTATGCCAAGCATACCTTTGTCGATTTTATAGAGGGCGGGCTGCCGTCAGCCGAGAACGAGATCGTCTTGAACACCTGGGAACTGGACATGCTTGGGGCCAAACATCAATTGGGTGCAGTTGTGCGATTGGATATTGATACCGGTGAGAAGATCATTAGCCAGGACTTCACCGTCTCAGGATACTATGAAACAGATAAGAATCTGGCGATGTCCGGATTGGCTTTCGTATCTAAAGCCTTTACTGACAAATATATTTCTGGAATTGATCCTGACCACTCTGAAGCAACAGGTTCTTACGTTAATACTTCCAGTCTAGAAATAATGCTGGATAACTCCTTCCATATCGAGGAGAAAATAAAAGGGATCTTGGCTGACACTGGATTAAAAGTAGAATATGGTGTAAATCCGGCGTATGCCAGTGTCTCCCTCTTTAGCGATCTCATGAATATCCTTCCTTATCTCGTAGTTATTCTAATCACCATGCTCAGTGGCTATTTGCTAATCTACAATATCTTTTATATTTCCGTAGTGCGAGATGTGAAATTTTACGGACTACTGAAGACCATAGGCACCACCCCTCGGCAACTCAGAAAAATCATTCACACGCAGGCCCATTGGCTCTATCTGGTCGCCCTGCCGTTCGGGCTTGGGCTTGGCTATCTAGTGGGCCGCCTGATTACACCGATGGGCAACAGCTTTTCAAGCGACTCTGTCGGTACGGTATATTCCTCCAGTCCTTGGATTTTTGCAGGCGCAGCCGTATTCTCCTATCTAACGGTACGGATCGCGTCAAGCAAGCCAGGCCGAATGGCCGCACGCATTTCTCCGGTTGAGGCTGTGAAATTTGCCGGGGTCAGCAGCAGTATGAAGTCCAAGATCAAAAGATCAAGGCATGGAGCGAAATTGCATCGTATGGCTTTCTCTAATTTGCTCAGAAGTAAAAAGAAACTCGTATTGATGCTCTCATCGCTCTCACTCAGTATCGTCTTGTTCAGTACGATCTTCACGATAATCTCTTCGCTAGATGTGAATAAATATCTGGCAACCTTTATATCTGGAGATTTGCTTGTTCAGAATGAAGTGCTGACCAGCATCACAGGCGGACGTAATGGTGATCCTTACAGGCTAACGGAAGCATTCTCTGATCAGCTTGGCAGCATAGACGGGGTTGAATCCTTAGATAAAGTTTACTACAGGTATGAGCATCTACCTTTTGATGCTGCCTCCCGTGCTGTGCTGGAACCGTTAGCCGTTGGCGCTACTGCTGATTCCCCTATCTCCTGGACGATGAAGAATGGGAATATACCTGTCGACTTGTATGGAGTTGATCCGGGTTGGTATACGCTGGTAGATAAAGATATTATGGACGGAACATTTGATCAGCTAAAGTTCGATTCCGGCAAATATATACTAATTTCAACCGCCTCGCTTGGAGATGATTCCGAGCTGGATACCTATTATCATCCAGGAGATATCCTATCCTTTCCGACTCTCGGTAAAAGCTACGAAGTGATGGCCTTGTTGAAGCAGGACGGTATTTATGCCGCCACGACAAAACGTTATTCCGCATATGGCTTCAACGCCTTCCTACCTTCTTCAGAGTTGCAGGAGAACCCAGCCATGGAGAGCGATCCGGCTGTGATTGTCTCCGCCACACTTCATGTCGATCCAGCCAAGCTGGACACCGTGAAACAAGCGACCAAAGCGATCGTCCAATCTACAGACGAGCTGAGCTTAAAATCAAGAGAGGATTACAAAGCCGAACTTGGCGGATTCATTAATGTTTTTCAAACGATAGGGTACGGTCTTAGCTTTGTCATCGCCCTGATCGGTGTGTTGAATTATATTAATGCTGTGCTTACAGGCGTCCTCTCGCGCAAAAACGAGTTTGCTGTTCTGGAGAGTATAGGTATGACTAAAAAGCAGCTTAAGCGCGTTTTGATTTATGAAGGGCTGTACAACGTGCTGTTCACTGTACTTATAACCTCAACATTAGGTGTACTGCTAACCCATACCATTGCTAAAAGCATTACAAATGCTATGGCCTTTACTGTCTTTAGAATGAGCTGGCTGCCCTTTATCCTCACCGTGCCGGTGCTGCTAATTATCGCTTACACAGTAACCCTGAGCGCATATAAAACATTATCCCATGCTACGATTGTGGAGCGGCTGCGCGAAGCTGGGTAAGACATTGACGCAATAGCGTCCTGTACCCTGTTCAACGCAAAAAGGGCAAGCCCGGTTCACATCGGGCTTGCCCTTTTTCATATGAGATGAACAAAATAAATTAACAAACTTATCTTTTAAGCCTCTTATTTAAAAGCAGGCAATGCGATATCCGCATAATTGTCCTCAAGGAATTTCTTCACTTCAGGGCCGCTAATCGCCTTGGCCAGCTTCTGGATGGCTTCGGAGTCCTTGTTGTCCTCACGTGCTACCAGGGTAATCGCGAATTCGGAATCCTCGCTCTCTGTAATCAGCGCATCCTTGGTAGGTGTCAATCCCAGTGGTTTGGCATAGGCCGGAGTCATCGCTACCAGATCGGCATCATCCAGCATACGGGACAGCATTAGCAGATCTACTTCCTTGAACTTGAAGTTCTTCGGATTCTCAGTGATATCAGCCTGTGTAGCTTGAATGCCTACGCCTTCTTTCAGCTTGATCAGTCCGGCAGCTTCGAACATTACCAGAGAGCGGCCGATGTTTGACGGGTCATTCGCCATGACGAGTGTAGCACCTTCCGGCAGATCAGCGATGTTCTTATACCGTTTGGAATAACCGCCATAGATCGCGTTATACACCGGTTGAACAGGTACCAGATGTGCCCCCTTGCTTTCATTGAATTGCTTCATGTAAGGAACGTGCTGGAAGAAGTTCGCATCCACTTCCTTATTCGCCAGGGCTTCGTTCGGCTGTACGTTATCCGACAGCACCACGACTTCCATATCTACGCCTTCTTCTTTGAGCAGCGGTTTAACGATATCCAGAATATCCGTCATCGGTGGAATCAGCGAAGCCACTTTTATTTTTACAGGCTCAGCGCTTGCTTCTGCTGTTGCCGATGGTGCTGCTTCATTCACGGATGTATTTTTGTTCCCACAACCTGCCACGATCAATACCATTACTGCGAACAGTGCAATTATAGACTTTTTCATTAGTTTGATTACCCCCAGATTGATATTTGTATATAAGACGAACTTAAGATCCGAACTTAAAGCTCTATCGTCACTACGGTGGAATGTTTGGACTTCCGGTCGCTGTTGTCCCCAGATTTCTTATTTAATAACCGCTTCTAGCGGTTGAAATCTGGTGAGCTCATGCTTCCGACGCGAGCTTTCCTACGGAAAGCTTTCAGGCGAGCGCTTCGCTCCTCCAGTTCCAAACTTCCCCCTTCGTTCCTCCTCGCTTTTCGTTACTTTTTTGTTCGGCTTATAAAGATACAAGCCTTACTTCTTGTCCAGCAACCGCGCTATGGTACTGCCGCTGAACTGGACGATCTGGACCAGCACGATCATGATCACGATCGCATAAGCCATTACCTCGGTCTCATAACGCTGATAGCCGTAGCGGATCGCAAAGTCACCAACCCCGCCCCCGCCAACTACCCCCATCACCGTGGAAAAAGAGATGAAGCTGATGGTTGAGGTGGTTAATCCCAGCACCAGCCCTGAGCGGGCCTCAACATACAGAAATTTAAAAATCAGCCCCAGCTTGGAAGCTCCCATCGATAATGCCGCCTCCGTAGTTCCCCGCGGGATCTCCAGCAATGACTGCTCTACCAGACGAGAGTAGTAGGCAATGGCGACAATGGACAACGGAACTGTAGCTGCAATCGTCCCAATAGCCGTTCCCACAATCAGACGAGTCACAGGAATCAGTGCAACCACGAGCAACAGGAATGGGAAGGAACGCACGATGTTCACGACCGTGTTCAGCACCAGAGACAACGTCTTATTCTCATACAGCTGACCCTTGCGGCAAAAATAGAGCAGCGTTCCCAGCGGGAGGCCCAGCAGCACCGCCGCTCCTACGGAAATGCCGACCATAACAAAGGTCTCCCCGATAGACTGCCACATTTGTTCCTGGTATTTGAAGGCATTCTCAAGCATGTTCTTCCCTCACTTTGCCAAGAATCTGCTCCCGGTAGGAACCGGAGCTGCTTGCCGCAGGAAGGAATTCACCGTCCGCCCGGGAAAAGGTATCTACCATTCGTCCAGCCTCCATCACAGAGACATGGCTGCATAGTCTTTTGACGACATCCATCTCATGGGTAACGATAACGATCGTGACCCCAAGCTTCTCGTTGATATGCTGCAGCACCCCAAGAATCTCCGCCGTCGTTGCTGGATCAAGCGATGATGTGGGTTCATCGCACAGCAGCAGTCCCGGATGATTCGCCAGCGCACGGGCAATGGCTACCCGCTGCCGCTGCCCTCCACTGAGCTGAGCGGGATACTGTCCGGCTTTGTCAGCCAGTCCTACAAAACGCAGGCATTCCTCCACCCGCTCCGCGCGTTCACGCTTCGAGACACCAGCCAGTTCCAAAGGGATGGAGACATTGCGGCTAACTGTCACGTTCGATACAAGATTGAACTGTTGAAAAATCATGCCGATCTTCTGCCGTTCTTGTCGCAGCAGCTTCTCCGGAAGCAGTGTCATCTCTCGACCATTTAAGCTAACGGTGCCTTCATCCGGACGTTCCAGTAGATTGATCAAGCGCAGTAATGTAGACTTTCCCGCCCCGCTTGCCCCGATAATTCCGTGTATAGATCCCTTTTCAACCTCAAGCGTGACACAGTCTACCGCCTGATACACGCCATCCTTTACTTCAAAGCTCTTGCTTATACGGCTCAGTGACAGCATGTGAATCCCCTCCTTCCCATGCCTTACGGCAGCAGCGAACGATCAGGTAAATATTGTACTATAAATATTCAAAAACTGTTTTATTCAAAATCTCCTTAAATAATAAGGTATTTCATCGTCTGTGTCATTAATTTTCTTAAAATGATTTATACTCTTTTGGAAAGGCCCCATGAATACGAAAAAAATCCCCACCGCGAGAATGAATCGCGAAGAGGATTTTTGTAATATAACCCGATCTGCTTACTGCTATACCACATACTTTAACAACGTCTGTACATTTACACATCTATACAGCTTGTAGATCTACACATCATAGTCTGCTACATAGCTCTGCAATTCTGTATTGTAATAACCAATACTCCATTCCATCGCTGTTCCCTGCTCATTAAAGGAATAACGCGTTCTCTTCAGCACATGGCTATTGCCTGGCAGACGAAGATTCTCTTTCACCTCCGGCGGGGCGAGAGCCACAGCGAATTCATCTCGCAACCTGTCGGGTAAAATGCCCTGCTCCTCAAGCCAATCATAGAGAGAACGTCCGCTTAAGCTGGATAACTCCAGTTCCTCTACGGTCATGCTCAGATAATGCGTATAATAAATGTAGGGCGCATCGTTAAGGAAAAAAATACGATCCAGCTTCAGACAACGCTCGCCGAACAACCGATAAGGCTCGCTGCCTTCTACACACAGATGCACCTCTGCACGCAACCACTCCTTGCGGATGGTATGCCCTGCCTCCACGAGAATTTCCGTGAAATGCTTCCACTTGGATAGCCGGGAGATCTCCTTGTTGCGAATGACCTTGGTGCCTCTCCCGCTGCCTTTTTCCAGAAACCCTTCCTGAACCAGCTCCTGCACAGCCCCTCGGACGGTAATCTTACTGACGGCAAATTCCTTCTCCAGATTCGGCTCTGAAGGAATGATTGACCCTAGCGGGTACACACCGTAAAGAATTCGTTCTTTTAAAATATGCTTAATTTGCAGGTATAACGGTCTGTCTTGCCTCGACAAACTCATGTCAAATTCCACTACCTTTCCACATCGCCTACGGCTTCCGTCATTGCACGGAGAATATCTCCTTCCGAAGCCTTCGGCGTATCGCCGGAGATCGTATGGGCTAGCATGCCCGCCACTGCCGCGAACCGGACGGTTTGCATCGCGGGCCAACCCTCCAGCTCTCCATGAATAATTCCACTCGCGTAAGCATCTCCTGCACCGATTCTATCATATACAGAGAACCTTAGGGGATCAGCGAATACCAAACTTTGGTCCTTATATATGTAACCGAGCAATGAATGGGTATTGTCCCCGTGGATTTCCCGGTGGGTTCCAGCAATGACCTGAATGCCGTATTGGCTGGCTACATCCGGAATGAGTTCTTCAAGCTGCGCCTTACGACACTCCTTGGCCGTGCTCATCCCTAGCGTCAACAAGGCGTCTTTCTCGGTCATTATAACGATGTCTGCTAGTTTCAGCATATCCTCATAATATGGCTTAGCCCGGGTATGGCTTTCCGCTCCCCAGAGCGACGCGCGGTAGTTGCAATCGAAAATCACCAGTCCTCCCTGCGCTTTCACAGCCAAGGCTAGTGCCTTCATATGATTTCGAACAGCATCGTTCATAGCCAGCGTAATCCCACAGAAATGAATGGCAGCGATAGATTGGGCAATCCCGCCATAATCATATGTGCCTTCGGGTGCTCTATTAAAGCTGCTCTCCAAACGATTGGTATAGGTTACCCGGCCGGGACGAACTCCAAATCCATTTTCGAGAAAATACATGCCCATATAATCTCCACCCCGCTGGAGGAATTCTGTGGTGATTCCCAGTCCCCGCAATTCGGCGGCCGCAGCGTCTCCGACCGGGTTGTGTGGTAAGCGCGAGATCAGGCAGCCCGTATGCCCGAAGTTGGCCAGCGCTGACAACACATTCACACCAGTTCCGGAAAAAGAGTAGCGCAGCATATTGCTCTGGGACAGCAAATCATGGCCTGGCACCTGCAGGCGCATCATGACCTCGCCGAAGGCGGCAATCTTTTTAGGCATAGGCGTTAGCCAGCTTTTTCATCATTTGCAGCAAGGTCTGCACGTCGTCTATATTCGTCTTGCCAGATGCCTTGTCAATAATCGAAGAGTACACATGGGGGATCACCTGCTGCACTCCGGCTTCCAGAGCGATTCGTAGAATGGCTTCGAAATTCTCCATGTCAATGCCGCCTGTTGGCTCGAGGGCAAAGTTCTCCTCGGCACAGGCCTTGGCTACAGCACGATACTCCTCTACAAGCTTCAGGCCTTGCATCGGAAAATATTTGATCGCATTCCCGCCCATATCCCGGATTAACGCAATCGCTGCTTTCACCGGTACGATGGCGTGTTCCTCTCCTGCCGCACTCCAAGGACCTGTTGAGATATTGACGTAGCCCGGTCGGCCTGTGGGTGACACCAGACTGTTGATCCAGCCCTCTGTACCCCCAAGATTGGCCCGGGTAGCTCCCACGGCGGGGAATACCTGATTGATATGACTTCCCCCGTAATGCTTAGCAATCTCGGCAACCACAGCCGCCTGGCGGTTATCTCCGGCACCAAGCCCAATCGACACGGCGTCATCAATCTCCTTACCGTATTCGCGCATCGCATTCACGGCTTCCTCTACTGTTTTATAGTTTTTGGAAAGGACGCCTACCAGAACATATCCTTCTGCCGCTTCATAAAGAGCTTTGGCATTCTCAATATCCTTCGCTAGTACATTTAAAGCCACCCTATGGTTATAGAAGCGTTTTGCAATATTAGACATGTTATTTTCCTCCTGCCAGTTTATAAATTTCGGCTTGGATAACCTGGATGTCATCACCCAGCAGCGGACGCGGATCAATGTCAAAATAGCCTTGCCTTGCCCCGTAGTCCCGTGTATATATGGCAATATCGCCCTCTTTCAACTTTTCCACCGCAGTTACTGCGCTAATTCCAGTCTGTGCCTGATCCAGATGCACGCGTCCCCGATAGATTGCCCGTCCTGCCTCGTCCTGCACAATCGTTACCTTCACGCCAGGTACCTCGTTCAGCGTAAGCAGGGTTTGCAGCATCTCTTTTTCCTGTTCGCTGCGGTCTTCCTTAAGGATGTATTCGTCCAGCGCTTGGAGCAGTCCAAAGGCCGTCTCCTTGCCCACCTTCATGCTCCGCCCTATACCATGCAGCTGTACCTTCAGCCATTCAACATATGTACGCCGCCCGGCAACGATGCCGGAGGTCGGACCTTCAATCGCTTTAGAACCGCTATAGATAGCTAAGTCAGAGCATTTCACGTACTTGTGGAGATCTTCCTCAGCTGCTGCATCGACGATTAGAGGAATACCCCGCCGCTGGGCGATTTCCCAAGCTTCATCGACAGAGATCATATTTTTTTGGACCGCATGATGTGATTTCACATAGAGAATAGCTGCGGTGTTATCGCTGATAGCATCCTCAATATGCTGGCCTCGGCCTTCGTTGGCATACCCAACCTCGACTAGTTTCCCTCCGCCCAGGTATACCATCGTTTCCACAGGTGCACCATATTGCACATTGTGACCTTTGAGAATGATGATCTCATTTCGCTGAATCTTATCCTGATGCAGGCGCTCACTGATGCGGCGGTTGCCTTGCGTCACCAAGGCGGCTACCGACAGTGCGATTCCGCTAGAAGCTGAGTTCACAATCACTGCGGCTTCGGAGCCAAGAATTCGTGCAATATAATCGCCACCCTTATCGACTAGATCGGCAATTTCCACATAGCTCTGCCCACCTTTTTTCATAGCCTCCATAACGGTATCGCTGGGTGCAGATACGCCTAATATGCTCATGCGTCCGCTGGCATTAATAACCCGCTTAAGCCCGTACTTCGCATTCAAAGAATTCTCCATGTGCAACAGCTCCTTTAACCTGGATTAGTTGATCTGCTATTCTTTGCTCTCCTTCGGAATCCACCAATACGGCTGGCCCTTTCTCTACGGTGAACAATGTAAGGTTGGCAGGCTCTCCGATCCCTATCCGGCCCAGCTCCGGCTTGCCGAGCCATTCCGCTGCTCGTGTAGTGACCGCCGCAAGTGTATCTTCTAGCGAATAACCCAAGTAGAGAAATTTGGATAACACATTTGCCAAGATGTAGACTGGCCCGTTCAACCGATTGCCGCGATAAATATCGGTGCTGATGGTATCCGGCGGAATCCCGTGACGCTTCGCCGCTTCAGCGATTTTGAAGGAAAAGCTTGCCGTACCGTGACCCACATCCAGATGAACGCCTCGCGCTATCGCCTCTTGCAACACTTTCAGGGGTTGCCCCTCTTCGTCGAAGAGATTATTGCTCTTGCCATTCAGATAATGAGTGATAATATCTCCACGTTTAAGCAGCGGCACTACTTCTTCGATCTCCGGGGGACCTGAGCCGATATGCACCATGAGTGGCAGCCCTGTCTCGTCAGACAACTCTCGGGCTCTGCGCAGCGGTTCAATGCCCATCTCTCCTACCACGCTCCTGCTGATTCTCGCCTTTAGTCCAACGATGAATGAACGATTCTTCAGCATGGATTCCTGAACACTGACATTGTCGATCCATTCTGGCCGGGACAATTCATCCACTCGCTGCAATCCGATTCGGGAAATGTTCAGAAAAGCAAACACACGTGTCTTCGCATTCCTTGCGCTGTCGGCAAGCTCGGCGATTCGGTCGCTTCCGCAGCTCCCCGCATCGACAATAGTTGTAACGCCCTGCTTGACCCCAATCTCGTCTATTTCGTCACCATAGGGGTGAAGTTCAGAACAGGCATGCACATGCATGTCAATCCAGCCGGAGCTTACAAAAGCACCTCCCCCGTCCCACTCTCGCAAGCCTCGGCCTGCCCCAGGTTCCGTAATGTCCGCAATTCGCCCATTCTCCACGACGATATCCAAGGCCTGCCCGCTGATGCTTTTTAAATTACGCAGTACGAGCCTTTCATTCAATTCTTCCACCTCATTCATTATAACGTTATAATGTTTAATGATAGAAAGGTACTACGGATCAACGATTTTCTTACTCCTATCATATTCAAGTTACCGATATCTGACAAGTGCTTTGCGGGAAGCGTGGTGGTTTCGCGGATTTACTAAATCTTCAGCTGAGCGGAACCACTATTCACTTGCTCATACATTCAGCCACCTCTTCTCTTACTTTCGTTTGCTAGCACGCAAGAAGCCGTGAGGCTGCCCTCACGGCTTCTTCCCTACTACTTTTTACACATCCCTCTCCCATTACTGCTGATCATTTTTCTTGCTTAGCGAAGTGAGCTTAAATGTTTGTGTTGCAAGTTGCTTCCGCTGCCCTTGGAATTCATCGTATACATTCAACCGAATTGCTCCTCCGCCCAGCGTCTTATATCCATCACTTATTAACGACAGTGTATATCGCTTAAAGCTCCCTACCTGAAGCTCTGTACCGAAATTTAGCGTCTGAGACATGGACTGTCCCAGCGGATCAACGAGTTCCAGCACAAGCTTATGCTCATATGGCCCGGCTTCATAGAGATTGCTGACCTCAAGATTATAATTCAACACTGCATTCAGCGTATCACTACCTACAGTAACTGTGGCATTTGCATCCGTAATGGATAGCGTATATGGAGACATATTTATACCCAGCAGATTGTTTTGCGGCTCCGCAGTAACCATGTTCAGCCCCAGCGACACCGTGTTGATATAACCGGCAGGTTTGCCACCGGGAGAAGTTAGCTTGCCATCAGCGACCCCTGCGCCCAGATACAGTACCAGCTTTGCGGGGTCCACATTCGCGGGAATCTTGCTCCAGACGGTCACCAAGCTTTTCCCATTAGGACCTGGAGGGGTTTCCGACTGGCTGACCTTGGCCTCATAGTAGTAACTGTCCTGCGTCTTATAGTACACCACAAGCTGCGCCTGATCGGCTTTGCGCTTCTCCTCATTTGTCATGACCAGCTCTGTGTACATGATATTGGAGCCAGTGCCGGGATAGACAGTGGTATGGAGTTCAGCCACCTCTGCTTTTTTCCCGGCTAACTCCAGCTTGAAGGGACTGAGGGGTGCGATCTCTTTCACCTGATTATACAGTTGGGTGGTGTTCAAGGTCAGGAAGTTCTCCTTCTCCTCTCTTACCGTTTCCTGGAGCTCAATCTTTAAGTGATTGAATGTATAAGCATAAGGAACCTTGAACAGAACGTAGACGGCAGCCGTTTCATTGGGAGCCAGAATCGTTTGCGTGTCTTCCGTAACTACCTGCGAAGTATCGCTAACATTGTTGCCCTCAGCCATCACAACTCCTTTAAGGGTAGGCAGCTGCACAGAAGTGGATTGAAGATTGCGAATGTTGATTTTGACCACCATTTGGTCTTTATCAAGCCATGGCAGCCGTTGAACATTTACCAACTTCACACCAAACTTGCCCTGATTGTTATCAACCATATATTCTGAATCCTGCCACTGGTTACTTTGCAGCGAATAAGGGATCTGATAATAGGCCGTCGGGAAAATAATCTTCCCCTCCGCAGCAGGCTCTACCAGTTGCAGCTGCAGTTTACCCTGATTTACCGATAAAGGAACCTCGGCTGAGAGGTCGATGGTCTTCTCTTCCAGCGGCTTTAGGGTCAGACTCGCGAACGCCTTGGAGTCTACCGGGAAGCTGAAGCCTTCTGACGCTTTCACTTCAAGCTTATACGCAGGTAGCGTAACGGATTTGTTGCCGCTATTTTTCAACCGGAATTTTAGCTCCCACTTGGCTGAAGCGCCGCTTGCAGCTACCTTGGCACTTTTCAGCTCGGTTTCTACGGTGTTATTGCTGATCAGAATCTTCTTAACCACGGTACTAGGAACCACGAGATTTGGAGTAATAGCTGTCGGAAGATTATAGGTGGCTACCGGCAGCTCGATCTTAAGTGTACTGTCCTCCTGGGAGAACTGTAGGCGCATTCTATCTGTTTTAATATAGGAAGGAATTTCCGTCAGGAAAAAGATCGTTTTCTTCTCCTTGGGCTGCACTTTATGATTCGCTCCTGCCGTATCATCCAAGGATAGCTTGAAGATCGAGCCTCCCGCCGAGGCAAGGTATCCTTTTAAATTCAAGTCTTCAAGGGTCTTCGTGCCGAGATTGGAGAAGCTGATGCCTACTTTTGCATATACTTTTCCATTGTACTTGTAGATCTGCAAGCTTTCTGCCTTAGTGCTAACCGGCTGATTGTTCAGTATAAGATTCTGGCTCTGATCTTGAGGAACGATGATGGAATAAGTAGCAGGAACAGTAAAGGTGCCCAGTTGTCTACGGAAATCCGCACTGTTGAAGTCCCAGGTGTACAAGGAAATTTTCATCCCGTTAATCTTGTTAGCCTTGCCGATATTCACATAGTAAGTGACACTCTGAGTAGATTTAGCAGGAATAGCTTTGGCATATGTACTGCTAGTCACCGTATTTCCCTGGACAACGGTACCTCCCGGTGTAGTCACTTTATTGAAATAGTCTTTTAAAAGAACACTGCTATTAGTACCATTCGTATAGCTGAACGAGTAGGTCAATATATTACCGTTGTCCTGCTCCATCAGATTGACATCGGTCAATTTGACGCTAACCCCATTCTTCAGGAGTATCGTCCCGAGCTGATCCAGTGTAAAACCTTGAGGTGCAGTTGGAGCAGCACTTGCAGTAATCGCGTGACCCCCATAGCCCGCTGCCTGGATAAAAAGAATTGTACAGAGCAGTATGGCCGCACCAGTCGTTCTAAGTTTGTTCATTACACTCCCTCCCGCTTCCAGTATTACTTATTTGATTCTAATTCGATTCCCCTCCTGTAAGGGTTCACTTGATTCCACAATCAGTTCGTCATCCTTCAAAAGCCCGCCCAGAATAATCGTTTCTTTTTCCACGGTGTCACCTTTAACAACATACGCCTTTTGAACAGTGTAAGTTGTTCCAAGGGTGCCTCTATTCTCACGGACCACCCACACATAGTTACTCTCTCCATCACGCTTGATCAGCTCATTCCGAATTACCAGGCCTTGCGCAGCGGGCTCCTTCTTTATGGCTATCGAAGCCTCTTCATCTCCCTCGGTTCCTTCCGCCGGCAGCGTCATAATGATTTTCCGCTTATTCGTGCTCTCAGGCGCATTTTGCTCGCCCTCTCCTTTGTCATTTGGGCCTGGGACTGAAGAGGCAATCGTGATTTTAGATAGCGTGCCAGTGAATTTCTCACTTTCTTTTCCTTTCAATTGAACAGGAATCTTCTCATCCTGCTGCAGCATTGCTGCCGCATCCTTATCTAATGTGAAAGAAAATTCATACCCTTCACTCAGTTGGACCATTGTCATGAGCTTTTGCCCCTGCCCAATCATCATTCCTCGCTCTGCTGGCAGTTCAATAATTCTTCCATCAAACGGAGCGTGGACTGCACGGCTTTTGCCTAGCTCGCGTTTTAGCCGTTCTATATTGCGCTGGAGGCTGTTCCGATCCAATGTGTTGATATCCAGCTCCCGTTTGGCACTGATCATCCCTTCTTCGTCTTCGGCATTGCCAGCGGCAATATACTGCTCCTTCAGCTTTTCCCGGTTCAAGTCATGTTTCTTAAGTTGGTATTCCGCATCTATCAGCTCTTCTTGCGACTTGGTGCTGTCGAAAGTCACTAGCAGCTGTCCTTTTTTTACGCGCTCCTTCTCCTTCACATGCACTTCGCTGATCAGCCAGCCGTTATCACTGTTCAATGTCTTCACTTTCTTCGGGGTGAGGATGCCGCTGCCTTTAATATGATGCACCAGACGCTTACTTGAAGGTTTCTCGGTGGTCACTTTCGGCAGCATTGCCGTCTCTAGGGTATTACTGAATAATGTTAGACCGGCCAGCAGCACAAAGAATAGGATTAACCCTATACTTGCCCAGCGTTGTTTTCCCTGCAGTAACATCTGCTGCTCCTCCATTTCTTCCTGCCTCTAAAACTCATGATAGGGAGAGATCCAGTAACGATCTCCCCCTCTTCCGTTACTCATTCAAATATGTTTTCGCTCGGTTCTGGATAAGTTTACTTACTTCTTCTGCCGATTTCTGTCCGCTCATGAAGCTATTGAACTCTTCCATGACGATCGTTATCACTTTCATATCGCTAGATCTTCGAAAATTGGTTTCCGAGATCAGCTTCTCTACCGTCTCAATCCGTTTTTTTACTGTCTCGCCATCCGGCAGCATGTCTAGTGGTATCATGGTTTCCAGTGTTCCGCTCTCTATTTTTTGCAGAGTTTCCTTGAATTTTTTATCACTGATCCCTTTATTCATTGGTATTCCCGCGAGATTCGGGGAAGCCTGCATTTCATCAGAAAGCAAAAACTTGATGAATGCCCACGCTTCCTGTTGAACATCAGATTTGCTGTTTATCCCTAAACTGTACGTAGGCTGGAACGGTGCACCAACCTTTTGCCCGCTTGCGTTCGGCTTCTGGTAATAATCCATACCCTGGGGCTTTGTCAGTGCTTGCTCGGGGCTGAATACATTCACCATTTGAAATGCCGCATTACCGTTATCGAACGACATTCCATCACTGAGTAAGCCTTCGTCATACATTGATTTGATTTGTGTTATCATATTGCGGAATAAATCCGAGTCGAAGTTCGGCTGACCCTGCCCTACAAGCTGAGAATAATTGTCCTCGATAAAATCGAAGAGCAGCGACAGGGGATCCAGGCTAATAAGCTTTTCGGCATCGCCTTGCTCCTTCAGCTTTTGGGCAACATCCTTGAACTGGCTCCAGCTCCACGCTTTATTAGCATCAACTGAAATATTCGCCTTCTTTAATAACTCTGTATTTCCCTGAAACAGGGAGAGCGAGAAAGAGAGCAGCATAGCATACAAACCCTCTCCGTCTTGGGATGCCTGCAAAATATTACTGTATAGTGCATTTCGATCGAACGAGCTGTCTTTAGACAATAGATCGTTCAAGTTCACCAGCAGTTTTTTGGCGACGAATTTGTCCTGGGGCAATTCGCTCATGAGAATAAGATCGGCCCCTTTACCGGAAATGACTTGCGTCGTCAGCGATTGCACGTACTTTTCCACGTCTGCTAGTGAGATAGACTCTACGGCCATACCGCCGTCTCCGGTGACATCCGATGCTTTATATTCTTTCATTTCGATATGAATATCCTTATGCTGTTCCTCAAATTGTCGCGCTGCAGTTTCCAAGAAACGATCCTTCCTCATGACAGAGATGACGACAGTTTTCTGGCCGCCCTCCGTCTCGGCTTTAGTACCTCCTTCTTCGTTGCCAGAACAAGCAGATAACAGCATGGCGCTGGACAGCATGACGATCAACCCTATTTTTTTCAAATGAATCATCCTCTCAATGTAGTCAAATTTGGTTGTTGCAGAAGAAACACAGCCATCGTAAAGCCAGCAATCCGTTGACTTGGCAGAACTCATATTGCCTATTCTCTTCGCTCAGCCTTTCACGCCGGAAAGCTGGATTCCTTCGATAAAATACCGTTCGGCGCTTAAGAACAGAAGTACCATCGGCATCATGTATATAACTGAGGCGGCAAAAGAGACGCCAAGCGCATCTTCCTGAATGCGGGAGAGAAACACAGAGAGTGGCTGCATCGCAGCGTCCTGCAGAAAAATAAGCGGCTGCTCGACCATGTTCCAATAGTCGACGAATAGGAGTACGATGAGTGCGGCAACACCCGGCTTCACCATCGGAAGTGCAATCGATATGAATATTCGCAAGTATCCTGCCCCATCGATTTTGGCTGCTTCAATAAAAGCCGAATGGATCTGGAGCATAAATTGCCGAAGCAGAAACACACCAAAGGCGCCGAATATACCAGGCAGTATGATAGAGCTAGGATGATTTAGGAGACCCAGCCGATCGGCCATCAAGTAGTTGGGCACAAGCGTCACCTGGAACGGCATCAGCATCGTCATCAAATAAAGTAAGAACAGTCCATCCCTGCCCGGAAAATACAGCTTGCCGAACGCGAATGCAGCGAGCGTTGCCACGAACGCCTGTCCGATGATGATAGGAACCACTAACAATATGGAATTCCAGAACAGGTGTAGAAATTGCGGTGTCGCGATTAGTACTTTGTTATATTGCTGGAACGACACCCAGTCGGGAATCCACTTCAGATTAACGAATACGCTCGTATCGGTTTTGCCTAACATGCTGTAATTTGACGTAATCTCCCGCTCTGTCATGAAGGAACTGACAATGTTCAGGACAACGGGCATAAGCAGCAGGACGGCGATGGCGATCAGCAACAACGAACGCAGCAGCGGCGCGACCCATTGCTTCATCACCTCATTCACCCCCTTCACCTTTTTCTTGTGTTTACTCCATATAAGAGCGGAAAATCTGCTCTGTGCGAAACAGAATTAACATAAGCACCATAATGCAAAGCGCCATCAACACCGCCGCGGACGATACTTTCTGGATATCCAGGGACAGGAACATATTGTTCATGTAATGCTGCATCATATAGATACGGTCATGCGGGTATGCACCAGCGACAAGATACGTCTCACGGAACACCTTGAACGAGTTCAGCACAGACATGAGTACGACCAGAAATGTCGTCGGCGTCAAATACGTCAGCGTAATTCCGAACAGCCTGCGAACTGGACCTGCCCCTTCCAGATTGGCAATTTCATAATATTGATCCGGAATGTTCTGCAAGCCAGCCAGGAACAGGATGACGTTGTAACCGATGTTCTTCCATACATAGACCAGCACAATCACAAAGCCAGCCCAGTCGGATTTCATCCAATCGTGACGGCTAAGGCCGAAATGCTGCAAAACAGCGTTTAATGTGCCATTCCAATCGAATAAGATTTGCCAGACTAGTACAATCGAAGCAACAGGCACAACAAGCGGCAGTACATACGCAGTGCGTATCCAGTTCCGAATAAATACCCGCTGATTCAAGAGTAACGCTAACAAAAGTGATACAGTAACGAGAATCGGCACGCTAATCATGGTGAACCAGAACGTGTTAGACATCGCTTTTTGAAAAGAGGAGCTAAGGAACAATTCGTTGTAATTGGACAACGTGAAACTTCCTCCAATTCGATCCTGGAACGAGTTCAAGACACTCTGACCGAACGGAATGAGATAGAACAAGGAAAATCCACACAAGCTCGGAGCCAGAAAACCTAAGGCAGCTAGAAGCTCCCTGCGTGCCAGACGGTGAAACTTCACGAAGAAACCTCCAATCGGGAGCCGATCAACGCTTTGTTCGGAACGGCTGTACATCGATTAGTTTACAAACAAATCTGGGAGTAAATATGTAAGCAATGTGGAAAACGTGTGGAATCGGGCCGTTTCTGAACCTTTTATGGTAGAATTGTCCTCGGGTAAATGTTGGGGAGGTTACTGCATGAAGTCCTATCAAATCGCCGTAGTCGACGACGATATCCAGATCCAGGAAATCGTTGCGACTTATTTGTATAAAGAGGGATACCGTACGATGAAGTTTTCGACTGCCGAAGACGCTTGGGAGCTGTGGAAGAACGATCCGCCAGATATGTGGATTCTCGATATCATGCTTCCAGGGATGAGCGGCTTCGAGTTGTGCAGAAAAATTCGTAAAGAGGCGGAAGTGCCGATCATCATGATCTCGGCGCGTGATGAAGAAGTTGATCGCATCCTCGGGCTTGAGCTAGGCAGCGACGACTACTTGACTAAACCGTTCAGCCCGAGAGAATTAGTCGCACGTGTGAACCGCTTGTTCCAACGGATTAGCTCGATTCGTCAAGCCCAGGAGAAGCTTGTCCCTTCGCAACCGGAAGACACGGAGTTAGAAGTTGGCGAGCTGCGGCTCATCTTGGAAGAGCGACGTGTGTTCTGGCTTGGAGAAGAAGTCGAAATGACCCTGAAGGAATTTGAATTGCTGCAGAAGTTATCTGAGCAGCCGAATCGGGCGTTCACGCGGGACGCGTTGCTTACGATGATTTGGGGAGATAATTATTATGGCTATGACCGGGCGATCGATGATCTGGTGAAGCGGCTTCGTAGAAAAATAAAGGAACTTCCGATCGATACCATAAGGGGGCACGGTTATCGACTGCGGACGGAAAGGAGTTCGGTTGATTGATAGATTCCAACAGAATACACATATAGGAGTCTGATTAGAATGAAAACGAAATTAACATTGCTAAGTGCAGTGCTGGCTATCTCCCTTATCTCCGCTCAATCCGCGTTCGCTGCCACTGCAACATCGTCGGCTGGCCAAAAAGCCGGTACTACCGTTACCCAGTCCAGTCCTAATACTGCTCCAATGGGGCAACTCACCGATACAACGAAAGCAACTCCTGTGAAAGAAGACACTCCTAAGCCAACAGCTACCCCAACGAAAAAAGATAAAGCAAAAACTGAAGCTAAAACACCAGCGAAATCACCCGCCAAATCACCTGCTAAAGCACCAGCTAAAACAGACAAGAAAAAAAGCAAATAAGTTTGCTACAGATTATAGGAACAGTCAGGAGCGGTCCCTGCTGTTCTTTATTTTGCTTTTCCGGTTCTGACGCCGTTGTCTCTTTCGCTGCTTCCCTGCCATTAGCCGCCCTTCGGGTCGGCTCAATACAGAAGAGAGTGTCCCGTATAGCCTATGGCTACGGGGACACTCTCTTCATCTACCTCAAAAATGGATGTAACTATAGTAAACGCTGAAACGACAAATTGTTGGGTCAGATTTACAACTCTCTTAAATAAGGATCATAAAGGCTTTCTTTCCATCGTTTCAAATGATGATCTGATGCAAGAACCTGGTGTGTATCACTTAAATGATGAATTACAGCATCGCTATAAACAATATCATGTTTATTATAAAGCTGGCGAATTCTTGCCTTCTCACCAAAGGGATCGGGAGTTGGAATAGAAGATAGCAATGACTTCGTATAAGGATGAAGCGGATTTTCATAAATATCCTTCACTGTCCCAAGCTCAACAATATGACCCAGATGCATAACGGCTACTCTATCCGAGATCGATCGTACCATTGATAAATCATGAGCAATAAACATATAGGTTAAATTGTGTTGCTTCTGTAGTTTTTTCATGAGATTAACGACCTGTGCCTGGATGGATACATCTAAAGCGGAAATAATCTCATCCGCAATGATAAACTTTGGTTCAACGATCAGTGCTCTTGCTATTCCAATTCTTTGCCGTTGTCCTCCTGAGAATTGATGAGGATAACGATTTATAAGTGATCCTGACAAACCCACACTTTCCAGTACATTAATAACACGTTGTTTTCTATCTTCAGCCGAATGACTCAAGTGATTAATATCCAATCCCAATGCAACGATATCCAGAATGTTTTTTCTTGGGTTCAGCGATGCCATAGGATCTTGGAATATCATCTGCATATTCCTTCTTAGAGATTTCTCTTTATCTTTTTTTAGAGGGCCAGAAATTTTCTCATCAAGAAATGTAACATCGCCCTGCTGGTAATCATAGATGCGTATCAACGAGCGGCCCAACGTGCTTTTGCCACTTCCACTTTCACCAACAATACTGAAGGTTTCGCCCTCATAAATATCAAAGGATACATCATTGACAGCACGAACAGTCGTTTTTCGGTCAATTTTAAAATGCTGATGCAGATGCTTAACGGACAGTATCTTTTTGCGGCTCATTTATCCGTCCCCCTCTTAATTTTGCCAGCCTTTTTGCGAGTATTTCAGGCAGCTCTACTTTAGGTGCTCTTTCATCTAGCAGCCAGCTCTTTACACGATGTGTAGAGGTTACATTAAAGTATGGGGGCTCTTCTTCAAAATCAATGGCAAGTGCGTAATCACTTCGATAAGCAAAGGCATCCCCCTGAGGAGGTTCAATTAAACTAGGCGGTGAACCTGGAATCGAATATACCTCTTCATGGGGATCATCTGTCAGCGAAGGAATTGAAGAAAGAAGGCCCCAGGTATAAGGATGCTTTGGATTATAGAAAATTTCATTTGCCCGACCTTCTTCAACAATCTGTCCTGCATACATAACTGCAACACGATCGGCTACATTAGCTACAACACCAAGATCATGAGTGATAAAAATAATGGCAATACCTGTACGTTTTTGAATATCTTTAATTAAATCAATGATCTGCGCCTGTATTGTAACATCAAGAGCAGTCGTTGGTTCATCTGCAATTAATAAATCAGGTTCGCATGCGAGGGCAATAGCTATCACTATACGCTGTCTCATCCCGCCTGAGAGCTGGTGGGGGTATTGTTTAATCCGTTTTAAGGGATTTTCTATCCCGACAAGCTCCAATAGCTTCAGTGTTTGAGTATAAGCTTCTTTCTTTGTCGCTACCTTACGGTGAATTAGCATGCTTTCCATAATTTGCTTTCCCACAGTGGTCGTGGGATTTAAGCTTGTCATAGGATCCTGAAAGATGATAGCAATCTTACAGCCACGCACGTTTGTTTCAAATTCTTTATCACTTAGTGTTGTTAAATTAAGAGTTTCTCCCTCGTTGTGAAAAAAAATACTTCCATCAATCACGGCATTATTACCTGCCAGTCCTAAAATGGCTTTCGTTGTTATGGACTTCCCGCTGCCACTTTCGCCCACGATAGCGAGTGTCTCCCCACGATTCAAATCGAAACTCACATCGCGAATGACATGATTAAAACCGGAGTTCATTTTAAATTTAAGTTTTAAGTTTTGAACCTCTAATAATGTATTGTCCTTCATATTATCACCTACAAGTCTTTCATTTTGGGATCAAACACATCGCGAAGCCCATCCGCTATGAGATTGAAACTAAGCATTAATAGCGATAACACAATGACAGGGGAAATAACAATATAAGGTTGTGTTAATATACTTTGATAGCCTGTGCTGATTAAAACGCCAAGTGAAGCTTGAGGAGGCTGAAGTCCGAGACCAACAAACGCCAAAAAGGATTCATAAAAGATAGCACTCGGTATAGAGAACATAGACATGACTAAGATCTGCCCTGCTATATTGGGTAACAATTCTTTGATCATAATTTTGAAGTTGGAAGCGCCCAGCGTTTTCGCTGCTAATACAAACTCATGCTCTTTCAGTCTTAAAACCTGAGAACGAACAACGCGGCTCATACCTATCCAGCCTGTTAGTATCAACGCAAGTATAATTGTGATGATTCCCGGTTCTAATAAAACCATAAAGATAATAACAACGACCAAGCTGGGAATACCACTGAGGATTTCTATAAACCGCTGCATTACCCCATCAATTTTACCGCCGTAGTAGCCTGAGATAAGACCAAAAGTAATACCAATAATAACGTCAATACTTACGGCAACGAACGCGATTAAAAATGATATCTGTGTCCCTTTCCAAACGCGGGCCCATAAATCACGCCCTAAACTATCACTGCCAAACCAATAGTATACATTCTTCAGAGACTCACTATCATACATATCAATTCCATCTGCTTTACCATTGAATATACCTATCTTCTCTATTAATGGAATTCTTGGCGGTAGATTTAATTGACTCTTCTCAACATGATCAAACGTTGTTCCACTCATAAGAGGACCCACTAATGAAAGCAAAAAGATTACGATAATAACAACAACGCCAAAAACTGCACCTTTATTTTTACGAAAACGCGTAAAAGCATCTTTAAAGAAGCTGCCACTCTGAATGCTTTCTTGTTCTGTGTGATTTTGACGTTTATCAAACTCAAATAAATTTGTTGCCATTACGCACCTCCTTTTGCAACACGAATTCTTGGATCTATTACGCCATATAAGATATCAACGAGCAGATTAACAACAATATAGAGGGCGCTATAGACAAAAGCGATCATGACAATCACGTTATAATCTTTTACCAGAATCGCATCAACCAATAAACTCCCAATCCCCGGTATGCCAAAGACTTTCTCAACAACTAATGATCCTGTCATCAGATTAACCATTAATGGACCCACAACTGTAATAACGGAAATGATTGCATTACGTAAGCCGTGTTTATAAATGATTTGCTTGGATCTAACCCCTTTTGCACGGGCAAGTTGAATATAATCAGAATTAAGCGTCTCAATCAGCTCTGTCCTAAGGAAGCGAGCTATTTGTGCGATGACAAACATCGAACAGGCCAATGTTGGCAGTATCGATGATCTGAAGGGATGCTCGATCGAATAAGTTAGATCTGCCCATCCTAGACGATAGCCAATATAGTAACTGAGCAGCAAAGCAAATACGTAAGCTGGAATACTTACACCGATTACGGAGACTACAGTAGCAGCGCTATCCTTCCATGTATGAAGTCTAGTCGCGCCGATGATCCCTAACATTATGCCTAGAATACTCCCCAACACCATCGTCTGGAATCCAATTCTGACGGATACGCCCAATTGAGACCAAACGATACCGGATACTAGCTGGTTTTTTACAATAGAATAAGAAATACCAAAATCTCCTCTTATTGCGTTCAAGAAAAAAATAAATGCTTTTTCAAAGAAAGGCTTATTTAGACCATAGTGTTCACGTAATATTGTGATTTGGTCAGTTGTTAATCGTTCATCATTAAATGGCGATCCCGGTAAAAACTCTAGGAGTAAAAAAAGAACAAATAGAATAACCAGCAATGTAACTATTGCCCAGAATATACGCCCTAAAATAAACTTTGTCATAAATCTCACCTCTTAGCAGACAAAAGAGCGCAATGCGCTCTTTTGTCTCTTGCTTTGTAGTTATTACTTTTTACTCAACAGAAATATTACGATAAGAAATAAGTCCGCCTACAACGAAGTATTCTACGCCCTTTACTTTCGGATTAATCAGCATCGCTTCCCCTGCTTGGAACACAGGTATAGCTCCTCCGTCCTCGCCCAGAAGCAGTTTCTCTGCTTCTTTGAAAGAGTTCCAACGACTACTTTCATCCGTAGCGAATGCCCCTCCTGGAGCTGTTTTCTTCACGATTTGGTCATAAGCTGGATTATTGTACTTTGGATAATTGAAGTTCGAGTTAGAAAGGAATAGCGTTCCGAGATAATCATAAGGATCTCCATAGTTTGGACCCCATCTAGTCAATCCCAGCTGATAATCGTCTTTTTTCATACGGGCAAGACGTTCGCTTTTGGTTACCGTGACAATATTAATCTTAATACCATCCAATGCTTGCAAGTCCGCTTGAATCGCTTCTGCCGTTTTCTTGATTTCATTAGAATTTTCAATTAGCAATTCGAGTGTTATTTGATTAACACCTAGCTCGCTTTTAGCTTTATCTAGATATTCCTTGGCTTTTTCAACGTTATAGGTTTGGAATGTAGGAGAAGTATCCCGGAAATCCTCACCTTCCGAATCCGTAGCTAAACCTTTAGGTACAATAAAGTCTGCTCCAATCGATCCATCTTTCAAAATATCATTGGCAATATGATCTCTATCAATTGCATAACCCAGCGCTAATCTCAGGTTTTTATTTTTAAGTGTTTCAAATTGGTTATTCGGGGAAAGATACCACACATAACCCGTTACTACACTGGTAAATGCTTTATTAGCAGCATATCTGCCAACGAGCTCGGACGATATTTTGGTTACATCAATATCTCCTTTTTCAAACTCTAACGCTGCAACAGAATAGTCTTGGCGTTTAACAAAATCCACTTCATCAATTTTGATATCATTTGCCGCGTAATAATCCGGGTTTTTTATGATTTTCCAGCTGTTTAGTTTATTCCATTCGGAGAATTTGAACGGACCATTAGACAATAAATATTCTGGAGCCGTAGCATATTTATCACCTTGTGCAGTAACAAACTTTTCATTCAAAGGATTAAAAACAGGGATGGGCAAAAATTTAATAAAATAGGGAACTGCTGTTTCAAGTGTAACCTCTAAAGTATGGTCATCCAGCGCTTTAACACCCAATTCTTCAATTGGCAGCTTGCCTGCAGTTATCGCAGCTGCATTCTTAATGCCCGCGTCAGCTACAAAACCTGAATATTCACTTGCTGTTGCTGGATCTGCAGCTCTGCGCCAGGAATACACGAAATCATTAGCAGTAACAGGCTCACCATTCGACCATTTAGCATCTTTTCTTAAATTAAACGTGTACACTTTCCCGCTATCGTCATGACTCCAATCGGTTGCAATACGTGGAACTATATTTCCGTTTTTATCGTAATCTACAAGCCCATCTGTAAATGTTTCTATCATTTCAAGAGAAAAGCCATCTGAAGCGAGGGTTGTATCTAGACTGATAATATCTACGTCTTTTGCAAATTTAACAACACGCTTAGAGCTTTCAGAGACACTATTACCTTCAGTGACATTTTTACTTTCAGCAGCACTATCATTTTTAGTTGATGTGCAACCGGTAAAAATAAGAACTGCTGATAAAGCGATGCCTAATACAAATAACTTTTTACTCATTAATAGTCTCCTTGTTTACGTATTCACTAGAGTTGCACCACACGAAGGAGTAAATGTTGTGAAAATAAATTCAAAAACCAATTATTATATCCTCTATTAAAAGCTGTATCTTCTAGTAAAAGATAATTAAACGGTAAATTTATAAAGCTAAAAACATAGCAAGTTTCCGCTGAAAGCTTTTAGAGATATGTAATTTACGATTCATGTATGCCACCGAGCTCATGATGATTTACATATAATAAGCGTTTGAAAATTTTGATAACATCATTGCAACACTAATGTAATTTACTATAATATTTATAGTTTGTTATGTCAATAATTCAAATGCGAATTGTAAGAATTAAACTTATAAAATTTTTTTTATTGTGATATACTACGTTTACGAAATAGGGGCTTGGAAACATGTACAGCATAAACATATCTATCCCAGCCATGGAGGAGAATAGTATGACGTTTAGTAATGATGAAATTCGGACAATAGTGGTTGCAGGAGGTTGCTTTTGGGGAGTAGAGGAATATTATCGACGCCTAAAAGGGATTATCGATACAGAAGTTGGATTTGGACATGAAGATGAGTCTATAGATACAAATAACTACGATGACCTAATTGAATCTGTTAAGCTAACCTATGATTCTAATCTCATATCGCTTGATAATATTATTGATCATCTCTTTAGAATAATTGATCCCACTTCATACAATAAGCAAGGGCCTGATGAAGGTCCTCACTATCGAACAGGGATCTTCTATGAAAATTTGTCTGATAAAATAATGATTGATAATGCCATTACTTCTAAATCTGCACTATATACACAACCAATTCATACAAAAGCAAGAAATCTTCATCACTTCCAAATTGCAGAGGCAAAACATCAAGAGTACCTTGCCAATAATCCGAATGCACAGTGTCATGTTGATTTTAGCTTGATTAAGGATGATGAGAAGAAATGAAAGCATACGCTCCATTTCCATCTAACAGATTATCCATCTATTCTAGGCTGAAAAAGTAGGCAATAGGTGTATTAGGCGATCCTAATGTGATCCTCAAGACGGGGAAGCTATTTATTATTTTTGCTGTAATGACAGCCCTACTCTCAATTAAGCTCAACTGAGTTAGCCCGGCACTAACGAATGCTCAGGCCCTTACTCAGGTCCTTAATCAAACCTGCTAATTTCATTTATCTTAGTCTCTACTAAGTGCTTACTCTTGTTGTCAACGCAAAAACACCTCCAAGATCGTATCCACATCTTATGACATGTTTACATTTTCTTGAAGGTGTTTTATTTTGTCTCAAGTTATAGGGTCAGTTCCCAAACAAATAGTTTTGAATGATATCCTGGCTTAATTCGTTCACCCATAGTATCTACGTAAATGTATTCGAGGCAATCTGTGCAGTAGGGGTCCTCATACATAGCACGATTTGCTTCTGTTCCGCTTTAAGGCGAACCAGGAGCTCGTAGTCACAGCTTCCGTCGAATTAGATATCATAGCTGCGCGAGCTTGCTGCTAGCAAATGGTGTAGGATGAAAGAAGGTCTAGAGTGGCTTGGTCATAGTGGCTGCGCATCTACAGCCGATGTTTACTCTCATTAGGAGTACAGTTCGAAGGTTTTCTCTCCTATGCCATGAATAGATTTTGAAGCAAATAAAAAAGCTCATTAGACTTTGCATCTAATGAGCTTTTCTGCTTGTATACCGGTGAGAGGACTCGAACCTCCACGGTTTCCCACTCGATTTTGAGTCGAGCGCGTCTGCCATTCCGCCACACCGGCATATTCAACTATTGAAACTCCAAAAATAATGGAGGCGCCACCCAGATTTGAACTGGGGATAAAGCTTTTGCAGAGCTTTGCCTTACCACTTGGCTATGGCGCCGTAATTATGGAGCGGACGACGGGAATCGAACCCGCGACCCTCGCCTTGGCAAGGCGATGCTCTACCGCTGAGCCACGTCCGCATAAATGGCTGGGGATATAGGATTCGAACCTATGCGTGACGGAGTCAAAGTCCGTTGCCTTACCGCTTGGCTAATCCCCAACAAACATTTTCAATAATGGGGCGACTGATGGGTCTCGAACCCACGAATGCCGGAACCACAATCCGGTGCGTTAACCCCTTCGCCACAGTCGCCATATGAATCCAAATTAATTAAGCTTATTATTTTCAGTGAGGTAAATGGGGCGACTGATGGGTCTCGAACCCACGAATGCCGGAACCACAATCCGGTGCGTTAACCCCTTCGCCACAGTCGCCATATGAATCCGACTTAGTTAAGCCTATTATTTTAGTAAAGTAAATGGGGCGACCGATGGGTCTCGAACCCACGAATGCCGGAACCACAATCCGGTGCGTTAACCCCTTCGCCACGATCGCCATATTAAACTTTAATAAAGAATTGGCAGGGGCAGCAGGAATTGAACCCACACCAACGGTTTTGGAGACCGTTGTTCTACCTTTAAACTATGCCCCTAAAATGGTGGGGGATGATGGATTCGAACCACCGAACACGTACGTGAGCAGATTTACAGTCTGATGCGTTTGGCCACTTCGCTAATCCCCCAAAGATGGTGCCGGCGAGAGGACTTGAACCCCCAACCTACTGATTACAAGTCAGTTGCTCTACCAATTGAGCTACACCGGCATATTAAGTTGTATACTTCATGGTGGCTCGGGACGGAATCGAACCGCCGACACGAGGATTTTCAGTCCTCTGCTCTACCGACTGAGCTACCGAGCCATAAAGTCTAAATGGCGGAACCGACGGGATTCGAACCCGCGATCTCCTGCGTGACAGGCAGGCATGTTAGGCCAACTACACCACGGTTCCAAATTGGTTGCGGGGGCAGGATTTGAACCTGCGGCCTTCGGGTTATGAGCCCGACGAGCTACCGGGCTGCTCCACCCCGCGTCAGTAAAAACATATTTCCTTGTCCTCCAGAGGAGGTTACATGGTGGAGGCTGAGGGGATCGAACCCCCGACCCTCTGCTTGTAAGGCAGATGCTCTCCCAGCTGAGCTAAGCCTCCATAACGGACATTTCTTATCATACCACATTCCACTATGTAAAATCAAGTGTAAAATTGGTGACCCGTAGGGGATTCGAACCCCTGTTACCTCCGTGAAAGGGAGGTGTCTTAACCCCTTGACCAACGGGCCTTGCTGTAATAATAGTGGCGGAGAGAGAGGGATTCGAACCCTCGAGACGCTTGTGGCGCCTACACGATTTCCAATCGTGCTCCTTCGGCCAAACTCGGACACCTCTCCATATGGCTCCCCGAACAGGACTCGAACCTGTGACAACTCGATTAACAGTCGAGTGCTCTACCAACTGAGCTATCAGGGAATATTCATATCAGGCCTTAATCGCCTGAAAACTGGATCGAAACGAATTTGCATTTTATCTAATAGGATAAGCCCTCGACCGATTAGTATTGGTCAGCTCCATGCATTGCTGCACTTCCACCTCCAACCTATCTACCTCGTCGTCTTCAAGGGGTCTTAC
>NZ_JBHRYW010000005.1:27883-377236 GCF_042649265.1 Paenibacillus sp. GCM10012306 | reverse complement strand
CATGAAGTCGCCTCGTTTCCACTGTTTGTAGGGGTACAAACACTGTAACGAACGGGCGGCTTTTTTTCTACCTTTTTTTGGCTAATCAACAGGCCTACCCTGAAGCATATTATTCAGAAAATAAGCTACAAAAATGCTCTTATATCCTCTATTTTCCGCAAAATGAAAAATATAAGGTACAAAAATGCTGTTATTTGAGAGTACAGCTTCATCGATTGAATTAGACGATGAAGCCCTTAAGGAGTGAATCAGCAGCGACCAATAGCCTACGGCTCTACCACTACTGTTAGCTTTCGCGTTAGCCCCACCGTTAGCTCTAGCTCTACCGTTGGCGTTAGCCCTACCTAGTCCTAGCGTTAGCCTTAACTCTAGCTTTAACGCCGCGCAGTCGATTTAAGTCTTACATTTGAAATCATCGCTTCACTATCGCCCCAAAAGAACCCCGAAATAAAATCAGTGCCTGTTCTTGGTCTTCGATGGTCGCTGCGGCTTGCGGCGCTGGGGAATGTTCGGCTGAAGATTGTCACTCACCCGGGAGACTTCATCCGCCAGCACCGAATCGATAATGTCGATCGTGAGATCGTAATAGGCGAATGGCTGGTGCTCGAACTGCTCCAGACGGGCGGCATAGTCCTTCACTTCAAGCACCAGCTTCACGAGATCAATACCAAGCTCCCTGGTCGTTTCTCGCTCCAGCCTGAAAACCGCACTCTCCAGCATCATTCGCCCGCCGCGCACATTGTTATTCCGGAAGTGGAACAGTCCTACAGCGATCTGAAGCAATCCTTTATACACAGGATCTTTATCCTTGGCAAGCCACAGCTCCTCGAGCACCTCATGACACTCGAAATAATCTCTGTCCCTGTTGAAATAGACCAGATATTCCAGGTACAGCGGTTCATAGCCCATCTGGCAAATCGCCTTTCTTCGCTTCCGAAAGAAGTCCGCGTACATGGTCCAGAAGACCCTTCATCGCGTCCATATCATGAGCCTGCCAGATTTCATTGAACCGTTCCTGACTTTCGATGGCCTCATTGACCAGATGATAGAAATACAACTGGTGGATCGCCTTCAGCACTTGCGTGGTTGTATTCGAATTTTCCTCGAAGGTCTTCTGCGCATCCAGAATTTCTTCACGGATACTGGACATTTCACTGTCAAGAATCGATGCCGCTTCCGCTGCTGTCTTCAGACGCAACCGGATTTCATCCGGCAGGCTTTCGCGGTATTTATAATTCAAGGAATGTTCGATCGTCGCCCAGAAATTCATAGCCAGCGTGCGGATCTGAATCTCGGCAAGCACAATCTTTTGGCCCAGGGCCGTCTGTACAGGATATTTAATAATCATATGAAAGCTGCGGTAGCCGCTCTCTTTATAATTGGTGATGTAATCTTTCTCATAGAGGACCTCCAGGTCCTTGCGGGCCCGGATATATTCAGCCACTCTGCGGATATCCTCCACGAATTGGCACATAATGCGAATGCCGGCAATATCCTCGATGCCCGTCTCCAGATCTTCCATCTTCACATTCAGGCGCTTAGCCTTTTCAAGAATGCTCGATAGTCTCTTCACACGTCCGGTTACGAACTCGATTGGCGTATATTCCTCTCTTTTCTTCAACTCCGAACGCATGGTCTTAAACTTAACTTTCAGTTCCTCCACAGTTTGCTCATATGGAAGTAAAAAAGTTCCCCAATCCCTTCCGTCCATCGCCTTCGTCCTCCTGTCCTTTCGTCTTCCTCAGTGATGATCCGCGCCCACCGCTTCGGAAAGTGTACGGAATCCGTCCCGGCGCAGCAATTGCCGCAATCCGGCATGCAGCCTCCGGTTCACTTCAGGCCCTTCATAGATAAGGGCTGTATAAATCTCAACCAGGCTGGCGCCCGCCCGAATTTTGTCATAGGCATCCTGACTGGTGAAAATCCCGCCCGAGCCGATAATCGGCATTTTGCCGTCGGTCTGACGATAGATTTTGCGGATAATTTCGGTGGAACGGTCACGAAGTGGCTTCCCGCTGAGCCCCCCGGCCTCTCCCGCCTTCTCGTGGCTCAGCCCCTCACGGGTTATCGTAGTATTAGTAGCGATAATACCGTCCATCCCTGCTTCAGTCAGCGTATGTACCATATATTCCAGCTCGGTGTCGCTCACGTCGGGAGCGATCTTCACCAGCAGGCTCTTGTTCAGTCCGGTCGCCTTGCGCTGAATTTCCATCTCTTCCTTGACCTGGGCCAGCAGGAACGACAGCTCACTGCCATGCTGAAGGCTGCGCAGATCTGGTGTATTCGGCGAGCTGATGTTCACCACAAAAAAATCACCGTACGGATACAGCGTACGGATACACTGGCGGTAATCCTCATGGGCCGCTTCATTACTTGTCGCCTTGTTCCGTCCAATATTGACCGCAACCGGAATTCTGCGGTGCTTCAGCGCCTTCAGGCGCTGGACCATAGCCTCAGCTCCGTCATTGTTAAAGCCCATCCGGTTGATCAGAGCCTCGTCTGAGGGCAGGCGGAACAAGCGTGGGCTCTCGTTGCCCGGCTGTCCTTTGGGCGTCACCGTACCCACTTCCATAAAGCCAAAGCCAATGGAAGAAAATCCCGGCACCGCTGCGGCGTTCTTATCCAGGCCCGCAGCCAGTCCCACCGGGGTAGGAAAATGAACCCCGAACAAATCGACAGCCATGTCGGCCGTCTCCGGCACCCCGTACATCAGTCGCAGAGCCGCGCTGCCACCAGGCACGAATGCCGCTTTGTCCAAGCCGCCAACGACCAGATGGTGCGCCTTCTCGGCGTCCATTTTGAAGAAAATCGGTTTTCCAAAATTACGATACAGCACCCTTCTCGCTCCTTCATGGGGTCATTGCTAGTGCTTAAGTCTCCCCGCTTCTGTAGGTTTCTACTTGATTTTAGCCTTTTCCGGGTGAAAAGAAAAGTTTTTTGCCCTTTTCCGCCCCAAAGGACCCGGATGCCAAGTATAGTAATTTTATTGTAAACGCATTACAATGTAAGGGTAATCACCGATTATAAGAGAAAGAAGGTCGAACTGTATGTCAACTAAACGTAAACCCCCTACACTGCAGCAGAAGAAGGAAGAAGTGAACCGCAAAGCCCTCTTGTGGATCGGCGTCAGTCTTGCAGCGCTCATTATCTTAGTTATTGTGCTGTTGATTGTGCTTTAGGCCACTAGTTCAACCAGTGGTACTTTTTATGGGGGTTGGTCTGATTCGCTGAAGTTGCCGGTGAGAAGCGTTCCTTCGGCAGCAGCAGTTCTGCAGGCAGAACCCCTTTGCTTATTTCTACCTTCGTTCCTTTAGGCGCCAGTGCGAATAATTCCTCTACATCCCCACGCCTCATCCGGATACATCCCAACGACTCATCCTTGCCGATGCTGTTCACATCATTCGTGCCATGAATGGCATAATTCGTATCGGAAAGCTGCATACCGCGACTACCGAACTCTCCGTTGTCATGCCCATTCGGGTTAACGACCTTATCTGAAATTACAAAATGCCCCTCGGGAGTACGGTCACCACCAAGACCCACTTCATAGTTACGCAGCATCACCGAGCCGCTGACGACTGCCAGACGGTGTGTTTTTTTATCTATAATAATAGTAAGCGGGCTGGCAAAATAGGGCTGGCCCGGAGCCCCGCCGCCGGCCCCTGACCCACTTCCAGCAGCTCCTTGGGGCGCTTGGGCCGTATCCTGCTGTTCCGGTTGATCTCCCTTGGCTCCCGGGATCGCCGCCGCCCTGAGCGGCTTAAATGCCTGCTTCATAGCCGGTGTGACGCCCCCCAGCCAATTCCCGGGAAACGGTCCAGCGAGATCCTTCATTGCATCCGGCAGCTTTCCCTTAGCGGCTTGGTAGGCCTTCATTGCACTCCACAACACAGCCTGCTCTTCCTGTGCGTCTTGCCACTCTCCAGCCCGCTTGGCCAGCTCGCCATGCTCTGGCGGCTTACAGTTGCAGACAGCAGGCTCATAGGACTGATACTCGATGGCTCCGTTACCCGTCTTTTCAAGCGTAGAAATCAGTGGCAGCCGCTTCTTCCAGATCAGCCATTGTCCTTGACGCTTCATGCCGAGTACCGTTGTCTTGGAGACCGGCTGCTTGCTACCGAGCAGCGCGACCAGCACCTTGCCGGCTGAGGAAGCGTCTCCACTTTCTACCGCAGTGAAGGATAGCTGACTCTTGTTCGGAGCCTGGCTATTTTCCGGTTTAGCCATCGCAGGAGTCTCGGCAAGATCAGCCGTGTCTGAATCCTCCGAAGCCAGAGCCGGAGCAGAAGCCCCATCGGCTTCCCATGGCCGGACAAGCCCAGGTGCAGCTGCCGAAGGGATGGCTACCAGCAACAAGAGAATTAGTGCCAGCAGCGCGCGGCGAATCTTCTTGTGTTTTCGGTCTCGCTCACGCCCAGCCTGAAGCAGACCTTCCTCATACTCGCGCAGCATCTCAGCTGGCACCTTGCTATGCTCGAAAGCCTCATAGACCTCCCCGGACTGGTTGAAGCAATAATTGGCTTTGCCCTGCTGTCCGTTCTTATAATATTCTTTCCCAAGCAAGTACCATGCCATCTTGTTGTCAGGATGCATCTGCACGTAAGCTTTGAGATGCTGTATATTTTTCATCGGGACCTCCGCTATTAAAAGATTCCTTCATTATTACTATCGGTCAGACAAGAAAAAAAAGACATCCCCAGCACCGAAAATGTGCCAAAGGATGTCTTTTATGTCGTATGACAATAATATCGCGGGTGAATTAACCTTCTTTATTAAACGGCTCGTCCGCAATCTTGATGGAATCTGTCGGGCATCCGTCGCAAGCATCTTGCAGATCGTCGAACAGATCATCTGGAATTGCTGTTACGCCGTGGTTTCCGTCATTCTCATAAATAACTTCCGCCAAACCTTCATCATCGTAATCATAAATATCAGGGGCCGTTGCGCCACATGCACCGCATGCAATGCAAGTATCCTTCTCGACCCAAGTGTACTTAGCCATATTTATCTTTGCCTCCTGTTAAACAATGCAGCGCCGTATGAACGGTCTGTTATTTGTCTCATATTAATATAAAAGGAATGCAATTTCAATGATATTTCAAGACGTTTGCATTTCTGCCTCAAAATATGGTAGCTGACCTAAGGTGACAGCCATGCCTTTATTTCAGTCCTGATCCCGCTCCAAATGCCCGAGATTATCTTTCTGCAGCGAGGTGCCTCGATCCTTGTGGTTACGTAGCAACGAAGAATGCGTGTCGCTCAGCATTCCTGCCGTCAGCACCGCATTCTCGCCAAACTTATTGCGCAGCATGTCCATTGTCTTATTGAGCGATTCCTTCTTGGGCTGACGCTCGTAATCGAACAGATCCAGTTGGATCGCCGCCTCTTCTTTGAGAGACAGCCCTTGAGAGGTCACGCCAAGCAATCGCACGGGCTTATCTCCCCGCCAATGGCGCACAAACAAGTCACAGGCCGCCTTGTAGATATCCTCTGCCGTCTCTGTAGGTGCATCCAATTGCCGCGAACGGGTGATCGTCTTCATATCAGGCGTACGGATGGTCAACTGGATACCGGCAGCCACGAGACCCTGCTTCCGCAGCCGCCTTGCTACCTGGTCACTCAGGTTGAGCAGGATAGGCCGGGCCTCCGCGATGCCTATAACATCCTGCGGCAGAGTAGTCGTATGACCGATCGACTTGCTCTGTTCCCGCTCCGGGTTGACGACACCATGATCGATCCCATTACCTGCCCGCTTCAGCCAGGAACCCATTACACCAAAATGCTCAGTCAGCATCACCTCGTCGGCGGCAGCCAGCTGTCCAATGCTGTAAATCCCAAGCTTCCTTAATTTCTCCGCCGTCTTCCCGCCAATCCCGAACATTTCGTTGCAGGGCTTATGCCACAGAATATTCGGAACATCGCGCAGCCGCAGTACGGAAATACCGTTCGGCTTTTTCAGATCGGAGGCCATCTTAGCCAAGAGTTTATTCGGAGCAATTCCAATGGAGCACGGAAGGCCCAGCTCCTCCATAATGCGGCGCTGGATCTTCTCCGCAATCTCCAGCGGTGTCCCAAACTGGCGAGAGCCGGTAATATCCAGATAACATTCGTCAATGGAGACTGCTTCGAGTAAAGGAGTATAACTATAGGCAATCTGCATGAACGCATTGGAATATTTGCGGTATAGATGAAAGTTTGGCTTAATAACAGTTAGCGATGGACAGATCCGCAGCGCCTTCTGCACCTGCATTCCCGTAGAGATTCCCAGTCGGCGTGCAGCATAGGAGCAGGTCACAATGATTCCCTTACGCATCTCCACACTTCCGGCCACGGCCGTCGGCTTGTCCTTATATTGAGCCGGGTCCTCCGCCTCATGAACAGAGCAGTAAAAAGCGTTCATATCCACATGCAGGATCACACGGCCGCTTGCAGGATAATATTGGTCAACATTCTGCACAATATCTACCCTCTATCCTCTTATGGTTTCTATTGTCAGAATTAGAATACCGCTACCCTGAGCGAAGGTCAACTTGCCGCACCTTCTTTTTTAGCACATACGTTCTCTACCACGTTGCCGTGCAAAAAAGTTCTCTGTTACATTCCCGCGTAAAAATGCTATAATATATGAATTCATTTCCCTTAAGGAGGACTATCATGTCAAAGTCCATCTCCATCTTCGATACAACGTTGCGCGACGGCACCCAAGGTGAAGGTATCAGTCTGTCGGCCGACGACAAACTGAAGATCGCCAAGAAACTCGATGATCTGGGTGTGCACTATATTGAAGGTGGCATCCCGGGAAGCAACAATAAAGACATCGAATTTTTCAAAAGAGTCAAGGAGCTTCACCTGAACGCCAAAATCACCGCCTTCGGCAGCACCCGCCGCAAGAACTCTCTGGCTGAGCATGACGACAATCTGCAGCGAATGCTTGACGCAGGCGTGCCTGCAGCCACACTCGTAGGTAAGTCATGGGACTTCCATGTGCATACCGCACTCCAGACTACTCTGGAGGAGAATCTCGCCATGATTGGGGATTCCATTTCTTTTCTGAAGCACAAGGGCCTTGAAGTTATTTTTGATGCCGAGCATTTCTTTGACGGTTATAAAAATAACCCCGAATACGCCGCTGCAGTCTTGGCCAAAGCCAAAGAAGCCGGCGCAGACTGGCTGGTCATGTGCGACACGAATGGTGGAACACTTCCCCATGAAATACAGGAGATCGTAACATCATTGACGGTACGGCTGCCAGACGCTAAGCTCGGGATCCACACCCACAATGACTGCGAACTGGCAGTGGCCAATACGCTTAGCGCCATCGGTGCAGGTGTCCGCCAGGTTCAGGGAACCATCAACGGTTACGGCGAACGCTGTGGCAACGCCAACCTGTGTTCCATCATCCCTACGCTGCAGCTTAAGATGGGTTACCACTGTATTCCGGGCGATAATCTGTCACAGCTCACCAACACCGCCCGCTTTATTAGCGAAGTGGCCAATGTGAACATGCCTGTGAATCAACCCTATGTAGGGAATGCGGCTTTTGCTCACAAAGGCGGTATTCACGTCTCCGCCATCCTGCGCGATTCGCGTACCTATGAGCATATCGCGCCCGAGCTTGTCGGCAACAAGCAACGCGTTCTCGTCTCAGAACTCGCAGGACAGAGCAATGTGTTGTCGAAAGCCCAGGACATGGGACTTCAACTCGATCCAAGCAGCGAACAGGCTCGCAAAGTTATCGACAAGATCAAGACACTGGAGCATCAAGGCTATCAGTTCGAAGGTGCAGACGCCTCACTAGAGCTGCTGCTTCGTGAAGCAACAGGTGAAGTGAATGAGTTGTTTGTCTTCGAATCCTTCAAAATGCTGGTGGAGAAAAATGCCGGCAGCCCTGTTGTCTCCGAAGCCTTTGTCAAAATCCGGGTCGGGCAAGAGAGCCTCTACACCGCCGCGGAAGGCAATGGTCCGGTCAATGCGCTCGACAACGCGCTGCGTAAGGCTCTGCTAACCTACTTCCCGCAACTCAAAGAAATGCACCTCTCCGATTATAAGGTGCGGGTTCTGGATGAACAGGATCAAACAGCGGCCAAGGTACGCGTATTGATCGAGTCGAAAGACTACCATCAAACCTGGAGTACTGTTGGTGTATCCAGCAACGTGATTGAAGCCAGTTGGGAAGCACTAGTCGACAGTATGCGTTATGCTTTGCTTGGTCAGATTTCCCAGGTGCATGAGCAGCTGGAAGAACATGAGCCAAGAGGTCTCGTTAACCATTAACGAAGCCGCGAACACAGGAAATCCCACTATCAGCAGCGTCATTGCTGATAGTGGGATTTTTCAGGTGCTAATGATTCTCCTTTTCTAAGAACCAGTAAGTGTAACGATCTTCGCTTCCAATTCCTCCGGCGTCAGGATACCCAGTATAATCTCGGAGATGACACCGTTCTTGTCAATAAGCACATTGGTCGGAAAGACCGCGCCATTAAATTTGGCAAAGGCTTCGCCCTTCAGATCGTACATCACCGGAAAAGTCAGCTTGAACTTCTTCACGAAACGCTCAGCATTCGGCTTATAATCATGGCTGGTCACATTGATGCCGTAAATATCCAGCTTGTCTTTATACTTTTGGGCAATAACATTCAGCTCTGGAGCCTCCTGTTGGCAGGGATCGCACCAAGAAGCCCAGAAATTGAGCATGACGGCTTTTTCTCTTTTGCCGCCTACTTGATATGTGCTGCCATCACTTCCTTGAAGGCTCAACGCTGGCGCCAGCAATCCGGCACGAGGTCCAGATTCGGTGGGCAGCTCCTGCGAATTGAATACAGCTACCGCTTCCGATCCCCGTTCACGCCACATTACAAGCACACCCAGAATAACAATCAAGGCTACTACCGCTAAATTCCGTTTATTAACAGCTTTCATTGGCGTCTGTTCCTTTGCGAAATGGGATAGTTTCTTAACTATTGTACCCCCATTCGGTAAAGTTTCAAACCACCCATAAATTTGTCGCACATAAAAAAAGGACTCCGCCGCTGAGGACGAAATCCAAATGAAGAGAGGGGTGAACAATTGACAGCACGCCGGAGAAGGATCCAGTCCACTCGGATGGATTCTTACTTACAGCAAGGGCTGGGGAGGCCACCCGCTGTCCAGTTGTCCACGTCATACATGCGGAGTTCTGCCGGTAGCTGCCGCAGCGGGGGGCATGCGCATCAACAGCTTGTGCCAAGCGCGGGCGTAGCGCCTTACCCGCTGCATCTGTACACCTGCCCATGGATCATGGATACACACATGATGTCTTGTGAAGTTTGCGCGGAACGGTGGACTGGTCAGAGCCCAGCGCGGATGCCCACGGATACACACAATGGCTTGTGTGAATTAGCCGCTCTAGGCTCTACTTAAATAAGCGTACAGATCACCCAGCGTCTCTACCTGACGCCGATTGGCAATCTCACGGAGGTAAGCCACCCAGAGCTGCGCCGTCATTTTAGCATCCTCCAGAGCATGATGCCGTCCTTTAATCGGTATACTATGCACGGCCAGCAGTTCATCCAGAGTGTAATTGCTCCGCTGCGGCTCCAGCCATCTAGCCAGCATCATTGTGTCTAGCACACGATGGGTTAACTGAACCTTAGAGGTTTTCCATAGGGCCGCATTTAGAAAAGCTTTGTCATGTGCACTTGCATGAGCCACCAGTACCCGCTGCCCCACAAAGGACATAAAGTTATGAAGCCCCTCCATCAGAGGTGGCGCTGTCTTGGTCATGTCTTCAGAGATTCCAGTTAGCTCTGTAATGTTAGCCGGAATTGTCGTCTGGCAGTTAACCAAGGTATAAAAGCATTCTTCCTCCTTGATCTCCTCTCCTACCACCCGTATCGCCCCGAAGGACATAATTTCGTCTCCGTGCTGGTGGGAAAAGCCTGTTGTCTCCAGGTCAAAGATTACTGTTTCCAGCTGTGACAGCGGAGTATGCAGCACTTCGGGCCGCCGCTTCTCCCGCATCAACGAGCGAATAAAAGCCATCTGCTGAGCGCTCTGCTGCGCCGTCTCACCACCCCGCATGGAAGCAATCGCCGACGGCATTCCTCCTTGTCTCAAGTTGCTCCAGAATCCGCCGCCCTTGTTCGGCTCCTTCATGACTGCCTCCTCTCCGCTGCTCTAAGCTGTCTTTGCAAGGCACGGTGAATACGCCTGACCAATAGCAGACTTCCACGCAGCTCCGACATCAGCTGCTTGCTCTTAAGGTCCTGCTCCGACACATAATCACTGCTGAGCAACAATCCATCCCGAGTGATATAAGGTGTATTAGATCGCATTCGTAGTGCTGTCAGAAACGCTGTATGGATATCACCAAGATGATCATACTGCCCAAGTTGCTCCAGTTCCGCAAGCCGTTTCAAAGTAGCACTCTGCTGAATTCCATGTAACAGAGACAAGTGCCTTACACTGTTAACCAGCGGGATATACATGCCGTATTTGATATCGAAGCCTCCGGCGTAGTCCCCGAATCGTTCAGTAAGCACTTGACCAAGCAGGTTAAGCGTCGCCTTATGACGGACTGTGTTGCGCAACACGGCTGCGCTAAGCTTCTCATTGCCAATGAATCCTTCATGATAAGCCTTCAGCCATTGCGCCGACAGTCCAGCATCTCCGGCAACATGACGCATATCTGAAGCAATAATGAGATAGCGAACTGGCTCCCATTCCAGCTGCTCTCTCCATCCTTCGAGCTGTTCCTTCCATTCCTGGAGCGTCTTGCGCCACATAGGCTCGGAACACATGACCTTGCCTTCGCATTTCTCATACCCTGCTTCCTCTAATACATCAGAGAGCAGTGCACCAAAGGCTTCGAAATACCGATTCTTAGCTCCATCCGGTTCTCCATCCACAATTAAACCATTGTCCTGGTCACTCCATAATGTAGCTTCTTGTCGGCCCGCACTGCCGAATACAATAAAGGAATAAGCGCAGGGAGGCGGGCCGTAGCCCGCCTCTCTCATCTGCGCCTCGCATATTTGCACTGCGGCCTTGGCAATGAGATCATGCATGGCATTCACGCGTGACAGCCATTCACCAATCGAAATCACATTCAACTGCTGTAGAAGCACATTTTGACAGGTGATGCGCCTTTGCTTAAGTTCATGTGGCGAACCAGCCGTTGCGATGGAAGTATAGTAGTCCTCATTGATCCATCCTGCAGACTCCATCGAAGCCAAGCGGTTCGCCTCCCTTATAAGTGAAGTTATATTAACGATTGACAGCTTTGGATTCCGAATCAGTAATCAACTTCATTTGCTCAGGGTAGCCATAGGTACCATGCTCGCTGATATCCAGTCCCATCAATTCTTCCTCTTCCGTTACCCGGATGCCATTCACCAGTTTCATAACATACAAGATGATAAAGGACAGTGCGGCTACGAAGACGAATGTTCCGGCTACGCCAAGGATTTGAACACCTAACTGATGGAAGCCCCCACCGTAGAACAAGCCCGCTTGACCTACACCCGTAGTTTCAGCCAATTCAGGTGTTGCGAACAAACCAGTGGATACCGCACCCCACATTCCGGCAAGACCGTGAACAGAGAACGCATAGATCGGATCATCCAGACCCGCACGCTCCAGCCATTGTGCTGTCATGAAAGTGAATGCTCCTGCTACAAAACCGATCAGGATTGCAGCCCAAGGCTCAACGAAGGCACATGCTCCTGTGATAGCTACCAATGCTGCCAACACACCATTCAGCATAGCAGGGATATCCGATTTGCCGAAATACAGCCAGGAAGCGATCAGTGCTGCCAAGCCGCCTGCTGCAGCCGCAATGTTTGTAGTTACTGCTACGTGTCCGAAGAAACCACCCATTGGTGACAGCGCACTACCAGGGTTAAATCCGAACCAGCCGAACCAGAGAATGATAACACCGAGGACAGTGAAGACTTGGTTATGACCCGGAATAATGACCGGTTTGCCTTCTTTATTGAATTTGCCAAGTCGTGGCTTCAGCAATATTGTGGCCACTAATGCTGCGGTTGCGCCCGTCAGATGGACTACAGTGGAACCGGCATAATCTTGCATACCCAGAGAAGACAACCAGCCACCGCCCCATACCCAGTGAGCAACTACCGGATAGATGACTACCGAGAAAATAATCCCGAAGATAATATATACGCTAAGTTTAGCACGTTCCGCCATACCACCGGATACGATGGCCAGCGATACCGCTGCAAAAGCCATTTGGAACAGGAATTTAATATTCAGCGTTACATCAGAGCCAGCCAGGGAATCGAAGGAAGCTGCGGTGCTATCCCCACCATAGAGGAAGCCCGTTGTACCGAAGAATCCGTTGCCGTTACCAAAGCCAAGTCCGAAGCCAACAGCCCAAAAGCAAAGGCTTGCGATCGCTAGCGTCAACACTGTTTTACCAGCGACGTGACCCGCGTTCTTCATTCTTACCGAACCAGCCTCCAGCAGTGCAAAACCGGCTTGCATAAAGAATACCAGAATAAAGGCCAGGAAGGTAAATGCTGTGTCGAGCCCGATTTGCAGTTCCGGAGTACTCGGACCATCCGCTGCAAACGCACTTACCGGATAGATCATCAGTGTTATCATCGCTAACACCAAAACCAACCATTTCTTTCTCATTGTTCCCCACTCCCCTAATGTTATATTTTCTAACAAGTTGTGAAACTCTTAATGTCATTATAATCAGGAGTGAGGTAAATTGACAAGGGTTTTTATAAACTTTTCATTATTTATTTTATAGCCGGCATCTAATGCGTTAACTTAAGCTCTGGAGATCCCCGACCAAGGATAGCATGAGAAATCCGTTCGCTTTTATTGTAACCGCATCCATCGAATTGCTGTGTCTGATCATCATTTTATGTATTTTCAATAAGATTCACGAATAACACAACCTTATTGTTCGTGTTTTCATAGTACCGTCTAAAACGCGAATCACTTAACATCACGTGTTATGTTTTTACTATTTCATACCATTCTATAGATGTGAACGATGTATCCCTCCTCTATTTTCAAAGCTGACATAAGAAGGGTCGATCAGGACATCTCATTGTTCATGTCAGGTATTTTCGCCTCATAGCAAGCATATACTTTAGGTAAGTATCACGTTTGACTGTACGGTTTACAGTTTGTTATCATTGTAGAGACAGGTTTAAGATTGCCAAATATAAGGAATGACTGCCACAACCCGGTTGTCTGATTCCCAGCAGCGAGGTGAGTTAACATGGGGATATGACCCTGTATCGAATTGGAGAGTTGGCCAAGTTTGCCGGCATCAGTGAACGTACGATTGATTATTACACCAAGTTAGGTCTTATTTCTCCGGAGTCGCGGAGCATGAAAAATTATCGTTTATACAGTCATGAAACCTTGGCCGCTTTGGAACGTATTACTCAATTGAAGCATGACAAGTATACATTGGAAGAGATCAAGGTCATGATGAGCAAATGGAAAACGGCCGCTCCTGAAGCGGATGTATCCGATAAGCTTGTAGAGCTAGAGCTTCACATGCAGCAGTTAGAACGCGAAGTCAAAGCTCTTGAACCAATGATCAGTGGGCTGAAGCCCGGGCAAGCGAACAGAGCGATGTCCGCACTTCTCCCTCAAGGCTTGGCCTGTATTGAAGCCATACGCCTTTTACTGACCCACGGACCGTCAATGTAAGCAGCTTGTTCACACAACACTCTGGAGGAATGACATATGATGTACTTATTAGTAATTATCGCTTTTATTTTCTCGTTATGGGCCCAGTTCAGGGTCAAAGGCACGTTTAACAAATGGTCCAAGGTAGCAACCTCCAATGGAATGACCGGATATGATGCCGCTCGTCACATGCTGGACGTCAATGGACTCAGCGATGTTCCTATCGAACCTGTAAGAGGCGCTCTATCTGACCACTATGACCCAATCAACCGTGTTGTACGTCTGTCGGAGCCTGTATATTATGAAAGCTCTATTTCTGCCGTATCCGTAGCTTGTCACGAGGTAGGCCATGCAATCCAGCATAAAGTGCATTATCCGATGCTGACCTTGCGTCACCGGATGTTCCCGGTAGTTAACTTCGCTTCCGGCATTGCCCCCTTCATGCTGATCGCTGGATTCCTCTTCAGCTCCTTCAACCTGATCGGTCTTGGCATCATTTTCTTCTCGGCTTCCGTGGCTTTCCAGTTGGTTACTTTGCCGGTAGAGTTCAACGCCAGCAACCGCGCCCGTCAAGTCATGGTGGAGCAAGGCTACATCCGTAATGATGAGGAACACGGAGTTGCAAAGGTTCTGAATGCCGCCGCTTTGACTTACGTGGCTGCAGCACTAGTATCTCTACTTGAACTGCTAAGATTAATAACTTCCTTCCTCGGCAATCGTGACTAATATCTGATCTGCCATCTTTTTAAGGGGTGTCTCCATACCACGTTGTGGTATGGGACACCCCTTATTCGTGTTAATAAAGACACAAAAAACCTCTCCTGTTAAAATGGTGCGCGATCTACCATTTTCCAAAGAGAGGTTTCTTTAGGTCTTCTATATAATTAAGATGTACAACTAGCCTACCGGAGCACCCGAATGCTTCAGCCTGAAGTAGGATAACAGGAAGGCACGGAAGGAGCGAGCTACGAGCGGCAGCTTGCCGTCAGTGCGGTGAATCAGGCCCACCGTTCTGGTAACAACGGGTTCAACCACCTTCACCTGCGCCGGCTGAAGTGGGTTCGTCTGGAATAGCGCCATCTCCGGCAACAGGCTCACTCCCATTCCGGCTGCGACAAGACCACGGATAGTGTCTGTCTCCCCGCCCTCAAAGGCAATCTGCGGCTTGAAGCCCGCCTGGAGGCACGCCTGCCAGACAATAGGACGCAGCGAGTATCCCTGACTGAACAGAACGAACTTATCATCCTTCAGCTGATCCAGCCGAATAACTGATTCCCCGGCGAGCGGATGATTCTGCGGAAGAATCGCGAACAACTCCTCTGTCATCACAATATCTCCCGCCAAATGATCATTACTCTCCGGGAAAGGCGAGATGAAAGCCAGATCTACTTCACCCATCAACACATCCTTGATTAGCGACGGATACGTCCCCTGCTTGAAACGGAATTTGACATGGGGAAAATGTTTGCGGAACTCCGCTACAATACTCGGGATAAGATGCGTGCCCAGGCTATGCGGAAATCCGACACGAATCTCTCCCGACTCTGGATCCAGAAACTCATGCACCTCCGCCACCGAACGCTCAAGCTCTTTGAGTACGGCCTCTACCCTCTTGCAGAATAGCTGACCGACCGGCGTTAACTGCAGGTTTCGGCCTTTCTGCATGAACAAGTCCACTCCCAGTTCCTGCTCCAGCTGATGAATCTGGCGGCTGACCGCAGATTGAGCCACATGCAGTTCTTCCGCCGCGCGGGTGACATGCTCCTTTTGAGCAACCTTGAGAAAATATTGCAGCTGTCTAAGCTCCACGCTTGTCATCTCTCCTGTCTTCGGCTTCTTTTAAATAAGCGAATTATCAGTCCATAGAGGAAAAAGCCAGCGACTAAACCGCCGATATGCGCTACCCAGTCTATATTACGAACCGCAAACGTCATAATAACCCCCGTCAGCAGAAGCCCATAGAGCGTCTTGCGCGACCCTTCATCCATCATTGTTCTCTGCAGTAGGGCAATGTAGAGAAACGCCCCATATACAGCGTAAATTGCGCCTGAGGCCCCTACCGAGACCCGCCACACGTTGTCATTGGGAGTGCTTAGCACGATCGACATCACATTGGCCAGCACACCGCCACCTAAGTAAAGCAGCGCATACCGCCACCATCCAAGAAGCCGCTCCAATGGAGGTGCAAAGACCAGCAGCGCAAAGCTGTTAAAGAACAAATGTGAAAAACCATTGTGTAGAAAGATGGCTGCTCCGTATCTCCACCACTCTCCCCTGAGAGGTCCATTATCCACGATTGCTCCGTAATGGACCAGGGTATCCAGATTGGTTGATCCCCCATTAGCTGTTAAAATTATAAACATGACCACATTCGCCAAAAGCAAGAGCGTGGTCACCGGATAATACCGGATATAGCTTCGCCAATTCTCATATCGTATGAATATCATAAACACCCATCCTTTTATACAAGTTATCCTGTTGGACATACTCCCTTTAAAAAGATTATAATTTATAATGGTACTAACATTCCAATATGCCCATTCGAGGAGGAAACAAGGATATGACGCAAGAAAGAACAGGCGTGGCCACTTTAAAGGGCAGCCCCATCACACTTATCGGACCCGAACTGAAAGTCGGCGACCAAGCACCGGACTTTGTACTCAGCAAGAATCTTCTAGAAGAGGTATCCCTCAGTGATTATGCCGGCAAAATCAAGCTAATCAGTGTTGTGCCTTCTCTGGACACTGGTGTGTGCGATGCACAGACTCGTCGGTTCAATACTGAAGCCGCTGAACTTGGCGATGATGTCGTCATTCTCACTGTCAGCGTAGATCTGCCATTCGCTCAAGCCCGTTGGTGCGGCGCTGCCGGCATTGACCGTGTAATCACGCTTTCCGACCACAAGACGGCTTCATTCGGTGAAGCTTATGGCGTTCTGATCAAGGAACTCCGTTTGGACATGCGTTCCATCTTCGTGATCGACAAGGATAACAAGTTAACTTATGTAGAATACTTGAGCGAAATGGGCGAGCATCCAAACTACGAAGCCGCAATCTCCGCTGTAAAAGAGCTTCTGCAAGCTTAACGCAAGACAAACGCAAGACAAACGCACGTATGCACTTCATTATTTGTGAAAAAAGCGGCAGAAGGCCTCCCTTCTTCCGCTTTTCTTATGCGAATATCTCTCGAAAACGCATACAATCCCCTAATGGAATTGTTATTCGGCTATGCCGCTGTTCTCAATCCACTTTATATTTGCCAAGCTTCTTGTCCAGCGAGCCATAGAGGCGCTGAATTACGCGGTAATTGCCACCCAGGTCACCCAGGGAACCTCTGGAAGCGGAATATATATCAACTGCACAGCGCACCGGCGTCGTATTAAGTACCGAGACGGTGATATCGAGCGTACGGCCTAAGGCTGTTTTTTTCTCTAAAATAATCTCTCCGACTGACTCCACCTCATGCAGCACTTTATAACCCGGAATTTTTTTAAGTGTTGCGGATACTTCTTCCCAAGCCTTGTCCTTCTGCAGATTGTAGTAACGTGTCTTCAGTGCCGGATCTTTTGCGCGGTCACTCGTTCCATCATGGCTGCGGAACAAGCCGACCAAGGTTCTTTTTAACGACAAAATACTTCCCCCTCTTCAAGTCCCATGTTCATTAGTATAAGTGTAACACTCTTGCCTCAGGAACAAAAGAGCAATACTCACTTTCTGAATGTTCTCACAAGACAAGAAGGCGCCCTCTCCGTATAATACGGAAAATAGGGCGCCTGTCATAACCATTGGAAAACCCGCCTATGCCGTCCGGCCACAGTGTCTTCTGAACCTGCTAGAGCAGGTGGGTGATCGCAGAACTCGTTTTTGAATTCCCCAGGCCATATAGGCGGGGCCTTTCAGCCACGTTTCGATTTTGATCTCCCGAGACATTGTCATTGGTTCAAAACAACGAGCAGCCATAACGTACATCGCAGGATTTAGAACTATTATATTGCGTTTTGACGAAAATGTAAACCTGTATGCGCTTTAAATTATAACGGATTAGAAATTTCGCCAGTTTTCCGCAGCGTTATACGATATTGATTTAAACTCGTTTGTTATCTTTATCGCCTTCGTTATCAGCTTTGTCCGTCTCGGACTCGTCATCAGTATTGTCACCCTCAGATTCGCCCTCTTCTTCAAGCTTCCGGGCTTCTTCTGCTTCCTGCTCCTTCAGCTTACTCTGCTCGACTTGCATTTGCAGCTTATTGTAAGTTGCATAGAAGTTAAAGAAAGCAAGCATGGCTATCAGCGTAGGAATGGCAATAAAGTACAATGCAGGATACTTCAGACCTATATAAGCCAGTACCCCAGCTCCGATCAAAGTCATGAACACACGAATCGGTCGAGCAACGGTCAGCAAAAACGAGTTGATGACAACTTGTTTGAAGGTCATTTGGTAATGAACCACGATCGAGAAGAAATTAAACATGGACACGAATAAAATAATCATCAGCACCAGCATCAGAATGCCCACAATTTTGAAGTTGGCCATTTGCGTCATGTATACGGTCACATCAACGTACATAATGACGATCAGCAGCGTGTAAATCAGGCCACCGAGCATACTTTTTACATAATTCTCTTTATACCCCTGGAAGAACGTACGGAAGGTGCCGACATCCGTATTTCCCATTACCCATTTGCGCACAACCGTGAATAATGCGGCCGTAGCCGGAAACACAGTAAATGGTGCGAAAATGCCCATTGCCCAATTCAAGGTCAGCTGTTCGTTGGGGCCACCTGTGCCAGTACCCAACATAATAATTTTCATAACAGCTGCGAACAGAAACGGAATTGAACAGAGCGCCCATAAAATATTACTGAACGCAATCCGTGAAATCCATTCTGTGATGCGGTATAAACCACCCATTGCTCCTTTAAACTCCAATTTCCCTTCCTCCTGTCTGTCTCGCGCATACTGCGTATCTTAACTATACCTCAATATATATTATACAATAATCAAAGCTAATTAAAAATTTGTTTTCTTCCCTCATGGATAGAAAAAGTAATAAATTGTTAATAAAGGAAAATATAGTTCAATAAAACATGTGAGTTCTGAGTGATTTCGTATTCTGAGCATAGCGTCTTTTTCTAATTTTTAGAAAGAGTTTACTAGGAAGCGCATTCTTTTATATCCGGTCCCCTCCTGTCAACCTCAGCTCCTCAACTTTCGCCACAGTTCAGTCTGATGCATTGTATCATGTGTGTAACAGAAAATTGATATGCGCATTAAGTAGTTAATACATTTTTATTTATGTATAATTTTGTTTAAATAAGACCTGTCCGTGATCATTAGTCACGTCAGGAAGTTAATGAATCAGCGAGGTAAAGTTCATCAGGGGAATAGCTAGAGAAGCGAGGCTTTCCATTAACACGGTATCGGAGCTGAATCACGAAAAACGTGCAAGCGTAAAGGTTTAGGAACGCCGGAGAGGTTTCTTAAGCACTTAAAGGTCAGTACCGGAGAATGGCTGGAATACATAGAAGATGAAGAAGCCCCGCCGGAATAGTAAACTGCACTCCATTGTTAGATGCTGTCTAAGAAATGGAGTGCAATTCTCTTGAGTGTGGATGCTGTGAAGTCCCCGTCCTACTTCGAACTTTTGTTGAGCGATTAAAGCCCCTTATGAGAATATAAATATCAGGAACTAAACACAGAGCTCCTTTTCAGGGCTCTAGATCAACTAAAAAACCCTTACTTTAATTTTTTTCATATCTTTACCGTCTGAAAACCATTTAAAACCCTCCTGAACTAGGTCAATGTTAATTTCAAATTTCCCTTTTTCAAGAAACGGTCCTAATTTACCCTCGATTATCACAGATGATCCAGGTTGAACGTCCTGAGGGAGTAACCCAGATCTTCCTTCACGTCTTTCTTCATTATAGGTTTGATAATAGTACCCAAGATTTATTAAAAATCCACCGTCGACTTGCCCAATTGCGGGCCATGTTATTTGGCTACGATTAGTTACCTTTACTTTAAGTGTGCCGGTAACTCCCACAGGCAGTTCAGAAGGGTATTCCATTATTTCAATATCACTCATAGTTCCATCTACTAATGGACCGGTTGATATCGTTCCATTATTTGGCCAGAAAGCAGCATCTGAATAAATAGTACCCAAATCATTTTCCAGCAGTTGGAGAACAACGAACTTCGTGTCTTTATCCAAAAAGGAAGGTGTTCTTTTGAATATATCCGAGTGAATAGAATTGATTTCACTAAAATAGTGTGGAAAGCTATAATCCGAGAAATGGCCTGTAAATGAATTTCCAATTAACAAAGTTTTTGGAAGTACGTTTTTGCATGAATTATCAGACAAATGACTGAATCTGTAAACACTATTCGGAATCAATGTCTTCCCACAATCAGTCCAGTTGTTTTGAATGACCGGAATATCTTCAGTAAGTTTTTTAAATAATCCCATCTGTATATTTTCGCCGCCGGCCCAATTTTTTTCTGTTAAGAATTTAAAATCGTTATTAATAGTTAAATTATTTTCAGTTAAAGAATTTAATTTGCGAGCTATTTCATTCGAAACCACGTACTCAGAGATAGCATTGTAGTGAAAATCAGTTTTGTAATAAGTTTGATAATTCTTTTTTAAATCAAGTAAGACTTTTTTTGTATCTACATATTGAATATCAGAGTTACGTAGATGGTTCATAAATTTATCAAATCCGTTAACCTCAGGGCGCTTTATCTTCGCCATAAACTCATTTGGATAAATCGAGCTTTTACTGGGAATAGGAACTAAAAGCAACTGAATTCCTTTCGATTTAAGCTCTTCATCAAATTTAGCAAATCGTCCAAATAGTGTAGACATTTGCTCATCTGTCTTTCTATCCAACTGTGGTAATTCCACTTCATCAGCAGGCTTATAAAACAAGAATCCATCCTTGCCTATAAACACTTTATCCGAGACATTAAACAATGAGTAATCAATTTGGTTCTTTAGCTTAATTAAAAAGTCTCTATATCCAAAATTGTCATTATAGTACTGTTCGTACTTATGAGTAAACGACTCTTTGCCCTCAAGAAGGTTCGGTATAAATCCGCCATCCGGCAGTTCTGCCTTTACCCTGTTTTCCGAAAGAGGCGTAATCTTAAATAACATTAGTTCTTTTTGAATCCCAGGTAAAAGAATAGCTATCATAAAAATAATCACGAAACTTTTCTTTACGTTATCGGAAACCATCTAGTCCCATCCTTTTTAGAATTGAAAATAAATGAAAGGCTGAAATCCACTCTTCGCGATTGAAGCAGCTGAAAGGATGAACACTAACAAAGATATTATTCCTTTAACTATCGTGGAAAGAGTAGAATCATTTCTTATTACCTTAATCTTCTCATGTGGAACAAAAGCTATCACAAAACCGATTACAGCAAAGACTATAATATTATTTTGCAAGAAATACATTGGTTCAAAGTATGTAATCTTGGAGGCATAACCAAAACTAAACATGGACTTAATGTAAGTAAACGCTCCTTCTAATGATGAAGAACGGAAGAATACCCATCCGATCATTATTAAGTTGAACGTAACCAACCAACCTAAAAATCCTTTAGGTTCAAAATTGTATTTTTGTTTCAGTAATCTTTCTATGATTAGAATAACACCCTGATACATTCCCCATACAACAAACGACCAGGAAGCACCATGCCAAAGACCACATAAAAAGAATACGATAAACAGATTTACGTAGGTTCTTACTGGCCCTTTTCGGCTTCCCCCAAGCGGAATGTACAGAAAATCCCGAAACCATCTAGATAACGACATATGCCACCGTCTCCAAAATTCTGTAACACTTTGAGAACGATACGGCTGGTTGAAGTTCTCTGGGAAATTAAATCCCATAAACTTCGCTAAACCTATAGCCATATCAGTATAGCCGGAGAAATCAAAATAGATTTGAAGTGTATAGCAGATGATACCTATCCATGCAATGCCAGTAGTCAATTCGTTTTGAGGGAGATCAAAGACTTTGTCTGCCACCACACCGATATTATTAGCAATCAACACCTTCTTACTAAGTCCGATAGCAAATCTCCAGATTCCTTCAAACATCATTTCCAACTTGATTTCACGTTCTTCCAATTCTCTCTCTATCTCTGAGTAACGAACGATTGGCCCTGCAACTAGGTGCGGGAACAAAGAAAGATAGGTAGCGAAATCAATGATGTTTCGCGCTGCAGTTTGTCTCCTATAGACTTCAACCAAGTAAGAAATAGCCATGAATGTATAAAACGAAATTGCAGCAGGTAAGATAATTTTTTCCAGACTTCCTGTATATATCCCTATATTTTCAAAAAATAAAGAAAGTTGTTCATAGAAAAAGTTGGAATATTTGTAATAAATCAAAACTGCTAGATTACATGATACTCCCACTATGAGTAATACTTTTCTTATCCCACTCTTTTTTTTCATTAATTGAGCGTTCATCAATATGCCAATGTAATAGTTAACGACTATTGATGCAATAAGAATATACACTGCTTCACCTGAACCCCATAAATAAAAATAAAGACTGGCTAACAAAATATACAAATTGCTGACTAATCTCTTGCTTTTATAGCTAATAATTTCAATAAAATAATAAATCAACAAAAACATGGGTAGAAAACTAAAAAGAAATATGCTGGTGCTAAAAATCATAACTGTACCCCTTATACTGGAAATTATATGATTTGACAACATATTATAACCCATATGACACCATCCAGCAAGGTTTTCCAAAACACGCGCTTATGGTAAAAATATTTTTCACAACACGAAAAATCCCCCGTTAATTCGCTTCAACCAGACCATCTCTCGCATACGGGCTATGATTCGTATAGAGATAGAGCTTTACACTCACTTTCTTTACGTTAATAGTTTATTTCACTTCATTTTTTTACAATTACATTCACGCGACCAAACTTATGCTACAAAAAATTATGAACAGACGAAAAACACCTTTCAGCAGCGTACTAAAACCACCAAGTATTTCAACTTTCTAATATATAAGTGATTTTCATCAATAAACGAAGCTCTGAATACCCATGATATACTTTTGGTTTCAGTGCTGCATGTGTAACTTCAATACCCTATTTGCCCCGTTCTTTTCCAGCGCCCAAGTTTTTGATTAATAGGTTATGGTCTATACCGTCAGAGAAATAAGTCCATATATTAGAGACGTAACCAATTCAATCAACAATTCAAAGGAGGTATTCCTATGTCCTCACCTGTTGGCTACGGCGGCTTCACTTCCACCGGCACAATTCTGGTTCTGTTCATCCTGCTCGTCATCATCACTCGCACATTCATCTAATTTGTGCCTTGGAGCGTCTATATCGTCCAATGAACGATTAGGCGTTCTCCTAACAACGATAAGCAAAGTATTACTTAAAAATTCTTGCTTATACAAAAAAAGACGGGACCCGCGCTGCGGTGTCCCGTCTTCTTCATATGTTCAATCATCAGCAACCGCCGATGACCTGATCAGCTTAAACGTCGGAGGAATCCTCACGTTTTACCGCTGGACGTGTGCTGGTAGTGCTGCCGCTCGGGCGAGTAGAAGGTCTACGCTCACCACTACGGGATGCCGAGTAATCACGGCCTCCTGCGTTGTCACGGTTGCCTTTATAGCCACCGCCGTAGCCGCCATTTCCACCACCGTAGTTGTTGCTGTATCCGCCACGGCTGCTTCCGCCGCCATTGTTGTCACGGTTGCCACGGTATCCGCCGCCGGAACCACCACCGTAGCCACCACGGTTGCCATAGCCACCGTTAGGCTTGCGTCCGCTGCGGATGTCATTCTTGCCACCGCGACGTTTCACGCGAATCGGATCTTCCGGAGTCAGTTCGATTTCGGAATCCTTCTTCTCGCCAGTCAGAAGCTTCATTGCCGCAGACAACAATTGTACGGAATCGTATTGTTCCAACAATTGAATAGCAATGCCTTTATATTCATTCAGTTCACCATTCTCCACCATGTGCAGTAGACGCTCTGCAGTAATGCGTTGCTTACCTTCGATCGCCTCAGCCATTGTTGGCAACGGCTTGCGAGTAATGCGGTGACGGGTAACACGCTCAATCAGGTGCAGGTGATCCATTTCGCGTGGTGTCACGAAGGACCATGCCGTACCTTCCTTACCTGCGCGACCAGTACGGCCGATACGGTGTACATAGCTCTCAGGATCTTGTGGAAGGTCAAAGTTGATTACATGGGTTACACCGGACACGTCGAGACCGCGTGCTGCTACGTCTGTAGCTACCAGTACATCAATGCTTCCGTCACGGAATTTACGCATAACGGCATCACGTTGATTCTGGGAAAGGTCACCGTGAAGTCCATCAGCGGAATATCCACGTTTTTGGAGGGCTTCGGCTAACTCATCAACCCGACGCTTCGTGCGTCCGAAAATGATGGCAAGCTCAGGAGATTCCATATCGATCAAACGGCTAAGCGCTTCGAACTTTTGACGTTCAGGAACTTCAATATAAGCTTGGTCGATCAGCGGAGCGCTGATTTGTTTCGGAATAACCGATACGTGCTGCGGATTTTTCAGGAATTGCTGTGCCAGACGTTGAATGTTAGGGGGCATAGTAGCAGAGAACAACAGGGTTTGACGTTCTTCTGGAACAAGCTTGAGGATGGACTGAATGTCCTCCATGAAGCCCATGTCCAGCATTTCATCTGCTTCGTCAAGGACAACAGTCTGTACATCGTCCAGACGGATGGTTTTGCGGTTAATGTGGTCCAGGAGACGTCCTGGGGTACCGATAATGATTTGAGGTTTCTTCTTCAATCCGCGGATTTGACGACCGATATCCTGTCCGCCATAGATCGCCAGGGAACGAAGTCCTTTGAAGCGAGTCAGTTTGCCGATTTCTTCAGCTACTTGGATGGCAAGTTCCCGTGTCGGGGTCATAACGAGTGCGAGAATCTTCTCATCTTCACGGTTGATTTTGGAAATGAGGGGAATACCAAAAGCAGCAGTTTTACCTGTACCTGTTTGTGCTTGACCAATTAGGTCCGATCCGGTCAATGCCAGGGGAATCGACTGTGCTTGAATAGGTGTTGCTTCCTCAAATCCTAGCTCTGTGATTGCCTGGAGAACTTTTGGCTCCAGGCCGAATTCTGCGAATGTTTTCAAATTATTCATGCTCCTTCTATACAGTGGACATTCCACATGCTTGTCTGTATTCTTAAGTAGCGGTAAACACATTTATAGGCTGTCCAATCATGCCAGAATCTCTGCATGGTTAACGCGTACCTGGGACGAAAAGCCGTCCTATCATCAGGCGCTTCAAAATCACCTGAGCAATTGTAGCTTCACATCCGAAGCAATGCAAAAGTACCATTGTAACGTCCTACTCAAGAATATCCTATACATTATATCACAAACATAAAGGGGAATACCAGTGTATTCCTTTCTTTCATGGTTTACAATACACACCAGAGGTGAATTTGCTTGTTAAAACGTATTGGGAGTTATGCAACAGTAATATTTGGATCTGCATTGATCGCCAGCGGCTTTAATCTTTTTTTGATTCCGCACCGTTTGCTCAGTGGCGGCGTATCGGGTCTGTCGATGCTTGTGGGTTATTTTACACCCTTCAATATCAGTCTGCTGTATCTTTTGTTCAACATTCCACTCCTTGTGGCAGGATGGTTCCAACTGGGACGACGGTTCATCGTTCTCAGCATCCTTTCCGTCGCCTCCACCACCTGGCTGATGACGCTGATCCCCGTAAGAGTTGTGCCCTCGGATATGCTGCTTGCCTCTGTATTCGGCGGCGTGATGGTCGGCGTTGGCAGTGGTATCTCCTTCCGTGCTGGCGGATCGTCGGGGGGATTCGATATTTTGGGTTCCATCATTACCCGTTACCGCGATTTTCCGGTCGGCACCATCATTGCAGGGATGAACGGCCTGGTCATTCTGGCAGCAGCTTATTTTGATAATAACTGGAATCTCGCTTTGGCATCCATGGTTTCAATCTACGTCACCGGTAAGGTTGTCGATATGATTCACATCAGCCATATCAAGGTAACGGTATATATTGTAACCAATCGCACGGAAGAGCTGCTGAAGCAGCTGCTCGTTCTACAGCGTGGAGTTACGAAGATCAGAACCGAAGGTGCTTATTCTCACGTAGAAAAGGACATGCTAATGACAGTAACTACCCGGTATGAGCTTGCAGAGCTGAAACGCATCATCAAAACAACGGACCCGCAAGCTTTTGTTAATATCGTGGAGACTGTAGGCGTCATGGGTTCATTCCGCAAGAGGTAATGAGAAACAATGCACATGCTTCAAATCTGTGGTATATTATAGTCACGCAGGACCCTTTATAATTTCATGAAGATTGTGCTTTACCTTCTTATTCCAAGCATCTCGTTTTTCTGGGTGAACCCTGAATTCAAGTTCAGTACCATTCGAAAAAGGAAGGGTGATTGTTGTGGAAATGGAAACGGTAAAATTGTCAGCAATCGTCATGAGATGGTATCCCGATATGATGCCGTTTCTCAAGCAGGACGAACTGAATTCGGTGATCGTGCTGCGCGACGGACTAAGTATTTTGGAACCGGCTGATGCTATGGACATCATCCATTACAGCATCTGTGAGCATCAGAATTCTGCGTATCTTCACTAAGCAAGTCGCAAGAACATTTTCTTGATTGTTGCCGCTCTGGGTTCGGCCATGCGCTGAACCAGGGCGGCATTTACTTTTTACTCTTCCGTTTAAAAGCAGTATATCCCGTTTATAAACAAAAAAGGGCGCTGCATCAGGAACACATTGTCAGCAAGTTTATGACAAGTCTGTTCTTTTTAGGAGCAGTTGTTCCTGTATAATTCTAAGGAACGTACATAAAGGGAGAGAATGAAGAATGAACATCACCTGGGCTTTACTGATGATGACTCTGGGAAGCGTGGGCGTGCAGCAGGACCAACATTCAGCCAATGTCACCGCCATTCTGCAGGCCGCAGCTAACAATCCTGCCATCATTGCACAAAACAGCAATCCGATCCAGAACACCTCAGGTGGAGAAGGCATAGCCCCGTCAGCATCGGCTGCACCAGTACTACAGACCGGAGACGTGAACGGTGCCCCACTTGCTGACCCCCAACCGGATGCAGCTAAGGTGAAGGGTATTTATGTCACCGCCTACAGTGCAGGCGGCGCCCGCATGGAGCAGTTGCTTAACCTGATTGACTCGACAGAGCTTAACTCCATGGTAATTGATATCAAGGATGATGCCGGGTATATCACTTACAAGACAGACAATCCGGAATTACAGCAAATGGGCGAGCCCAAGCCATTCATCGGAGATATCAACAAACTCATGGAGCGCTTGAAGCAGCACCAGGTCTACCCCATTGCGCGGATCGTTGTCTTCAAGGATACAGTGCTCGCCAAGAAACATCCGGAACTCTCTTTTGTGAATCCGGACGGCACGATTTGGAAGAACAAGGGCGGCGACAGCTTCGTTAACCCTTACAATGAAAACGTGTGGAAATACAATGTGGATATTGCAAAGGAAGCAGTTAAGCTAGGCTTCAAGGAAATTCAGTTCGATTATGTCCGTTTCCCTGAGGGCTTTGAGAAGCGTGCCGAAACGCTGAAATACACCAAGAGCGATAAAGCCCGCATTGATATCATTGCGGATTTCGTTAAATATGCCAAGGCAGAACTTAACCCGCTCGGTGTTCGCGTCTCTGTGGATATCTTCGGCTATGCCGCTTCCGTCCCTGCTGCGGAAGGCATCGGACAGGACTTTGTGAAGATCTCCAAGAATGTCGATGTTATCAGTCCAATGGTCTACCCGAGCCACTACACAACCGGCTGGTTTAGTGTCAAGGACCCGGACAAAGACCCTTATGCTACCATCAAGGGTTCTATGGTGGACACGCACAAGAAACTGGACCCGCTGGGTAGCTACAAACCTGTGATCCGGCCGTGGATTCAGGATTTCACAGCCAGCTGGCTTGGAAGCGGCCACTATGTGAAGTACGGCAAGCAGCAAGTAGAGGATCAGATTCGCGCCCTAAATGAACAGAATATTAATGAATTCCTGCTCTGGAATGCCAACAACCGCTACACCGCTGATGTAAATTACGGAAAATAAGCTTAAAGCCATTATTAATTTATACGGAATCTGAATCAATCTCATAATGCGGATTTCAATCCGAATAGGTATAATATCCAGTCACTTATTGATTTATGAAATTGACTCAATCTGATAGTATATTCTTATTAGGGACCCGGCATCCGCCGGGTCTTTTGCCGGGCATACCGACAAAAGTAACCGAAAAAATTACAGAACCCGAGGCAAACACAATGATCCAAACGAATTCTATTAAGCAAAAAATGGGACAATTCCTGCACATTCTGTTTCCGATTCTGGTAACTCAGATTGCGTTGTCCGCCATCACCTTTTTTGACACAAACATGTCGGGTAAGTTCGGCACAGCTGACCTGGCAGGCGTTGCTATTGGCACAAGTCTCTGGATTCCAATCCAGACCGGATTGAACGGTATTCTGATGGGGATTACTCCCATCGTTTCACATCTTGTCGGCAGCAAAAGAAACAACGAAGTCGCCTTTAAGGTTACCCAAGGTATTTGGCTATCCTTGATTGTCTCTCTGCTTGTCCTGCTGCTCGGCTTCATATCCCTGTCACCGATTCTGAACTTCATGAATCTGGAGCCTGCAGTTAGAGATATCGCAGCCCGTTTCCTGGGCGCCATTTCTTTTGGCGTGATTCCGCTCTTCGGTTACACCGTCCTGCGAAGCTGTATTGATGCGCTTGGTCAGACACGTGTCTCCATGTTCATCACACTGATTGCGCTGCCAGTTAATGTGGGGCTTAACTATCTTCTGATCTTCGGAAAATTCGGCTTTCCGCAAATGGGCGGTGTCGGCGCAGGTGTTGCATCCGCGATTACATACTGGGTGATATTCCTCGTTGCACTCGTCTTTATCTACCGGGCCGAGCCGTTTGTCGGGCTCAGATTGTTCCGCAAGTTCCACTTCATGTCGCTGTCCACCTTCAAGGAACTGCTCAAAATCGGTGTCCCTATTGGCTTCTCGATTTTCTTCGAGACTGCGGTCTTCTCAGCAGTGACCCTGCTGATGAGCCGGTTCGATACAATGACCATCGCCGCCCACCAGGCAGCGATTAACTTTGCTTCGACCCTGTATATGATCCCGCTCAGCATCTGCATGAGCCTTACAATCCTTGTTGGCTTCGAGACTGGCTCCGGGCGCCTCAAGGATGCTCGTCAGTACGGCATTCTCGGCATCGGTACAGCGGCGGTACTTTCATTCGCAACCGCACTGGTGCTGCTATTCGCCGGTAATCATGTCGCTGGGCTCTACTCTGATGAGCCTGCGGTTATCTCGTTAATCCAGCATTTCCTGATTTATGCGATCTTCTTCCAGATCTCGGATGCGATTGCTACACCAACCCAAGGTGTGCTGCGTGGCTATAAAGACGTGAATCCTGCCTTTGTCATCTGCTTTATCGCTTACTGGGTGATCGGACTTCCAGTAGGCTATGTACTGGCGACCTATACAGATTTGGGTGCTTACGGCTACTGGATCGGACTAATCACCGGTTTGGCGATCGGAGCAATACTGCTTCTGTCAAGACTCGTTATTGTGCAGCGCCGTTTTGCTGCCAAGGTGCAAACAGGCGAAGTATAAGGCTGTTAGAATTGATTGACTGAAAAAGCAGCGAAACACGTTGATAGCGTGATCGCTGCTTTTTTTGCATACGATGATAGGTATGTTTTATAACGTGGTTGGTTGCTAAGTGCAGGAATACGCGTGGTTCAAAAGTGAGATAGAGAGCGAGGTAGAGAGCGAGGCAGAAGGCATGTTCGATGGCACGTTCGAAAACGAGTTAGCAAACAAGCTAGAACAGCTGAAGCACTCCCCCCTTTGAAATTAATAGTTTGCTAAGGGGAGGAGAAATTGCTGATAAACGTAGTCCAATTCATCTCCAAACACTCAACTTCGGCCGCACACCTCCCCATCGGGGTATAGTAGATAAGCTCATCTCGCAGGGTACACAAAAAATAGGGGCGAAAATGTATCTTAATTTTTGATGTAAACACGCCAAACGAGAAATAAGGGCAAAAATGTATGCTAATTCTACACTTTTGTCTGAAAAGAGGCTAAACCTGGGAAATTAACATACAATATTGCTCTTATTTGCAAAATTATATGATTTCGTATGAAATTAAGGTACAGAATTGCCGTTATTTCGATGCACCCGTGCACCAGTCAGCTATCTGCATCCTACCGCCAATCGACAGCTATTCGGCCACAAACTACAAGCATCTTCCGTCTTACCTCAGCACCTTTGATTTAGGATAATGTTCTTGGAATATCAATCAGCCACCTTAAAGTTAGGGCACATAATCTAGAGCATGACTCAGCTACCAGCCACACGTCACCAACTCTAGTCATCAAATACCAGCTACCTATCATCCAGCCGCCACCCTCCTTTCGGCTCTCCAGACATCGCCTTGTCTTTTCCAACGGAATGATCCACATTTTAATAATGTTTATAGTTTCCTTAATCAACAAATAAGGGGCAAGCTTCGCTCACCCCAAAAACATGCAAATTCTTAAATATTGAAAAAAGGACAGCATCGCTGCCGTCCACTTTGCTTAAAGCCTTATCGTCTTTGCTAACTAGTTACTTAACTTCTAATCCCTCAACTTCTTCGCTAACTAGTTACTTAGCTTCTAATCCCTTAACTTCTCCGCTAACTGGTTACTTAGCTTTTAAGCCCTTAACTCTTCGTTAACTGGTTACTGGCTTCTAAGCCCTTAACTTCTCCGCTAGCTAGTTGCTTAGCTGCTAAGCCCTTACTTCTTCGCCACCTAACTACTTAATACTCTGATCCCTTATCTACTCTTAACGAGCAGCTCCACAGCTTCCTTTATCACCTTGTCCGGGGAATGGCCCTGCTCCAGTTCTTCCTGAATACAGTGCTCCAGATTGGAACCAATTACCGTTCCTACAGTGCGGTCTACCGCTGTACGAATGGCCGTCAGTTGGGTAACGATCTCACGGCAGTCCTTGCCTTCCTCCAGCATCCCCAGTACACCGCGAACCTGACCCTCGATCCGCTTCAGTCTGTTTTTGATCGCCTTATCATACTCCATTGCTTCACACGTCCTTTAAATAAACAAGTTAACGCCTGCATCGTCGGCAGCACCGAGATAACTGGCTACACCTCCAAAATCCACACCGTCCAGCAGCTCTTCTTTCTTGATCCCCATAATATCCATGCTCATCGTGCAAGCAATCATCCGCACTCCTGCGTTCATGGCTCCCTGCATCAGCTGTTCTAAGGAGTCTACATTCTTCTGTTCCATCGCATGGCGGATCATCTTCGGTCCCAGCCCGCCCATATTCATCTTGGACAGCGGCAGGGATTTACTGCCCTGTGGCATCATAAGTCCGAACATTCGCTCCATGCCGTTCTTCTCAACCGCGGGTGCTTGTATTTTCCGCAAAATGTTTAAGCCCCAGAAGGTAAAGAACATCGTCACTTGCTTACCCATCGCCACGGCTCCGGTTGCAATAATGAAAGAGGCGATAGCTTTGTCCAAATCACCGCTGAACACGACCATGGTCGAACCCTGCTTATCTGCAGGCTGTCCCCCCGGGATCGCTGAACACTGTGGTTTATCCTGACCTTTGCGCAGTACCGCAGTTACCTTACCCTGAGACACATCCAGCGCTTCCAGTGTATTGCCCGTTTTGTGGCACCACTGCTCAATATCTGCTGCAAAGCCAAAGTCTGTTGAGGTAACCTCTAGCTGTCCGCCTTCTTCCAGTGACTGTACCGTCTCGTATACCTTGAGTATAGGCCCCGGACATTGCAATCCGCAAGTATCCAACAAGGTCAACTGCGCATTCGTTCCTATTGAATTATGGGTTACTGGAACCTCTGAGGGGGCTTCAGGTCTGGGATGTTCGGACTCTGGCTGTTCACTCTTTCCTTGAGCCGAACCTCTGAGAGATGAGCCACCGCCTCCCCCTGGGGATTGGGGCAACCGCTGAGCTCGCAGCATGGAAGCATAAGTTTTATAGCCCCCATCCACATTACGAATGCGATAGCCATGTTGACTTAACAGCCGTGCCGCGATATATCCGCGCAGTCCAACCTGACAAGAAACCGCAATTTCCTGTTCGCGCGGAATCTCAGCCAACCGGCCTCGTAGCTCACCAAGAGGAATATGCATGGAACCTGGAATAGTCCCTGCGAGCAGTTCAGCACCATCTCTGACATCAATGATCAACCCGCCGTCATGGTGAAAAGCATCCACCTCATACCATTGCAGCGTATCTACCAGCCCATCCATCAGATTGGAGGCGATATAACCAGCCATATTGACAGGGTCTTTAGCCGAAGAGTAAGGCGGCGCATACGCCAGCTCTATATCGGCCAGCTCCTGCACATCCAGCTTGCCGCGAATGGCTGTGGCGATGACGTCAATTCTTTTATCCACTCCATCCGCTCCGACTGCTTGTGCGCCATAGATTTCACCCGTCTCAGGATTGAACAACAGCTTCATTGAGATCGGCGAGCCTCCAGGGTAATATCCTGCATGGGAGTTCGGGTGAAGATGAACCGCCTTATAAGGAACGTTAAGCCGGCGCAGCGTTTTCTCGTTGTTACCAGTCGAAGCTGCTGTCAGTGCAAAGGTTTTGATGATTGCCGTTCCAAGCGCCCCCTCATAGGCAATGGGCCTACCATTGATATGATCAGCCACCAGTCTTCCTTGGCGATTCGCCCCCCAAGCGAGTGACACCATCGTGGCGAATCCATGATTCCGGTCTTTGACCTCTATGGCATCGCCCACTGCATAGATGGCAGGATCGCTGGTTTGAAGCTGGGCATTCACCTTGACCGCCCCACGGAAGCCAAGCTCAAGCCCGCAGGACTGGGCCAAATCATTCTCTGGACTCACTCCGATCGCCATAATTACCATGTCCGTGTGTATCGATTCTCCGGAGGTCAAGAGCAGCTCACGGCCCGCGGACTTGAATTCCTTCACGCCTTCCTTCAGCCGAATGTCCACCCCATTAAGAGTCATGTGCTGCTCCACAAGGATCGCCATTTCAGGATCGAGCGGATTCAGAAGTTGCTCCCCTAGGTCAAGAATTGTGACCTCCAGTCCACGTTCGCGCAGATTCTCGGCCATTTCCAGTCCTATAAATCCGCCGCCGATAACGGTCGCATGTTTAGGGTGACGCTCATCAACAAAGCCTTTAATCCTATCTGTATCCGGAACATTTCTTAGCGTGAACACGTTGGCTGCACTTTCGATCCCCGGAATCTCTGGCATTATTGGCCTTGCACCCGGCGATAGCACCACGAGATCATAGGTCTGCGTTCCTTCTTCACCCGTGAGTGTGTTGCGGAAGCGAATAAGCTTCTGATCACGATCTATTGCCGTCACCTCTGTCAGCACGCGTACATCAATGTTGAAACGGTCTTTAATCCCCTTGGGAGTCTGCAGGAATAATTTCTCCCGGGAATTGATGCTGCCCCCAATGTAATAAGGCAGTCCACAGTTGGCAAAAGAAACATGCTCTCCCCGCTCGAACATAATAATTTCATCTTCCTCATTCAAACGCCGCAGCCTTGCCGCTGCGGAAGCCCCTCCAGCCACGCCGCCAATGATTATAATCTTTCTACTCATATTTCACCCTCCTCAATATACCCTATGGGGTATATATTATACGGGCGGGGGTATATTGTCAACTATAGAAATCCAATCACCTTCAAGCGTCCACACCGTAGATCGCTCGCAACGCCCGCAATCCCCTAGTACACGTTGCGCTGAACCGCTGTGCACATAACTGTGCACATATCGCACGGCATGGTGGACTGGTCAGAGCCTGGTGCCTGCACCTTCCAGCATATCGCACAGCATGGTAGACTGCTTAGAGCCGGTGCCCGCACCTACCTTCCAACATAGCGCATGGCGTGGTGGACTGGTCAGAGCCTGGTGCCCGCACCTTCCAGCATAGCGCACGGCATGGTGGACTGGTCAGAGCCCCGTGCCGTCACCTTCCAACATAAAAAGCCCTGCGGTCCGCCGCAGGGCTCATAAACTACATAATTCCAGTACACAATCATTGCCGTTCTTACTGGGAAAGACGGGAAGCCAGTTCGTACAACTCAACGTTGAAGTCCTTCTTGCTATTAACCACGGTGTCAATGTCAGTCAGAACAAGTTCACCTTTAATGATACCGCATGCTTTACCGGATTCGCCTTCCATCAGCTTGCGCACAGCGAAGTCACCGAGACGGCTGGCCAGGTTGCGGTCTGCCGGTGTCGGTGTTCCGCCGCGTTGAATATGTCCAAGCACAGTAACACGTGCATCCAAGGAAGAGTGACGGTCCTTCAGTGCCTGAGCAACATCTTCGCCCTTGCCAACGCCTTCAGCTACGATCACAATACTGTGTCTCTTACCATTAACAAAGTTATCGCGCATACGATCAGCGACTTCATTAAGATCATAAGGCATTTCAGGAACAAGAATGGTCTCCGCACCGGAAGCAAGACCCGCATGCAGCGCGATATCGCCGCAGTGACGACCCATAACTTCAACGACAGAAGAACGCTCGTGCGAGGACATTGTATCGCGGAGCTTATTGATGGCATCCACAACTACACCTACTGCAGTGTCAAAACCAATGGTGTAGTCTGTGTAAGAAATATCATTGTCGATGGTTCCTGGCAGAGCCATTGTCTTGATCCCAAGCTTGCTCAGCTTGTTGGCGCCATGATATGAACCATCGCCACCAATAACCACCAAACCGTCAATCCCCATCTCGTTAAGGATGTCCGCACCCTTCTGCTGGCCTTCCGGCTTCACAAACTCCAGACATCTGGCCGACTGCAGGATGGTACCTCCACGCTGGATGATATCGCCGACGCTGCGCAGATCCATTGGGAAGATGTCCCGGTTCAGAAGTCCTTGGTATCCACGTTGAATACCGAACACTTCAATACCGAAATAAAGTGCGCTGCGCACAACTGCGCGGACCGCAGCGTTCATTCCTTGGGAATCCCCGCCACTGGTCAAGACTGCGATTTTTTTAACTGTTGACATTCTGATGTTCCTCCTTAAAATTGTGCGGAGCCGCCTCGCCCTAGAAAACTGCTCCACAACAGTGCTAATACATGTGCTTGCGTATCCAGCGGCTGTTCACGAAGAAGAAAATCCTCGTCAGCGGGCTTCCCTTCATCAGCCGTTTCGATACTGAGCGAACTTCCCGCTGTTCGCTAACTTTCGGATCGGATAAATACAATGCCAGCAAACCTTCGATGACCATGCGATGCATCGAGGTCTCGGGAAGATTCCGGACATCCTTGCGGGCCCACTCCACAATGGAAGCGATCCGATTCAACATGGTATCAGTGTCGTCATAATAATTGCAGAAATTGAGATCACCGCCGGCCCTGTCTTCATCCTGATCGATGAGGTAATCCAGCATAATGTGCAGACCGCACACATTCGGGAAATACGCGGCACGAATGGACGCCGACTGTGCCTTGCTCAGCTTGGGATCACATGAGGACAGAAAAAGCATAAACACTCCCAGGGTAGATCCTGTAGCAGCAGCAAACTCATTCCAATACAAATGAGGGGCGCGGCTTCCATGTTCCTCCCACCATTCCTTCAGGGCAGCTTCCCTGAGTTCTGGGCGGATGTGCTTGTACACCTGCAGGTCCGTATACAATTTAGCCAAGTCGGCAATCTCATCCGCCGCAGCCGCATAGCCCGGCAGTTGGGAAATCATCTCCTGGCATTTGCGGACCAGTCTGTGCAGATAACCGCCATCATTCTGCTCGGTACGAAGCGCATAATAATTGACAAGCTCCGCCTCAGGATTGATGGCATCCAGCATCGACTGATGCAGCAGCCTGAAATCGGCAGGATCCAGCGAGGTGCTACGGTCACATAAGTTGTCCAGATAATCGCTGATCGTTTGATAAGCAACAATAAGCGGAATAAGTATATGTCTCATCGATAAATTACCGGCAGCATAAATACCGCCGCCCTCGCAGTGAAACTGTTTGGTTTCAATGCTGGCTAGCGCTTGCTTCCGGAGCTCGGGATCGGGAATCCCTTCCGCATCTTGACGCCAAAAGCCGAGGCATGACCTCACTTCCGGCAGCACGTACTTGTAGACCCTCTTCATAAGTCCTATAGGACCTTTGGGGCTTAGGTAACGGCCTTGCTCAAATTCATTCAATGACAGTGCCTCCACATTGTTGTCTCCTTATCCAAATCATCATTATTATAATATGATCACCGTATTTGTACAAACAACAAAATCACTTTCGCAAATCCTTGCAAGATTCAGAAATACTACCATTTTCGTAAACATGGCTTCCTTCCTTTGTGCTATACTATGCGTATTTGATATTCGGAGGAGTGCAAAACATCATGTTCCCAGAACGGACCGGCAGCAGTTCCAGCGATCAGAACTGGCTGCGATCCTTTATGTTTACGGTTTTTGGCACCAGTGTACTGGTTGTATCTTATTTCCCATTATTCTATACCCATCTGGGCTTTAGCAGTTCGCAGGTAGGATACCTGTACTCTCTCGGACCGCTTATTTCAATTCTCTCCAATCTGTTCTGGAGCATGATCAGCGACCGGCTGGGCACCATCAAGAAGATAATGGTCATCCTGCTGGCAGGTCAGCTCGTTCTGGCACTTCTTTTGGCGAGGGCAACTGAATTTTCATCGGTTATGATTATTTTATCCCTTTTCTATTTCTTCTATTACCCTGTTTTTCCACTCGCAGATACGATGGCTATCAAAACCGCTGCCCGTTATGGACGAAATTTCATTACGATTCGGGTATTCGGTTCTCTCGGCTATGCCTTTTTCGCATTGACAGTAGGCTACGTACTCCGAGCGATAGGCTCCTCCTGGAGCATGGCTGTCTGTATCGCAATAGTAATTGCTGCCCTGTTGATCACCATACCCTTAAAGGATGCTAAAAGGGACCCGGCGACGCTGAAGAACAAGCCTGAGAAGAGCCAGAAGAGTAGCAAAGGCAGTGGATTGAAGGAAATTTTGCTGCAAAAAGAAGTGTTATCATTCTTCGGCATCGTCTTTATACTTGCCCTGGGACATCGAATGAACGAAGCTTTTCTGACGATTAGCCTAAAACAGCTCGGGGCTGGCGAAGAGATTATCGGTTGGGCGCTGCTCGCTTCCGCGTTAAGTGAAATTCCGGTGTTCTTTCTTCTTAGCAAATATGGAGAGCGCTTCAAGGAGCTACCTCTGCTCGTCTTTGCCAGCCTCATGTACGCCCTGCGCTTCCTGCTCATGTCCTACGTCCATACTCCATGGGCGATGGTGTTCGTACAGGCCATGCACAGTGTGACTTTTGGTGTTTTTTATGTCACCTCGGTTCGTTACATTACACGGATGATCCCCGATCATCTGCGTGCCACAGGCATGGCGCTCTTCACCATCGTTTGGTCGAGTGCTTCCGGACTGCTGAGTGGAACCTTCGGTGGGATCATCTATGAAAATGCCGGGCGCTCCACCTTCTATATGGTAGCAGCACTCTTCTCGATCCTTGCATTTGGAGGGTTTTTGGTAAAATACCTGCTGGCCTTCACCCCGAGGTTCGCATCGCGTGCTTCCCACAAGAAGCAGGCTGTGCAAGCACAGGAATCCCAGCCAACAGCAACCACTCCTGCTGAGAATTCTACGCTGTAAATGTGCATTCCTTATAAGGAACATATTACGATAACAATTATACCCTGTGTCTTTCCATGGAGAGGCTCAGGGTTTTTGTCAAAATATAAAAATTTATATGTTCTACGCTATAAATTATCCTTATATTTCTCGCTGAAACGGATACCGACGCTTAGCAGACGGCAATGCCGTTTCTACTTGTCATGAGATATAACAAAAAAACACAGTTCCCGAAAGAACTGTGTGTTGTGTAATTCGTTGGTTACCACTTTTACAAGAGCTAGCCAAATAGATATATATTTCTCAGCAGACAGCCGGGCTGTCAGATCCGATTCTTATAGTTTTACTACGTTAGCTGCTTGTGGACCACGGTTGCCATCAGTGATGTCAAACTCAACAGCTTGACCTTCATCCAAAGTCTTGAAACCGTCGCCTTGGATTGCTGAGAAGTGAACGAATACATCTTCGCCGCCTTCTACTTGAAGAAAACCGTAACCTTTTTCTGCGTTAAACCATTTTACTGTACCTTTCAAATGAACAACCTCCTAAAAATAGCGCCATATATGGCGTATGCTTACATTATACTCCATTTTATTGTCCAGTGCAATCCGTCTTTCCCCCGGATCCCTGAATTAATTTGCTTTTCCCTTCCCCATTGCGTTATCATTGACCCAAAAGCCAAAAATCGCCAGGGTGGTAATGAATATGATCAAAAAACACGAAATATACAAAACAGACAAATGGAACATGATGACGGTCGAGGTACAAGGCCGCTATATTATTCTTCGGGAAATTTCCGATCAATGGGGTGAGGAAACCCATACCTTTATGAGCCGTCCGGCCATGATGCAATGGGTGAACAACCGCTTCAACAAAGAATCCTACAAAGACAACGAAGAAGAGTATAAGAAAATTATGGAAGCTTTCAAGCAGGTATAACGCGGATGAACACAGAGAATCTCACGATTTATACAATCGTTGTTCTATGTCTCGGTGCCGTGCTGATTATGTCCAGGGACCGGATCCCGCAACGATTGAAGCGGGGGATGGCCCTGACAGCCGCCATTATGATTCTTCTAGCTTTTGTCTTCATTGTTTACAGCTTTCTAGCATAACCTGCGCATAAGCGACGCGGAGATTACATAATCATGGTCCGGCAGGGCATATTAGGAACACCTTTTATTATAAGGAGGCTTCCGCCCTTGCCTGTATGGCCCCATACGCTCTCGTTACTGCTTGCGCTCTCTATTGTGCCGGGTGATCTATCATCCGCCATGCTGCCGCAGGAATCAACACCTGCATCATCCCATCATTCGAGGAGGATTTCCATGGAACAATTACCAAAAAGAAGTGAAGTGCCTGCGGAGAACCGCTGGAAGCTTGAAGATATGTTTGCTTCGCAGAAAGATTGGGATGACGCTTACACTGAAACCAAAGATCTCCTTAAAAAGGCTGCCGACTTTCAGGGCAAGCTGGGCACTGCCGGAGCACTGAAGGACTGCTTCGAACTGGATGACAAGGTCTCCTTACTCACTGAACGGCTCTATGTCTATGCACATATGCGTCAGGATGAAGACACAGCAGATCCGGTCTATCAAGCCCTTTCCCAAAAAGCAAAGAAGCTTAGCGTAGAAGCCGGAGAGGCACTTTCTTTTATCACACCGGAAATTCTAGCCTTGCCAGTCGAGAAGCTCGATCAGTTCATCGCTGATTCCGAGTTGTCTGATTACACCTTCACACTCACGGAGATGAAGCGCCAGAAAGCGCATATTCTCAGCAAAGCCGAGGAGGCACTGCTGGCCCAAGTGGGGAACCTGTCCCAGGCACCGCAGAACATTTTTGGTATGCTGAACAACGCCGATCTTAAGTTCCCGAAGATTAAGGACGAGACCGGCAAGGAAGTAGAACTAACGCATGGCAGCTACATTAAGTTCTTGGAAAGCCCGGACCGTGAGGTTCGCAAAAATGCTTTTAAAGCCGTGTATGAGACTTACGCCAAACAGAAGAATACAATTGCAGCCACGCTGAGTGCCAATGTGAACAAGAATGTGTTCTACTCCCGCGTGCGCAAATATCCTTCAGTACTGGAAATGTCGCTCTACGGAGATAATATCCAAAAAGAGGTATACACCAACCTGATCGATACAATCCATGAGAGCCTGCCGCTGATGCACCGCTATATGAAGCTGCGCCAGAAGCTGCTTGGGGTTGACGAGCTACATATGTATGATCTGTTCGCTCCGCTCGTGGACGAATACAAGCTGGACATCACCTTCGATGAAGCTAAGAAGATCACTAAGGAAGGCCTTAAGCCGCTCGGCGAGGACTATCTGAAGGTGCTGCAGGAAGGCTATGACAATGGCTGGATCGATGTCTATGAGAATGAGAACAAACGTACAGGTGCATACAGCTGGGGAGCTTACGGCACTCACCCTTACGTGCTGCTGAACCATAACGACAACCTGAACAGTATGTTCACGCTGGCGCATGAGATGGGTCACGCCCTTCATTCCTACTATTCGGACAATGCGCTGAAGTATCGTGATGCACAGTACACGATTTTCCTGGCGGAGGTTGCTTCCACTACCAACGAAGCGCTGCTGATGGATTATTTGCTTCATAAGTCCACCGATCCGAAGGAAAAAATGTACCTGCTCACCTATTATGCCGACCAGTTCCGTACGACCGTATTCCGACAGACGATGTTCGCCGAATTCGAGAAGATTGTGCATGAGCGTGCTGAGGCCGGCGAGTCCCTGACTCCGCAGGATCTGTCCGCCATCTACTATGACCTGAACGTGAAATACTATGGCAAGGACATGGTTGTTGACAAGGATATCGAGATGGAATGGGCCCGTATTCCCCATTTCTACAACAGCTTCTATGTGTACAAATATGCCACAGGCTTCTCGGCAGCCACCAGCTTTGCAAAGCAGATCCTCGAAGAGGGCAAACCGGCGGTGGATCGTTACCTCGGCTTCCTGAAGAGCGGGGGCAGCGATTACTCTATCAACATTCTGTCCAAAGCCGGAGTTGACATGTCCTCCCCTGCACCGATCCGTGAAGCTATGAGCGTATTCGAAAGCGTGATCGAGCAGATGGAACAGTTGACCAAGTAAAAAAGAACGTTTAGTATAAAGTTAATCCCTTGTCCGGTCGCGGGCAGGGGATTTATACTGTAACCCTTTAAGGAGGAACACCCTCATGAAATTACAATGGTCACTGATCGCGGGTCTGATCTTCGCGCTGCTTACCGCAGTTTTTGCGGTGATTAATGTCGATCCGGTACAGGTCAATTTCTTCTTCACTGTTGTCAGCATGCCACTGATCCTTGTCATTCTGGGCTGCGCCCTGATCGGCGGGATTATCGTCGGGTCCTACGGCATTTTCCGCCAGTACAAACTGCAGAAGCAGATCAAACAGTTGACCGCCGAATTGGCCAAGCTGCGTGAGAGTAGCACATCACTGGACGGCTTTTCGCTAAACGATGAGAGCCTGTCAACAGACAGTGCTACTAAGTTGTAATACATACATAGGGGTATCGGCTTCAGCCGGGGCCCTATTTTCCATGAACAGGAGGCTTTAATCCATGCTTACAATTCAACCTAATGAAGAATACATTCTATCCTTTCTGAAAAAATTACTCGACACTCCCAGCCCTAGCGGTTTCACCGCTGAGGTTATGAACCTTGTAGCCGAAGAGGCAGCTGCGCTGGATATCCCGTTGTCCTGGAACGAGAAAGGCGGCGTGGTGTTGACCGTCCCGGGCCTCGATCCTTCCCGTACGGTAGGCATCAGCGCCCATGTGGACACCCTTGGCGCGATGGTCCGTTCCATTAAAGCCAACGGTACCCTGCGCCTGACTTCCGTAGGCGGCTTTACCATGAGTAGTATCGAGAATGAATACTGTATTATTCACACCCGCAGCGGCAAGACCTATACGGGCACGATCTTGACGAGCCACCCTTCCGTCCACGTCTATGCCGATGCGCGCGACTTCAAACGCCAGGAAGAGAACATGGAGGTCCGGATTGACGAACTGGTCTCTTCCAAGGACGATGTGCTTAAGCTCGGCATCTCCGTGGGGGATTTTATTTCCTTTGATGCCCGTGCGGTGATTACGCCTAGCGGTTATATCAAGTCCCGTCACCTCGATGACAAAGCCAGCGTAGCCGCGCTGTTTGGCCTGCTGGAAAGCATCAAACGCGAGGGCTGGAAGCCCCTGCATAATCTCTCCCTCTTGATCTCCAATTATGAAGAGGTCGGTCACGGTGCCTCATGGATCCCTGGCGAGATCAACGAGATGATCGCTGTAGATATGGGCGCCATGGGCGATGACCTGAGCTGCAAGGAGACGGATGTCTCCATCTGTGCCAAGGATTCGTCCGGCCCTTACGATTATGCTATGACCGGGCGCTTGATCGAGCTGTCACAAGCGCTGGAGATCCCTTATGCCGTAGACATCTACCCGATGTATGGCTCTGACGCCTCCGCCGCATTGAGAGGCGGCAACAATATCCGTGCAGCCCTGATCGGTCCGGGCGTACATGCTTCTCACTCCATGGAACGTACACATAAGCAGGCTGTCTTGAATACGACGAAGCTTCTTGCTGCTTATGTCGGAGCCAACTGAGAACCTTGTCGTCCGTGAGGAACGGTTATGGAAACGTCGACCCCGGCTGTTTATTACCGTCCTTACATTAACGCTTGCTCTGATAGCTATCACCTGGATCTTCCTAGTCAAAGAGGAGAAACGAGAGGTCTTTAACGGCCTCCCGCACTCCTACTCGTACCGGGAGACCGAAAGTTCAGGCAAGGTAGCTTTGCACATGATGTCCCTCTCCCCTGATCGTGTAATTCTCCGTACCGCTGGCGTGCCACTGCGGCAGATTGCCGCCTATGGAATCAACGGCGGGTTCTTCTATGGCAAAGATCTGTTATCGATTGCCATTATGAATGATAATCCAGTCAGCGGTGCCAGACATGCTTACGGCTCGGGCTGGTTCAATGCCAAGTATGCCCGTGGTACCTTGGTCTGGGACGGCGCGAAGCGCCAGTTCTCAGTCCAGGTGGTATCCACTGGCGATGAACTGGTGGTCAGCGACCGCAATCATTATTTTGCCCAGGGCGGCATCAGTATGAATCTGGAGCATGACGACCTTTGGGCGGTGACGGCGGAAAACGAACATTTGCCGTATGCCGATGAACAGCGGATGCGCTCGGGCATGGTCTATAACAAAGCCGGAGGGTTGTGGCTGATCGTTACCCCGACTCTCTGTACGGCCGAGGAGTTCCGGGTAGCTATCCTGGAGAGCGTACCGGGCGAAGGCCGGGAAGGCATCTTTCTCGACGGGGACGGCTCATCACAGATGAATGCCGACGAGGCCGTCTTGACTGGTGATCAACGTCAGGTCGTGCAAATGATCGCCGTATCACGAGAATAGGGAATCTATGTAGAATAGGTTTAACGGGTGTATTTCAAGAGTAGATTTTATGAGCGTATCTGAAGAACGTATCTAAAGAGCACATTTTAAAGAGCACATTTTAAAGAACACATTTAAAGAACAAACATGGCCGAGAAAAGAAGAGTCTCTAATAAGGATTCAACAAGACAACGCCACTCTCCATATGGATACACACACGTCATAAGGATTCCCGAAGTGAAATTAACAGCATTTTTGTACCCTAAATACTCTGCAACTAGGGGTTAGCGAGAATTAAGTGCAATATGGTACCTTAAATCTTCCAGAACACCCCGTTCAGCGTGCTTTTTCGGAAAATAAGCTACGATAATGCTCTTATTTTCCTAATTTTCCTCTTTTTTATAAAAATAAGGTGCAAAAATGCCGTTACTTGGGGAGACCGACCCTCTTTTTCACTGTTAAAACGACTGGTGAAGGGAATGGGAGGTTTGCGTCCTAAAACCCTGACTTCGAAGAATAACGCCTGCTTTTCTGTGTGAATCCACCTTTCACATCATTCGATTAAAAAGTTAAAAAAAGCACCGCGGAGCCTCCTCACTGAATGAGAACCTTCAAGTAAACCAAAGAAGCTGACGTCCGTCACCGGCGTCAGCTTCTTTATGCTGTGTACTAATTTTATCCTCGGATTCTCTAGTCTACGGAAACTAGAGTCTCGAATTCACTTGTATTCAAATTCACTAGTCTTCGAATTCTCAATCCCAGGTTTGTTCCAGCTTATCGGCATAAAAGGCAATAGCCTTACTGTAGCTGCGGATTCCTTCGTCAACCGAGGTGGCCGCGAGCTGTTCCAGCAGAATACGCATCGCATCGCTATGTGCCCCCAGATTATGCAGCGCCATCGCGTAGAATACCGGGAACTCCCGACGATCCGGGAATTCGGCCATACCTTGGGCCAAAATGGCCTTGGCACGCTCGTATTCGCCGAGCGTTCTGTAGGTGCTTCCCAGCCCAAGCAGCGCACCCGCCTGATCCTCTGGCGGGAGGCCAAGCGCCAGGCTTGTCTCGTAATAAGGCACTGCCGCCCGTTCCAGGCCCAGCACATCGTGTGTCCAGGCCAGCTGATAATGCAGCCTGGCATGCTGCGGGTGGCCTTCAAGCTGCTCTAACAGCAGCGTCCTAGCCTGCTCTGCCTGCCCGGAACCCCTGAGGGCCACAGCGGCTTCTATGATCCCCTCTACCACTAGCCCTCATCCTTTCAAATTACATGGCCTGTTATAGGATGAAGCTTACATATTAAGCTTTGCTTGCAACGTTAAGCTTTGCCGGCAATCTTCTCTGCCAGCTCGTTGAGGTAAGTCCAGCGTTCCATTAGACGCTCCAATTCGGCTTCACCCTGGCGTTGCTTTTCCACCAACTCTTGCAGAAGCACGGAGTCAGCAAACGCCGCTTCCATCTTCACACTGATGTCAGCCAAGTGCTGCTCTGCCAGCTCAATCTGCTCGTCAATACCTTCAAACTCACGTTGCTCCTTGAAGGTGAATTTAAGTTTCTCCTTGGCTTGAGGCGGTGCTGGGGTATCTGCTGCGGATGCTTGCGGTGCACTGCGTTTGGCACCACCGGCAGCAGTATCGCCTTTGCTCCCTGTCCCACTGCCCGGAGCAATATTCTTGGCCAGCCACTCTTCATACTCACTATAGTCACCGACATGAATTCGGATCTTGCCATTCTCAAAAGCGATCAGTTTGTCGATAGTCCGGTCCAGGAAGTAACGGTCATGGGATACTGTGAAGACAACACCTGGGAATTCATCCAGATAATCTTCCAGAACCGCCAGTGTACCAATATCGAGATCATTGGTCGGCTCGTCTAGCAGCAGCACATTCGGAGCTCCCATCAAGACGCGGAGAAGATATAGGCGTCTCTTCTCTCCACCGGACAGCTTGGAGATCGGCGTCCACTGCGCTGCCGGAGGGAACAGGAAGCGTTCCATCATCTGCGAGGCTGTAATGACGCTGCCGTCTGCTGTGCGGACCACTTCGGCCTCTTCCTTCACATACTCGATAGCTCGTAGGCTGGGATCCATATCCTGATGCTCTTGGGTGAAATAGCCGAGCTTCACTGTAGCGCCCAATTGAACTTCACCGCTGTCCGGCTGTAATTTCCCGGCGATCAGGTTCAGCAGCGTGGACTTGCCGCTGCCGTTCGGCCCGACAATCCCCACCCGATCCTGTGGTACAGCGATATAAGTCAAATCGCTAATCAGCTGCCGTCCGTCCAGTGATTTGGACAGCTCTTGAATTTCAATGATTTTACGCCCCAGTCGGGTCGAAGCTACGGACAGGTCAAGTGTACTACTTGATGCATTTCCAGTAGCTTCCTTGAGCTTCTCGAAGCGGTCAATTCTGGCCTTCTGCTTCGTAGTACGCGCCTTCGCTCCGCGGCGAATCCAGGCCAGCTCTGTACGCAGTAGATTTTTACGTTTCTGCTCCTCCGACGCCTCACGCTCTTCACGATCAGCCTTCAGCTCCAGGAAGCGGGAGTAATTCGCTTCATAGCGGAATAGTCGTCCACCATCCAGCTCCAGCATGACGCTGGCTACCCGGTCCAGGAAGTACCGGTCATGCGTAATCATGAGCAGTGCTCCGCGCCGTTTCTGCAGATACTGCTCCAGCCAGGCCACAGAGTCCGTATCGATATGGTTGGTCGGCTCATCCAGAATGAGCAGCTCTGACGGCGTGATTAGCGCCGCAGCAAGGGCCACACGCTTGCGCTGTCCGCCGGACAGATTCTCCATAAGCGCATCGAAGCGGGTGATGCCAAGTTTTGTCAGGACACTCTTAGCTTCACTTTCAAGATGCCAAGCATCCGCAGCGTCAATAGCTTGGCCCAATTTGGCTAACTTGCTCTCTAGCGCGGTATTGCCAGGATTGACCTCCAATTGCGCCACTACATCCATATACTCGCGGGTCGCAAGGAGCGCCGGGTCCTCTCCGGCAAAGACCTGCTGGAGAACTGTATTGCCTGGCTCATAAGGGGGATTTTGAGCCAAATACTGTACCCGCACATCGTTACCGATAGCAATTTGTCCTTCATCCGGTGTATCCAGACCGGCGATGATACGCAGAAAGGTCGATTTTCCCGTACCGTTCACGCCGACAATACCGATCTTATCTCTGTCATCCATCCCGAATGAGGCGTCTTTGAACAGAGTTTTTTCGCCATAGCTTTTGGAGAGATGCTCCACGGTCATAATATTCATGCTTTATCCTCGCTTGCCTTAGTTTATATTTGAAGCTGATTGAAATCTGGAGAAAACCGCCCGGTGACCGGACGGCCTTATCTTCTGATACCTCGATGTTTTCCAGCCGTTACAGTCCTTAACGTATCTCAGCCTGGCGGCCGTTCCGCTTCCGGCATATGTAGGGTGTCCATCGCCCCGTTAATGAACAAACCCGCGGCAAAATGCGCCCGCTTGCGGGCATCGTCAGCTGTGAAATCCGGTTGAAACAGGATGTCCATCTTCAGCCTGTCCAGCATGCCGATATAGGACTGCGCCATTAACTCCGGCTCTATGGCCCCGCCTTCTAGCAGCACCTTCATTACTGCCTGCATGTACTGCTCCATAAATTGAGCCATGTACGTTACGAGCTCCGGGTTATTATTAGGCGCCAAAAAGAATAACTTCGTGTGCTGCTTGCGATCGTAATAATAGAACAAGTGATGATCCGCTATAACCGCCAGCTTGCCGGTCAGGCTGTTCTCGGCGTCCAGCTTCTCTTCCAGTTGCTCCAGAAAGCCTGCGCAGTCACGCTGCGTAACGGCCATGAAGAGCTCTTCCTTGTTCTTGAAATACAGATATATCGTCCCTTTGGCAATCCCCGCCTGCTCCGCTATCTGCGACATCTTCGTTTCGTAGAAACCGGCTGAGCCGAAAAGTTCGTAAGCAGCATCGAGAATGGACGTATGTTTATCATTGGATGCGCTGCCCATGCAGTCCACCCCCTACTGTGTATTTCACCAGGCTAGTCCAACCAGCAGTGCCACGAGCCCGCCGACCGCCGAGCTGATGGCATTGACAGCGTCATTGGTCATCCAGCGCCAGCCACGAGCGTGCACAGCAGGAGTACCGCAGTGCTGCGGACTCTCTACCTCACGACCACAGACTGTGCAGCGATTCATCTGCTGTACGGTTGCACCGAGCAACGAGTCGGCAAAAGCACCTGCGAGTCCACCCAGCAGCCCGGCTAGCACCAGCGTCCAGAAGGCTTGATCCGCCATTCCGGCACTCTTCTGAAGCAGCCATGAGCCGACGCCGATCAGGACACCCCCGGCAGCAGCCGCCAGTGTTCCCAGAAGCGACACTCCGCCAGAGGCACCCGCAGGCAGCACTTTGCCCGTAAGCACGGAACGTGGCTGCTTTTTGCTGAGTGTACCGATCTCTGTAGCCCAAGTATCCGATGTCACGGTAGCCATGACGCCGATGAACAGGAAGCTCCACAGCTCCAGCGGGTACAAGGCGTTTAGCAGCACAACCAGCATGCCGATCCCGCCATTGGCGAATACCTGCCCGGCATCGCGGCGTCCCGTCTTGGCGTAGGTCTCTTCCAGTTCGGCCTTGTTGTCATGCTTAAGCTTGGACAGCAGGCTTGAGGTAATGAAAAACAACAGCAGAATACCAAACCAGAAGGCGTTGCCCGCTCCAAAATAAATCGTACCCATCAGCACTGCCGCCAGCATACCCGAGAGGCTCAGCGACTGTCTCCAATAAGCGGCTCCGGCGACAAGCAGAGCGCCACAGGCACCGATTATAAGCTGCATGATTTCAACTCCTGCCACGATAGGGTTGCTTCTCGTACTAGCCGATCAGGCAAGTACCGAGCAGCCTTTCCCCCCAGTATAATTCGAAGGAATCACCAGTAACCGCGGGTCCTACACCCGCAGGAGTTCCGGTGAAGATAAGATCATTTTTACCTAACCCATAACGGGCGGCAATAAAGTCAACGATTCTCTGAAGGGAGAAGATCATGTCCTTCACGTTGCCGCGCTGTACTTCCACACTATTTTTCAAAATCACAAAATCCGTGTTCTCCAGCTCCTCCTTCTCGGGAAAAGCAATATACGGGGTCAACGGAGCCGAATTCTTGAACCCCTTGGCTGCGGTCCAAGGCAGACCTTTCTGCTTCAGGTCACTCTGCACATCACGTAGCGTGAAGTCCAGTCCCAATGCCATCACATCCACCAGTTCCTCCACACTCATTCCCGGTACATAGTCACGCGCGATGCGCAGGACAAGCTCACCTTCAAAATGTACCTGTCCGGCATCCTTCGGAAGTTCGATGACAGCTCTATCAAGAGGAACTGCCGCATGAGAGGGCTTCAGGAAGATCAGCGGCTCAGCCGGGACCTTGTTGCCCAGTTCCTCTGCATGCAGCAGGTAATTACGTCCAACACAATACAGATTATTTATAGCCGCGCACATAGATAGTCAGCTCTCTTTCTCGTCGATTATAAAAGTTATTGTCTTTCAAGAAACGTATCGCCCCATAGATCAGGACGGTTCGTACAAATCATTATATCAGAATGCATGGCCGCCAAGCGACGCATGTCCCGTGCTTTATTCACTGTCCAGGCCATCACCTTGATGCCTTGCTCTGCCAGCAGACCGGCCATATGTGGATTCAGTCGTGAAAAGCGGATCGAAAGGAAAGAACATTGCAGCTCCTGCGTCCTTGCAGCCGGGTCACCCGACCTGGAATCATAGATCAGCCCTGTGCTGAAACGGGGGTCCAGCGCCTTGATCCTCTGCAGTGACCCATGATCAAATGAAGTCAGGACAACTTTATCCCGCATATTGCGGGCGTTGACCAGATCGATGACCGCCTGCTCAAGACCGGGGTACAAATCGTTGACGGTTTTAAGCTCAATATTGAGGTGTATCTTGCCTGATACCAGCGTCAGCACTTCATCGAGCGAAGGGACCTTCTCACCACGAAAAGCCCTTCCTTTCCAGCCGCCAGCATCCAGCCGCCGAATACTCTCCCAGGTCATCTCCCTCACCTTGCCGTGACCGTTGGTGGTCCGGTCCAGGGTATAATCATGAATGACCACTGGCACGCCGTCCCGTGAAAGCTGGACATCGATCTCCATCCAGCGCACAAAGGGAAGCTCAAGCGCCATACGAACGGCGGCCAGCGTATTCTCCGGTGCCTTGCCGGAAAATCCCCGGTGCGCCACACAAGGGTTCTTCATCATAAGGTATAAGGTCCCTCCTAGCCCGCTCACAGCCTGCCCATGGCTGCTCTCTATGCATCTATTCAGTTATACGCTTAATATTTATTTTCTCTTCTGAGTCACATTACCGTTAGCATCAATCCGCACAAGACCGGAAGACAAAGACTCGACCCGCTTCAAGAGAATTCCCCCAGCCACATCATTCATTGGAACAGGGCGGGCCAGCTCGGCGTCCATCGGTTTGAGTTTCATCGAGCATTGCCCTTTGATATTACACTCGGCTTGAAAAACCGCTGTCTCCCACGTCGTGGGAATGGAGCCTTTGGTAAAAATGAAATTCCCCGTACTATAGGCGATCCATTTGCCTTTGTAGGGCTCTATACCCTGCAGCACATGGGGATGCCCGCCAATGACGAGATCCGCCCCTGCATCTATAAAGCTCCGGCCCAGCGTCTGCTGAACACTGTCGTATTGATCCACCCGTTCCTTGCCCCAGTGCACAACTACAATCACCAGATCTGCCTTCTTCTTGGCTGCGGCAATCGCTTGAAGTCCCTCAGCACTATCATAAACGGAGGCGACACCCGGAGTGCTCGGCCCCGCCTTCCAATTCATGACTGGCATCACTCGGGTGAATCCGAGCAGCGCGATCTTGATTCCATTTCGTTCAAAATATTGCGCGCTATAAGCTTCGTTACTATTGAGGCCTGCACCGACATGTGGAATACCTCTCTTATCCAGGTGAGCCAGTGTGTCTTTAAGGCCCTCCTGTCCCTGATCCAAGGTATGGTTATTAGCCAGATTCACAGCATCAATGCCAGCTGCCTTCAAAGCATCCAGTGCCTCGGGCGCACCCTTGAACACAAATTGTTTATTCTGCGCGCCAACTCCCCGGGTCGTGATCGGCGTCTCAAGGTTCACCACAGTTAGATCATCTTTTTTGAACATGCCGCCAAGCGCGGAATACGAATAATCATAGCCTTTCTGCTTGAGCAGTTCACCCGCTTTTCCAGAGAAGATAACATCTCCGGCAAAGCTCAGCTTAACCGTGCGTTCCCCTGCCAGACCTTCAGGCAGTCCTGCGATAAAATTACCGTCTTTACCCTGCACATCTCCAGTCTTGCTGTCAGAGGGGCTCTTACTACCCGTCCCGTTCTTTCCTCCGGTGTCAGTGGGAGAGGTATTATCCGAACTGTTCCCTGCGGAATTCTGCTCTCCATTCGTACCTGGGTTATTCTTAGCACCTCCACCGTCTCCCGGGATGTTGCTTGGTATCGGGGTCTCCGTTGGTGCCACTGTTGCCGTTACCTTAGGTGTTGCCGTCGCTTCAGGTGTCGGCGTTACTTCGGGGGTTGGCGTTATTTCAGGTGTGACTGCCACTTCGTCTTCGTTGGTCGCCGAGGTGGGTGGGTCACTCTCCTGCTCCGCCTGGTCCGGGGAGGGCAAGTCGGTAGCCTGCGCCACTGGAGGCGGATAGGAAGATCTATAACCATTTTCGCTGGTAAAACCATAAGTCAATGCGGCGGTGATCATCAATAGTAAACTTACATTAATCCAAGCCCAAACGGTTCTGCGACGACGTCTGTTCGGTTTATCCTTGCGTCTGGCGCTTGATCGCGGCGAATACATGGGTACAATGGTTCTCCTTTGTGATTAAAATTGTTTCTATTATATCATATCACGGGCTTGTCCCCGCAAATGGTAGAATTGCTCCTCCAATTAAACGCCCGTTAATGTTCACCTCTGATTTTTAGATAGGGCCTTAATTAATGTTCAAAAAAACGGTGAGGCGTTAGAAGTACGCCTCACCGTTCCCAAATTCTATATAGGTTATACCAACAATTTACGAAGTTTGATTAACGACATTTTTGTACCTTAAACACCCTGCTACTAGGGGTTGATGGAAATTTAGAACAATAATGTACCTTGAATATTCCACAATAACCCACTAAGCGTTTTTTTGAAAATAAGATACAAAAATGCTGTTACTTGGGCAGGCAAACCAATCATTTCTTCAAAGCACCCGCAGCGGCTTCGGCTATAAGCTTAGCCTGCTTGATACAGTCCGGCATGCCAATACCATCATATCCTGCGCCGAACGCGTAAATCCCGGGTAACGTCTCGGCCATATCACTGCGGAGCCGGGCGATCGCAGCCGGATGGCCTACCGGGTACTGTGGCATGGAATGCCGTAGACGGGTGATTTCCGTAAACAGAGGTTTCGCGGTAATGCCCATGATCTCGCGCAGATCCTTGCGCACCAGTCCTTCCAAAGCATCATCGGGAAGCTCCACATTCTGTTCATCTCCGGAACGTCCTACGTAGCACCGCAGCAGAACCTTGTCATCAGGGCTGGTATGCAGCCATTTTGAAGAGGTCCAGGTGCAAGCCGTAATGTTACGACCTTCCTTGCGAGGGACAAGAAAGCCTGAGCCATCATACTCGCCGACGGTATCTTCCTTATTGAATGCCATGACCACATTTGCAACAGATACATAGTTTACGGCATCCAGTGCTGATACATCGACATGCGGACGCAGTAATTCTGCCGCAGCGAAATTTTGTGTCGTCACATATATATCATCCGCCTGCAGGCTCTCACCGTTATCCAGTACGATTTCATAACGGTGAGCCCGATCAGACCCCTTATGAACTTTAATGGAGGCCGCTGAAACTTCCGTGCGCTGCTCCACATCATGCAACTCATGAATCAGGCCATGTACCAGGCTTTGCAGCCCTTTGGTGAAGGTCAGGAACGCACTCTTCTTGGTTCCTGTATGTGTCTCGGCTGGTTTGCGCCCGGTAATCATCCCACGGATCAGACTGCCGTACTGACGTTCCACCTCACCGAACTGCGGGAACGTCGCCTGGAGACTGATTTTCCGCATATCTCCGGCATAGATTCCTGCCAGCAAAGGCTCGGTCATATTCTCCAGCACCTCTGTGCCAAGACGGCGCTCAATCAGTGAACCAAGCGATTCATCTTCCTTGCTACGCCGCGGCGGGAGCATAAAGTCCAGCATCGCCCGAGCCTTGCCGCCGAAAGATACGAGCCCGCTTTTCAGAAACGGTCCAATCTCTGTAGGAATACCGAGCACCAGACCCGCCGGCATTGGATGAAGCTTACCACGTTGCAAGATGTAGGTCTTCTTGGCATTGGGATTGGTGGTGACCAGTTCATGGTCAAGCTCCAGCTCCTTCGCCAGGTCGCTCATCGCCGTCTTGCGGGCCAGGAAGGAATCCGGGCCTTTCTCAATTACGAAGCCGTCGCGGTGCAGCGTTTCGATCTTGCCACCAAGTGTCTTGTCTTTCTCTATCACAGTAATGTCCGGGGTAATACCAGCTTCTTTATAGTATTTCCGCACGTAAAAAGCGGCGCTGAGGCCGCTCAGGCCTCCGCCGACAATTACGATCTTCCTGGGGGAGCCGGTCATGGCTGACTCACCTTCATTTGATCCACCTGGCTTCGCACAACATCGCTTAGCACAGACATATAAGCCGGATCGCTGTTCAGAGATTCAATACGCATCAGGCGCATATCCAGCTCAGCGGCAATTGCCGTGGCTTCGATATCAAGATCGTACAGCACCTCCAGATGATCGGAGACGAAGCCGATCGGTGCGGACAGCACATATTCCACCTGTTCCTTGCTGAGATCACGCAATGTGTCAAGGATATCCGGCCCCAGCCAAGGCTCGGCCGTGCGCCCTGCACTCTGCCATGTGAATTGCCATGAAGTTACACCTGCTTTGTCCGCGATAGCCTTCGATGTCTCCATCAACTGGTCACGGTACGGATCCCCCATGGACAGTATGCGTTCCGGCAAGCTATGAGCGCTGAACAGGACACGAATTTCGTCACGTGCCGCACCTGCTTCCACGTACTGATCCAGCTTGGCTGTTACTCTCCGGCTCAATACATCAATCAGTTCGGGATGCATATGGTAGCTCTCCACGAAGGACATGTTGATACCACTTTCCTTCGCTTTGGCCTCTGCCCGTTTGATATACGTGCCTACACTCATCACCGAGTAATGGGGTGCCAGCACAATGCCCACAGCTTGTGTAATCCCATCCTTCGTCATTGCTTCCACACCATCTTCAATATACGGGCGGGCATGCTTCAATCCTTGATAGCAGACGAATTCATAGTCCTGTTCACCCTTGTCCGCATTCAACTTCGCTTGAAGCGCCTCAACCTGACGATCTGTGTTCTCCCGCAGCGGAAAAACACCCCCTACAATCGCTTCGTAGCGATCCTTCAGCTCCTTGAGCTGCTCTGCTGACGGCACATTGCCGCGCCGAATATGCGTATAGTAGGCTTCAACATTATCTAGGCTTTCAGGAGTGCCGTACGACATGACCAGAACACCAATTTTTGTTGTCACGGATTCCATCCCCTTTAGTAAATTTTAGGTCCAGTTGCTCAGGAATGCTACTTCCCAGCTTCCGCCAATACACCCGCCGAATACTCGTGAATGTATTCCGTTAATTCCCTTAGCTTGTCCAGTGAAGCCTCAGGGAATAAGCCGTGGCCCAGGTTGAATACATATCCTGGCTCCAGCACGCCTTCATCAATTAGGTTTTTAGCCCGCTCCTTCAGCAGTTCCATTGGCGCCGTTAGTAGGTAAGGGTCAAGGTTACCCTGTACCGCGAACTTCCCGCCTAGTCGGCGTCGTCCTTCGGTCAGACTTACGCGCCAATCCAGGCCGATGACATCGGCTTGAAGTCCCTGAAGGCTCGGCAGCAATTCGCCTGAGCTCACGCCTGGAAAATAAATTTTCGGTACATCCAGATCGGACAGCTCGGCAAAAATGCGCTGGATCGTCGGCAGTACATAGATCTCGAAATCCCGAGGCGCCAAGGAGCCCACCCAACTGTCAAACAATTGGAACGCCTTGCCCCCGCTGCGGACATGACTGCGCAAATAAGCGATCACCATATCGCCCAGCTTGTTCATCAGCTTTTCCCATACTAGTGGCTCACTGTACATCAGTTCTTTTGTACGGATGTAATTCTTGGACGGTCTGCCTTCAATTAGATAACTAGCAATTGTGAAGGGAGCACCAGCAAACGTGATCAGCGGCACATCCAGTTCCTTCTCCAAAATAGAGATCGTTTCCAAAATGTGGCTCAAGTCGCCCTCAATGTCAATCGGCTTAAGCTTGTCCACATCCGCTGCGCTGCGGATCGGATTCTCGATCACTGGCCCGATGTTTTTGACAATGTCGAAGTTCACCCCGATAGAAGCCACAGGATTCATAATATCCGAATATAAAATCGCCGCGTCTACGCCCAGCTTCTGCACAGGCATCATAGTCACTTCTGCCGCCAGCTCCGGCTGTCTGCAGATTTCCAAGAGGGAGTATTTCTCCTTGATTTTACGGTAGTCAGGATCATACCGACCGGCCTGCCGCATGTACCAAACGGGAACGTGTTCCGTCTCCTGCTTCCTGCAGGCACGGATAAAAGTATCATTGTAGGTCATGATAAGATCTCCATAAGATTTAATAAAATCTAAAATTCACATATTAACTATTATGCCCTTTTTGCAGAGTTGTAACAACCGCCGCACCCGCTGCAGAATGACAATCCTATGACATTACTATGACAAGTGTTGCACCGAAGATGTCGAATTATGTGATATACTGATAGAATGTCAATTTTTCGTGAACTTTATATCTATGATTTCCCTGAAAGGAAGTGAAGCACTTTGAAGAATTGGGAGACTTGGAAAGTCAATCTCATGGTGCTTTGGTTTGGACAATTCCTGGTTAACGCCGGGATGACAATGATTACTCCATTTCTTACACTGTACCTTGCCAAGGATCTTGGCGTGCGGGGCGAGCATGATATCGGAATCTGGGCCGGCCTTATCTTTGCGGCCAATTTCCTGACCTCGTTTCTGTTCCAGCCCCTGTGGGGTAAGCTGGCCGACAAATACGGGCGCAAAATCATGCTGCTGCGCTCCAGCTTCGGGATGGCGATTGTCATCGTGCTGATGGGTTTTGCCCAGACCCCAATGCAGCTTCTGTTGCTGCGACTGTTGAACGGTACGATTTCCGGCTTCAATCCCGCCTCCATCGCGCTCGTCTCTGGCACAACGCCAAAGAACCGCATGGGCTTTGCTATGGGCCTCATGCAGTCTGGTTCGGTGGCAGGTACTATTCTGGGGCCGCTGATCGGCGGATTGCTCGCCGACTGGATTGGATTCCGCCCGATTTTCTATGTCGTAGGCGCATTGCTCTTTATTGCTTCCTTGCTCGCGCTCTTTCTTGTTAAAGAAAAGTTCGACCGACAGGAAGCTGCGCATGTACCGCAGATTTCGGTGCTGGCCGGCTTGAAGGAGCTTACAAAGGTCCCACAATTACCAGCTTTGTTCGGTATTACCTTCCTGCTGCAATTTGCCATGATCAGTCCCATGACACTGTTGCCGTTGTATGTAGAGAAGCTCCATGGCTCTGCTGTGAATATCGCCTTCTGGGCCGGGATGGTCAGTGCCGTCACAGGTGTATCCAATATGCTGGCATCACCCGTTCTCGGCAAGCTAAGCGACAAAGTCGGGGCGCACCGCATCCTGACCTACGCACTAATCGGAGCAGCTGTATTCCTGATTCCGCAAGCTTTTGTAACCTCTGTCTGGCAGCTGATCATCGTCCGCTTCCTGATGGGTGTGTTCATGGGTGGCTTGCTGCCCAGCGTCAATGCTCTGATCCGTGCCTATACACCGGACGGCAAGGAAAGCCGGGCGTTTGGCTTCAACAGCAGTACCCTGGCTCTCGGCAATATGCTCGGCGCCATGATTGGCGGCTTCCTCGCTGGTTATATCGGCATCGAAGGGCTATTCATTATTTCCGGCAGCCTGCTGCTGGTTAATATGTTGTGGGTACGTCTAAGACTGTTCAAGACTACTCCACCTCGGCTGTTCCGCTAGCACCTCGTTGGGTTGCTTAACTACTTGACGACTGCCAAGGCCAGCCCGTCGTATGCTGGCAGCAAGGTGCTGGTCAGACGCTCATCGCTGGCGATCATTTCATTGAAGCGACGCATGGCTAGCACAGCCGGTCCATTCTTCTCCGTATTCAAAGTGCGTCCGCGCAGAAAAATATTATCTCCGGCAATAATCGCTCCCGGCTTCGCCAGCCGGATGGCGTATTCCAGATAGTTCGGATAGTTCTCCTTGTCGGCATCAATGAAAAAGAAATCGAAGCTGGCGCCCTCTGCTTCCAACTGCTTAAGGCTGTCAAGTGCCGGGCCTACTCTGTACTCTACAGTCTCGGCCCCAAAGCCGGCCTGCTCCAGATGACCACGCGCCAGTTCCGCGTATTCGGGCTTCAATTCTAGCGAGGTCAGCTTGCCGCCGGGCGCCAGCCCGCGGGACAGGCAAATGCCGCTGTAACCGCCAAGTGCGCCGATCTCGAGAATCCGCGACGACCGGGAGAGGCTGACGAGCATGCCGAGCAGCCGTCCATAACCCGGAGCAATGGAAACCTCCGGCATTCCGGCGGCAACGATAGCTGTTTTGACATCTAGCAGCAATTGATCTTCTGTATATAGCTGTTCACTGTATTCTTCCTGATTAAGCATGTATAATCTCCTTTGATCGACCTGCCGATCTCCATAAAAGAGCGCGGTAGGTGCATTAATTATTTTTTACGGAATGACGGTCATTGTGAACTGCCGCGCATTCCCCTATACTTGATTGTACTGGCTTTATGTATTTATCTACAAGTTAAATGGAGTTGAGACCTTTTTGAGTAAATTACAATTAATCGCTACGGCACCAATGGGCCTGGAGGCCGTTGTGGCGCGCGAACTGAACCAACTGGGCTATGAGACCACCATCGAGAATGGACGAGTTCTGTTCAGCGGGGATTACATCGACATCTGCCGCTGCAATTTGTGGCTTCGTACCTCCGACCGTGTTCTGGTCAAAATGGGTCAGTTCCCGGCGTCCACCTTCGATGAGCTATTCGAAGGCGTCAAGGCACTGCCTTGGGCCGACTGGATTCCCGAGCACGGTGAATTCCCTGTGGAAGGCCGTTCCCATAAATCACAGCTGACGAGTGTCCCTGCTTGCCAAGGTATCGTCAAGAAGGCGATTGTCGAGAAGATGAAGCTGTCTTACGAGACTGACTGGTTCCCGGAGAACGGACCTCGTTATGTCATTGAAGTGATTCTGTTGAATGATATCGCCTTAATCACGCTGGATACGACAGGACCGGCGCTACATAAGCGCGGCTATCGTAAACATTCTACCGAAGCCCCGATCAAGGAAACGATGGCGGCGGCTCTGCTACAGCTCAGTCGCTGGAACGGCAGCCGTCCGCTATACGATCCATGCTGCGGTTCCGGTACCATTCTGATTGAAGCCGCGATGATCGCCTGGAACATCGCCCCTGGTCTACGCCGCTCCTTCCCTTCCGAGCATTGGCCAGTCATTCCGAAGGCACTCTGGGAGGAAGCACGCGAGGAAGCCTTCGACGCTGTGCGTGATGACTACCCACTACAGCTATTCGGCAGCGATATTGATCCTGAAGCCATTGAAATTGCCGAAGCTGCTGCCAAGAGCGCCGGACTGTCCGGTGAGATTACCTTTACCGTTCAGGCTGCCGCCAAGGTCAGACCAGAGGGTGAATACGGCTGTATTATCACCAATCCGCCGTACGGGGAACGTATCAGCAGCGACAAGGAAGTAGAGAAGCTGACCCGCCAATTCGGCGAGATGATGATCTATCTGCCAACCTGGTCCTTCTTCGCCATCAGCCCTTACAAAGAATTCGAGCAGTATTACGGCCGCAAAGCCGATAAACGCCGCAAGCTCTATAACGGCCGCATCGAGTGTCAATATTATCAATATCTAGGTCCACTGCCGCCGCGCAAGCCGCAGTAATTAAGCAGCTACGGACATTCTCCCGCCAGGGAGGGTGTCCTTTTTAATTGTACTGCTCATTGCTTTGCATTCTCCGCACTGCAACAAAACAGCCTTAAAGGCGTGTGCATCACACGTATTAAGGCTGTTTGTTTATGCTGGTTTATCTTGAATCTAGAAAAAAAGCTTATCTGGGTTCGTACCGATCCGCTCGCCGGCATCCAACCCGCTAATCGCGTTCAAATCTTCCCGAGATAATTCAAAATCGAAGATCTCACTATTTTCCTTTATTCTGGAAACCGTGACCGACTTGGGAATAATGATGATTTCATTCTGTAGGCCCCAGCGCAAAATTACCTGTGGCACTGTTTTCCCATGTCTTGCTGCAATCTCTGCAAGCAGCTCATTGTCCTGAAGTCTGCCTTTCATGAGTGGCGCCCAGGCTTCGATCTGTATCCCATGTAGCTTGCAGAAATCATGCAGTTCCTTTTGTAAGAAACGAGGATGCAGTTCCACCTGGTTAACAGCAGGCACAATAGAGCTCTCTTTCATCAATTCCTGCAGATGGTGAATCTGAAAATTGCTCACTCCGATAGCCCGTACCCGGCCTTCCTCGTAGAGCCGTTCCAGCGCCCGCCATGTATCCTTGTATTTATCCTGACCAGGCCAGTGGACGAGATAGAGATCAATGACTTCCAGTCCCAGCTTACGACTGCTCAAATCAAAAGCTTTCAGTGTAGTATCATATCCCTGATCGGTGTTCCATACCTTTGTCGTAACGAATAGGCTGTCGCGCGATACGCCGCTTGACGCAATGGCTCCTCCGACTTCTTCCTCATTCCCATAGATCGCTGCAGTATCAATGCTTCGATAGCCTAGCTCCAGCGCTGCCGCCACCGACTTGGCAACCGCATCTCCCTCAGCTTTGTAAGTGCCCAGTCCAAACCAGGGCATCGCTATCCCATTGTTCAATATCGTTGTATCGGTAATATGCTTCATGCCGATCTTCACCTCACTGTTATATTTTCACAAAAACCGCCCCTGCAAAATGCAGCGGCGGCCAGATGTGCGGCATATTATTATTGCTGGGCAACGGGCCGCTTGACGAAAGATTCTACTTTCTTCAGCACTTCATCCTCTGTGGGAGCGCTAATATAGCGTCCGTTAATAAAGACAAATGCCCGTTTGCCACAAGGTCCACAGTAGGACTTGCAGCCAATCTTTATCTCGGCGTCTGGTGCCATTTTCTGCAGCTTCGGCACAATGCTCTTGAGACTGGTGAAATTGCATTTATCGCATACTCGTATATCGTTAGCCATGGAGCAACCCTTCTTTATGTCCGAAAATCCGGGGCGAATTCTTAGTGATCGCCATGATTTCCTTTAGACGGATTAGTGATGACAAAGCCTTCTTCCGGGAAGTACAGATAGTCAATCTTAACGCCGTCAAGCAGCGGCTGGCCCGCTTCCAGAACTACGTCGATTTCCTTGTCTGTAGAAACTACAACATCATTCTCTTTAGGCGTGTCCAAATCCAGACCGTAGTGTGCATGGTCGCCATGGGCATGCGTAATCGCAACGCGCAGCTTCAGTTCGCTGTTGCCTTCAAGTTCCATCTGCTTCTTTATGACTTTAGCCGCATTGCGGGTAATTTTGACGTTCATCTGCAATCCATCTCCCAGCATCTATAGTTTAAATACTCAATAATCTATTTTAAAGGAACTAAGCTGCTAAAAGCAACCATATTGACAAAATAGACACGTCTTCCGGATGCTGAAATCATCTGAACACTCATCTTCTGTTGCGTAGCTCAGGATATTTGCGATCCATTCTAGATACGAACCAGCCTGCCAGCAACATCGTTACCCCGATATCATCGATAGGCACAAATGGCATAACATCTGGTAGCACCCAATACAACAGGACCGGAATCGTAAATAACAGCTTGTCCCCCAAGGTGACCTGAGATGATACAATGTATCGCCAGGAAGCACGGAAAATCTGGTACCATATCTTAAGCGAAAACCATCTTCTCCATTTCATCAGATGCCCTCCCGTTATCCAAATCCCATATAAAAAGGATACAGCCGCAGGTAGTTTGAACAGCGGCCATACCCTATAGCATATATTACTCAATATTGCTGAAAATGTTTCAGAATGACTTCACATCTGATAAAATGCTGCCCAGAATCAGCCCGGTCTCCAGGGCCATATCCTCAAAATCGCCGAGCGGCAGCGGATTCTTGCCGATGCCCAGTTCCACCGTAAAGCCCGGCCGGCGGAATCGCTGGATGAACCAGTCCTTGTAGCCAGCATCGCTGCCTGTCAGATGCACGGCCCGATAGCCGCTGGCTGCAGCCAGCTTAGCTGCCAGGGCCTTACTTTCCGGTGGCTCATAGCCCCGGTAGTTCCAGTAGATCTCCGCCCCCTGGCTGTGCAGTGATACCGCCGCATGTCCCGGCACCTCCTCTGCCACTGCTGCCAGCGCCGCAGCTTCAGGCTCACTGAGCGGGGCGCTCCCACCATAGTCACGTGGCGCCGGGCCCACGGTGCCCCGACGCTGCGCCTCCTCTTCCCAGTGAGCCGGGAACTGGTCGCCCAGGTCCACTCCCCGGATGTTGGCCTTCCAGTGGCGGAAGCTGCGCCGTCCGCCATTCCATTCCATCAGCTGATCATAATAGGGATGACCTGGCATGACTCCCTCTTGAACCAATTCTACCCCATCCGGATTTGCCAGAGGAACCACCCATATCGTCCAATCTTTGAACCACTGGGCGGGAGAGTGGCCATTCCACTGCCTACCTTCCGCATAAGCGGCCGCATATTCCTCCAGAAACGCCATCAGGCAGGGTGTGGTCAGCCATTCATTGGCATGCAGTGCCGCATTAACATGCAACTGGCGCGGCCCTTCTCCCAACCGGAGCAGCTGTAACGGCTTGCCCAGCACACTGTTACCGATCGTTTCCTGTACGATGAAAGGATAACGCTCCACCAGTCGGTCGATATCGACCTTTACCTCGGCCGGGCCATATTCTCCGCGTAGATAGACAATGCGCTGCGGCTCCGGTGGAGGAATCACTAGCACCTTGCCGGGAATACAACAGCGTCCAGACAGGAAGCCGGGATTCAGTTGCTCCAGCGCCTCCGGACTGACTCCGAACAAAGCCGATATTTTCTGCTCATGATCCTCTTCCTGTACCGCATATCTTCTGCGGGGCGCGGAGGGGAGGAACAGAATCTGTCCGGGATACAGGTACGGCTGTCTGGATGCCCATGGGTTACCTTGAATGACATGCTTCGGCGTTAGTCCATGCATGGCGGCAATTCGGCTTACGGTATCTCCCCTGCGTGCAATGTATTGCTGCATATGCCTCATCCTCTCGGCATGATTTGCCGTTGCCCGCTGATAGACGTTCACCCGGGCGTGACCCGGATAGCAGCGGGACACAGCCCTCTGCTCTATTGTATGCAGCTCCAGCTGTCCCACATGAGGACACTGGGAAACTTCGTGCAGCCGCTTTAGATACATGGTATGAAAAAAACGGGCATCGCCCAAGAAGGCGATACCCGTTTTTAGTTGTCGACCGATTCAGGAATCCTGAAGGTTGTCCTTGTTCCAAGCTGCGGCAAACATAACTACAGCGTGGACACCTGCCATACGACGGGTGTTCGCTTGATCTGCTCTCCAAGCCAGTCACGGGCGATTTTCTGAAACATCTCTGCATCCCCGCTGCAAAAAAATTGGTGAATAGGACTCTCGTCTCCGCTGGCCAGCTTGCCTTTGTCATATAAAATGGTGCTTACTTCCCGGGCCGTCTCGTCCGCTGAGCTGATCAGCTTGACGCCTGCTCCCATCGTTTTTCCGATAGGTTCCACTAAAAAAGGATAATGAGTGCAGCCTAGAATCAAAGTATCAATATTGCTGTGCCTGATGCCTTCCAATGCCTGGCCTACAACTTCCTGACTTTCATCCGAACGGAACATTCCCTGCTCCACAAGCGGGACAAGAGTCGGACATGCCTGACTGACTACCTGGACATACGGAGACAACTGCTGCAACGCAGCTGTATACGCTCCGCTTCCGATCGTTCCAACGGTACCGATTACACCGACCTGACCGCTCTTGGTGACACTGATCGCTGCCCGGGCACCCGGGTGAATAACACCGATCACTGGAATGTTAACTTTGGCCGAGATATAATCAAGTGCCGCCGCCGTGGCCGTGTTGCAGGCGATGACGATCATTTTAGGATTGAACTGAATCAAATAATCTACGATTTGCTCGGTGAACAACTTCACTTGCTCGGTCGAACGGGGTCCGTACGGGGCTCTGGCAGTGTCTCCGAAATAAATGATTTTCTCCCTTGGGAGCTGTCTCATCACTTCCTTGGCAACCGTCAATCCTCCCACACCTGAATCCAATATTGCAATAGCTTGCTGCACGAACACACCGCTTCCTTCTACTTGTTTTGTGTAGCTTATGTAAGGCGAAAACAAAAGGTACCTATCTGTTACCCCAATTGCAGATATTACTCCATTTCAGGCCGTAGTTCAAGGCAGTTTGTTAAAGCTGATGAGCATTCCTGCATTCTTATGTCATAGAAAAGCCGCTCTCCGCCCCCTGCGGAAACCGGCTCTACTCAATGATATCACCCTTATGATTTCAGATCATTTACGGGTAAAGAAGTTCTTTATTTACACCGTCTCATTGCTCCCGGTTTCATTGGTAACGGCAGACTCACTGCCGTCGTTGGAGATAGCTTCAACCTCCGCAACAACACTTTCAGTCTCTGCAGCTACGGCAACTTCATCGACTACAACAGCCGTGATCACAGCCTCTTCAACTTCTACTGCTTCTACTGCTTCTACTGCTTCTACTGCTTCTACTGCTTCTACTGCTTCTACTGCTTCTACTGCTTCTACTGCTTCTACTGCTTCTTCAGTAATTATTGCGTCTACAGCATCTACAATACCGGCCGCCTCCGCAGTTTCTTCAGTATCCTGAGCAACAGTAATACTTTCGCTAACTGCAGGCTTCTCCTGTTCATCGGCTTCGGTATATTGTTTACTCCATTCCCGCACCTCGTGTACCACATTACCTACTGCATCTTTGGCTTTTCCGTACAGTTCTGTACTTTTATCACCTACCTGTGCAGCCAGTTCTTTGCTCTTCTCCAATGTAGCCGATGCGCCGTCGGCAATATCCTTCCGCAGCTCTTTCCCAGGCTTAGGAGCAAAGAGCAGAGCGGTTACCGAACCGATGACGCTTCCCGCAACAATACCCCACAACAAGTTTTTCGAATCTTTTTTCATCTTGTAATCTCTCCTTCTACTTTAAGATGTACTCCGGTTCCGAACAAGACATATCCAGGCTATTTGCGCTTGTTCCAGGCTGTCCAGAGGGTCAGCCCGGCATCCAGGGCGCGCAGAGCATGATCCATTCCAGGCTCATTACGCTCCCTGGCTCGCTCCAGCGCATGATTCACAGAAGCTGCTGTCTTGCGGCTCAGCGTCTTCAATTGTCCTCCAGCCTCGCTCAAGGATTCTCCAACGCAAGCCAGCCCCGACGCAAGCGGCTCCATTTCCCTTAGTCTTGCTTCGGCGGTCTCCGCTGCGGCCGCCGTCCGCTGCAGAGTCTCTGCAGTATCGGCGGCAAGCGAGGTACCGACCTGCCCCAGGCGGGTCACCATCTCACTCAGCGCAGCCAAGGTCTTCATGACAGATACGGTCAACAGCAAGGTAGCAGTGACCAGAACACTCATCCCGGTCACCAAGACCGCAGCCAGCCAGCCGTCCATGGCTTCTCCTCCTCCCCGCCCTACCGGGCAAGTGCCTATTTCTGCTTTATCATAAGCAGAGGGAGTTCGTCCTGTGACTGACTGGCGCAACTTTTTTTACAATACCTGTCTTGACTACCTTGACGCCATCCAACAGCGATAGCAGCGACGACCTAGACATATACTTCCGAGGTTGGCTGTTCCCTCATTATTTCAACACGTTGGCCCCCAGTTCCTGATCCAAATACTGGTGAACCTCTGCTGCAAATCGTTCAAGCGCCCCAGGTAGCTCTTGCGTTAACGGGTGCAGTACACTGCGATCCCATACGAAATAGTCCTGAACCAACGGTTTACGCAGCCCGACCAACTGAATCAGCGTATCAAACAACCCGTCTTCACTGAAGACCTTCTCCTCGTGGATAATGGAAATAATATCTTCATAGCTTCCTGCGTCGCGCATGATGAATCCGTCAATCAGGCAGCTTCCAACATCCGTGACGACCTCGATGGCCAGGTGAAGACAGCGCTCCTGTACAAGACCAATCAATGTTCCTCCGTCCCAGGAATCCGCGGCCGTCCGCAGGCCGAAATTTATATCGGGAATCTGCCCCAGAATAGTTTCGATTTGTTGTCGGTTGACATAATACACAGCAAGCCCTCCAAATCGGTTATAGTTACAGAATCAAACAGAAACGGCTTTACCGTCCTCTAAAGGACGGTATCCGTTTCAGCGAGAAATAATTTAAAAGAAAAACTCCTTTCGGAGTCTTTCCAAAGACCTTACGCCCAAGTATTCTACTTGCTTCGCCGGCCGCGGCGCTTCAGCCAGAAGAACATAATAAAGCAGGCCGCAAGAAATACAACCAGATAAGTTAACGCTTCCATCGGATATTCCAGCTCACGCATGCCTTCACCGCTTTCCGGTATATTGTAGTATACGTTACACTCACAGACCCGGTAATCTTACAGCTCGTAATCTACAGCTATGGACAGTTCTTTAACTTCATTGATATGGGCAATAACCTCTTTGTGCGCCGGATGAACTTGATAAGCCTGCAAATCCTCCAGAGAAGCCACAGTGGTTACAAGAGCCAAATCAAAGGAACGTTCTGAATGAATGATATCGGTGCCGACCTCAATTGAAAGCAGCTGTGGGATCTTTCCTTCCATGTTCCGCAGTACGACCGCCGTTGCCTCCACACTTTCTGCCGACCGGTCTTTCAATTTAAAAAACACAATATGCTTTATCATTCTATTCGCTCCCTGTCTCTATTAATTGTTCGTTGAATATTAAAAATATATCATAAGACCCGTAGTTCCGAAAGCAATGAGGTCACGAAAAAGAGTGTTCAAGTCAAAAAGTTCCATGACCTCATTTCATCTAGACGAAACCATATTTGAAATGTTAAAGTCATAGAAGGCCAAAAAAGCTCCCCAGAAACTGAGTCACTGTGGTTCACCCCATAAGCAGTATTAAGTGGAGCAATAGCAATGCATGGCCTATTAAACAGCTAGACTTATATCATTCAATCAATTGCATTTTACTACTCTTATAGCCTCCGACATCGTGGTATTTCAAGGTAATTAAAGCGTTTCGGAGCTATCTTAAACATCGGAGGAAGTATGCCTAATAATCAACCAGACTCTCATAATATCCAGGCGTGGTCTCTGATCAACCGCAAATATCTTGGACAAGGCGTTCGAGTGAAAAGATTCCGTCGTCCACAGCGCAGCCAGATTCGCAACCGGGTCCTGCTCGCCATCCTGATGGCTAAAGACATAAAGTTGTCACGTCTTGCCGAAGAACTCCCTGTTTCCTCGCGCAGCGTCAGCGCCTGGGTGTACGAAGGCCGTATTCCTTCCCGGAAAAACTTAGAGAAGGTCTGTCGTCTTCTTGGATATCCACCTCATGTCTTGTTCAATGAAGCTCTGCTGCGGCAAAGTCCGATTCTCTGCCAGCCAACACCTTCCCGGTACATGAAACGAACGTCGTCTCACTCCCCCTCCAGCAACACGATTCTGACCGGGCTGTGCATGGTCTATGATCTTTCCGTCACAGATGTCAGCATCTGGATCGGTGTCCATCCCGGAACGTTCCGCAAATGGCTGCATTTCAGTCATCTGCCCAGCCCGGCCCTGCAGGAGAAGGCGGAAGCATTCTTCCGAATTCCCCGAAATATTTTATTCGCCGATTGTGAACCGGAATAAGCAGCCAGATTACATAGGCGAGGACAACGATCAACACAGGACCTTTCTTGTCATGCCCTGCATGAACAATGAAAGGTTTTTTTGCCGCTCCCTCTTTATTTTGGATACATTAGGGCAATGCTAAGACAAAGGCTACTTGCTCTAACTCGAAAAAAGAATCAGGAGGCGCACTATGAATTTTAGCGGTATGCTAGCTTCCGGGCACACGGAGCTTTGGGAAGTAGCTCCCGGGGTTGTTGGACTCCGTACATTATTTGTGAATATTGCTTTTATAGAACTGAAGTCAGCGGACTGGATGCTGGTGGACACAGGCCTCGGCATGTATGCCGGGAGTGTCCACAATACCGCCATGGAACGCTTCGGCAGGCCTCCTCGTGCCATTATTTTGACGCATGGGCATTTCGATCATGTCGGGGGCCTCAAGGAGCTGCTCGAAAGATGGGATGTCCCGGTTTATGCACATCACCTAGAGCTTCCATATCTGACGGGAAAAGAGGACTACCCCCCTGCTGATCCCGCCGTCGGGGGTGGCCTGATGTCCATGGCGGCACCGCTGTATCCTTACCGCGGCATTGACCTTGGAACCCGGGTGGTTCCACTGCCGGTGGATGGCAGCATTCCCGGTGCTAACGAATGGAGATGGGTACACAGTCCCGGCCATAGTCCGGGACATATCTCCCTGTTCCGGGATAAGGACAAGGTCCTGATTGCCGGGGATGCTTTTCTAACCGTCAAGCAGGAATCTGCCTTTCACGTGATCAAGCAGGACCAGGAGGTCCACGGTCCCCCTGCTTATTTCACCACAGACTGGGAAGAGGCCGAGAAATCGGTCCGTCAGCTGGGTCTACTGGACCCACAGATCGTGCTGAGTGGACATGGAGCGCCCATGTATGGCAAGGAGCTCTCCTCCCAAATCGCTCACCTGTGCCGTTTCTTCAAAGAACTGGCCGTGCCAGGGCAAGGTAAGTACGTATAGTTGAATGACAAATAACAGGGCAGGATCTGACCGCTATGTAGGTGGCCGATCGCTGCCCTGCTTTTATTTTCTTAGAAGGATATCAGGTTCGCTATGTTCGTGCTTGGATATGCTCATGCGCAGGTTCGCGCTTAGGTTCGTGCGTAGGTTCGTGCAATAGTGTATCCTTAGGTTCTTGCGGGGAACGTTTCTTGCGCATAGCTGGCAGCGGACGGGAGGATACGGGCAGAATGCAAATTTCCACTGGACAGCCTTCGGCAACGCGGATGAACGTATCGGTATAGCTCAAGCTGGAACGCCTCCTAAATATGACAGGTAAACACGTTTCTTCTATTATATAATTCACGCTTTCTCCAAGCCATAACAAAAAAGGCGTACTCCCTTTTGGGAGCCGCCATTTTTGATAAAATAAGCCTAACTGCCGTGGCATCAACTGAAATTACCAGCTTGATTTGGTGATGCCGGGGATTTGCCCCTTCAAAGCCAGTTCACGGAAGACAATCCGGGAAATTTTGAATTTGCTCAAATAACCCCGCGGTCTGCCGGACACCTCACATCTGTTCTTGAGGCGGGTGGCAGAGGAATCGCGCGGCAGCTTTTGCAGGGCCAGATAGTCACCTTTGGCCTTCAGCTCTCTTCGTTTCTCCGCGTATTTAGCCACCATTTCCTGTCTCTTCAACTCTTTAACCACTTTCGATTTTTTTGCCATGTAATGCTCACCCTTTCAATGATTGTATGCCTTCCTTATTCGTTCAGCGCTGTTTTTAGTGCTTCGAGGTTCTGGCGCATGATGCCCAGATAATCAAGATTATTGCTGCGGTCCTCTTCAGTCAGGCCTTCAATCGGATTCAGCACCGCAGTCTTGGCTCCAATTTCTTTAGCAATGGTATCTGCTACACTGGAGGAAACTAAGGTTTCAAAAAAGATCGTCTTCACGTTATGCGTTTTGGCAAATTTCACGATTTCGGCCATTTTTGCTGCAGAAGGCTCCTCTTCCGGGGACAGTCCAGCAATCGGCACCTGGGTTAGACCGTATTCCTTGGCAAGATAACCGAAGGCCGCATGCTGAGTGATGAAGTCCTTGCGCTTGACTTCTTTGGTAGCTTCCCTGAACTCCTGATCCAAGGCTTCCAGCTTGGAAATGTAGGCATCGGCATTGGCTTTAAATGCTTCCGCGTGCTCTGGGGCAGCAGCCGCCAGCGCGGATTCAATGTTCCGCACCTCTTTGACCGCTAAGGCCGGGGCAAGCCAGACGTGAGGATCTAGCCCGCCATGATCATGATGATGATCTTCGCCTTCTCCATGACCATGGTCATGTTCCTCCCCTTCTCCATGGTCATGACCATGCTCATCCTCCCCATGCTCATGTTCTTCCTCTTCAGTTCCCTCCATAATATCAAGGCCCTTGCTGGCCTCGACGGAGACCAGCTTGCTGCCTGAGGCACTGTCCAGCACTTGATCGACCCAGCTCTCCATGCCGGCTCCGTTATAGACAAGCACATCAGCCTTGGTGATTCGGGCCATATCCTGTGCCGTTGGCTCCCAATCATGCGGCTCGATCCCTGGCGGGATGAGGGCTTCCACATCTGCGAGGTCGCCAGTAATATTTTTCGTAAACTCATACATCGGATAGAAGCTAACCTTAATGTCCAGCTTATGGGCCGCTGTCGCTGTAGGGGCTTCAGCAGTAGCTGCGGCAGATGTATTAGCAGAGGCTCCTGCGTTAGTTGATGTATTGTTGTTACCACAACCAGCGGCAATCAGTATGGAGGACAGGGACAGAACAGCTAAGTGACGGATATTTAATTTCATAATGAAGGTAGACTCCTTTTCTTGAACAGAGATTGTTATGAACTATGAATGCTTCTTGCGATTCCGGCGTCGGATCAGCTTCTGTATAGCAATGGCAATTAGAAGAAAGACCAGTAAAATCAAAGCTATCGTACCGCCGGGCGGAGTATTGATGTAATAGGAAGTCGTCAGGCCGCTGAAAACACCGACCAGTCCTGTGCCAATCGCGATTAGAACCGCAGCGGTGAACCCGGAGGCAATTCGCAGAGCAATGGAAGCCGGAAGCACAATCAACGCGGAGACCAGCAGAACGCCAACCACCGGCATCGCTGCAGCAACAGTCATTCCAGTCAGCACAGCGAAGGAAAAGGACAACAATCCGACATGCACGCCGCCAATGGCCGCAGTCTCTTCATCAAAGGTCAGGTTATAGAGCGGCCTGCGCAGCACGATGAAGAATACAAGACCCACAGCCGCCACCACCGCAATAATCCGCAGCTGAGTGTCGCTAACGGCCACGATGGACCCGAAGAGGTAAGAGCTAAAGCTCTTGCTCAGATTCTGTTTCAGGCTCATCAGTACAACTGCCAGCGCCAGACCCGAGGTCATAATAATGGCCACCGGAAGCTCGCTGTATGTACGGTATGAACGACGGAGCTGCTCGATGACAAGGCCGCCAATGACAGCCACGGCAAATCCGCTGAGCGCCGGATTGAGATGCAGCACCGAGCCGAGAGCAACTCCCGCGAGGGAGACATGTGACAATGTGTCCGCCATCAGCACTTGACGACGAAGCATCAGGTAAACACCGAGCAGCGGGCCAATGATGCCTATCAGGCCTCCGGCCCAAAATGCGCGCTGCATGAATTCGTAACCAAGCATTTCCAGCCCTCATTCTCCTTTCGTTCCAAGCTGATGACAGTGTCCAGATAAGGGCTTGTCTCTTCCAGGCCGTGCGTAACCATGATTACGGTCCGTCCATGCTTGCTGACATAATGGCGCATGAGCTGATACAGACCCGTGCGACTCTCCAGGTCCATACCGGTAGCTGGTTCATCTAGCACCAGAACTTGTGGTTCCTGAGCCAGCGCGCGGGCAATACAGATTCGCTGCTTTTGCCCACCAGACAGCTCGCCGATCCTGCGGTTCCGATACTCCCACATGTCTACCTGTTCCAGACTGCGCTTCACAATGTCTTCCTGCTCAGCGGTGAATCGCCGGAACAGACCCAGCCTTGGATAGCAGCCGGAGCGGACCAGTTCGATCACCTTGCTCGGAAACCCCGCATTGAAGGATGCTACTTGCTGGGGAACATAGCCGATAGTCAAGCTCCCGTTCCCAGCCCATTCTTTATTCAGCGTAACCGTACCGCTCCACGGACGAAGCAAACCAAGCATTAGTTTAAGCAGCGTCGTCTTGGCCGCACCATTCGGCCCGGTAATCCCAATGAACTCTCCACTATGGATATCCAGCGAAATATGATCTATCACAGGTTCATTCCCATAGCCGAACACAACATTCTGCATAGATGACAAAATCATGGTAAGACAACTTCCCCTCTGAATCGCTTCTACGATCAAAAAAATCGAATCTTAATAATCGTAATATTTTTTATAATCGTAATTATTACGTTTAACTTTTATGATATTATCGTAATAATTACGATTTGTAAACCATTATAATAAAATTAATCGTAAAAACAACGATTAATCTTTCCCCTTTTCGGGAGGTTCTGGCTATATAGAACGTTTTAAAAAGACACGTTGTAGAAAGCGAGGATTAACGCAATTAAGTTGATATTTTAGGGGACAATGGCTTTTCGAAATGTAATTAAGGGCATTTTTGCACCCTAATTTTCCGCAACCAAAGGTAGAAAAGCCAATTAGAGGCATTTTTGTACCTTAAATCTCTCAAAATCAGCCTTTCAGGGTGATTTTTCCAAAAATAAGGTGCAAAAATGCCCTTATTTCCTTCATTTACCTATATTTTAGGAAATTAAGGTGCAAAAATGCTCTTAGTTTGGGGAGTCGAGTTATTTCTAATTCTGATGAAGACGGGTACTGGATTTGGTTGGTTCATGGATTGCTGGATTGCTGAGGTTACTGGGGGTACTGAGGGTACTGAGGGTACTGAGGCTACTGGGGTACTGGGCTTACTAGGTTACTGAGGTTACTGGGCTTGCTCGGCTTGCTGAGGCTTACTGGGGTTACTGGGACTACTGAGGCTACTGGGGCACTGGGCTTACTAGGTTACTGAGGTTACTGGAGTTACTGGGCTTGCTGGGCTTGCTGGGCTTGCTGGGCTTGCTGGGCTTACTGGGCTTACTGGCCTTACTGGGCTTGCTGAGGTTACTGGGCTTGCTGGGCTTGCTGGGCTTGCTGGGCTTGCTGGGCTTGCTCGGGCGCTGGGCTGTTGGGGTTGTTGGGGTTACTGGGTTACTCGGGTTACTGGGGGTACTGGGGTTGCTAGGTTTAGAATATTTACGACTTTAAGCTTAAGCTCTGACTCCACAAGAATAACGCCTGCTCTTCTATTTGAATCTTAATTTCACTTAATATAGATCCTGCGTTGAGCAGAAAAAAACCGGAATTCCCATTCGGATTCCGGTTTCATTAAGACCTTGCTCCTGCTATTCCGCAGACGCAGCAAGCAATTGCTCCGCTGGCCATGGCAGCGGGTTATTGAAGGTTGTCCAGTCCTGCTTCATTTCTTCAGCAGTCAGCAGGCAGCGATCCAGCCGGGCTTCGATCTCCGAGCGATCTGCGCCAACGCCGATGAACACAATCTCGTTGAGCCGGTCGCCCCATTCTTCATCCCACTTGGCCTTAATCTCAGGCTCACTCTCCAATACCTCCACTTGCTGTTCCTTCGCCATCGATGCCAGCCAGTATCCTGCCGGCCCGAACTGAATCGACGGGCCGGCCTGGCTCAGACTGCCGGCAATATCGCCTTTGGCCGCCAGCCACACGAAGCCCTTGGCCCGCACGATTTCTTCGGGCCAATTGCTGAAGAAGAAGCTGAGCCGCTGCGGATGGAACGGCGTTCTACGCCGGTACACGAAGGAGTTAATGCCATATTCCTCGGTCTCCGGCGTATGCTCCTCCTTGTTCAGCTCGGCAATCCAGCCGGAGGACAGACTTGTTTTCTCAAAATCAAACAGGCCCGTGTTGAGAATTTCCTTGGGATCAACAGCACCGTTGACGGTACGGATGATTTTGGCTGTAGCCTGAAGCTTGCGAAGTACTGCTTCCAGCTTGTTCAGTTCTTTTTCCTCCACCAGATCGCATTTGTTCAGCAGCAGCACATCACAGGTCTCAATCTGGTCAATCAGTAGATCCACGATATCGCGGACATCACCTTCACCAGCAGTTTCTCCCCGGTCCAGCAAACTGTCGCCGGAAGCAAAATCATGCCAGAAGCGGTTGGCGTCCACCACGGTAACCATGGTATCCAGACGGGCCAGTGTAGTAAGGTCAATATCGAGATCAGGATCTTCATAAGTAAAGGTCTGGGCAACAGGCACCGGCTCGCTGATCCCAGAGGATTCAATCAGAATATAATCAAAGCGTCCTTCCAATGCCAGCTTCTCCACTTCACGTAGCAGATCATCACGCAGGGTGCAGCAGATGCAGCCGTTGGACATTTCCACCAGCTTCTCCTCCGTGCGGGACAGCGCCCCGCCCGACTTCACCAGATTAGCATCGACATTGACTTCGCTCATATCATTGACGATAACAGCGACCTTCAAGCCTTCGCGGTTGTTGAGAATATGATTCAGCAGTGTCGTTTTGCCTGAACCCAGGTAGCCGCTGAGTACAGTCACAGGAATTTTTGTCATGGGTGTTGCTCCTTTCAGGGATCAAAAATTAAGGTTGTGCTATGAACCGTCTTATCGAGTCTCACGGTGCAGCGTTACTCTTTTCAAACGAGGACTGTACTTTTTCATTTCCAGCCGTTCCGGGTGATTCTTCTTATTCTTGGTTGTGGTGTAATTGCGATCGCCAGTTTCTGTACATGCCAAAGTTACGGTGACTCTCATCTCATTCATCCCTTTCTTAAATCGTAATTATTACGATTAACAAATCATACACGCTTTATTCACCAGATGTCAACAACTACAACGCAAAATTTCTAAAGTCTGTGATTTGTGGTCTTTCCAGTACATCTATGACATAGAGATGGAAATATGAATCTATGATTCTTGTTACAAAGAATGAGGCAGGAGTGAGAAAAATGAAGATACCGGTAATCATACTCAGTGGTTTTCTCGGAAGCGGCAAAACCACACTATTATTGTCCTTGCTGCAAGAGAGCAAACAGAGGGGTCTGAATCCAGGGATTGTAATGAATGAACTGGGGCAACGGGATGTGGATGGTTATATTTTGCAGGAGCATACCGGAATGACTGTAGAAAAGCTGCTGGACGGATGTATATGCTGCAGCCGCAAGGAGGAGCTTGGAGAATCTCTTCAACTGCTGCTGGCAAGACGTCCGGATGCCATATTCATAGAACTGACCGGTGTAGCGAATCCGGAAGAAATCGCCCATACGCTGCTGGAAACACCTCTGCGAGACCGCCTTACGTTGCATTATACCGCTACGGTGCTGGATGCAGAGAATACGCTGGAATACAACAGCCGGCTGTCCGCTGACCGACAGCTTGTACGCACACTTCGCCAACAGATCGTTGCAGCGGATCTTATTATCGTGAACAAAAGCGATCTCGTAGAGCAGGAGACGTTATGGAAGATAGAGAAGGCGGTACGCAAACAGAACACAGAGGCAGATATCGTATACACTCACTATAGTAAAATCAATCTGGCGCCCCTGCTGGCCGGTATCACGCCTAGAGAGCCTCGCACTCCGGCACCGCAGCGCGCGCCCCAAACCTTCAAAAGCGCTTCAATGACCAGGGTCCTTCCGGACACCGGTGGAACGGCATTGAAGGAACATGACACTGCGCAGGAGTCTTCCTATTCCCAGGTCGCTGCTTTGACACTGACTTATCCCCAAGGTACGCCAGTCCAGCTGGCCAGAAAACAGTTCGAAGCCTTCTTTCGAGAATGCGGCGACAGCCTGCTGCGCGCCAAAGGCCATGTGATCCTGTCGGACGATGAGCCCGTCCAGCTTGTTCAATATGCTGGCATGCGGACGACTTGGGAAGCCTCCAGTTATCCCGGTCTGCCTTATGTAGTCTGCATCGGACTGAATCTGAATGAAAGTCTGCTGACCGAACGCTGGTCCGCCTTGTTCCGGTCTTGAGCTCTTTTTCACCGGTAAAAATATTCCCGCTGCTCCTGCCCGCAGCCTTCCTGCTTATTCTTGGCATCGTATGGCTGCCGGGTCATCTGGAGCTGCTGGATAATGCATATCTCCATTATTTCAAAGCAAGCTTCATCGGCATTCTGCTGGAGGCACTGCCATTTGTGCTTGCCGGGGCTGTGCTGTCATCCCTGCTTCGGGTGTTCGTGCCGGACGAAATGATCTCGCGCTGGATCCCGCGTAGTCCTGTACCCGCCATTCTCTTCGCTTGTCTGCTGGGCGTGCTGTTCCCGGTCTGCGAATGCGGTATGATTCCGCTGGTGCGCCGTCTGATGCATAAAGGCATGCCTGTGTATGTAGCAATCGTCTTCATTCTCTCCGGTCCGATTCTGAATCCGGTCGTATACGGGGCTACAATTACCGCCTTCCGTACCCATCCGGAGCTGGCTTATGCCCGCATGGGCCTGGCCTTCGCAGTGTCTTTTATCATCGGCCTGATCGTTTATTTCACCAATGCAAAGTCCCCCCTCCGTCTGTCCGTCCGGCAGGAGAATGGGGTGGATCATCATGAAAGTGCGCGTGGCGGCAAAATGGCTGCCGTATTCGTACACACCTCCGACGAATTTTTTGAAATGGGAAAATATTTGATTATCGGCTGTTTGTTGACAGCTGGTATCCAGACCTTCATGGTACAGGACAGTCTGGCCGCCATCGGCGGACGACCACTGGGATCTTATTTCTTCATGATGGGACTAGCCTTCCTGCTCTCCCTTTGCTCCACCTCGGATGCCTTTGTAGCCTCGACCTTTCTGCATTCTTTTCCGGCAGGTTCCTTGCTGGCTTTTATGGTGCTGGGTCCTATGCTTGATTTTAAAAACGCTATGATGCTGCTATCGCTATTCAAAACTCGCTTTGCCTTATTCCTGTTCTTCCTCATCTTCTCAACAGTGTTTATCGGCGCAGTATGGATGTCAGGATGGTTGTAGTTAGGAGGGAAGGACTTTGAATGAAGCCCGGAACATTCGGCTCCATTATCTGCTCAGGGCAGTGCTTCTACTGGCCTTTGCCCTTTATATTGGTCATTTGGTACAGCAGGATGCCCTGCATTATTATGTGGCGCCCAAGCTGGCACGCTGGATCAAACTCTGCCCCATCCCCTTGGTCTTGATGGCGCTCAGCCTGGCGGTACAAGCGCTGTTCGGCAGAGGGGCTGCCTTGTGCGACTGCGACCATCGTCTTCCTCGGTGGGGCATCAGAAGCATATTTCTGTACGGATTGTTTCTTCTCCCGTTGCTGTTTGGCTTCCTGCTGTCCGATAGGCCACTGGGAAGTCTGGCTGCATCTGTGAAGGGGATTGAGCTTACGTATAACATAAAGGAACCGGATCGCGAGGTTCAATTTGACAGCAACGACCCTTTTGAAGCAGAGTTCGCCCAGTTAGCGAAGCTGTTGTACAGTCAGCCTGTAATTCCGGTATATCCGGCTATTTTCTCTGAAACTTTCGGTGCAATAGACCGATACAAGCAGAATTTTGAAGGCAAAGATATTGTCGTATCCGGTTTTGTCTACCGCGAGAACACCACGATTACGAAAGGCCCGTTTGCCTTGAGCCGCTTTCTGGTGCAGTGCTGCACCGCCGATGCCACACCGTTTGGGATTATGGTGAACCCCGGTACGCAAAAAAGCCTGCCCGCAGACACCTGGGTAGAGGTCCGGGGCAAGCTTCATGTTGGGAAGTACAAAGGCAAGGATATTGTGCAAATCACCGCGGTGTCCATCACACCTATCCCGCGGCCCTCGACACCCTATATCTATACCAGTCCCGACTCTGTAGCAGAGTGGGCAAAACTACAAGCCGCTGGCAAGAGCATTAGATAATAGCATCCAGCTCATCTTCATCGCCTACGGACTTGTTCGGGTTAAAGACCTCAACCATAATCCGGGCCGGTATGCAGATAATCTGCTGCTTGGGCCTGGAGATGAAGCCCATTTCCAGCGCAATCCGCAGCGGTGCGTCTGAATAAATCATCTGAATTCCATAATCGAACACCTTGAGCGTGTTGTGTCCAAATTGGGTTTTGATATCGATAATCTGTTCTTCTTTGGTCAGCGGTACGGTCTTGTATTCCTTGCCGTCCACTGTAATCAGGGCCATCAGATCCCCTTGCTTGTAATGATCATTCAAGCTATTGAACCATTTGACTCCATAGATGGAGCCAGCTGCAAGCAGCACCAGCAGAATGATTATAAAATCGCCGCGCTTCATCTTTTGCAATGTTGATCCCTCTCACTGGCCTATTTAAAATTTAAAATACGTAATGATTACGAACAAATTAAATATAGTTAGTGGATTGAGATTTGTCAACACGCAAACATTCTGCACCCCTCAACTCTACTACTCTTTAAGCGCCACTGCGAATCCGGGCCGACCAGTCACGCAGCACACGGTCTAATTCCTTAACGTGAAGTGGCTTCGAGATGAAATCCTGCATGCCTGCTCTCATGCACATTTCCTTGTCTTCTTTTCGAGCAAAAGCGGTTGCGGCAACAATCACCGGGCTAAGCCCCAGTTGCTCGCGGATAATCCCTGTGGCCTCTATTCCATCCATCACGGGCATCTGAATATCCATGAACACCAGATCATAGGAGCGAGAAAGCACCGCTTCCACTGCTTCCGCGCCGTTCTGGGCCACATCCGCTGCGTACCCCCGCTTCTTCAGGTAAGCCAGCAGCAGCTGGCGGTTCACCGGATGATCCTCAGCGACCAGAATCGACATCGGCCCGTATTTGCCTCCGTAGTTGTTCCCAGCCAGTTCGCCTCCCAAGATAGCGGGCTTAGCATGCCGGGATTGTTCAGTCAGGCTGTTACTATGAGACTCCGGCTGCCATTCTTCTCCCGGCAAGGTGACTTGTACCGTGAAGTAGAACTCGGAGCCTTCGCCTTCCCGACTCACTGCACCGATTCCACCACCCAGCAACTCAGCCAGTTTCTTGCTGATCGCAAGTCCCAGACCCGTTCCACCATACTTCCGATTGATAGAAGGATGTAGTTGGGAGAAGGATTGGAAGAGAAGTCCCTGACTCCCCGGCGGAATGCCGATCCCTGTATCCTCTACGGAGAACTTGAGGACAACTTGTCCGGACTCTAGCCGCTCGTGAAGCTTCACGGAGATGCGGATATCCCCTTCCTCCGTAAATTTCACTGCATTCCCCACCAAGTTGACGAGAATCTGCCGCAAACGCGCTTCATCGGTGACAACCACCGGCGGCAGCGCTGGATCAAGTGCACTTGTCAGAAGCAGCCCCTTCTCTTTCACTTTGGGATAGAACACTTCATTTACATTTTGGATCACCTGGGCAAGCTCCAGCGGTCGCGGTTCTAAGGTCATCATCCCGGCTTCAATTTTGCTGAAATCGAGAACCTCATTCAGAATATGCAGCAGGGCCTCACCGCTTTTATTAATAATATGCGTGTAATAGCTTTGCTCCTCATTAAGTTCTGTTCCTGTGAGCAAGTCGGCCATGCCGATAATGCCATTCATCGGGGTCCGTAGCTCATGGCTCATAATGGCCAGAAACTCCGATTTAGCCCGGTCCGCCTCTTCAGCGGATTCCTTCGCACGTACGATCTCTTTCTCTTCCGTGATATCACGGAAGACGACAACCGCTCCCTTGCGCTCTCCGTTGTCAAAGAGTGGAGTCAGGCGGTATTTCACCAGGAAGCTGGAACCGTCCTGCCGCCAGAACACACCTTCCCGCTCTTCGTATGTAACGTTCTCCGACAAGGCCTGAATCAGCGTCTTCTGGCTGCCGGAATACGGCTCGCCGTCCAGCCAGGTCTGCTGAATGGTCAATAAATGATTACTGGCCGACCATTCTCCCGGCTCATATCCGAGCATTCCCGCAGCGGCCGGATTAATGAACATCGTCTCGCCAGCCAGATTCACGCCGAAGATCCCTTCAGAGACGGAGTTTAGAATCAGCGCATGTTCGTAGCTCAGCTTCTCGATCTGCTCCAGGTGACGCTTACGTTCCGTAATATCGCTGGTGATAGCGAATACACCCGCCACTGTACCACTGACCATAATCGGCACGTAGATAACACTCACTTCGACCACATGCCCATCCCGGTGAATGAGACGGCTCTCGAAGGTCTGCGCCTCTCCGCCCGAAGCCAGCTCGAAGCGCAGAAGAACATTGTCCAATTCATCCTCATCGACCACTTCGGTGAACTCGGACAACAACAGATTGTCATGAGAGTACCCCGTAAGATGCAGCAGGCTTGAGTTGACAGAGAGGGTTCTGCCCTGCAGATCCATGGCGCTGATTGCCGACGGATTGTATTCGAACAGGGATTTATAGCGGTTTTCACTTTCCAGAAGCTTCATTTCATACTGCTTCCGTTCGGCAATATCGCGGGTCACGCCGACAAGCTCGGATACCTCTCCGTCATCAGAGTAGATATAACGGAAGGTCGTTTCTGTCCAGATATAAGACCCGTCTTTACGGCGAAAGCGGAACACTACTGGCTCCAGCTTCTCGCCGTTCATGCATCTATGTAGATAAGCTTGTACCCGATCCGCGTCCTCAGGATGAATGTAGGCTATGCCGGGAGTCCCGACCATTTCCTCAGGGGTGTAGCCCAGCATAGCCTGACAGATCGGGGATGCATACAAGTAGGTTACGTGTTCATCCGCAGCATAGCGGGTAATAAAGTCCAGAGAATTCTCCGAAATCAGACGGTAATTCCGTTCACTCTCTCGCAGTTGCGCTTCCATGCGGCGATGCTCCGTCACATCCTGCACCACTCCACTGATCTGGAGCGCCTTGCCATCTTCATCTTGTGTGACCTGCCAGTGAGATTCAATAAATTTGACTTCCCCTTCATTCGTCATGATCTGGAAAATCGACTCGCCGCCAGTTCCGTCCTTCACTGTCTTTCTAAGCAAGCCCAGTACCTTCGTGAGGTCCTCTGGCTTGATACAGGAAATAATCTGTTTATGGTCACAAAGCGAATGATTGCCGTAGTCCTCCCTGAAGCCAAAAATATAACGCAGCTCCTTCGAGACGGTCAGGGTGCTGTTCACAACATCCCATTCCCAGGAACCCATGCCCGCCAGGCACTGGGCCGTGGCCAGCATATCCTCATATTTCTTGCGCTCTGTGATATCACGGGCGATGGCGAGTACCTTCTCAACCTCACCCTCTTCATTGCGCATGACCTGAAAGGTACTTTCGATCCACAGATATCGGCCATCCTTATGCCTGGCTCTGCGAACAAACACCTCATTATCTCCATACACCCTGTCTTCTTCCATCATCTCACGGACATCCTGGGGGTGATAATAATCGATTCTCTTGTTCCCCAGCATTTCCTGCGGCGAATAGCCGAGCAAATGCTTCACCGAAGGTGACACATAATATAGCGTACCGTCCGGCTCACCATAAGAGATCATGTCCGGTGTATTAAGGGTTATAAGATTGTACAATTGCTGATTCTCCAGATTGCGTTTCTCCGCATGCTTACGCTCTGTAATATCCGTCATCTCGGCGACCAGATACAGCGGACCCTCTCCGGATTCTCCGTGAATCAGGAACACATGGAGCGAGGCCCAGATGATCGAGTCATCACTGCGTAACAGACGCACCTCCAGATCAACCGCAGATCCGGACCCTTGAAGAAGACGATTCACCAGATGATCCAGTTCTGTGATATCACAATCGTCTTTATATACCAAATTGGAATAATGTCTATTTAAAAGTTCTTCTTCTATGTATCCCAGCATTTCGCAAAGCGCAGGATTGGAATGCAAAAGAGTCCCCTCTTTCACAGAGACTACCGCGATGCCGCTGGAAGACTGCATATACAATTGCTTAAAAATAAAGTCATGCACTGGTGGAGCCTCCTCTAAAGAATGGGGACGACAAACGTAATTGCCAAATTTTAATTCCAGTATACCTTTATTTCGGTAAATAAGCCTGATAGTTGAGGCCTAAATGTATTGAATCCAAAAAAACGAAAGCTCCCTTGAATATTTCAAGGGAGCCAATGAATTAATTTAGGGGACGGTAAAGCGATCAGATGATGACAACTCGATTGAATTGCAAGATGACTAGGGATAGCAAGGCAACCCAGCCTCGTACAATCCACTCTATGGCTTCGGACAGAAACCGCGGCGAAAGTCCCGATAAATGCCCAACATAGCAAGATTCGTTTCATCGCCAATCTTGAACTGCATGAAATTGTCATTACATCTACAGGGTGATTATGACCATATTACTTAGAAAAGTGCCTATCAGAAATTATGCCATAAGACCTAAAGGCAGCGTTTTCTAATCGGCCAAGGATTTCCTAATGTGGCTGTTTACGGATTGAGATTTCTTGTTCAGTTCGCTTGTTCAGTTCACTTCTTCCTCTGCCTGCTGCTCAGGCTGGGAGGATGTTTCATTTTCCAAAGAAGAGAAGTAAGCGATCTTGTGATCGATCTTTTTAGAAAACTCTTGGAAAAACTCAATTTTGCGGTCAATCTCCTGTTTGTGCTCCATCAGCAGCTTCCGCCGTTCCGGCAGAGTCCCGCCGCCCTCTTTGGACAAGGCAACAAACTGTTTGATCTCCGCAATCGGCATTCCTGTATCCTTCAAGCAACAAATCAGAGAGATCAAGTCAATATCTTCGTCGTGAAAACAGCGATTGCCGTTCTCGTCTCTGGCGACCAGAGGTAACACGCCTTCTTTCTCATAATAACGCAACGTATATGGGCTTAATCCGCTTTTTTGCGAGATGGTCTTGATACTGTATCCCATGGGCTAACTCCATTTCTGCCGCTTGCTCCGGCACAACTTAATCATCAAAAAAATCTCTTCTACTATATAGGCCTCAAACACAATATCAGTGGTTAACACTAAATTAGGTCGCTACAGGTTCGAAGGGTTGTTTTACAGATCCAATGATAATAATATAACATAAAACTATTGCCTTCTAGTAACCTCTAAGGTTTACAATTTATCATGAAGCTATCAAATGAAGGAGTGACTTTTGAAATGGCAGAGAAAATAAATGTAGGAAACGGCACACTGGAAGTCTCCCAAATTTCCCTGGGCTGTATGCGGATTGCGGATTTGTCCCCGAAGGAAGCGGAGGAACATATCCACGCCTCGCTGGAAGTGGGTATCGATTTCTTTGATCATGCCGATATTTATGCTGGCGGCAAAGCTGAGGAAGTATTCGGCGATGTGCTTGTGAAGAGCCCTGGCTTGCGTGACCAAGTCCTGATCCAGAGCAAATGCGGCATCCGCCCAGGTCTGTTCGACTTTTCCAAGGAACATATCCTGAGTTCTGTAGAAGGCAGCCTGAAGCGCCTGAAAACCGATTATCTGGATGTTCTGCTGCTGCATCGTCCGGACACCCTCTTCGAACCAGAAGAAGTGGCTGAAGCTTTCGACATTCTGGAGCAAAAAGGCATGGTTAAGCACTTCGGTGTCAGCAATCAGAAGCCACTGCAAATCGAATTGCTCAAGAAAAATGTTAAGCAAAAGCTGCTGTTCAACCAATTGCAATTGAGTATTACCAACACAGGCATGATCGACACTGGCTTCAATGTCAACATGGCCAACCCGGCTTCGATCGACCATGATGGTAGCATCCTGGAATACAGCCGTTTGCATGACATGACCATTCAGCCATGGTCGCCATTCCAGTACGGCTTCTTTGAAGGCATATTCCTGGGCAGCGACAAGTACCCTGAGCTAAATCAGGTCGTTAATCGTCTGGCTGATGAAAAAGGTGTCGCCGATACAGCTATTGCTATCGCTTGGCTGCTGAGACATCCGGCTAAAATGCAGCCGATTGTCGGCACCACCAACACTCAGCGCCTGCGCGATATCGCCAAAGCTACGGACATCACCTTGTCCAAAGAAGAATGGTACGAGATCTACCGCGCTGCTGGCAACGTGCTTCCATAAAAAAATTCGGCAGCGCCTCTGTTGCACATTTTGCTGACCGCATGTTTACTACTGCGTGTCTAGGACTGCATATTTACAGCAGTATGTTCATGGCTGCATATTTACGGCAGTATGTTCATGACCGGCATGTTCATGACCGGCATGTTCATGACTGCATGTTCATGACCACATGTTCATGACTGGCATGTCCTCTGCTGAATGGCGGCATCCCGGCCTCCCGGGCCAGTTTGGACCCGCAACATCCATATGTGTCCGCCTACCAGCAAAAGCCTCAAATCCACATTCAAGTGGGATTTGAGGCTTTTTTTCTCACTTCTATACGGTTATCCCAGGCGCAGAAGTTTGCAGCATCAAGAAGTTAGGTGCGATTAGGAAATAGATGCAATTATGTACCTTAATTTAGATATCTGTCTGTCGACAGATTTCAACCACGAGAAGCGGTATAGTCCCCTCCACCAGTCATCTTAACAGTAAAAAAGAGGGCTCCCTCCCCAACTAACAGCATTTTTGCACCTTATTTTTCTTCAATATAGGTAAAAAAGGGAAATAAGCGCATTATTGTATCTTATTTTTCGAAAAAGCACACTGATCTGGATATTTTGGAATATTTAAGGTACAAAATTGCACTTAATTACCAAATTCATAGTTTCTGATGAAAATTAAGGTACCAAATTGCTCTTATTTCGAAGCCTCCCGCCCCCTTTCCCCCTCTTCACACCACTCATGCAGAAAGGCTGGCTCAGAGAGCCAGCCTTAAATTATGTTCTCACTAGCCTGAGACAGCCTTGTACTATCTTCTCACTAGTCTAAGACAGCCTTGTACTCTGCCTCACTAGCCTGAGCCAACCTTGTACTTTGTCCTCACTAGCCAGCCATCCTTGTACCATCTTCTCACTAGTCAGAGATAGTACTGTACTTTGTCCTCACTGGTCCAAGCAAGCCTTGTACCATCCCAACAATCCTGTACAGAGCGTATCTGACCGGCTTGTCTTGATTCCAATCAACTCTAGCCCAGAACCTGTAGTTTAAAGATTTAACCTTGTGGCATAGCAGACACCGCATGTGTCTCGCCTTCTGCGATCTCAACGGTAATGTAGCTGACTTGTTCTCCACCTACTGTAGTTTCCTGCTTCGCAGCTACAGACGCACCGTTATAGTAGAGCGTATCGACATGACCAGGGAACGCCGCCTTCCAGACAAAAGGCTTCCCGGATTGCAGCGTCACTGCACTCTCGGCGTTGCTATTATGTTTTACTGTAATAGTGCGGTCGAGAATCGGTACATCTCCCAGCTCCGCCCATTCTAGTGATTGCGCCAGTCTTGGCAGGGTGCTGATTACGGACGCTCCGTCGCCAGCGATTCCCATCAGTCCGGCCGCCACAGAACCAATCACACAATAGGACACTTCCGGGTAATCCCGGCGATCCAGAGCTGGGTCCACCAACTCCTTCAGTTCCGTGAAGGCTTCTTCGTTCTCGCCGTACCGGTAGAAAATATCCGGCAGGTAGGTTTTGCCCTCGACATTAGCTACACGATGGATTTTGACATCCTCCAGCGCCTTGTTCAGCTTCTCACGATTCCCGATGGAGCCATAATAGAGCGGGAGGAAATTGCCCTCGGCATGGTAGACTTTTACGAATGACCGATCTTGCAGCATCGCACCATAGAAACGGTCCTCCCCTTCGTTCCACCAGTCCTTCTCGTAACGCTGTTCCAGCTCGTCTGCCTTGTCAGTATACTGCTGAGCTACTTCAGCTTGACCTTTGAGACGGGCCAACTGAGCGAATGATCGATACCCGGCAACCTGTGAGCCGATCATGTCCCCGCCAAGTAGCGGGTGAAGTCCAGCTTCATTGAAGGTAGCCAGACCTCTACGACCGTATTCCGGGTAATATTCCAAAATTCCGTCGCCATCTTTGTCCCAAGTCTTAGTATATTCATGTAATGTTAGTTGAAAAAATTTCTGCAGCTGACTGTCATTCAAGTAGTAGTCATCGCCTGTCCACTCATACTGACGCCAGCTGGTATGGATAATATCGAAGTTTGCCGGAAGATTGTACCAGAAATCATCGTCATTCTCGTAATCAACGGGGGCTGGCACGTTATCCTTCGTAATTTCCCAGTACGTACACCAGTCCCGTGATTCCGCAATATTCTCGGCAAAACGCATGATCATATTTTTGGTATGATATCGAAGCCCCAGTACCGCAGCTCCAGTGCTATGATGCATCACATCACGAATACAGAATGCCTCTCGTTCAGGCAATGCAGCTTCGTACCACAGCCCAACGGCATCTTCACCGAAGTGAGCATATTCAAGTGCCTGGCGTTTGGCCCAGACAAAACCTTCATTCAGATCTTTATCGGAGGATTGAAAAGTTACAGCACCAGCTTTGGCTTTGATTTCTCTCTCATGCGTCATACTAAGGTCACTCCTGTCCTTTTTCTATATTAGCTTAGCTTTCCTTGGAACCCGAGAAGGTCAGACCTTCCATAAATGCTTTTTGTGCTGAGAAGAACAGTAGAATACATGGCAATGTAATGACGACAGCCGCAGCCATCAGCAAGTTGGTATCCGTAGCATAAGTACCCTGGAATCCGGCCAATCCCAGCGTAAGTGTCTTCCATTTATCACTGTTGATATAAATCAGCGGTCCCATAAAGTTGTTCCAGGAGCCCATGAAGACCATAACACCGACAGCCATCAAGGCTGGCTTGGACAGTGGCAGGAAGATCGTGCGCCAGATTTTAAAATAACCACAACCGTCGATAATCGCTGCTTCTTCGAGACCAACAGGCAATCGGGAGTAGAATTGGCGCATTAAGAAAATATAGAACGCCGAGCCGAAGAAGGAAGGAACGATCAGCGGGTACAGCGTATCCAGCATGCCCAGCTTTTTGAATAGAATAAATTGCGGGATCATTGTAACTTCACCAGGTAATAGCATGGTCGATAGAACCAGTACGAACAGGAACCCGCTTCCTTTCACCTTAAACCGGGCGAAAGCGTAGCCGACAAGCGAACAGGAAAGAACCGTACCGATAATCGGCAAGATGGTTGTAATCACAGTGTTAAGCAGATATTGCGGGAACGGAAAGGCCGTCAGTGCCTTGGCATAGTTGCCCCAGCGCCAGTGTTCCGGCCAGATGCTCATCCCGGAGCCAGCAAGCTCCTCCAGACTCCGCAGTGAGGCAGAGACCATCCAGATAAAGGGATATAGAAACACTACGCTCCCGATTAAAAGTAGGAGATAGGCCAGCCAATGCACCTTTTTCTTGGTAGAATTACGCTCTTTTTTGACGGACACGACGCTTCCTCCCTCCGTTTTGCTCTGTTTCGTAGTACACCCATAAAGCACTGCTGCGGAATACAATTGCGGTGAATATCAGAATAATCACGAAGAGTACCCAGGCCAGCGCTGATCCGTAGCCCATTTTGAACCACATAAAAGCATTTTGATACAGATAATAAGCATAGAACAGCAAGGAGTTATCCGGCCCCCCGTTGATCATGAAGCCTTGGGTAAAGGTCTGGAATGCCCCGATCATGCTTGTTACCGCATTGAAGAACAGGATCGGTGAAATCTGTGGCAGGGTCACATGCCATACTTTTCTCGCAGCAGTGGCACCGTCAATCTCGGCCGCTTCATACAAGCTTTGCGGAATATCCGACAATCCGGCCAGATAGATGATCATGTTACCGCCGACCGTCCAGAGGCTCATAATAATGACCGCAGGCATCGACCAGTCCGGACTGGAGAACCAGCCGGGTCCTTCAACACCTACCAAACGCAGCAGTGAATTGACAAGGCCGACATTGGGATTAAAGATCCAGATGAACAGCACCATTTGTGCAACACCCTGCACCAGGGTAGGAAGATAATAAATCGTACGGAAAATATAAATGCCACGCAGCTTCAGGTTCATTAGAATCGCTATCGCAAATGACAGAATGACCTGCAGCGGTACACTTACCAGCGTGTAATAGAACGTTACAGATAATGATTTATAGAACAATGTATCTTTGAACAGCATTTTGTAATTGCCCAGCCCTATCCACTGCGGATCGCTGACAACTTCCCATTTGGTGAAGCTGATATAGAAGGAGAAAATCATCGGACCTACCGTAAACAGCAGGAAGCCGATCACCCAGACCGAAACGAACATGTAGAAGCTCGCCGTTTTGGTATGCATGATTTTTTTCTTCACCAGCAGTCTTGTAACAGCAAAAATAATGGCAAACACAACCGCGATAAGAGTCAGAAAAGGGAGAAGCGGCAGCAATGCTGCCGGCATCCCGATTCCTTCATAGAAATTGTAGATCCCTTCTACTAATCCATTCATAAGTATGCTCCCGTTAGTTTTGTTGTAAAATATTGTTGATCTTCTCAGCTACCTGCGGGAATACTTCCTTAACATCCTTAGTGCCGATTCCGATCGGCGTAGTATCGTCGATGGCTTTCATCTCATTGTTGATCTCATTGGTACTCTTCTGAGCTTCTTGTGTATGCTGCTTCTCAGCGGCAAGCACGAAGGCTTGCAAGTTCTTGTTAGGAGCTACAGCTTCGAATGCACTTGTAGCACTAGCGATAACCGGCACTCCGTAAGCATTTTTGTTGCCTCCGATGATTTTTTGTGCCTCTTCGTTTTGAGTCATATGATCAATGAAAAGCTTGGCCGCTTCTGCGTTCTTGCTGTTCTTACTGATCGCCAATCCGTTAACTTCTTTGGAACCGCCGTTGCCAGGGAATGGCACGAGATCCCATTTAAAGTTCTGTACATCTGCCATCTGCGGCAGGTACCAAGGACCAAAGTCGGTAAACATGCCGATTCTGCCGCCCAGATACCAGTTCATCATGTTCTGACCTTGCTTCTCACTATCATTAGGTACGATGCCCTCTTGTTTGGTGGAGACAATATATTCGGCAGCTGCAATCGCTTCCGGTGAATCAAGTGCTGACTTACTCAGATCATCAGTGTAGAACTGGCCGCCGAACGAATAGATCCAGTTGCCGAGCCACAGCGGCTCCGAACCGAAAATTTTGCTCGCTCCCTCACCGGAAGTAAGCTTTTTGGAAATGTCCTTGAATTCCTCAGTAGTCATCGGCACGGTTTGACTTGGAAGCGGAATATTATTCTTCTCAAAAAGATCCACGTTAATGGCCATTACCTTTGGTTTGATAATGAAAGGCTCGGCATATACCTTACCATCCACGCTCATGGAATCCACAAAGGAAGGCGAGCTGAACAGCGATTTATCAATTTGCAGTTCCTGGAAAGCGTTCGCAAAACCCGGCAAATCCCCTCCGGAGATCAGCATGACATCGGGGGTAGTTCCTCCGGCAATCATCGTCTGCAACTTGGTCAGATAGTCCTTTTGAATCCATTGACTCTCTACCTTAATATCAGGATAAGTCTTCTGGAAGTTGTCAATGGCCTGCTTGATCGCATCAGCTTCGCTCTGAGCTCCCCAGAAAGCAAACGTGATCTTCCCTTTGGCAGCCCCGCTATTTCCCCCTGAATTCGAAGAGCTGCTATCGCTCCCCGCGTTGCCGGAACAGGCAGATAAGGCGATTACAACAAGTAGAGATAAAACAATCAAAGACCACTTTTTCATCATGTATTCCCCCTAAGTATGTTAACTAGTTGATGACCGAATTTCCGCACCGCAGCTGCTTCTGATCATCAGCTTGGACGGAAGCACAATCTTTAAGGGCACTTCTCTGCCCCCGATGCGTTCGAGCAGCATTTTCACTGCGCTCTGCCCCATTTGCTCGGTATAGATTTTCACCGTAGTCAATGGCGGGTTGGCATAAGAGGCCATTTCAATATCATCGATACCAACCAACGCGATATCTCTAGGCACCTTCAAACCAGCTTCCTTCAGCGCTCTTCCGGCGGCAATGGCCATTGGATCGGAACCAATCAGGAAAGCTTCCGGCAAATCCTGCTTCTCGATCACTGCCTGCATGAGTTGATATCCGGTAGACATGGAGAAATCATTGCCGATGTGGACATGCTCTGGCAGGTACAGTCCCTTCTGCTTCATATAAGCTTCAAAGCTGCTTTGCCGCTGGTCCACAGAATCCGTCCCGGAGTTAGAACCAAAACGGTTAATGAAATCACGAGAACTGATCAGACCGATCCTAGTATAGCCAAGTCCGGTAAGATGATCCAAAGCCGTTCGTGTAACCTTATCAAAATCTACCACAACGGAATCAAAACGATTCTCATCCGGAGAGTAATCGACAAAGACGACATTCTGAATCCGGCTAAAGAACAGATTATAAGGATCAAACTCAAACTTCCCGATTACGATGAGACCATCCAATCCGGAAAGGCTTTCATATGAGTCATGATTAACCCAGCGGATTGTCCGCGTAATATGCAGGCCTAACTGATTGAATTCCTTCTCGATCTGCAGCCTGATGGACAGGTAGTACGGGTCCTCCGATTCAAATTGTTCGGAACAGAAGGTCACGAGTCCGATTTTATAATCCTTCAACTGCGCCGCCTGACTGGTCTGACGCCGCTGACTTCCTTTATATTGCAGCTGCTCCGCAGCGGAAAGAATCTTTCTTCTTGTCTCTTCCAATACCGAAAGGGAACGATCTCCGTTCAGCACTCGGGAAACTGTGGATGGAGATACACCAGCCAGACTTGCGATATCACGAATAGTTGCCACGACTAATCACCTTTTCACTTCATATTTGGGAAACACCCCTTATGGTTATTTTATAATTCCGCCAAGCATTTGCCAATCAAAATGTATTATGTTTACTAAACATTAGTGAACTAATGCGTGAATACAATATATCAAAGTTCAAAACGTTTGACAATACCTATTTGTCATCGCTTTCACATAAGTATCTGACCTAATAATAAGATTACCCTGATTGAAAATAACCGTTTTAAAGTTTTTGTTTACTATATGTTTCGTAAACACTATACTCTAAACAGTGAATATTAGCCCATTATCTATTTTTGCATGCAGGAGGCATTATGAAAACTTTAATCAACAACACTTGTCCCACTGTCACTGTCGTCAGCGACAGTCCCTTGTTCGACAGCACAATTGAAATCGAGACTGTTACGGAAAATCTGTTCCTGGTTCATATTAAACTTAAGGCCGCACAGAAAGAATATCCGCCAGTGTGCTCTATTGAGTGGTCCATCCCTGCCGTAGACGTTCATTCCTTATGGCATCCAGGAACGGATCGCAATAAAGCGTTTCAGGTGGATTGGGGTGACGGTTTCCAATCAAAGAGCACTTCCCTGGCACCCGTGGCTTCCCTATACAATCTGGACGGACGGAACCGCATGACCTTCGCTTTTACCGATGCTTTGAACAATGTATCTATAAAAGCAGGTATCCATGAAGAAGATTCAACCTTCCTGTGTTCTGTTACCTTATTTGAAGAAGCCATGCCGAAGATCGATCATTATGAAGCCACTCTACGGATCGACCGCAGAGATATTGCTTACAATAAAGCGCTGGAGGAGGTAACTGCATGGTGGGAAACCCTTCCTGGTTATAAGCCAGCCGAAGTTCCTGATGTGGCGCTCCGCCCTATGTACTCCACCTGGTATTCGTATCACCAGGAGCTGACCGCAAGCGAATTGGAGGAGCAGTCCAAGCTGGCCAAGGAGCTCGGGTGTGACACCATCATTGTCGATGACGGCTGGCAGACGGATGATAACAATCGTGGTTATGCCTTTACGGGTGACTGGGAAGTGTATGGCGGCAAGATTCCAGATATGAAGATGCATGTCGATAACGTTCATAAGCTAGGGCTGAAATATATGCTTTGGTACTCCGTCCCGTTCGTGGGCAAGTCCAGCAAAGTATGGGGCCAGTTCGAGGACAAGCTCCTGCGGATTGACGAGAAGCTGAACGCGGGCGTGCTGGACCCACGATACCCGGATGTGCGGGAATACCTGATCAATACCTATGAACAAGCCGTTATCGGTTGGGACATTGACGGCCTCAAGCTGGATTTCGTGGATAGCTTCCGTTTGAGTCCAGATCAACAGGAGGGTACAGCAGAAGGCCGGGATCATGAGTCGGTACCTGAAGCTGTAGACCGTCTACTCTCCGATGTCATGGAACGTCTTAGAGCTATCAAACCGGATATTCTCATCGAATTCCGTCAGACCTATATCGGCCCGCTGATGCGAAAATACGGCAACATGTTCCGTGCCAACGACTGCCCTAACGACTCCATACAAAACCGGGTCCGTACACTGGACCTACGACTCTTGTCCGGAAATACAGCTGTGCATTCCGACATGATCATGTTCAACCACAATGAACCTGTGGAGAGCGCGGCGATGCAATTGGTCAATGTAATCTTCTCCGTACCGCAAATTTCTTTGCGTCTTAACGACATTGACCAGGAATATCTGTCCATGCTGCGTTTCTGGCTAGCATTCAGCAGAGAACACGGCGATGTGCTGCTGCGAGGCGAGCTGTCTCCGCAACAACCGGAGCTGTTGTACCCGCTCGTGACTGCACGTAAGGACGACACTCAGGTCATCGCCATCTATGCTGATGTTATTGTGCCTGTAGAGCAGGACTTTACTCAATTGTTTATCGTGAACGGCACCTACAGTGAACGGGTAGTAATTAGAAGCAGCCTCTCCCCTGCTCGCTATGAGCTGCAGGTCAAAGACTGCTGCGGACAAATTATCAGCTCTGAGATCGTGGAAATAGGTAGTGGCTTGCTTGAAGTAGCGGTTCCTAAAGCGGGGCTAGTTAGCTTTAAGCGAGTGGACGCGTAGTAATCGTCTGAGCAGGCCACCTTTCTGACTACTCAAAGGGACTCCCGCTCAAAGCGACCTAATATCATACGACCCAAAAACCGCTGGCTTCTTGTAATCCAGCGGTTTTATATATTGTCCTTCCCTAATCATTGAGCTGATGATGCCCCGATCGAATCGTTGCATTTCATCATCTACCATTTATGCAATTGCGCTTTTTCTGCGTAAAATGACAAAGCTGGCAGAGGAGATATCGGGGTACAACTGCGGGATGCGCTCTACAATTTGAAAATCGCCGAACTGCGCGAGCCTGCTCAGTAAGTCCCGGTCTTTGATCGTATAAATGATCTGCTCATCATCACCGGTATCGAGTTTGGAATAAATAACAACGATATCACGTGACGCATTAAGCACATGAGACAGTGTTGCCTGGAAGTGGTTTTCATCAATGATATGGTAAAGTACATCTAAACAGACAGTCATATCGGCTTGCAATCCTTGTTGACCTCCCGTCCAAGTCAGCGGATGGTACGTAGCAAAAGCTTTCGTCGGGTCATCGCCGTATTTTTCCTGGCATATCCGTACGGATTCCGATGAAATATCAAGTCCAATGTACCGCGGATAGTTGATTAATCCCAGCTGATGCCCGTCCCCGCAGCCAAATTCAATCACTTCGTTAACGTTATAGCGCTCAATGCAGGCGTTGACAACCGCAGCTTTGAACTCTGCCAGCACACCGTAAGATCCAGATCCCGAGTTTCCGCCTGTCTTATATGTTTGTTCCCAGTAGTTAATGTAATCAAAGGTCATTTGCATCCTCCGTTTCTATAATAGGAGTTCCTAAAAGCATATGCGGGGATTGATGCAATATGACATTAAGCTCGCCTGAAAGCTTTCCAGTAGGAAAGCCAGCATCAAAATATAGACTATCGACAGATTTCAACCACTATGAGGTTTGACCACCGCCTTGGGCTAAGCACCATGTTCCGGGAGACGTACGCGGGGTGGAAGAAGTGGCCTATTCCCCTTCACCAGTCGTCTTAACAGTGAAACAGAGGGGATACCTCCCCAACTAACAGCATTTTTGCACCTTATTTTTCTTCAAAATAGGAAAAAGAGGGGAATAAGGGTATTTCTGTATCTTATTTTTCGAAAAATCCCGCTGAACGGGGTATCCTTGAAGAATTAAGGTACAATATTGCACCTAATCCTCTCAAACCCTTAGCTGAAGAGGATTTAAGGTACAAAAATGCCGTTAATTGCACTTCGATGCTTCTTATGTAAGCTCTCTTAAATGAAACAAGCTCCCTGGCAAAAAGCCAGGAAGCTTGGGAGCTTGTTATGTCATTCCATTAGAATGTTGCAGCTACTTTAGCTACTTGTTCCAATCCCTCAGCAATAATATCTGCCGAACGATCTTGGTTTTGGTTATGACCTTCAATAATAATCTCTTCAGCTTGAATTCCGAACATACCCAGTGCAGTCTTCACTGGCTTCACAGCGGATTCCAAAGCAGACATCGGCTCACTGGAGTATACTCCGCCGCGGGCATTCAGCAATACAACTTTCTTGTCTCCTGCCAGTCCAACCGGACCTTCGGAAGTATATTTGAATGTCTTCCCTACTTGTGCAAGATAGGAAATATAAGTGATGAGCGGTGCAGGTGCCATGAAATTCCACAGTGGGAACGCAATAACAACTTTATCAGCAGCAAGGAATTGGTCCAAATAACCGTTCACTGTTGCAGTCAAGGATGCTTCTTCCGGTGTCAGCTCCCAGCCTTGGCTAATTTTATATAGTCCAGTAATGGCGGTGTTGCCATAGTAAGGAAGGTTTGCTTCGTATAGATCCAGTTCTGTCACGGCATCCTGTGGATGTGACTCTTTGTACGCTCCCAGGAATGCTTCATACATTTTCACACTTACCGCTTGTTCTGCCGGACGATCATTTACCTTCACGAATAATACATTTGCCATTTTAATTTCTCTCCCTTTGTCTATTATATTTATAAAGTGCAGCTTCTAAAAAGCTTTTTCCTGATAACCTGTGCCGCCTGCGCTCCTTGCAGGTAATGGATCACCTCCTTATCCGAATGTCCCTCAGGACTTTAATTTGCTTTCAGCCTGTAAGCCCAGCTTCTTTAACAATTCCGTCAGTTGATGCTTATCCTCATCCGTCAATACAGAGAACATATCAGCTATAGTCTGCGTATGTTTGGGGAAAATATCATCAAAAAGGGCTTGTCCGTCATCTGTCAGCTTGATTATCACCAATCTTCGGTCCTCTGCGCTTACTTCCCGTTGAATAACCCCCTTCTTCTCCAGCTTATCCACTACATAGGTCACACTTCCGCTTGGGATAGAGAATTTTTCGCCGATCTTTTGAATAGCATGGGGACCTTTATTATATAGAAACTCTAGAATATGAAAGGCCCCGATATCCACTCCATACCTGCTGATATCCTTCTTCATGAGGTCGCCTACAGATTGCGCGGATTTCATATATACCCTGAGCAATCGCAGGTCGAGCTCGTTTTGTTCATTATCCAAATTCATTTCAATTACCACCTTTGTTGACAACTAAAGGGGGATTTATGAACGTTTTTAGCCGACTAACGCCCCCCAATTTATAAATAATACCACAAGCCCGAGAATCAATAATACCAAAGGCATTCCCAGCTTGGAGGCAGGATCCTTCACGCGAACATGTGTAGCAACAGCCCCGATCATAGTCACCACAACGACTATTCCACCGATAGCCGCAAATTGCTCTTTCCAGATCCCGATGGCCATGAATACTCCCCCCGCCAATTCAACCAGACCTGTAAAAATACGGAACGCTGCGGGAAGTCCGTAACGCTTGAATTCTTCCACCATCTGCTTCGAACCAAACTTCGTGAAACCGAACATAAGGAAGCCCAACGCCAAGATGGACTGCAATACAATCGATAAAATACTCATAAAATAATATCCCCCATCACTTTTAATAAAATTATTTATCTTAATGATATTTATAATAATATTAGGATAATTATCGTAAGTCAATTACTTTTTTTCACTACCAAAAAAAGAAACCCGAGATCATCAAAATGATCGGGTTTCTCGATACACTACAAGCTGTGAAGCATCAACTTAACATTAATCCATCGTGCCCACTGCTTTTAAGTTGAATGAACCGCTAGTACTTATACCAGCTTCATCACGCAGGGTAGTGAGCGCCGCTTGTAAATCCTCTTTTTTCACGTAAACATAAGGGCTTTTCCAAACAGTATCCATATGTAATGAACGAATATGCTCCGGTTTAATCTTCGGGAAATTGAACACCCATTGCTGGAGCTCCTCTCCCGGTATATCTGACTTTACGTTATTGCCGATAATGTCGAGCACTCTTCCCCATTGGGAAATCCCTTGAAAAGCACCCAGCTTGTCAATAATTTGCTTGATGACTTGCTGCTGCCGATCATTACGTGCAAAGTCGGAGGATTCTCCGGTGCCTTGATTCGATTTGCGATACCGCACAAAGTCCAGCACCTGCTTACCATTCAGCTTCTGCAAACCTTTGTTTAAATCGATATTCGTCCCATCTGCAGTATCGATATACTTCATGTCCATGTCGACATCAATGTCCAATCCACCCAGCAAGTCTACCGTCTGCTTTAACACATCAAAATTCACCACGACCATATGATCAATGGGAATACTTAATAGATCGCTAAAAAATTGCTTTGTATTAGGGATAGCCTGCGACTTATCTTTAATATAGTGGTAGGCATAATAGTAATTGGCTTTGCGGGAAGGCAAAGATTTGGGCTTAAGCAGCAAGTCACGCGGTAGTGATAGCAGACTGGTGGACCTGGTCTCCGGATTATAGCTGACGAGCATCAGCACATCCGTATTCATCACCCCGCCACCCCCATCCCGGCTATCTACACCGGCGAGCAGAAAGATCATCGGCTCAATGTTTTCCTTTTTATTATTATCGCTCTCCATTGGAAGAGCCAAAGGCTGAACGACTGCTGCCGGTGCCGACATGCGCTGAATGGCCGTATCCGTCTTTTGATATAGGTATCCCACATACGCCCCAGCTCCAAGGAGAAGAGCGCCGATAACAAGACTTATACTCGTCACAACTTTACGGGTCGTGCTCCACTTGCCTTTACTCTTGCTTTTGCTCTTTCTAGACATAATTCCCTCCACTCCACTTCATTAGCGTCTGTATACACCCGATGTTCAAACCTGTCTTCTAATTCTCAGATGGTTCAATGGAGACTTCATCCTTATGAACTTTAACACTTAGTACTAAACCAATCGCAAGGATATTACTGAGCAGTGAACTGCCTCCATAGCTGATAAATGGTAATGAAATACCCGTCAGGGGCAGCAAACCAATATGCATACCGATATTAACGGAAACCTGAAAGATTAACATGGCGATAAAGCCGGTAACCAAATAGGACCCTGCACGATCTCTACTGTCCATAGCGATAAAGATCATCCGATATACGAGCAATAAATACAGAAGCAGCAGCACTGCCGAACCTATAAAGCCATAATTCTCCCCGATGACTACATAGATAGAATCTGAATAAGCATAAGGAATGAAGCCTCTGCTTACATAAACTCCATCACCTCCAGACAACCCTCCTGATCCGATCGCTGTCATCGCATTTTTAACATGCCATGATTTATCAGGATCACTGGTTGGATCCAGGAAGACTTGAATCCTGGACATTTGATGAGGCTTGACAAACTTGGATAGCAATTCAAAGTTAGCATTGTATAGCCATAATACTGTCCCGACCGAAATGATTATCGTACCGAGGATCAGAATCATATATATCGCACGGATATTGCCAACCCAAAGCATGCTAAGTAATATCCCGACAAAAACCAGCGCCGTACCTAAATCTGGTTGTTGCAAGATTAAGACGAACGGGAGCACAAAAATTCCACAGACTGGTAATAAATCTTGAATGAAACGGAGCTGCTTCCCCTCTCGTTTTCCGAGCACATGAGCAATCAGCAGCACCGTGGAGATTTTCGCCAACTCCGACGGCTGAAGCTGAAAGCTCCCAATACTAAGCCACCGGGAAGCGCCGTTAATGTGTTCTCCAACAAACTTGACCAACACAAGCATCCCTATACTCATTCCATAGAGAAGGTAGGCCAGCTTGCCCATTAGAATTTTATAATCAATCAATGCGATCATTAACATCGGAATGCAAAATGCACCAAATAAATATAGATAGTTAATTTGAAGTCCCGCTAGATGTGTATCCGCTGTTGCTCCATAAATAGCAATGCTCCCAATGGAAACGAGACATGTTACAAGAATAAGTGTGGATAGATCCAGTTTTGCAAATTTGCTGGTGATAAACATATGGCAACCTCTATTTTGTTGAATTTCTAGAGCTTTCTTGACGTCTTCTATGGTTATCTCTTGAAATGCTAAGGAGAATACCTGTACAGGCCAAACACAACATGAGCGATGATCCCCCATAGCTAATAAAAGGGAGCGGCACACCCGTAATCGGCAGACTGCCAATTACAGATCCAACATTCAGGAGGAATTGAATAAATATCATCATCACAATGCCCATTCCCAGCATGAGACCGAATGGATCGCTACTCCTTATTGCAGTAATAAACCCTCGCCAAATAAACAGAAAAAATACGACGAAGAGCAGAAATGTGCCGACAAACCCCAACTCTTCGCCAATCACGGCAAAGATAAAATCGGTATGAGCCTCCGGTAAATAAGACAGCTTCTGCACACCTTGACCGATCCCTGTACCAGTAAGGCCTCCATTACCCAAAGCATAGAATGACTGTGTAAGCTGATAGCCCGAGCCTTGCAGATCATCTAGCGGATTCAGAAAAGCGCTGACGCGCTCAAGACGATAACTTTTACTAACCGCAAGATAAATAAACATAGGAACGAGAGCCAGGCTTAGCAAGAACATATGACGGAGGTCAACATCACCGACCCACAGGATCGTTACTGCAATAAAGAACAGGATCAACACAGTTCCAAAGTCCGGTTGTCTCATGATAAGCAGCAGAATCGTGCCGATGACCATGATAATGGGAAGCAAGCCATTGCGGAAATTGCGGATTCGCTCCCCTTTTCTGCTAATGATGGCCGACAAATATACGATAACCGTTAACTTGGTGAACTCCGACGGCTGCAAATTAAAACCGCCCAGCACAAACCATCGTCTTGCACCATTAATGTTCGCCCCTCCGATTAGGACGAGAGCAAGTGTCAGTAAGGAGAACGCGAGCAGGATCGGTGAAGCCTTCTTCCACACTGAAAAAGGAATAGACATAAAAATGAGCATCACAAATAATCCGGTAAGCGCAAATACGCCTTGTTTCATGACGTAGTGCCACGGACTAGCATGTTTTATGAAAGCAGCAGGATAGCTGGCGCTAAAGATCATAATCAGACCAAAGCCAACCAGCAGCAGAGTTAAGAAAAAAAGAGTGAAATCCGGGCGACCTCTTATTTTAAGTTTCAAATCATAGATGACCTCCACCACGCCAGCCACTATTCACCAATAAATTACTTCAGATTGAGTTCCCCGTGATAGGCCTTTTTGGAGAACAGCTTTAACTTGTCTTCACTTAACTTATACACATCCAGGCCGTTTCCAGCCTCACCCAATGACCAGCCCAGGGCAAGCTCGTTAAAGCCATCATGATCTAAATCCAAGAATCCGGCATACTCCAGACCATAACCAAAACCCTGGATCTCTGAGACCACCTTCCACCCCTCGTTATGCTGCTTGAACAGTGCGGCTTTTAACGGCTTACCCGCCTCTTTATTGTCTTCATAGACAACCACAGCTTCATCAATTCCGTCTCCATCCATATCTCCAAAAGAAACATCATGACCCTCTTGGCCCTGTAAAGGGGTGACCAGTTGCGCCTTATCCGGCAGCAGTTTGATCAGCTCCTGACTGGTATCATAACGCTGCTTGCTCGCTTCGGATAAAGGAGGCTTAATCATATCTATAGGTGTTGCTGGAACCCGGCATCCGCCAAGCAACCATAATGTTGTCAGCATGACACCTGCTTTAATGAATTTGCTGGACACTAGGATCATCGACTCCTCGCTTATCCGCTCTTTACATATTTTATCTGCGGACGGGATTAAAGTGGTTATGAAATAGTTAAACTTTGCGTTCATTTATACTGGAAGTTCTATTTGTACCCGGGTTCCCGCTCCTGCCACACTGCTAATTCTCAATCCACCATGATGCAGCTTAATGATTTGATCCGATATGGACAGACCGAGTCCGCTGCCTGCAGCATGTGGATCGCCTTTATAGAATTTGTGCAGTACATTCTCTAGATCGGCCTCCGCGATCCCTGAACCAGTATCCTCTACGGTAATCACTACTTTTCCCGGAGCACTATGGGCTTCAATCAGGATTTCACCTGAGGGGGGAGTGAATTTGAGTGAATTATCAATGAGATTAATCATGACCTGCTTGAGACGATTCTCATCTGCTTGAATGACAGGCAGTGACTCCTGAACGTTTACTTCGAGTGAGATACCTTGCCGGGCTGCTCTTGGGGCCAATTGCCTCCCGATATGCTGCAGCAATTCTGTCAGCTCTACTGATGCGAGGTGTATGACTATTCTACCGCTATCCAGCTTGGAGAAATCAAGCAGCTCGTCAACCATATGCGTTAACCTGTCACTTTCTGACTCAATAATATCAAGCCCATCCTGCAATAGAGGCTGACTCTCGCCCCCATTCGCCTTCAATGTGATGGCCCAGCCTTTGATCGAGGTTAACGGGGTGCGCAACTCATGAGATACGGACGAAATAAAATCATTCTTAAGCTGTTCGCTCTGCGAAATACGACTCGCCATCATATTGAGCGTATCCGCCAAGGAACCCAGCTCATCCTGGTAACGCTTCTGCACTCTTATGCTGAAATCTCCTTCGGTCATTTTATCTGCGGCATGTTTAAGATCTTTGATGGATCTCGTAATGGTCCAGGACAGCAACAACCCGAGAATCGTCACAATCACAATCACCAACATGCCGACACCGATTAGTAAAAATGCAATTTGCTCCACTGTATGTATGGTTTCTGTTAAGGACGTAATAAACCTGACTTCCCCGACGATGATTTCATTGGCCTGTAAAGGATAGGCGACCGCTAAAATAGCCTCCCCGGTCACAGGGTCCTTCCCTCTCCAAGTACCAGGCTGACCCTGAATCGCTGACTGCACATCCCCAGTCATAACCTTATCGCCTTGAAGTCCGTTCGAATCCTGCAAAAGCCGACCCGATGAATCAATAATCTGCACCTGCGCCTCGGAATTATTGGAAAATCCCTTCAATAAACGTTCCGATTGCTTCTCCAGATCCTCCTCGGCAAAATACTGTTGAAAAAAAGAAGCGGATAGCTCCGCTTGATTCATCAGGATTCGCTCTATATTGTGAAAATAGTAGTATCTTACGGATACATTAAGAAAAATCTCCAGAATGAGCACCGTCAGGCAAATGACTACCAGATAACTGCCTACTAATCTTTTCTGAATCCCCATCCCTTCAGCCGTCCTTCCTAAAGCGATAGCCTAGTCCCCATACCGTTTCAATCCAATACGGATTGGAGTCGTCATCTTCGATCTTCTCGCGCAATTTGCGTACATGAACATCTACTGTTTTAGGATCGCCAATATAGTCCTCACCCCATACGAGATTCATTAATTCATTTCGGGAGAGTGCGGTATCGGGATGTTCCAGAAAGGTTCTGATCATTTGGAATTCCTTCGGCGTTAATTCAATTGGAACATCATGCTTGAACACCTTATTGGCATTAAGGTCCATCCGAAGCGGTCCGGCTTGAAGAACAAGCCTCTGCGGTTTTGCAACGGCTTCTGTCCGGCGCAAGATGGCCTTGATTCGTGCCACCAGCTCTAACGGATTAAACGGCTTGACAATATAATCATCAGCGCCGATTTCAAGTCCTTTGATTTTGTCCAGATCTTGTCCACGTGCGGTTAAAAAAACAATAATAACCCCAGGGTCCTGCTCTCTTAGCTCCCGACAGATTTCAAAGCCGTTACCATCCGGCAGCATAATATCCAGAACAATAACATCGGGATGATTGCTTGTGAAGCTCTCCAAGGCTTCTCCTACGCATGCCGCCTCACTTACCACAAAGCCGTTATTGATTAAATTAATCGAAATAAAACGTCTAATATTATCGTCATCTTCAACAATCAATACATGATTACGAACAGCAGTATTCACGCTTTCCACCCCTATTAACCTGTTTCCTGATAAGTAAAATACAAAAAAAGCTCTCCCTATAAAGAGAGAGTCTTGGGTGCAGGTTCATATTCAATCACATGTGGATATTACTCTATATTGAGGGGCTTGTCAAAAAAAGAGAGGGCTGCCCCCCCTCTGTCATTCTTATCTCTGAAGTTCTTTCTCCGTGTAAACAATCGGAATATTGGACTTGATTTCTATTTCAGGCTTGGCTATATAACCTAAGCTCTCATAGAATCCTACCGCTTGTTGTTGGCTCGTAATTACAATTCGTTGAAACTCCAATTCTCTGATCCAGCTCTCTGCGGCTTCAATGAGAAGCCGACCATAGCCTTTACCCTGAGACTCCGGAATCACAGCGACTCTTTCGATCTTCGCATACCCTGCGTTTTCCAGGTTAATGCGTGCAGTAGCGATGGGCTCATCATCCTCTTCTAGCAATATGTAATGATATGGTTTACCATAAACCTCATCGAATTCTCCTTCCTTTGAGAATCCTTGCCCTTTAACCGAGGTTTTGATTCTTACTTCATAGACGCCGGACAATTGCCAAACCTGATCAACCCTATAAATAACCGCCATGTACAGCTCCTTTGCTTGAATGGAATATCTTTATTCTTTAATTTACTTCACTGCCTCCAGTGTATAGCGGTTGGCCGGAACCTTAAGCCCCAGGTTGCCACGAAGGGTATCCGAATCGTATTCAGTACGGAAAATCCCCCGCTGTTGCAAGACCGGAACGACCAGATCCACGAAGTCCGCCAGCCCACCCGGCACAACGGTACGAATGTTGAAGCCATCCGCAGCCCCACCTTCAAACCATTCCTGGATCAGATCAGCGATCTGATCCGGTGTACCGATGAACGATGTTCTTGGTGTAGCGGCCTGCAGTGCCACCTGGCGCAAGGTTAATCCTTGCTCTTTGGCCTGCTGTTTAATCTTGTCCGTTGTGCTACGGAAGCTGTTACTGCCGAGCTCACCGATTTCAGGGAAGGGCTCATCCAGTGGGAACGCTGAAAAATCGAAGTGTTCAAAATAACGTCCTAGATAGTTCAGCGCCTGATCTATACTGACCAGCCCCGCGATTTCCTGATACTTTTGCTCGGCTTCTTCTGCTGTTCTGCCAACGATCGGACCAATGCCGGGGAAAATCAGGATATCCTCTGCCTTGCGTCCATACGCCGCCGCTCTTGTCTTGACGTCGCTATAAAACTCCCTTGCCTCTTCCAGCGTCTCATGCCCTGTATATACGGCCTCGGCTGATCTGGCAGCCAAATCCTTACCGGATTCGGAAGAGCCTGCCTGAAATATGACCGGGTACCCCTGCTTGGAACGTGCTACATTAAGCGGCCCCTGCACTGAAAAGTGTGTTCCTTTATGATTCAGTGTGTGCAGCTTGGTTCGATCAAAGAAAACATCATTGTCCTTATCCCCGGGAAAGGCATCATCCTCCCATGAATCCCACAAGCCTTTGACTACCGCCAAGTGCTCCTCCGCAATTTCGTAGCGTAAAGCATGGTTCGGATGCTCACCTTTGCCAAAATTCAGCGCCGATCCTTCCAGTGGTGAGGTCACCACATTCCAACCGCTTCTTCCTCCGCTTATTTGGTCCAGAGAAGCGAATTGTCTCGCAACCGTAAACGGTTCACTGTATGAAGTAGATAGTGTAGCGACCAGTCCAATATTCGAAGTGAAGCCCGCCAACGCAGATAGTATAGTCAATGGCTCAAAACGATTCAGAAAATGCGGATTAGATTTCTCATTGATATAGAGACCATCCGCAACGAAAAGCAGATCGAACTTCCCTTCCTCTGCCTTCTGCGCCTGCTTCTTGTAGAAATCCAGACTTACACTGGCGTTAATCGGAATGTCTGGATGCCGCCAAAAGGAGACACTGTTCCCAACCCCCTGCAAGACTGCCCCCAATTTCAATTGTCTTTTCTGCATGTTTAACTCCTCCTCGTATAGTGGTTTATATTGATCATTCTTGATAACGGATAAAGTGCTCACTTGTTCAAGCTACTGCGAGTAGGGTCGCCCGCAATGCCCAGCTTTGTTCGATCCCCCTGCTTAAATTCCTGCACTCTAACCGTCCATGCTGCCCCCAGGAGCGCAACAGCCGTAAGGAGAAATACAACAGGAATCCCAACCCATCCGCCCAGAAAACCGCCAATTAGCGGCCCCAGCACAATTCCGAATTGATTGGCGGTCTGGCTCAGACTGACAGCTCTGCCCCGAAAATCGCTGTCGGCATATTTGATGATCAGTGCATTCATAGCAGGGTACACCGCGGCGAAGAATAGCCCATAGATAAAGCGCAGACTTCCAAAATAAATCAGGTTATAGGCTGTCAATTGCAGAAGACTGCCAATCCCGCCGCCCAAGAGACCGATAAACAACGTTTTCTCGTATCCGATTCTGCCGCCAATTTTTCCCCAACGAGGCCCCATAATTACCGTAGCAATACCGATCGCCGAGAAGACAATGCCTGCACTAAGTGTCGCATTACTGATGTCTCCGCCAATCTGAACAACGTAAAGCGTTAGCACAGGTTCGATAATCAGCACGGAAGTCGAGACGAGTAAAATCAGAGCATAAATCCGCATCAGACCAGGATTGGAGGCCGCTTTTTTCAAATCATCCAGGATGCTCGAATGCACCGCAGTGTGGTGCTCGCGCGATTCTTTTACCCATAGAACCATAAGAGCCGACAAAAGCGTAATCACTCCCGATGCAATGAAACAGCCCCGTAGTCCGATCCAATGGCTGAGCACGCCACCCACAAGAGGCCCAAGAATCCCTCCGGCAGCGGTGGAGGTCGAGATGACGCCCAGTGCATACCCCACATGCTTTTCAGGCGTATTCGTACCAACCAATGCAATGGATGCAGGGGTGAAGCCGGCCATAAGTCCCTGAAAAATCCGCACCGCAATAAACGTATAGGGATCATAGACAAAATAATTCGCCATATGAGCAATTGCCAGTCCCACGCCTGAACGGATCAGCATTGACTTGCTACCGTATTTGTCGGCCAGCGAGCCCCAAAATGGGGCACATAAGCCACTGATCAGAAAGCTAATCGAAATCGATACGCCAGACCAGACTTCCAGTCCACTATGGATGTTCAGATCTGTTTGCAGAAACAGAGGAAAGAACGGGACCGATAAGGTGTATGCCATATGATTGAAAAAAAGTCCCAGCCACAGAATATACAGATTTCGCTTCCAGTGCAGCATCCTCATCCCTTATATTGAACAATTCCTATATAAAAAGTAGGTTATTATCCATATTAGAATACCCCTGTCAGAATGTATAATTGAAAAGTTCGATAGATTCATTCAAGAATTGAATCTGTTCACCAATTACAAAGCTGCATGAACAGTACCTTGAATTTTCGAAAAATAAAAAGGCTCACAAATTGCTACAAGAGCAAGTTTGTGAGCCTTTAACGATAATGTAATGCGGTCGAGAGGACTCGAACCTCCACAGTATTGCTACCACACGGACCTGAACCGTGCGCGTCTGCCAATTCCGCCACGACCGCATATTATGTATACTGCGATTGAATCTGATTTGTTTCAACCAGCGAATCAATCACCGTAATTAAGAATATACTCCTTTCCTGAAGAAATTGCAAGCTTTATTTTAAAAAAATTATTCATCTTCTAGATTCATAGAATGAATATAGGCAAAACCAATCACCTCTATCCATTCTATATATTTCACTTATAAGGAATCTATATGATACAACAGAAGCAAGACTTCACGACGAAGGGAGCTTCACTTATGAATCAGTTATGGCATACCAGTACCTATGATAAAGATATGGCGTTTGTCTCACAGTTTGGCGAGTCGTTAATCGATCTGCTTCAACCTCAGCCTGGTGAGAGGATCATCGATTGGGGCTGCGGTACTGGTGATCTCGCTACGGCGATAGCTTCCCATGGCGCAGCCGTCACTGGTATCGATGCTTCTGCCGAGATGATCAGAACGGCACGCAGCAAGTACCCGGAGCTGACCTTTATTGAAGCAGACGGGCAGAACTATGTGGCGGAACCAGCTGCTGACGCCATTTTCAGCAATGCAGCCCTTCACTGGCTGCTGGATGCCGATGGTGCAGCCGCATCCATCGCCGCAAGCCTGCGTCCAGGCGGACGTCTGGTCGTAGAGTTCGGCGCGCTGGGCAATATTGCGTCCATTGTCGCCGGACTGCCCCGTGCTTTTGCTGCAATTGGCCAGAGCGACAAGCAGCGCCTGCCCTGGTATTTCCCAAGTACGGGGCAGTATACCTCCCTGCTGGAGCGTCACGGGTTCACCGTGGACTTCGCCCTGTGCTTCGACCGTCCGACACCGCTGGAGGGTGGTGAGCAGGGCTTTGCGACATGGCTGAACACTTTTGCCAACGGAATTCTGAAGGTCCTCTCCCCTGCTGAACGTGCAGAGGTGATCTCCCGGATGGAAGAGGCACTTAAACCGACATTGTTCCAAGAGGGACGCTGGGTCATGGATTACCGCAGAATTCGCGTGCTGGCTTATAAGCGGTAGACAAAACTCTTTTATATAAACATTACCTTGCTACTGCGGATCGTTTGCTCCACAATAGAGGCTGAACGGAAACCGGACTGATCCAAGGAATGCTGCAACATTGAGATTACGATGAAGGCCTATTGCCTGTAGTAGAGCGCTTCTGAAATCACTATAAGTACAGCAAAGCCGCCGGGAGTTCCGGCGGCTTTACCTTATTATAGGTGCTGCACTAGGACTGCTTGTCCACAATACGCAATTCAGAGTCGCCAACATATCTGTTGCTTCCCGCGCCAAGTCCCACCAATAGCAGCACTACGCTGGCGCCAAGCAGCAGGATCAGCGGCAAGCTCCAGCTACCGGTCAGGTCATGCAATAAACCGAATAGAGCGGGTCCAGCTGCCGCCAGCACATAGCCGATGGATTGGGCCACGCCTGACAGCTCAGCGGCTTGCTGTGTGCTCCGTGTCCGCAGGCTGAAGAACATCATCACCAGCCCGAAGGAAGAACCGCCAGCGATCCCGATGGAACAGGCCCACAGCAGCATCCATGACGGGCTGCCCAGCCACACGCCTCCAATCCCTACTATATAGAGAACAAAGATGCCGATAACGAAACTGCGCTGACTTTTCATGCGTCCAGCCAGAAGGGGGATAAAAAAAGTGAACGGAAGCTGGGCAAGCTGCATAATAGACAGAATCCAGCCGGCATGGCTTAGCGTCATCCCCCGCTCCACAAGAATCACGGAGAACCAGGCGATCAGAACATAGTAGAGCAGCGATTGCAGGCCCATGAAAATTGTAACCTGCCACGCCAGACTGGAGCGCCACAGATTCCCGCCAGAAGCTGAAGCGGCTCCCGGGGAACGCTGCTCGAGATTGCGGATTTGCGGAATCCAGAGTAGCGTGGACAGAGCCGCTATGACAAACCAGATGGCCAGCGTCCCTTTCCAGCCGAGTCCGGTCCCGCTAGCCAGCGGTACACTGATACCAGAAGCGATTGCGGCGCACAAATTCATGGATACAGAGTAAATGCCGGTCATCAATCCGGTATTATGCGGGAATTTACCTTTAATTAACCCAGGCATCAATACATTACAGACGGCGATAGAAAGTCCAAGAATAGCCGTGCCAAGAAACAGCATTCCAGTTCCCGCAGATGAGCGAATCAGAATACCTATCGATAGCAGCAGCATTGACGCAACCAGCACATTAGCCAGGCCGAACCGGCGAGCCAGCTTGGGGGCAAACGGGGACAGCAACGCAAAGGCCAGTAGCGGCAAAGTAGTGATCGCCCCTGCTGCTGTATTGGATAAGCCCAGATCGTCACGGATCGTTTTGACCAGCGGACCAACGGAAGTAAACGGAGCCCGCAGGGCCGCAGCTACAATTATGATTCCCAGAATAAGCAGCCAGTTGTCCATTCGAGATCGGGATGCCGATTTTTTAACGCCGGTGGCTGTTTGTTCTTGTCTTGTGTTCATGATGTTATTTCCTCCTTGGGACCAAAAAAATACCCGCAGGTCACAAACCTGACAGGAATTGATCATAACCCAACCTATTATACGCTTTGTGCACGCCAAACACAGCATTGACAAATCAAAGATGCCTCTTTAGTATCCTAATAATGGAGATTATACCTGCTAATCCAGTTATAAACCCACCTATATAAGATGAATAAAAGATAAAGAACAAAAAGCGAGAAGGAACGAAGGGGGAAGTTTGGAACTGGAGGAGCGAAGCGCTCGCCTTTATCGCCAGATTTCAACCGCTAGAGGCGGTTATAAAGAAGAAATCTGGGGATAACAGCGACCGGAAGTCCAAACATTCCACCGTAGTGACGACCGAGCCATACGTTCAAATCTTAAGTTCGTCTTATATATATTAAATAAAAGAAAAGAGTGAAGAAAGATGATCCGTCGGTTTGCATCCTATTATCGGCCCTACAGAAAGCTGTTCATCATCGACTTCTCCTGCGCGGTCGGCGCGGGGCTGCTCGAACTTGCATTTCCAGTGGCCGTTAATAAATTTATAGACGACCTGCTCCCAGGCCAGAATTGGCCGCTCATCCTTATTGCCTGCGTTGCGCTTCTGGCGATCTACGCTCTCAATACAGTGATGCAGTATATCGTGACCTATTGGGGACACATGCTGGGAATTAATATCGAGACCGATATGCGCAAAAAAATGTTCGAGCACATTCAGAAATTATCCTTCCGTTTCTTTGATAATAACAAAACCGGCCATCTGATCGGCCGGATTACCAACGACCTGAATGATATCGGCGAGATGGCGCACCATGGCCCGGAAGATATTTTCATCGCGGTCATGACCTTAGTTGGTGCTTTTATCCTGATGGCAGACATCAATCTCAAGCTCGCCATCATTACCTTCGTCATCGTCCCGATCATGGCTTGGGTTATTATTTACTTCGGACGGAATATGACCACTACCTACCGCCAGCTTTTCGGCAACGTCGGCAACTTCAATGCGCGCATTGAAGACAATGTCGGCGGTATCCGTGTGGTACAATCCTTTGCTAATGAAGATCATGAAAAAGAGCTGTTCGCAGTAGACAACCAAATGTTCCGTCGCACGAAGCTGCTAGCCTATAAAATCATGGCCAAAAGCTTGTCCGTCAGCTATATGATGACCCGCCTCATTACCATCCTGGTGATGATCAGCGGCGCTTGGTTCTTTATCCAGGGCGAACTGGCTATCGGTGAGTTTGTTGCCTTCATCCTGCTGTCCAATGTCTTCTTCCGCCCGATTGAGAAGATCAACGCCGTAATTGAGAGCTATCCCAAAGGCATCGCCGGTTTCAAAAGATATTTGGAGATTATAGACACCGAGCCGGACATCAGCGACAAGCCGGATGCGGTGGAGGTTAGTGCATTGCGCGGTGACATCGCCTTCCAGAACGTCACCTTCGGTTATGATGATCAGCGGCCAGTGCTGAAGGGTATCAGCCTGAACGTCAAGGCCGGAGAGACTGTTGCCTTTGTCGGTCCTTCCGGTGCGGGCAAAACAACCATCTGCAGCCTGCTGCCCCGCTTCTATGATGTCACCGGAGGGGCGATTACCGTCGACGGCATCGATATTCGTGACTTGAAGCTGAACTCGTTGCGTAAGCAAATCGGGATTGTACAGCAGGATGTGTTCCTCTTCTCCGGCACGATCCGCGAGAACATCGCTTACGGTAAGCTCGATGCCCAGCTACCTGAGATCTGGGAAGCCGCTCGCCGGGCCCATCTGGAAGAGCTGATTCAGAATCTGCCGGAGGGCATGGAGACGGTGATCGGCGAGCGTGGCGTGAAGCTGTCCGGTGGACAGAAGCAGCGGCTGGCTATCGCGAGAATGTTCCTGAAGAATCCGCCGATTCTGATTCTCGACGAAGCCACCTCTGCACTTGATACAGAGACAGAAGCCGCAATCCAGCAGTCACTGAGTGAGCTGTCCGTGGGTCGGACCACCCTGGTCATTGCCCACCGCCTGACGACGATCAAGAATGCCGACCGAATTATCGTTGTTAACGAAGACGGTATTGCCGAGCAAGGACGTCATGATGAACTGGTTCATGCCGGTGGAATTTACAGCCGTCTGCATCAGGTGCAGTTCAACGCCTAACGTTCAATAACTCAGTAGATGCAACAGAGTATTAACTTTTACTCAAAAGAAAAGCTGTCCCAGCGTTATCTTCAGGAACGCGGGACAGCTTCGGTTTAATAGGTTAACCAGAGCTTTCTGGTTAACCTATTTTTTTGTACAATGATCAGGAAACAGACAGCCTCCGCAGATGTCAAATTACGATGTCCTGGCTATAGCCCAGGACCAGCTTGACCTTATGGAATACCAGTACAGCGCTTATTTTTTCGCGATATGCACTTTCAACTGCTTGCCCTTCACGGTAGTCTCCCGCATAGCCTGAAGCACCTGTGGACCTTTGCCGTTCAGTATATCCACATAAGTTACATTATCCTGTATCGTGATGATTCCGATATCTTCAGCAGTCACCCCATCGAGCTTAGCCAGCGTGCCGACAAAATCCACCGCCCGGAGCTTCTTCTTCTTGCCGCCGTTAAAGTACAGCTTCATGATGTCCTTGCTTAAGCTTTCGCTCCGGTCCTTCTTGCGCACTGGCTGCCTGTTGATCTTCTTCCCGAACGCTTCCTGCGCTGCTACCACATCATCCTCAGAAGGAACCGGCATCACAGGAATACTGAAGCCAATATAGTCTTCAATCTCCTTCACCCATTTATGTTCATTCGGCGTCACAAAAGTGATGGCTTTACCCGATTTGCCTCCACGAGCGGTTCTGCCCGTCCGGTGAACATAGCTTTCTTTCTCCAACGGGATATCGTAGTTGATCACATGAGTGATATTCTCGATATCAATTCCTCTCGCGGCTACGTCGGTGGCAATCAGGTAACGGAACTGCCCTCTCTTAAAAGCATTCATAACCTCAAACCGTTCGTCCTGCATCATGCCACCATGGATCTTGTCGCACGGGTATTCCAGATCAGCCAGGCCGCGGAACAGATCATTCACCTGCTCTTGGGTCCGGCAAAAGATAATGCAGCTGTCCGGGTTCTCCACCGTGAGAAGATCGCTCAGCAGCGAGAATTTGGCTGCCGGTCTCACTTCAATAAGCGCATGCTCGATCGTCGCCGTGGTGATGCCGCTGGCCTGAATCTCAATATCCACTGGTTCATTCATATACTTGCGACAGAGGTTCTTAACCTTGTCCGGCAAGGTTGCGGAGAATAACAGGGTCACCCGATCCTGCGGTAGCTTCTGGATAATCGCCTCCACTTGCTCAATAAAGCCCATGTTAAGCATTTCATCCGCTTCGTCAATAATAAGATATTTCAGTCGATTCAGCGGCAATGTGCCTCGCTCGATATGATCAAACACGCGTCCTGGTGTCCCCACGACGACATGCGTTTTTTGTGTAAGCTCTATCTTCTGCGGGGCAAAAGGCGATTTGCCGACCAAGGCTACCGCTTTGATCCGCTTCAGGCGCCCGATGTTGGTAATGTCATTCTGCACCTGCGCAGCAAGCTCCCGTGTAGGCGTCAGAATCAGCGCCTGCGGCTTATTCTCTGCCCAATCCACCAGTTCGCAGACCGGAATACCGAAGGCAGCTGTTTTTCCACTGCCAGTTTGTGATTTGACGATCAGATCCTGCCCTGTCAACGCCACGGGAATAACCTTGCTCTGTACCTCTGTAGGCGTGGCATAGGAGAGTGCTTCCAGCGCTTTTAAAATATCTTCTTGTAGTTCATAATCCTTAAATTGTAATCCGCTCATCATTCAACCTCTTCTTTACCCAAGTAGCAGCTAGCTGCCCGCATTCCATTCCTTGTAGAACTCATCTAGAAAATGAAGCATAAACCCATGACGTTCCTCGGCCAGCTTACGCCCGTAAGGCGTATTCATCAGGTCTTTCAGCTTCAGCAGCTTCTCATAAAAATGATTAACCGCCGTTCCTTTACTGTAATCCCGGTATTCCGCCTTCAGCGATTCCTCGCGCGGAGGCAGGCCGGGATCATGCATTGGGCGCCCCTTCGCACCCGAGAACACGAACGTGCGGGCAATGCCGATTGCACCAAGTGCATCCAGACGGTCCGCATCCTGCACGACCCGCCCTTCCAGCGTTTTCATCGGTTCGCCCCCACCACCGCTGTAAGACATCGTGTCAATGATCTCGAGAATATGTTCAATCTGTCCACGATCGTCTATGCAGGACAGAAGCCAATTGCGGACCTTCTCCATTCCGGCTTTCTTGGAGGGGTTCAATTTCTCGTCGGCAACATCATGTAGCAGTGCCGCCATGGCGCAGATGAAAGGGTCTGCCTGTTCCTGCGCCGCGATGGCACAGGCGGTATTTCTGACTCTATCGGAATGCCACCAATCATGGCCCGTCGTATCCTGGCCCAATTGCTCCTGTACAAAATCCTCTGTGCGGGAAATAATGTGTGAGGTGTTCATGGGTACGCTCCCTTTTCGCTATAAATAATAGTACAATGAATCAATTTCATAAATCCATAAGTGAGCGTCTAATCATCGATATCTAGTTGTACATGGTTTAGGTATAACTAGATATTTCACCTATCGGGATTGAAATCTGCATGATGAAGTTGATTCACATGGACGTCTCATTATAGCTTACACACAGCCATTCGCCTACCTTAATTGAGACGACATCAAAAGTATTGACTTGCAAGACCTAACATTATCCGTTATAATCTGCTGTAATTACGAAGAAAGGGAGATGATTCACCATGTGTCTTACTACAACGAACCTCATATTGAATCAACTCCATCATTATTACAAACAGCGTTAGCACCCCTGTAACTATTCAGGGCGGGCTAACGCTTTCGCGTTTGGCCTCCCTGCGGCATATGCGAACGCGCAGGACCAAGAGGTCCGGCGCGTTTTTTTGTTCTTTAAATTTATGACTATGCCAATTCAAAGGAGCTGCCAACCATGCAAAATGTCAAAGGAACCTACGATTACTTCGGAAAAGAACAACGGCTGCGGAAAAAAGTTCAAGCCCTCCTCGAAGAACAGTTTGCACTATATGATTATGAATCTATGGATACTACTTTGCTGAACGAGCTTGAGCTGCTGACCTCAAAGTACGCCGGGGGCGATGAGATTCTGAAAGAGATGTATCAACTCAGCGATCAAGGAGAACGCAGATTAGGACTTCGCTATGACCTAACCATTCCCTTCGCCAAAGTGATTGCCCTGAATCCTGGAATTGAACTGCCTTTCAAGCGTTATGAGATCGGCAAAGTATTCCGCGACGGTCCGGTCAAGCGGGGACGGCTACGGGAATTCCTGCAATGTGATGCCGATGTCGTCGGCATTTCCGGCCCGGAGGCAGAAGCCGAGCTGATGCAGCTCGCAAACGAAGTCTTCCGCAGGCTGGAGATCCCTGTCGTGATGAAATGGAACAACCGGCGCTTCCTGGGTGAAATTCTGGAGGCCCTTGGCGTCCCAGCCTCCGACAGCTTATCGGTGATGTTGACTCTAGACAAGCTGCAAAAAGTCGGCGCAGCTGGCGTGAGGAGTGAGCTGACGGACAAAGGGCTTAACGATGATACGACCGCCGCCATTCTCGAATTGATCGGGATGGAAAATCCTGATTTTGAACAACTGTGTAGCAAGTATAACTTGACCGGACAACCTGGCGCTGTAGAGGTACTCTCCCTTCAGACCCTGATCTCGAAGATAGGGCTGCAGGAGACCTGTCAGTTCGATCCGTTCCTGTCTCGAGGCCTCTCCTTCTACACCGGTACGGTATATGAGATTTTCGATGCCTCCGGCACCTTCACTTCCAGTCTCGGTGGTGGCGGAAGATATGACGCCATCATTGGAAAGCTGGTTGAACGGGAGGATATGGCGTACCCGACGGTTGGATTGTCTTTTGGCATGGAATCGATTATGGCCCTCCTTGGTGAACGTCCGATGGAGGAGAATAACGCCTCAGTCATGATTATCCCCATAGGTGACGATACCATGGCGCAGGCGCTGCTCACCGCAGCACAGCTTCGTGTGGAAGGTATCCGTACCACAATTGAAACCGGGAAACGTAAGCTCAAAAAGGTGCTGGCTTCCGCCTCGACCAAAGGCATCCGATATGTGATTCTCATCGGGGAGAATGAAGTTAGCGAAGGGATTGTACGGCTGAAGGATATGCAAGAGCAATGCGAATATACCGTTGCGCCGGATGAAGCCATCTACTTAATCACCAAATAGCTGCTCTTAGTAGCTCATGAACTGACCTAGTGCTCACGAACTGATCTGGTGCTCATGAACTGATCTAGGTTCCTGCGGATCTCACTCCTGCATGAGATAGCCGCTGGGGGTCCAAACATTGCTGAGCTGATGGACATGATACTTAGGGGTACTTTCGTAGTTCCACCATTTGGGACCAGCGACAGCAACAAGAGATACAGGAACTTCTCCTGTACCTCTTACGCTGATTGCTATATATTTTTGCAAACCATAGAGATGGTTTGATCCCTAACCAGTTTCCTATGCCTCAGAACGCATCTTGAAATAGCGCTCCCGGTACTCTTTGGGAGTCTTGCCATAATGCTTTTTGAAGGCAATACTGAACTCATCTGGACTGGCATAACCAACGGTCATAGCAATATCGGATAGCTTCAGTACGTTCTCCTGAAGGAATGGTTCGGCCTTCGCTGCCCTCACACTACCCACATAGTCGTTCAATGTGGAACCGACATGCTGCTTGAACAGTCGTGACAAGTCTGCTTCATTCATATGATACTTATTCGCTAGTATTGGAAGCTTCAATCCGTAACCATAATTAACCTCTACATACTTTCTGACTGCCTCGACCAAAAACACTCCGTCCCGGTCTTCAGTCTTCTTCACTTCCTCTATCAGATGCTGGGCTCTTTCGCTAAGCGCTTCCAGTAACCATTCACCGGAGGGGTGACCCGAAAATAGTGACTGTCCATTCCATAGATATTTCTGCAGCGAGGAACCGCCAGAAGCATACTTTCCAGCTAGAGCCACCAGCAGCAGCAGAATTCGTAGCGCCAGAAAGGTATGCTCATCGGCAGAGCGCTCTTCTTCTACACCCTTACCTTCAAAAATCTCCGTCAGCTGCTCACGGACAGCCTGCATTTTGTAATGCTCAATGCTGTTTGCCAGTTTTCGTTCCGTTCCCGGGGAGAATGTCGGCAGTGCCTGGAGATCTGTCCTATAATCAGCATCGCGCTCCCTGCTCAGTCCCCAGTTCCATAAAGCCGATGCAAATCCATTCTTCAGGTTCTTCAATCCTTTGAATTCCATTCCGATCCCTGCTGCACTGTCAAGCATCAACTCTGCTCCAGAGGTCTTTCGCAGTTCCTGCAAGAACCGGGCAGCCTTGTCCTCATCTGCCGCCTCCTTCTTAAGAGCGATCAGGAAATACTTTAAGGCGGGGTTCCCCGGATCGCTGAACGGATAAACGCCTTTCCACCTGGCCGCCGTCTCACGGCATAGCCTCTGAAAACTTTGGTACAGCAAGTCACGCCGTTCTTGCCGTTCTTTTGCCCATATAGGCGGAAGATGCATCTCCACTGTCACAAACTGTCCCCGCAGGTCATTCCCGGCAAGTGGCGCCATTCCCAGCTGCGTAAGCCGTTCCCTCACAGCTCTTGTGCTGTACCATTCCCCCTTCACAAGCTGCAGTAGATGGTCCTCCTGCAGAAGCCATAGCTGCTCGCTTCGTACAACAGATTTCGCTTTCAGCCTTGTAGGCTGAGCAGAGCCTTGTCCTTCGTAAAGATCAACCGCAAGCTTGGCAAGCAGTGCATTCAATTCATCGCGTGCAACTGGCTTCAGCAAGTAATCCTTCACGCCAAGTCTGACGGCTTCCCGCAGATCCTCAAAGTCAGAGTACCCCGACAACGCCACTGTCCGCAGACCAGGGTACTTTTCCTTGCATATCCTGATGAATTCGATTCCGTCCATCTGTGGCATCCGCATATCCGAGATGATTACCTGGGGCAAGGGCTTTCGCTTCAACAGCTTGAGCGCCTCACTCCCGCTTCCCGCCTCTGACACAATCTCAAACCCCGCAGCCTTCCAGTCAATCTTGGTCTTGATGCTGCTGCGAACACTTTTCTCATCGTCAACTAGCATTACCCCATACATTCTTTCAACCCCTTGTCCAGAACGCGGCGTACACGCTGTCTGCCGTGCAGTGAAGACAGCCCACATGCTCACTTATGCTAACAGTATGTTCCAAATCATCGGAAACCAGACCAGCATAAGCTTTTCATTAGAAGGGGGTATCTCAAAAGGGTACGATCCTCTTCAAATAGGCAGTACATTTGAAGCTGGCTTTGAGCTAGGCTTAGATTTAACAGGAAAAAGTACCGTTAATTCTCCCCTTTCAAGGGTTTTGCTCGAATTACGGGAAATTCTCCAGTTAATTTTCTACCTTGTAAGAAAATCGATGGGTATCCTCGATATTAACTGGAGTTTTTCCAGTTATTTTTGGGAAGCACGCTATTTCCGAACAATTAACGGGAGTTTTTCCTGTTATTTAAGCGCTGCATGACATCCTCTTTTGCTTTTACCGGATTCGCAACGCTTGAAGGCCGAGTGGCTCTAGCTACCTATCCCTTGACTGCCCCTTACTCATCCCTTACTCATCCCTTACTCATTCCCTCCCCATCACTTGCCCATTTCTTACCTATTTCTCGCCTATCCCTTGCCCATCCTTTACTATTCCTTCCCCATACCTTGTCCTGCCTTGCGCTCACTTGCCCAAAAAGGGGAGCGCCGACCACAAATAGAACATGGCGGGGTCAGGAATCTCCTGAGCACCTCCATGTTCTATTTGTCGGATTATTGTTTTCGCACTATTGTTTTCGCATCATTTTTTCCACATTTTTTTGTGCACATTATTTTTAAACAGCTGAACATCTCATCAGAGAATACACCTAGTCGACAACCCATCAAGTGCTACAAGAACAACTTTCACGCCTTGTCGCTATCTGTTACTTCTTCCATTTCTCTTATATAACAGCCTGTTCTAAATTTTAAATTTCTCAACGAGAACCAGCATTTCTTTGGCACTCTGTGTGTTAGCATCCGCCATTGCGGCTTCCTCAAAACTCTTTTCCACAATATCCGCCGTTTTCATTGCAATATCCTGCACACCAACCGCGCCTTCATTCACTGTGGCCGCCACTTGATTCACTGCAACGGTAATACTCGTGACTCCTTCACTCAAGTGATCCGCGGCAGATTCGAACTGATGCATCAATTCGTTGACCATCTGAGCATCCGTATTATAGCGCTGGCTGACCTCTATCAGCCGCCCGTAGTCCCCCAGAACATTTTGGTCGATAAAAGCAAGAATGGCCTCGGAGTTATCTTTCATTTGTTCAACAGAAGAATACACATTCTGCACAACGCTCTGAATACCAGCTGCCGTGGCAGAGGATTTCTCGGCCAGCTTGCGGATCTCCCCAGCTACAACCGCGAACCCTTTGCCCGCTTCTCCCGCACGAGCAGCCTCAATCGCCGCATTCAAGGCCAAGAGATTCGTCTGACTTGTAATCGAGAGAATCGTATCCGTCAGTACATTGATCTCCGCAATCGCGTGGGAGCGCTCGATCGCTTTTTCCATATCGGTACGTACTGTTTCATATATCGCTTTGGCCTTATCTGTCGATGACATCGCATCATGCTGGAGTTCCAGCGCCCGCTGCGTAATCTGGCTGGACACTTCTGCACCCTCTCTGGCTCTGCCGGAGATCATATGTACATGGGTCTCAATCTCATGGATGGCCGCCGTCATTTCCTCGGTCGAAGCTGCCGTCTCCTCCATACCCGCTGACAGCTGTTCAGCAGTAGTCGAATTATCATGCGCATTCTCACGCACCTCAACCGATAGCTTCTCCAGAGTCTCGGCGTTGCCCAGCACCTTGGTCGAAATCGCAATCAGGCTGCCAGCCATCTCCCGAAGCACTACACGTGTCTCAAACATCGCCTTGGCAATGGTACCTGTCTCATCCTTATTTTTAACCAAATACTCGTATTGTGCATCGTACTTCAAGTCCAGCTTGGCCGTCTGATTAATCATATCGGTCAGCTTAACAATCGGAGACGAGATTCTACGAGCCAGCCATAATCCAGTGAGCAAAGTGACTAGCAGAATTCCCAGCCCAAGCAGCAAAATAAACCTCGTCATTGCTTCAACTGGTCGCTTGATTTCGTGAATATCACCCGTTAATACCAGTGTCCATTTAGTATCTGGCAGCACCGTGAAGGAGGCTTTCTTCTGCACACCATTATAGACATATTCCACAGAAGCGTCCTTTGGTATAACCCCAGCCTGGATTTGCTCTACGACAGATTTGACTTGTGCGTTCTCCACAGCGGTTCCTACTTTACTCTTATCGGGATGATAGAGAATAATTCCTGTCTCATCTACGAGGTAGGCATAAGAAGACGGGGCATTAACTGCTTTGGCGTTGTCCAAATATTGTGTGATGCTATCAGTCGTTACGGCAGAGGCTATGAACCCGACCATTTTGCCGTCACTCTTCACCGGGTGGACAAAAGCAATGATAAAGGCACCCGTTAATTTCGATTTCAGCGTTTCGCTGATTACCGGCTCACCGGTGGCCAGTACGCTTTTCGTATAGGCTCTATCCCCCACGCTAACTCCTAGCAATTTTGTGTCACTGTCTCCGACGATTGTCCCATTCATATCGACCACAAACATATGCTCCAGATTGCCGGCGTCTTTCACCAGGCCCTGCAGCCTAGTGTTCACCTTATTCTGCAAAGGGTCGCCGGTCTGAATGTCTCCTTTACCTGCTTTTAGAAGCAGTTCGGCAATTTCTGTCTGTCCGGCAACCAGTGCAACACTTTTCTTTTCCTTGTCGATCATAATTTCAATATTCTCTGCTTTGTTGTCTGTGACTTGCTCCATTGAAGATTCTGTAAGATTGAGTATCGTGTGGGTTGACTTGTTGTAGGCGAATATACCCATTACTGAAGTGGAAAATAGGGTTATTGCAATTAGCATGATCGATAATTTTATTCGAATCTTCATCGTACTCGACACCCTTCCCGGCATGATCTAATCTTTTAAGGAATCCAATAGTTGCAGTCATTATTATTACCATTACTATCGGATTTGGGTCCATATTAATGAATATATAAAGTCGAAATACAGTAAAATAGATCATATTTTGTCGAAATGTAAATTTTAATGTTTTCAAAGTTTAAATTAATGAAAAAACAGGCGGTGTTTTCCACCGACCTGCCTGGTCTTTTATCCTACCTTATGGAATATCATCCGGTTCTTTAGACACCTTGGGGAAACAAAGCATCCCTAGCTGGACAAGGCTGCTTATCCAGAAATTGAGCCAGTGGTCCTGGCATGTTGCTGTACAGATCTTTGAGCGCAGTTCCATTATAGATGTTGCCAATGATAACTGGATGACAGAGTTCGGAGATCAGGATATCGCCATTGCCATGCAGATGGAGCTGTTTTTTGCCCTCAATGCAGTGCGGGAAATACACGCCCGGCTGTTCCTGAAAGCCCATCTCCTCCATAAAACGGTCCATGCAAGTAAAGTACAGCGTGGTATCGTCTTTTTTACGAGAAATCAAATCGTTCACGGCCTGCTTAAGCTGCTCCCGAGCAGCGATGGCTTTCCAGCCAGTATGCCCCATGATGATGCTATTCTGAATCTCATGAGTCCGTACCCCCATATCATAGACGTGATCGCTGATCTCATTCATGTTATCCTGCGTTTCGCTGAATAGCAGCGTCTCCAGTACAGTGTCCACCGGGGTGGCCGCGAAAAGGCTGATATTCTCTCTGATTTTCTTATAGATACTAGGGTGGATATTATAATACTTGGAAAAGGCCTCCGCCGTAGTGAAGTTGAAGGAAATATGTATGGTGGTCAATCCAGCCTGCACCAATTGATTGATTCGTTCGGCACTCAGCAGACTGCCATTGGAGTTCAGCTGCGTCTGAATCCCCCGGGAAGCACAGTAGGCGACAATGTCTACGCAATCCTGAAATTTCAACGTCACTTCACCGCCGGACAGACGTACTCTTTTGAGCCCCGGCAGTTCTTCCAGAATCCGAATCACTTCCTTGCCATCAATACTTTGCCCGTCATTTCGGTTGTAAGCACAGCAGTAATCACAGCGGAAATTACAGTTGGAGGTGACCCCAACTTCCAGCCCCTCCAGTTCGTATGTCAACGGTTTGTCTAGCTCCAAGGATTTATATTTCATGTTCACAAGTCCTCCTGCAAAATAATAAGTACCTTTTAAAGGTCAACCTTAGTGATTATAAAGGTTTGTGGCTCAGGATTATGTGACTTTTATTCTATGTAAATCGAAACCAGATTAGATAGCGCTCCTACAGTTCCAAACTTCCCCCTCGATCCTCCTCGCTTTTTGTAACCGCAGCAAAAAACCCCTCACTACTTCGAGGGGGTTCCGCTTCATTATCTTATCTATTACATTTGATCGTTCTATTTGCTGTTCAGAAAAGCCTTGGGCGACACATAGATGAATCGTTCCGCCCGAGCCATGACATGGAATTTTTGCTCCGGGAAATGACGGTAGAGATAATCCACAAAGTAACCTGGATTCTCGGCATTTCCCGCAAAAATATCATAGTGCAGCGGAATAACCGTCTCGAATCCCGCTACGGCCGCAAACTCCGCAGCCTCCCGGTAATCCATATTTCCGGCAATGTCGCGCTGGTTGCGGAAATAATCACGCCCGTTGATCGGCAGCATCGCTAGATCAATCGACTGGCGGCTAACTGTCTCAATTAACTCTGGGAACAATACGGTGTCCCCTGCATGATAGAGTGTGACCCCGTTCAGCTGAAGAATGTATCCGACATAATGCGGAAGGCCTTCGCTGTCTCTGTCCAGCTGCTCATGCGAGGCTGTAACAGGCAATACCTTCAGCTTGGGTCCCATACTGATCCAGTTCTCCGGCTTCGCGGTCAACAACTGATCTTCCTTCACACCCAGTTCGTGCAATTGTGCTGCGCATACGGCCGGAGCCATAAAGCGGACATCACTATTGTTCTTCACAATAGAAGGAATCGAACCCGTATCCAGGTGGTCCAGATGATCATGTGTGATCAGGCAGATATCGGCATTCGTGATATCTTCAGGCCCGATCGGCGCGGGATAGGTACGATGCGGATTCTCGGAAACATAGGGATCTATGTAGACGGTAACCCCGTCCCCTTTGACAATGACGCTCTCCTGCCCAAGAAACCATACCGCCAGAGTACCGTAAGGAACCTCTGTTTCATTTACTTCCTGGATAATGCTTTGACCTTTACGCGAATTCTGTGTACTCATAGCTGTCTCCTGCCTTTCTGCTTCAAGCCTGCTGTGATCCTGTTCAACAGGGCGATTGTCGGATGCATATCCTTAGAATTCCACGGATTTGCTCATTTCAGCCAAGGCCGGCTGCCCGATAATGCCGATCCGCCAAATGGCAATGCCTTTGAGACCATATCGTTTGGCCAGCCCGATCTTGGCATTAACAGAGCTCTCATTCTCACTATATACGGAAATGCCGAGAATGAGTTTTTCTTTACTGACCTGCTGCAGGGCCAACCGGATGCCCTCATCGACCTTGTTAATTGGTTCAGGCCGGGATTCATCCTCATAGGCATAAGCCATGATGATCAGGTCATCCGCCAAGCTTCCGAGTGTCTTGTAATCATAACCTTTATAAGAGCTGTTAAGCGGGTGAAGAATAACGGTAAGCTTCAAGTCTGCTGCCTTGGCTTTGGCCGATAGGTTCTTGACAAAAGCATTGTACTCTCCTTGCACCTTCGCCTTGTCCCCGGTAAGTCCGAGTCCCTCTAAATCGAGTGCAATTCCTTTAAAACCTTTTTGGGACGCAGTATCCACAATCCCGTTAATAGTCTGCTCCTGAAGCACCTTGTCCTCCAGGTTCTTGGTCAACTCAAGCTTCCCATCCACGGAATAGACCATCAGGTAAGGTTCGGTTCCTCCGGCAGCCGCATTCAGAACAAGAGATTCCGGTGTCACATCTCCCGCTGGCTTCGGCCATCTGAAGTCATCACCTGAAGTTGTAAAGTTCCCACTGCGGTCAATCCGACTCCAGCCGAAAGCTACGGCGTCAAAGCTCGGGATCAGCGATACCTCTCCATAAGCCCCTTGCGCATAGAAGCCGAGCTTATACATGTCCGTCTTCGGCGAAGTGATAGAGACGGTCTTGGTGGCCTGATCCCAGGTCACCGCCGCACCGAACTGCCCACTGAAAAAGCTCAGCGGAATCATCGTGGTACCACGTACATTTTGCGGAGCGACGGCCAGTTTGACCGTTCCGCCATTCACGGTGGCATCCTTGCTACCGAGTGTAAGAACAACTACCTTGGCGTCAGCAGCACCCGCCTTGGTGGCTGTGATCTGCTTGGCACCTTGATTCCACTCCACCTTGATACCTAGCGCCTCAGATATCGCCCGGAAGGGCACCATAGTCGTTCCGTTCATCATAGCTGGTTCCACCGGAAAGGGTAACGGATATCCGTCCAGAATGATCTTAACCCCATCGGATACTGGGGCGGCCTCGGTAGTACTTGCCTGCAAGGCGGAGGCACTGCCCAAGGTGATAGCGAGGGATAATAAGAGTTTGCTGAACCGTTTCATAATGAGTCTCCAATCTAAGAGAATATGAATTTCAGTTTGCTATTCTATTTTTCTCCCTATCATTTTACCAAATATGATATATATAGCAAATTAAAGAAGACAATGTGGATATTTATATGAAGGCGCTGAGGAATACACCCACCGCACGCTCCGTATCAACCTCGACTGCTACCTCGATAAACTCCCCAACTTTAGGCTGTGGACGCAGGTCAGCAACGACCATTCCAGCCGTATGTTCACCCTTGCATTCCACCCGTACCTTCATCTGCCGAGTTGTGACTAGATCTGGTTGCAGAGCCACCATCAATGCCAAAGGATCATGCAGCGGCGCGCTTTCGATGAAATAGTTCACTTCTTGGTAGAATTTGAAGTAGTGAGTTAGCGACTCTTCCATGAACGCAATGATTTCCCGATTCTCTTCCCGTCCCTGGCGCTGTAGCAGGTTGAGGTGCTCCCGCGTAATAACTGTCTTCTGAGTGACATCCAGTCCTACCATCGTCAGCGGCAGACCCGAAGTGAAGACATGGTCGGCTGCTTCAGGATCACCCCAGATATTAGCTTCCGCCACTGGCGTTTTATTCCCCGGTCTGAAGACCGTTCCCCCCATCACAACAACCTTCTTCAACAGATTCTTCAGATTCGGTTCCAGCTCCAGCGCCTGGGACAGATTAGTCAGATGGGCCAGTGTGACCAGTACGATCTCGCCCGGATTCTCCTTGGCGATGCGAACAATAAACTCCGCTGCTGTTTCTTGGACTGGTTGCTGACTGGAGGAAGCCAGTTCCACCCCGCCGATCCCGTTCTCGCCATGAACACTAGTGGCATACCCTGCGGTTTTCTTCGCTAATGCTGTGCCTGCACCAACGGCCACCGGAATCTCATAACCAGGCTGTGCCAGTGACAGCAATCGAAGCGTATTCTCGGTAGCCTGCTCCACATCTACATTACCAAAAATCGTCGTAATCCCTTCAATCACCACATTCGGTGCTTTCAAGGCATATAAAATCGCGAGTGCATCGTCTATCCCTGTGTCTACATCTAAAATAAGTCTAGTTTGATCCATCTCTGTTTCCTCCTGTTAAATACATAATGTTATTGTGCGTTTATGGTTCCGACAGCTCTGACGAAGCGCTCCAGTGCTTCACGCAGCGTAGAACGCGGACAGGCCAGATTGATTCGCAGATAACCTTGGCCCTCGGTGCCGAAGATTGAGCCTTCATTGAAAGCTATTTTGGCTTCCTTGTACATTAGCTTCTTGAGGCCCGGAACATCAAGTCCAAGTGCACGGCAATCAATCCATAGCAGATATGTCCCATCCGAGCGGGTAATGACGATCTGCGGCAGATGACGTTCCAAATATTCGGTAGCATAGTGTACATTGCCGGCAATGTATTGAATTAGCTCTTCCAGCCAATCTTCACTTTCATTGTAAGCAGCCTTAACGACCTCTGCGACAAAATACCCAAGATTGTGCAGACCCAGCGCATCCAGTCTACGCTTGAATTTTCGCCGCAGCACCGGGTTGGAAGCCACGATAAAGGAGGTTTGCAGTCCTGGCAGATTGAAGGTCTTCGTCACAGACAATGCTGTCACCGTGATGTCCGCCAGCTCCGGAGACAAACCGGCAAACGAAAGGTATTTATGACCTTGAAACTCCATATCGCAATGAATGCCGTCCGAGATGACCGTCACTCCATACTGCAGGCACAACTCACCTAGACGCAGCAATTCATCACGTTCCCATATCCGGCCGACAGGATTATGCGGGCTGCACAGAATCATCAATTTTGCCCCGTCCTGCATTAGTCTTTCCAGACCTTCATAATCCATCTCATAACGGCCATCACGCTGCAACAACGGATTCTTGACAACCGTTCGGCCATTCATTTCTATCACATCATAGAATGGACCATAGACAGGAGTCTGTATAATCACTCCATCCCCCGGCTGACTGAACAGCTCCACGCATAACCCCAGGCTGACTACGACACCAGGCGAATTAACAATCCACTCCGGCTTCAATGCCCAATCATGCCTTCTCCCAAACCAGGAGATAATCGCTTCCTGATAGGAGTCATCACTGACGCTATATCCATAAAGTCCCTGCTCTGCACGGCGCAACAGCGCTTTTTTCACGGCAGGCGGGCTTTCAAAGTCCATATCAGCTACCCACAAGGGCAGAATATCTTCATTCCCAAACAGCTTTCCGCATTCGTCCCATTTGACGGAACCCGTATTGCGGCGGTTAATTACACGGTCAAAATCATATTTCAACTATCGTCACCTCATCATCTTGTTGTTCAAATATTGTACCATGGGCCGGGCAAATTAAACACGCATCCCTCTGCAGACAGCAAAAAGACGGCATCTGAAGCATGCCGCCTTTTCCAGAAATTATATTTTTGCTTTCGAGCCCGCTATGGTCCGGGCCACCTGCTCCAGAATATCCGACAGGGACGCCGGATTATGCACATCATAGTCGTCAATATTCAGACGCAGTACCGGACAAGCCTTAAACTCATCGATCCACACGGAATACCGGCGGTGCATCTGCTCCCAGTACGAAACATCCGTCTGAATCTCCATCTCGCGGCCGCGCTCATTAATCCGGGATAGGATGGATGGCAGACTGCCCTCAATGTAGATCAGCACATCTGGGTGCGGGAAATACGGCGTCATTACCATGGCTTCATAAAGACTGGTATAGGTCTCATAATCCGTCTTGGACATCGTCCCTTGATCCGCATGCATTTTGGCAAAAATACCAGTGTCCTCATAGATGGAACGATCCTGCACGAACCCTCCGCCCAGCTCGAACATCTTCTTCTGCTCCTTGAAGCGTTCCGCCAAGAAATAGATTTGCAGGTGGAAGCTCCACCGTTCAAAATCATGATAGAACTTCTCCAGGTAAGGATTATGATCCACCTGCTCCAGTGAGGTCTGGAAGCCAAGTCGGCTCGCGAGCGCACCTGTCAGTGTCGATTTACCTACACCCACGGTTCCGGCCACCGTTATGATTGCGTTCTCCGGGATTTGATATTGGTTCATTCTATAAGCTCCTTTACTTTTGCGGCAATTTCTTCATAATGGGTACGATTCTCCACAAAATCAACCGTATTACCATCTATGGTCATAATGATCGTGGACGGCTCACGAGCAGCCAGGGAACTCATCGCATCATCGTAATCCTCGATCAGCTGCTGCAGATAGGCCTTGTCCATGCCCTCTTCAAAAGAGCGGCCGCGCTTTGCAATTCTAGCCAGCAGGGTGTCGAGATCTGCTCTTATATATAGAATGATATCCGGCTTCGGCAGATCATCGGTAAGCACATGGTAGATTTGGCGGTACTTATCCCGCTTCGTCCCCTTCAATGTCCGCTCGCTAAAAATCAGATTCTTATAAATATGATAATCCGAAATCACCGGCTTGCCCTTCTCTATATACTGGGTAATCGTATCCTCCAACTGCTTGTACCGATTGCAGAGAAAGAACATCTCCAGCTGAAAGCTCCAATCGTCCATGTTCTGATAGAACTTGTCTAGGAACGGATTCTCTTCAACGATTTCCTTAATAATAGGAAGGTGCAAAGTCTCTGCCAGCATCGAAGACAACGTAGTTTTCCCTGCTCCGATCGGCCCTTCCACAGCAATAAATGGCGCTTTTCTCATTGATGCTGAATTCCTCCTCCAAATACGGACCCCTGCTCTAAAAACAGACTGAATTATTGTATCACAGCGGCGTCTATTTTCGCATAATAAAAATTTTAAATGATAACGGTAAACTGGATCTGCCCCGCACCGCTATTTGAGAGATGTACGACTTTCATACCGTTATATCCTAGAAGGAAACTTTTTGAAAAAAGATGCGTCTAACCTTGGAGTGATACATTCTATATTTTACCAATTAAAATATCCGAGGTGCAAAGTTAATGAAGACAAAATTCTTCCTTCTCAGTCTGATGTTGAGCCTTTCGCTGGCAGCGAGTGCTTCTATCGTCAGTGCAGATCCTGCTTCCACCGGTAAAATTACTTCCTACAGTCAAGAATCCCTGATCAAAAGCGATGGCAGTCTGTGGGTATGGAGCTACAATCAGCCTGTTCCTACCCAAATCTCTGGTTTATCGGATGTGCAGGCCATCTTTGACAACGGTTATGTTCTGAAGAAGGACGGCTCACTCTGGCTGTGGGAACGGAAAGGCCGTGATCTGATCATTGAACTGGTCCCTGTCAAAGGATTGGAACGGATTGTTGATGTCTTCCGCTATGGACACACCACACTGGCCCTGAATGAACAGGGCGATGTATTCGCCTCTATTCCGAATGAGGAGGTCTCAGACCCTGCCGCGTTCACTCCAGTAACTGGCATCGATAATGTCGCGGCTATACAGGGCTACTATGCATTTGAAGAGGAACAATATCTCTTTCTGAAGAAAGACGGGTCTGTCTGGAAGGATAATAATAGATTACAGTCCTTTGAGCCGGTTCAGGGGTTAAACGATGTCGTACAGATTGCCCACAATATGGCCCTTAAGGGGGACGGTACCGTCTGGACCTGGCCCGCCACCTTTGAACGAAAGAGCGCAAAACCAAAGGCCATGATCCCGGTGCAGCTTCAATCGCTAGCCAACATCAAAGCGATCAGGCATAATAGCTACTCCAACATTGCGATTGACGGCGAATCCCGTCTTTGGTTCTGGGGGGCGACCATCACGGGAGTCTCGGATGGAACTACATGGAATGATAATCCGGTACCTGTCCTCCTGAGCGGGATCAAGCATGTGCAGGATGCTTTTGTCGTGGAGAACTCTCTTCTTGCCCTGACCACGGACGGCAAGCTCTTCGCTGCCTCCACCTACCGCACCTCCATGCCTGCGGATGCCGAATTTGAACAGATTGTCTCGGAAGTACAATCCATCCGCAGCGGTCCGCGCCATATCATTATGCAGAAGCAGGACGGCACACTCTGGGGCTGGGGTGTGAACAAGCATGCTGAATTGGGTTATGGTGACTATGATTTCAGCCATTATAAGCCAGTACCTGTACAGAATCCGATCTCGGTCTCGCTAAACGGTGAGAATGTAGCGCTGACCAGCGGAGTCATTACAAAGAACGGACAGAATTTCATTCCCCTCCGTTCCGTGTTTGAGAAGCTGGGTGCTAAAGTGACCTATGATCAAATGAATAAGTTAGCAACTGTGGCCCGCACCGATGAAGGTAAACCTACCATTACCATCAATGTCAGTGCTACGAGTGGACAGACTAGGGTCAATAATGAGCTGGTTACACTCCAGAATAAACCGTTCAATACCAATGGAATCCTGTATCTGCCGCTGCGGTTTATCAGTGAAAAGCTGGGTGCAACCGTAGAATGGCTGCCGCAGGAGGATCGGATTGCCATCACCATGAAGTAAGCAGAGAAACACAGACGATTCATACGAGATAAAAACAACAAAGGAGCTTCCAAAAGCCGTAAACGGCTATTGGAAGCTCCTTTTAATGATGTATAAGATTAGGACAGACGACCACTGAAATCCTCGAATTGGAATTCGCGGATAACCTTGAGGCCCTCTTCTTCGTTGTAGGAAGCAATCGCTGGCAGATTCACACCGTTGAACATGTGATTCTTCACCATGGAGTAGTGCGCCATATCCAGGAACACGAGCTTATCGCCGTACTTCAGAGGCTCCTTGAAGGAGTAGTCGCCAATGACGTCTCCTGCGAGACAGGTCATGCCGCCCAATCTGTACGTGTACGGATGTTCACCCGGCTCACCGGCTCCGATAATACCAGGGCGGTAAGGCATAGCCAGAACGTCTGGCATATGACACTCTGCAGAGGTATCCAGAATGGCAATATCCATTCCGTTGTGCATCACGTCGAGAACAGTAGCTACCAGATATCCGGTGTTCAGAGCAACAGCTTCGCCCGGCTCCAGATAAATCTCGAGATCGTACTTCTCTTTCATGTACACAATACAGCGAACCAGAGTATCCAGATCATAATCCGGACGGGTAATATGATGTCCCCCGCCGAAGTTCAGCCATTTCATACCATGCAGGTATTCACCGAACTTCTCTTCAACGACCTTCAGCGTCCGCTCCAAGGTATCGGAGTTCTGCTCACACATCGTGTGGAAGTGTAGTCCATCAATGCCTTCCAGCTCTTCTGGACGGAAGTTAGGTAGCGTTACGCCCATTCTGGAGAAAGCGTAGCACGGATCATACAGCGGAATCTCAAGCTCTGAATATTCCGGGTTAACGCGGATACCGCAGCTGATCTTCTTCGGTGCACTCTGTACCCGATCCTTGAACCGGTTCCATTGATCGAAGGAGTTAAACACAATATGATCACTGTAGCTCATGATTTCGTCGAATTCACGGTCCATGTAGGCCGGAGCGTAGACATGAACTTCTTTGCCCATTTTCTCATAGCCAAGTCTGGCTTCGAACAAGGAGCTGGAAGTCACACCATGCAGGTACTTACCAACGAGCGGATACATGGAGTGCATGGAGAAACCTTTCTGGGCCAAGAGAATCTTGGCGCCAGAGCGTTCCTGCACAGAATTCAGAACTTCAAGGTTGCGAACCAGCAATCTCTCATCCACAAGATAGCTGGGCGACGGCAGGCTGCTGATATCAATACCGATTTCCTTCATTGGCCTTAGTCAAGCAGCGTTGGCGAGAAATCTTCTTGCCAAGGCAATCCTTGTTTGTTCAGTTGCTCCATGAATGGATCTGGATCGAACTCTTCAACGTTGTATACGCCCGGTTTGTTCCAGATGCCTTTCAGGATCATCATCGCACCGATCATCGCCGGAACGCCTGTTGTGTAAGAGATCGCTTGGGAGCCTACTTCTGCGTAGCACTCTTGGTGATCACACACGTTGTATACATAGTAAGTCTTAGGTTGGCCGTCTTTGGTACCTTGGATGATACAGCCAATGTTTGTTTTACCCTTAGTTCTTGGTCCCAGGGAAGCTGGATCTGGCAGAATCGCCTTCAGGAATTGCAAAGGAATGATTTCTTTGCCTTCGTAGACAATCGGCTCGATGGAAGTCATACCTACATTCTCAAGCACCTTCAGGTGGTTCAGGTAGTTCTGGGAGAAGGTCATCCAGAAGCGGATTTTCTTCACTCCCTTGATGTTAACCGCAAGGGATTCCAGTTCCTCATGGTACAACAGGTAAATGTCCTTCGGACCGATTTCCGGAAGGTCATATACTTTTTTCTCGGACAACGGTGGTGTTTCGATCCATTTGCCATCCTCGAAGTAACGTCCATTAGCAGTAATTTCACGAATATTTATTTCAGGATTGAAGTTGGTTGCGAACGGGTAACCGTGATCACCTGCATTGGCATCCACAATATCAATCGTATGAATTTCATCAAAATAGTGTTTTTGCGCATAAGCAGTGAACACGCCAGTCACACCTGGGTCAAAGCCGCTGCCCAGCAGCGCAGTAAGACCTGCTTTTTCGAATCTTTCCTTGTAAGCCCACTGCCAGGAGTACTCGAACTTCGCAGTATCCTGTGGTTCATAGTTTGCAGTATCCACATAGTGAACACCGGTTGCCAGACAGGCATCCATAATGGTCAGGTCCTGATAAGGGAGAGCCACATTAATGACAACATCCGGTCCGAAGCTCTTGATAAGCTCGATAACTTCCTCCGTATTGTCCGCATCAACTTGTGCCGTCTGAATCTTCGTACGGCCACCATCTAATTTATCTTTCAGCGCGTCGCACTTCGCAACCGTTCTGCTTGCAATACAAATCTCTTCGAACACATCCGGATTCTGGCAGCATTTATGAACAACAACACTGGAAACACCGCCAGCGCCAATAATTAACGCTTTTCCCAAATTAATAACCTCCTAAATTCCATATGCAAAATCAACAAGGCTGATTATACAGAATAGTTCCCAAATAATCAATAAAAACCGACAAAAAATGATATCTTTTGAGTAAAATCTTTGATTTTCTCCGTTAATACTCTGCAATTCACCGAAATACACTGAAATGCTCTGTTTTCCTGTGAATTATTCTTTTAATTTCAAAAAATCCATACGGAGAGAACTAAAATTAGACAACTAGATTATTGTATCACAGCAACCCCTCAGTGGATACAAATTTTTCACAAATCAATGATATAACTCACCTTCCCTGCAACTCGGCAAAAATCCTTTCCGTTTCGGACGGATTCTTAGTGTTGTACACCACATAGATATCTGGCAATTTGATCACAATATACGGCGGAGAATTTCTGTAGGTATACAGTTTGGTCTTCCCGTAGGTATCCAGCTTGAAGTTGCCTATAGCTACTGTATCCATTGAGATCCCATTTGTGCGCCTTGCGCGCGGCAAAAAGTTCACAAGTGTTATCTCCTCAGCATCCTTTAGATTGAACTTGTAGTTGTACAGCGGATATTCTATACTTACCCCTCCATTCCCGCCCACCGTAAGATGTGGAGTTGCAAATTCCGCCTGCACAGTCATCCAGCCCGTTCCGATAAGGACAACTGGCACAAATACAAAAAGACTGCGATATATACTTTTACCCACTTTTGTCCCGATGTTAATCGTTGTGCCAATCCCAACCCGCTTCGGTACCATAAGTGAGCTGTCGCTCGGGTTATTATATGTAGTCCCATTAATCCAATACTCATCATCATCGGTAAAAAAGACCTCTCCCAGCCGAGTGATGTTCGCCGATACTGTCTGCACTTTGTGGTGCACCAGCAGAATACCAAGCACAGCAAGAACGCTAACGATAATAACACCCGCTATCCATAGTGTATTCCCCGGGAAGCTCTCGCTCTGAATAACATAGACGAGCAAGACAGCACTGACACTGTTCAGAACGGCGAGCCCAAGCCAGAGCAGCGACCAGTACCGCAGGCTGATCCGGTTAAGCCTCACATTAAGTTCACTGTCTGTGCTGTACACCTTCGGCTTCATTTTGCCAAAAGCCCGGAATATGACAAGCATCAGCACTACCATCGCCAAGGCAGCCGCTCCGATCACCTGATTCTCTCCGTCTCCCTGATCCATCATGAATGGGATAGCTCCAATGATCGCAGGCATAATAAACCAATAAGGGGAGATCAGCATCCGCTCCTTGAGCAGGGAAAGCTTGGTATCCGCCCGGACAACCCTTTTCTCTCCTACAAACCATTCATTCCTCGCTTTGATCTCCTTGGCGGCATGGTGTGCTTTCAGGAAGGGGATTCGAAGTACATACATCATGACGGCTGTCCAGACCATCATGTAGATAAAGGACAATGAGAAATATTTCATTAGAAATAGAAGAGGAAGTAAAGCAAGTAGTACCCATACAGTGTAGACAGAGAACCTTTTTTTACTTGTCACCCGCAAGCGCGTCAGTTCTTCATCCTCCATCGCTTCAGGCGGCAGACTCACACCAAACCACAGGCTTTCCCTGGGCTTCAACGCAGCCAGATATACCCCGAGCACGATGGCACAGATAATAAGTGACAAGAACAAAAAAAACAGAGTCATTAAACTACCTCCTATTCGGAAATGGGTTTTGACCTAAAGGTTACAGCTTTAAAAATCCCTTCACACATCTGCATGAACTCATCGCGGGGAATTCCCTTCAAACTTGCTTCTGAGATGACCAGACGCAGCTCATTCTCAAGCTTCGTTTTAAACTCCACCTCTCCCTCCGCCAGCGGCATGACCGTAGCCCCGTGCCTGCGATCAATGGAGATAAATCCCTCATTCTTCAAAATGGCATAAGCCTTGTTCACAGTCATCGCGTTCACACCGAGGTCTTGTGCCATTTGCCTGACGGTTGGCAATTTCTCACCGTAAGCCAGTGCTCCCGAACCAATACCGATTACGATTTCGTTGCGGAGCTGGACATAGATCGGAAGCTCACTTTTAAAATCCAGAGTAATGATCATAGAGCCTCCTGTATAGCTGTTATTTGGGCATTTGTATTACATATACTAATACAGATAATACTTAAAGTAAAATTTTTCTATTATGTCAAGTGAAAATTAAGATTCAGACATAGAGACAGAACTCAGCGTTATTTTATTGAAGTTAGAGCTATAGCTCGCCAATCGCCAATCTCCCAATCCCTATACTTGTCTTGATAACGGCCAAAATGATGCATCTCCCCCAACTAAGAGCATTTTTGTACCTTAAATTTCTTGAAAAGAGGATAAAAAGGAAAATAAGATCATTTTTGTATCCTATTTCTCTAAAAATAACCTCAATAGTACTTATTCAGAAAATTTAATGTACAATATTGCCCTTAATTCCCACTAACCCTTGGCTACAGAATATTTAGGGTACAAAAATGCACTTAATTACACTTCGGTAATCACGATATCCTTCGTGAAGACTTGTTTCAGCAGCAACGCAGGAGCTTCCCAGGTCAGGTCTAACATTCTTACTACCCATTGTTCTAGTACTTCCCTTCCAGTTCGCCAACATTAGAGAGATTTCCTTACCAGGTAGCTTATACAAAAAAAAGGATGCCCCTCAGCCATAACTGGCCCCGGGACATCCCTTCGTTCGTATCTGTAGATGCTATTACTTCAGGTTAATCAGATTGCTGATGATAACCGCTGCCTGAGCGCGGTTGGCAACACCTTTCGGTCCGAACGTGTCGGCTGTTAAACCTTGTACAACACCTTCTTGGGCAAGCAGCGCTACCGCTTCTTTACCGTAGGAAGCAATACTTCCTTTATCCTTAAAGGTTGCAAGTGTCGCGTCAACGTCGCTTACAGACTTGCCTTTGAATTTCTTCAGGGCATTAGCGGCAATGATCGCCATTTCCTCACGTGTAATCGCACGCTTCGGATCGAATTTGCCTCCGCCTACACCGTTGATCAAGCCGTTGTTGACCCCGGACGCGATGTAGCTGTAAGACCAATCCGTTGCTTTCACATCGCTGAAGGAAGCCTCTGCCTTCTCGTCAAACAAATCAAAGGCACGCACGATCATAGTGATGAATTCAGCACGTGTAACTTCTTTCAGCGGCGCAAATGAATTCTCACTTACACCTTTAATAATACCTTTTTCCGTCAGTTCCTTAATGGCATCAGCTGCCCAAACCACTTTACCCAGGTCTGTGAAACTTGCCACAGGAGCAGACGGTTGAACTGTTGGAGCTGGTGTCGCTGTCGGTGCTGGGGTTGCAGTTGGTGCAGGAGTTACAACAGGTCCGCTGCCACCCGATGACACCGACGGTGGAGTCTCCAGGACACCATTATCCATACCGTCTGCTTCAGTCGCAGCCGGAGAAGAAGCATAGATCGCATTAGCCAACAAACGGAACTGGTTCTGCGGATGATATTTGTTCAACAGGTCATTTGCAAACAACGTTACATTCAAGTTCTTCTGCTTGTAGCTCAGAGCCAATACTTGGTCCTTAGCAGCACTACTATTCGGCCACCAGCCGGCTTTGAAGAAATCATCGCCGTTGCCGTATTTAGCCAGCACTTCTGCACCCTCTGGAACGGAAGTAATATAAGCCGCCGACACAGTATACAGGTATTCAGAAGCTGCGTAAGGTGCTGTGATTACGTTGTCCTGGGAGATAACGGCCTTGAACAATCCTTCATGAGCGTCAGATTTTCCAGCTGCATTGACTGGGTTAGAATAATCCAGACCAGGCAGAACCTTAAGATTTTTGACTGTGCTCAGCATACTTCTTCCGTATCCGATAAACGGTTTACCAGAAGTAATCAGATTGGTTCCCGAGTTCACAAGAACGTCCGCTGCTGCTGTATCTGTTGTTACTTTAAATCCAAGATCAGCCACAATGAAGCCAGGTGCACCGCCAATGGCGACACTTGGAGCCTTCAAGAGCTTGCCTGTCTTATCTCCATCCGGATTGAATGGTACAAGATCCAGCAGATATTTGGAAGCAACGGTTCTTAAGTTCGATCTGGAGACGAGGAAGCTTCCTTTTTCATATCCATATCCGTCTTTTTCGAGCAGAGTTACAGCTTTTTTGTTCGCCAGCAGCTCATTCACTGCTTTGATCGCATCATTGTTGCTGTTACGGATTACGTAGTTTTGCTCGAATGGATAACGATCCAGGTTGGTGCTAGGAATTGCAATACTTGTAACTTGCTTTGTTGCTCCCTTAAAAGCATCAGCAGTGCGGATAATGTGACGGTCGAAACCGCGCATGTCCGCGAAGTTCTGTACAGTATCGGAATACATTTCATTGAAGTCGGATACGTTGAGTCCATCATACAGGACCAGGTTCGCAAATCCGCGTTTGGCCTGATGCATGTTCACGACATAGGTTCCTGCTGGGTAAGTGACAGAACCCACAGTAACACTAGTGGTAGTCTGTTCTACTTTGATATTGTTACGGAGCAGGTACTGTACCATTTTGTACGTTTCCAGCTCATTTTTTTGCAGGTTCTTGTCAACTGGCAGCACGTAATACTCAGGGAAGAAGTTTGCATTCTCGCCCCGCGGACGGCCAATCGGCTCGTACTTCGCATTAATCAGGTTCTTATCAACAGCTCTGTTGTCTTCATTGGTGATGCCGCGTTTGAAAATTTCCAGCTGATTAAGGAACAGCTCTTCCTTGTTATCCACTACAAAGCTAGTAGCTCCAAGGGCTGCATAATAGAAAGCATCCAAAGAGTCTTCGTTCAGCTCAGGAACCTCGATCGTATGTCCCATTGCGCCTTGGTGCATGGCGTATACAGCCGTGTAAGCTGGGGAAGCGTCATCCCATCCTGTAGCATACGTGCCGGATTTATCTTTGTAATTCGGATCATTCTTTTTATCTTCACTTTCCAAGTAAGGAATATGATAGGAATCATATTTAGTATTCGAAATCGCTGCGTTACCCATTGCTTTGGCTTGCTTAACCATGTTGTCCAAGACCAGGTCATACTCGATGTTAGGATCATGTGGCGGAGTGCAAGGCTCGATCAAGAAACCACTGACAAATCCGTGCATATCCAGGAAGCTAAGCGGCGTCCATTTGGCGATTTGCGCCGTTACCGCTTGAGTCTCGGGTTGAGTCTGGTAAGAGTTGTCCCGGTTAGGGTCCAGCAATGTAGCAGTAGCACGTGTGTTCAGCGCACGGCCATCCGGATTTTCTACATAATCGAGCAGGAAAATCACATTATCCAATGCCGAATCAATATCTAGTGATACTTTTTTAGCATTGCCTTTATCGTCAGTTGTGTCATAAGTTACTACTTTTTGTGTCATCAGCGTATCCAGGAACTTGATGATCACGTCTACCCCATTGGCTTCATCAGCGTGAATGTTGTTCAACCAGATAGGTACTTTATAGTCCTTCAGTTGACCGCTTCTGATCTTCGCTTGCAATGCAGCAGGGTCATTCATCATCAGTGGCAAGGTTTCATTCAAATATTGGTCTACCGAAGCCTTGTCTTTACCCACGATGGAGAAGTGGATTGCACGACCCTGAGTAGAAGTACCAATTTGCTGATATTCTACGTAGCGGTTGTACTTATTGTTGCTCGGCGCAGTGATGCGGTCAATCGCCGGCTTGATCTCATCGTATGTATGATAAGTGTCATACGGGTTCAACTTCACTGGCTGCTCTGCAACAACATATCCGGACGGAATGGAAGCTACCAGGTTGTATATCCCTGCACGCTTCACATACTCTGCACGGATACCGGAGAGCGACAGATTCTCGCCATACAAAAGGTCAAAATGAACGAGTGCTTTGACTTTAGAGCCAGAGACAGGCTCATAAGTCACCTTAATGAATGGATCGCCCGTATAATCTCTTACTTTCGAATCATTATTCCATTTCTTCCAAGCCGCCAGCGGCTTCATCTCTTCTGCATTTCTGCCGAAGTTCCAGATGATCTGGTCAGTAGTTGTGCCTTGCGGAAGGTCGAAGATGATTTCCAGTGTTCTGGCTTCCGTCATGGAAGCTTGGTATACCACAGTAGATACTGTAGGTGGTGCATAGACATTCGATGTTACCGATGGCTGGGATGTCCCTTCGGAAGACCCTGCTACATCAGTTGTAGGCGCTGTTACGTCTTGAGGTGCAATCTCGGTTACTGCTGGTGCGGCATAGGCGGCTGGAAGCAGTCCTGACATCACCAGGGTAAATGCAATTAACAAAGATAATAATCTTTTAGACATGGTAAACCCCCTGTATGTTCGTGTTGATAGATTTCTGACCGATACATCATGTCGGCTCTCTATAAAGCTATATTTCTAGCATTCCTCCATTCCAGCATATCTTTGAACCTCTCCGGAAAACTAACACTCCCATGTAAGAACCGGATTAATATGCAGAATAAACTATTATTATTCATATGAGATACTATAATATAGCATTTGTTTCAATTTCGGAAGCACTTTTATTAAAATATATTAAAAAAAATTAATATATTTTCTTCAGATGAACTGAAATTAGATAAAACCTATGCTTACGTACCCTCAAAAAATAGCCCTCCATTGAATGGAAGACTATTTTCCGGATTTCAATAATTACATTTTTGTAATATTTTACACTCTATTTTTGTTGCCTTTTTTCCAACTGAAAAGGATACGCCCAATATTGATAACTGACACAATTACAAGTAATGTTGTATTCCAAGTCCACGCCCCGGCACCATATAATAATGCCTGAGTCACTAACATAGCAATTGCTACCATAAACCCTATGATTATAACCACATCCGGTGCTTTACTGCCTTCTCCTTGCTTTTTCTTGTAAATGTTAAATAATAGACTGCACACAATAATAAATATCAGAATAGCAACTAGATAAACATTCATTTGAATCCCCCTCTCATATAAGACTAGCATGTACTATCCAAAATCTGTATGAGTCATTGAATCTGGATCTTCGACTATTTTCGACATGTAAAGTCACAAAAAGCGAGAAGGAATGAAAGGAATGGGCTGGAGCTGGGTTTGGGTTTGGGTTTGGGTTTGGGTTTGGGTTTGGGTTTGGGTTTGGGTTTGGGTTTGGGTTTGGGTTTGAGTCTGGGGCTGGAACTGTAAGAGCGAAGCGTTCGCTTGGAAGCTTTCCATAGGAAAGCTTCCACCTATATGCCTAAGCTATCGCTAGATTTCAAGCGCTAATTTATGAAGCCAACCTAAAACTCTAACAGAAGAACAGGCGTATTCTGATGAAGTTAGGGCTTTAGGGCCCAAATTCCCACTCCCCTATCCCCCTTTACCCGTCTTAACAGTAAAAAAAGCTTCCCCTTCCCAACTAGCGGCATTTTTGCACCTTATATTCATCAAAAGGATGTGAATAAGGAAAATAAGGGTGTTTTTGCATCTTATTTTCCGAAAAAGTATGCCCCAAGGGGTAATTCGGAAGATTTAAGGTGCAAAATCGCCCTTAATCACCGCTCTCCCTTAGATGCAGCGTATTTAAGGTACAAAATTGCCCTTAATTCCACTTAGGGAATTCTTATATTCATTATAGAGGATCTTTCATAAGTCATACACAAGAATAGCTCACTTTCAAGACGCAGCTACATACATAAAAAACAAGCTGCCCCTGAGTATCAGGAACAGCTTGTTAATATCATACTCTCACAGCGCAGACTACTCCGCTTTTTTATCAAGCAAATTCATAATGATTGTAACTGCCTCTGCGCGTGTTGCTGTCCGGTTAGGAGCGAACTGGTTCTGGCCGACGCCACCTACCAGTCCTTCGCTCGCAGCAGCTGCGATATAAGGAACAGCCCATGCCGGTACATCTTTGGCATCTGCAAAGGTTAATTTGGCTTTAGGATCAAGAGTGATTCCCAGGGAACGTACGATCATAACCGTCAATTCTGCACGGGTCAGCTTCTGTTCTGGACGGAAAGATCCATCGTTGTATCCGCTGATGATACCTTTAGATACAGCCTGTGCCACATAGGATTTCGCCCATGCCGGAATTTTGTCCAGGTCCTTGAAGGTTGCACTGTCACTGCTCTCTGGCAATTGCAGTGCGCGAGCCAGCATCGTGGTGAACTCAGCACGGTTCACTTCCTTGTTCGGACGGAACGTGTTGTCGTCATAACCATTAACGAATCCAGCTGCAACAGCCTTTTGAATAGCTGCTGCTGCCCAGTGGCTGCCGGCATCCGTCAACACAGGCTTCGCAGGCGCATCCGTGCTTCCACCATTGGTTGCAGGTGCAGTTGTTGGTGCAGGCGTCTGTGTTGGTGCTGCCGACGGGGTAGCCGATGGCTTAGCCGAAGGTGTAGGCGTTGGTACAGACGGTGCCGAATTACCTGTTGTCGGAGTCGGTGTCGGTGTTGGTACCACTGGTGTAGGCGTTGGCACTCCCGGTGTTGGCACTTCCGGCGTTGGTACTTCTGGTGTTGGTACTTCCGGCGTTGGTACTTCCGGCGTTGGTACTTCCGGTGTTGGCACTTCTACTTCTTTTTCTTTCTTGATGATACCAAACTGATCAATGATAAATGGTTCTGCACCATTCTTGTTCTGGTCGATCTCATACGTCACAGCAGTCAGTTTGTCACCATCTACAGTGATACCGACAAAGTTCTGAACCTGACCGCGTTTAGGGCGAGTATTGTCGCTAGGGTCTGGACCGTATGGAGCAGCATGGTTCTCATCAGCCACTTCAAAGAGGTTGTAATAAGCCTCTCCCAGCGCTGGCTTTTGGTTCTTGTAATAGACCTTTGCTCCTGCTGTTGCCGGAATAAGGTAGATTGAACCATCAGGATTAACCGTGTATTCTACGGTATTCCCGTTGAGTGTTTCTGTAATCTTTTCGGTAGCTGCAGCAGTTCCGTCAGCCTTGATTGGCTTGGTGCGGGCATAGATATGGTCATGTCCTTGCAGGACAAAGTCAATGCCAAGCTCTGCCATAATCGGAGCAATTTTAGCTCTTACGCCATTCGAGCCCATGATATCTTTATCAGTTGCGTGATTGGATGTCGTGTACGGACCTTTATGGATATTCACAATAATCCAGCGTTTACCGGCTTTATGAGCCTCTTGAACATCTTTCTTCAACCACTCTACTTGCTCGTTGCTGAAGTTAGCATATTGATCGGAATTTTCGTTACTGTTCAGGACCACGAAATGAGCGTTGCTGTAATCATAGGAGTAGTAAGCACCAGTCACAGTCGCTGAACCGGCTGCTTCCTGAATATTGAAATGCTCATAGAAAGCATTTGCTTTATCTTCATGATTACCTGCCGCCGGTGCAATGGTTGTGTTAAGCAGACTATCCTGCGAATGGCCAAGCAGCCAATTCCATTGCGTCTCATTGGTTCCTGTGTCCACAATGTCCCCGTTATGAAGCACGAATTCAGCATTCGGTACTGTCTTCAGTGCTTTAGCCAGCGTCTCGGCGGAGAGAATCGCTTCATCCTCTGTCTTCGCTTGAGTATCTGCTAGGTCAACGAAGGTAAATGCCCCCGATTTAGCTGCAGTACGGAAGGTTCCAGTCGTACTCCAGATACCTAATGCCTCATCACCTACACGGAAGTAGTAAGATGTATTGTCTTTAAGTCCAGTCGCTTCCGCTTTATGCACCAGTTCTCCCTTAGAATTCGTGGAGACAGACGAGCGGCCAGCAAATTTGGTTGCTTGAGTAAAGTCTGGGGTAGTTCCAGTGTTCTCAACTACTTGCAGATCATTTCCCTTGGACACCAGCGGTGTATACCAAGTGAATCCTTTAGCACTGGTAGGGTCACCATAAACGGTTACCGTCACTTTGCTCACGGAAGGTTGAGCTGCGATCACGCCCGCGGAGTTGGTTCTTCCGCTAACCGCTTTAATTACAAACTGATAGTTCTTCGATGCATCCAGATTATCTACTGTATAACTGTAAGAGGTTACTCCGTCCTGAGCCGGAACCAGTGTACTCCAGTTAGGGGACACCAGATCATTCTTCTCATAGATGCGGTAGCCAGTTACCGGTGAACCGGAAGCTGGAGCATTCCATGTCAATGTCGTCTTGCCATCTGCACTAGTAAGCGCTTGGGCTTGCTGTACAGGAGCAACCGTCACATCCGACTTTTGAATGCTGTATTGATCGTAAAGATCCGTTGTTCCCCCGGTCGTAGTCGTAAAAGCTTGGAAATTCAACTTGTCATTGGTGATCGTTACACCCGTGAACATTTCCTTGCCAGGCTGTTCGTATTTAGCTGCAAAAGGGAATGTCCCTGCAGAAACATTGTATTTCTTGTTACCTGCAGCATTCGTAATCAGATAAAGCGTACCTGCCGGATCTTTAACAAGACCGTTATCATCCGGTACGATATCCGTCAATGGTACATTGTTCAACATTTGATAGCTACGTGTATAGGTGTGATCGTGTCCGCCAATGACCATATCAATGCCCAGTTCGTCGAACACCTTCGTTAATTCAGCCCGGTAGAACTTAACATCTGTGTCATTCGTGTGCTTGGCCACAGAATATGGCGATTTATGCAACAACACAATTTTCCATTTTTTATCTGTTTTAGCTACTTCATTACGCAGCCATTCTACTTGCTTGTAGTAGATTTCATTATTGGCAGCATTGGTGCTCTTGCCATAATACTCGGTGTTGATGATCATAAAGTGTGCAGAGCCGTAGTCCAGCGCATATACCGAACCGTCCGGCTTAGCGCCTGTGTTCGATACATTCGGCAGATTAAAGTGTCCTGCATAGTTGCTGTAGTTCATGCTCTCATGGTTACCGACCAGTGGAACGAGCGGTGTATTCTGTAAAATGTCCTTTGGCTTATCAAAGAACCATCCCCATTGATCTTCCAGGTCACCATTATCTACCAAATCACCGGAGTTCAGGATGAATTCCGCGCCTGGGAATTTGCCAAGACCCTCTTGTAGCGTATGATTCCAGATATCAAAATCAGCTTCAGTGGTACCTTGAGAGTCCGTAGTATAAAGGAACTGGAATGCCTTATTGTCGGCTTTTTCTGTTGTGAATGTTCCGATATCACTCCAGTTACCCGCTTGTCCATCACCTACACGGTAAGCATAGGTTGTTCCTGGCTGCAAGCCTTCAGCAATCGCTTTATGGCTAGTGATTACTTTGGTTTTGTTAGCAGCTTTGTCTGTCTTGGACTGGTACACGCTGGCAGGTGTGGTTGTCCCCTCGAAGCTCAGGACACCGGCTGCCGGTAGCTTACCGTCAACTAATTTCGAGGCCTCCACTACCTCCAGCTTCGTGCCTGTTATCGTCTCCGATGCATACCAGGCAAACCCCATGCTCGTCTGCGGATTTCCGTTGAATGTCAGAGCAATCGACTCTGGCTTTCCTGCACCTGGAACCACAGGGTCCGCTGGAGGATATGCAATCAGGCTCATCGCCCAATAAAGATCAGAGCTGTTTCCTCTTCCCTGATGAACTTCAGCTGAAAGCTCATTGTTTCCGTTATTCAGATTCGCTTTAATAATCTCCGTAAGATCGACTTTCGCCGTATTGGGATTACCATTGTTAAGTGTGCTCTTCGTTAAATAATTGACAGGGCCTGCCGGCATACCTTCACGGTAAATTTCTGTGCCGTTCAAGTACAGGATTACGCCATCATCGAATCCGAAAGATCCCATGATCCGGTTATACGCACCAAGCTGAGCTTTATTTACGTTCAGATTAGTACGGAAATAGGATGTCATATATTTATTGGCTTTATCTCCGCCGTAACTAATTTCTGTTTTCAGCGGGCCAAATTCGGAGGTGCTAACTCCGCTGCCATCATCTTTGTACCCTAGTGGAGCTTGTCCCGATTTCCAAGTGGAATCATCATAGACAGCCTGCCAGACTGTACCTTGATCGGTACCGTTATCAAGATACTTCCATGGAGCATTGCCTGCCAATAGTGTCAGTGGTTGAGGTGCCAATGCCCGCAGGTCTGTACCTTCGTCATCATTCGCTGCATAAACGGTAAATCCGTTTACTGCAACCCCCAATACCATAATGAGGGCCAGTGTCATCGATATTGCTTTTTTAAACAACCTACTCATTTGTGCCTCCCGTATTCGTGGTGTTTTTATTTATGTACCGATTTATGGTAACAACCCAATGTCTTCCCTATGTGAGCAGCAGCTTAAAAGAACGTTAAAAAAAGCTTAAAATTAAGCCTAAATTTACACACTCCTTGAACAAGCACACTAATAAATGGAATAGCGCACCCTTTTTAACAGAAAAAAATCCTTCGACGCAAACTAGAGCATGGTCGAAGGATTTTGAATTATTTATCACACAGGTTCAGTTAAGAAAGGAGAATCACTTTGCTGTAATGGAGCGATGGCATCTCCCTGACTTTCCTCATCAGCAGGCACACCCACCAACAGATAGACACGGGACTCGTAAGGCCGCAAGGCTACCGTTTCGATAGATTCGCCTGAATCCACAGCATAATTATGCAGCATCAGTTGATGTGAATCGAAGTATAGTTCTGTCGGCAAATCGAACAGCGCTTCCTTAGCGGTCAGATTCGACATCACGAGCAGCTTCTCAGCGCCAAGCGTACGAGTATAGGCGTAGATGCTTTCATTATCAGCCAGCAGCAGATCATAGGCCCCATAGATCGCGACCGGATTCTGCGCCCGCAGGGCAATAAGTTTTTTATAATGATGATAGATGGAATTCGGGTCCTGCTGTGCACGTTCGACGTTGATCTCCACATAGTTCGGATTGACCTTCATCCATGGCTTGCCGCTGGTGAAACCGCCATTCTCGCTGCCATCCCACTGCATCGGCGTTCTGGAGTTGTCACGTCCATTCTTCCAGATCACTTCCATGATCTCCTCATGACTACGACCGGCTGCGGTCTCAATACGGTACATGTTCTTCATCGCCACATCGTCGTAATCATCCATGGAGTCGAATCGCACATTCGTCATCCCTATTTCCTGTCCTTGATAAATAAATGGAGTCCCTTGCATAAGGAAGTACATCGTTGCCAGTGACTTGGCCGATTCCAGCCAGTATTCGCCGTCATTTCCCCAAGTGGAAACGGAGCGCGGCTGATCATGATTTTCTATAAATAGCGCGTTCCAGCCCCGACCCTCCAGCCCTTTCTGCCAACGGGACAAAGCAGATTTCAGCGCAATGATATCAAGACCGCCAGTAACACTCTTGTTCCACAAGGCCAAATGCTCAAACTGGAAAATCATATTGAATTTGCCCTGGTTCTCACCGACCCATTGCTCGGCCTGCTCGACGCTTACTCCACTTGCTTCGCCAACCGTCATAATATCATAGCGGTCAAAGGTCTCCTGCTTTAGTTCCAGCAGAAACTCGTGAATCCCTTCTCGGTTCATATGACCATCTGTCGACGGAACATAGCGAAGATTCTGCGGGTTCGGAAGATCCGGGAAGCCTGCTACTTTTTTGATATGCGAAATGGCGTCCACCCGGAAGCCGTCGATCCCCTTGTCCAGCCACCAGTTGACCATGCCATACAATTCCTGACGTACCTCCGGATTCTCCCAATTGAGGTCAGGCTGTCTCCGAGAGAAAACGTGCATAAAATATTGTCCGGTCCCCTCGTCCAGTTCCCACGCAGAGCCGCTAAAAATACTCTCCCAGTTGTTCGGCTCATGGCCGTCGACGGGATCGCTCCAGATATAATAATCCCGTTTCGGATTATCCTTGCCTGAACGCGCCTCAACAAACCACGGATGCTCGTCCGAGGTATGGTTAATGACCAGATCCAGAATCAGCTTCATGCCCCGCGCGTGCACCTCACGTAGCAGATGATCGAAGTCTTCCATGCTGCCGAACTCTTCCATAATGTCCTGATAGTCAGAGATGTCATATCCGTTGTCATCATTAGGAGATTTATAAATCGGACAAATCCAGATGACATTAATTCCAAGGTCCTGCAAATAATCCAGTCTGGAAATGACCCCTTGCAAATCGCCGATACCATCTCCATTGCTGTCCATAAAGCTTCTCGGGTAGATCTGGTAGGCTGCAGCCTCTTTCCACCATGTTTTATTCATGTGTATGCTCCTTTATATAACTGCGATTTAAGTGTGATCAGGAAAATATTTTCCTAAATAACATTCAAAACATCTTATAAACTTATAAATCAGATCAAAATTCAATATTTTTGCTAAAAATTCATAAAAACAAAGGGAAATTATTTTCCCATAGCGATCATTATAGGATTTTTTATTTTCCCGGTCAACACATATCTTTGGATTCTAACGGGATTCCATGATATGCTGGTGTCGCATAAAAGTATTGGATAACAAGCCTGGAAAGTTATGGTGATTCGAAGTGAAAGTAACGATTAAAGATATCGCCAAAATGGCCGATGTCTCTATCTCCACCGTATCGCGAGTGGTCAATAATAGTAAGCCTGTCAATGATGAGGTACGCAAGCGCGTGCTCGACGCCATTAAGCAAACCAATTACCGGCCTGATCTCACTGGTGGTGGCGCTGGAGGCAGCAATGACAATCTGATCGGTGTTATTATTCCGCAGAGTAACAATACGGTACTGGACGATTTCAATCTCGGGATTCGCAATCTCGCGGAGTTATATGGATATGAAGTGATCGTCGGATTGACAGACAGTAGTATGGAGAGTGAGCTGCACTATCTGGATTTGTTCAGACGTCTCGGGACCCGGGGAAATATTCTCGTAGGGTCGGTGCCGCAGCAGGAGCATCTGGAGCTAATCGCCGCTTCAGCCGTACCGTGTGTTCTGGCCGGGCAAGCTTCACAAATTCCCTCCTTACCTTCAGTGCATCTGGACAACATCACTGCTTCCTATGAAGCGGTAACCTATCTGATCCAGAAGGGACACCGCAGCATTGCCATGATTCGTGCGGCTGGTGAAAGTTCAGTTGGAGGCGATCGTTACTTAGGTTACCGACAGGCGCTTGAAGATGCGGGGATACCCGTTAAAGAGAGCTGGGTTGTGGAAAGCGGGTTCTCGGTGGAAGACGGGCGGCTGGCAATGAGCAACATTCTGAACAGCGGGGAGCAACCGACAGCCGTATTCTGCTCGACAGACTGGATGGCGGTGGGGGCGATGAATTATCTCATCGACAGCGGCCTGCGCATTCCGGAGGATGTGGCCGTTTTTGGTTTTGACAACAGCTATGTAGCCTCTCTTGTCCGCCCGAAGCTGTCCTCCGTGGAATATTCGGGTACAGAAATAGGGAGAACCGCGACGCGAACCCTGATCAAGCTGATCAAGGGCGAGGCGGTCTCCCCCAGCCATACCAATGTAGCGCATCATTTGAAGATTCGGGAAAGTACGGGTTAGAGAGGTTAACTTCTCTGGCCCGTTTTTTTAGATCACATGAACATTATTGAGCAAAACCTATCCGTGGATGCACATGTTCCTTAATATCGAGCGTGACGGCCTGAATGGATGTGATAGGAATGTACATCTCCTGATATTCTGTGAGGTATTTGAGATATTTGTCTCCAGCTTCCTTCAGCACTCCGCCTCTGACACTAGTGCCGTCAAGAAAATGTATCGCGACTTCTTTTCCCTGTAATGCTTCCATCATAATTCTTCCTCCTTCTATTACATAAGTTATTTACAGACGGGTAATAATCTTGTCGATAATCCCATACTCCAACGCTTCCTCGGCGGTCATGAAGTAATCACGATCCATATCCTTCTCGACCTTTTCCACGGACTGCCCCGTTCTCTCTGCTGTAATCTGAACCACTTTGGACCGCAGTTGCAAAATGCGCTTCGCGCTGATCGCGATATCACTGGCTTGCCCTTGCGCACCACCACTCGGCTGATGAATCATAATCTCACTGTTAGGAAGCGCACACCGCTTGCCCTTCGCCCCGGATAGCAGCAACAAGGAACCGAAGGACATGGCCATCCCTGTGCAAATCGTGTTCACCTGCGGCTTGATTAACTGCATCGTATCGTAAATACTGAAGCCAGCGGTAGTAACACCTCCCGGACTGTTAATGTACATATGGATGTCTTTGTCCGGGTCTTCGGCCGCGAGATAAAGTAGCTGGGCTACGATACTATTGGCCATTCCATCTTCAATCTGTGATCCCACGAATATAATCCGGTCCTTCAGCAGCCGGGAATAAATATCATATGATCGTTCTCCTTGACCGGTCTGTTCGATAACATATGGAACATAGCTCATTGTATTTTGCCTCCATCCGTCAATTGTGTTTTGTGTTCTGACCCGTAAACGACTTAGGGAAGCGAAAGGATACGCCGACCGCACCAACAATTTTTTTGCCAACTGCGTATCTTCATCTATACTTTATTCGTTTATTATTAAGAAGGAACGGAATTCCACCTTGCTGTAAAAAGGAGATGGCCCACATGATGACCTTTAATGATCAACCTGCCGGAATGCTGCCGGATGAACATACGACCACACTGATGCAAGCTGCCCTGAAGCGTTATTGTCTCTCATTGACCCAATCATCCTGGGATGCGGAAGATCTCGCGCAGGATACCTGGATCAAGGTACTGGGCTATCTACAGAATGCAGGGCACAGAAATATCGAGGCGCTACTCCTGCGGACTGCCCGAAATACATGGATAGATACCGTACGACGTAAAAAGACTTTCGCTCGAATTCTGGGACTTCAGCCCCTAGCGGCAGAAGGTACGGAAGACAGCGGAACCGCCGGTATCGAGGCTGCTTTCCAGGCTCTGCTGGAGCATTTGTCGCCGCTGCAGCGAACCGTCTTCCTGCTGCGCGATGTGCTTGGGCATTCCGCCCTGGAAGCGGCGGAGCTGCTGGACACCACGGAAGGTGCGGTCAAAGCTGCGCTACACCGGGCGCGCCAGGCCCTGCCAGACGTGCGACAGGAACTGGCAGATGAAGGACCACGTTGGCGAGAGGATACAGACTATCTGCTTCACCTTCAGCGGCTTGCCGCCGCCTACGAGAAAGGACAGGTTGCAGAGCTGATCCGACTTGCGATGCTCGATACGGTACGCGATACCGTCGTAGCTGTGGCTGTAACATCTGTCCAATCCATTACCGCTGGAGGTTATGGAGCGACTGGCTGGACAGGACAGCCTGAGATGAGAATGATCGCTTAATTTAATTCAAATACGGAACTGCAAGGAGAGCGATGATGAGAAATATATTGGTACTTGGAGGAACACGTTTTTTTGGAAAAAGACTAGTGGAACGTCTCCTGGAGGATAAATATTGCGAAGTGACAATCGTGACGCGCGGGGAAACTGCGGACTCCTTCGGAGACCGTGTTCACAGAGTTCACGTCAACCGCAGGGATCAAGCTGCTCTGGCAGACGCGGTAGGAGACCGGGAATGGGATGTCGTCTATGACAACATCTGCTTTTCGCCTAATGATGCCGCAGCAGCCTGTGACATTTTTGACGGCAAAGCCAAGCGTTACATCCTGACCTCAAGTCTGTCGGTCTATGATTTCAGCGACCAGACCATCACTGAAGGGGATTTTGATGCGGCAACCTACCCGCTGCAATATGGCGAAGCGGAGGACTTCAGCTATAAAGAAGGCAAAAGACTGGCAGAAGCAGTTCTGATCCAACGCGCCACATTTCCTGTAGCAGCTGTCCGAATTCCAATTGTACTTGGCACGGATGACTATACACGTCGGCTGCATTTTCATATTGAACACATCCGCAAAGGTATACCCATCGCGATTGATCCGGAGCCGCGCATGTCCTTTATCCGTTCCAATGAAGCCGCAGATTTTCTATATTGGCTAGGAGGTTCCGATATCACCGGACCGGTTAACGCCTGCTCGAATGGCACCCTTAGGATGGGCGAACTACTCGGTATGATTGAAACTGTCGTCGGGCAAAAGGCTGTGATTGTGGAAGAGGCTCAGCCAGAGCATAGTTCCCCGTTCTATATCCCGAAGCCGTGGTTTATGGACACAACAAAAGCCAGGTCGGCAGGATACTCCTTCCTCGACCTGGCTACATGGATGCCAGAGCTGATCGCTATGCTAAACCGTTCATACGAGTAGAACAATTAGCTTACTTGAAGCTTATAGAGAACTTAAGCTGGGATACAGACTGGACTGGGGAGCTGACCTCCAGAAACAGATTGACTGGAAAGTTAACCTCTATTCCACGTTTAAAATAACGGCATTTTTGTACCTTAAATTCATCGATTTGGAGTAAAAAAGCATTCATAAGGCAAAACCGAGAGACCAGATAACATCTTAACAAACAAGCAAGCTCAGCTTTAAGCCGAACTTGCTTTGGGGTAAGAAACAACGGTTTCCGTAGCGGAGGATGCAGTATTGCTGCTCTCCGTCTTCACCCGTTTCTCTAGCGGGAGTGATTCGGCAGAAATGGCCGAATTACTCCCGCTATTGATTTTGAACACATTGATCTCCTGGAACAGCTTCTGCGAGATTTCATGAATATCAACAGCCTGCCTTGCAATTGCAGCGATGGATTGATCCTGCTGTATGCTGGAGGCATTCACTTCTTGTACCCCTGCAGCAGTCTCCTCGGCAATAGCGGCAACAGAGTGCACAGACTCAGCAAGCCGGGTATTCATCCCACGCGTCTCGTCCACTTTGTCATGAATATGACCGATTTGTCTGCTGATCTCAGCAATTGACTGGTCAATCGCTTCAAAAGAAGCCAACGTCTCCTCAACCTTCTCTTCTTGCTCCTCCAGATTTCCCCGTGTCTCCAGCATATCTTTCTGGAAGTCTTCCATCCCCTGTTGAAGTTCAGTGATAATCTCACGAATATGCCCAGAGGACGCCTTCGTCTGATCGGCCAGTTGTCTGACCTCATCTGCAATTACGGCAAAACCTTTGCCATGCACCCCGGCTCTGGCAGCTTCAATCGCAGCATTCAGTGACAGAATGTTGGTCTGGCTGGAAATATCCGTAATGGTTTGAGTTATCCGCGAAATATCCCGTGACTGTTCAGCAAGCTTGTCCAGCGTATGGTACACTTTGCCCACCGATTGACGGGACTGCCCGGATACTTCCCGCAGGGCGGTTACGGCTGCTGAACCACTGCGTGTATTTAGATTGGCCGTTTCACTGGTCGTCAACATGACCTCTGTATACTCCGTAATCTCTTGGATGCCACGCTCCAATTCCTGAATCAGTCCGGCACTCTGCTCAGATTGCCCAGCCTGCTGGTCTGCACCGGAAGAGATTTCCTGAATTGTTCTGACGATATCCTGGTTAGTGTGAGCAGTAATAGCCGACGACTGCTGGAAAGAATGTGAATAATCCGCCAGCGTAGAAGCTACCGTCTGTGTCTGCTGCAGCATTTCTCTAACCCGGCCCACCATATGGTCAAAATGATGACTCAAGCGCCCAAGCTCATCATTATATGGAGAATTGATCTGCTCCCGCAGGTCTCCTTCGGATATTTTCCGTAATGCCACTTGCAGTTTATGAACAGGATTCAGGAACGAACGAATCAGCACCACAGCAATCACAAGGGTGAAGATCAGGACGAATATAGCAGCATATAGCACTACTGCATTGGTATTCTTCAGCAGATCAAACGACTCTCCTTGGGCTAGCCCGGCATTTTCTGCCGCTGCTGTGTACAGCTTCCCGTTGCCCTCCAGCATAGTCGCATTCAGTGCCTGCGCCTTCGTATGTAATTCATCGATTTTATCCAGAACGGTCATCGGGTCAAGACTGCTGTCATTTAAGGTCTGAACCAACTCGTCGACAACGCCCGTATATTCCTTGGCCTGGCTCTGCAATTGCTGCAGACCCTCTAGTGCAGGAGTACCCGCTCCAAACTCTACTTTGCCCATTTCCGTGTGAAATTTATTTTCCTTCTCCTTGAATGCATCGGCCCATTCCAGATCGCTTGTACCGGACAGCGAGGCTTCCACGCTCTTCATTTCCTGCAGTAGCTGCGTAAGCGTAGAGACTGTGATTCTATTTTCCATCTCCGTTTTTTGCGTTTCCATGGATTTTTCGATCTGATTAATTTTGTACCCTTGATAAACAGCCACCCCTAAAAAGATCATTGCAACAGCCGAAAAGCTCAGGATCAGCTTCCATTTCATCGAAAGGTGCATACGGGTTACCTTCAAAAGAATCATCCCTCCATCAAAAGCCTCAAGTGCCAGTAGGTACATTCTACCAACACATATTGATTGTAGGAGCCAGATATTAATTGTTCCGCACAGTTTTGTTCGGTGAACGTAAAGATTGTTTTAAGAAAGTGTGAAGGCATTACGCAAATGAAGTCCAGATTGTGTCCTCGGCCGAGGGGATGTTCCTGCTGAATTTTGGATCAGAAAGGTTACGTGCTTATAATGAAACAAGAGATCTTATCCTGTTCCTGACGTGGACGCGGGGCATTTCCAGTGCATTTGTTGTTCCCTGAATGAGTGAAATCTTTGTAAATCAAGCGTAAATTTTGTAACTTAGGATACGAGAAAGTGATTTTCAGACACCCAAGTCGTTTATAAATACGTTCTATATAACGTGTAAATCTTATTGATTATTTATTATTCGTTATTAGCAAATTCCCGCTCTCAGCACAATACGCCTCCAACTTGAACCATCTGTTGATACTAATCGTTACGAAAAAAACAACAAAAGAAGCATTCCTGCCAAACACGGCTTTGGAATGCTTCTTCTTGCATAAACGTGCAAAGCGGAATGAAGTTACTCCCCCCGCTCCTTATCATACATAAACCCTTGTTCTTTGAGGGTATTCCGTGCATCTCCGTACACAGCATTATTGGCATAGAAATGAGCGACCCAACTGGTCCAGCTGCGCTCAGGAAGACCTTGCTGCTGCAAGGATTGGCGGTGCGTCTCATTGTAAGCCTGTAGTAACCCGGTCTGATCAGTGTTGTACTGCTCTTCGTGGTAGACGGCCTCCATCGGCAGACGGGATTTCTTCGGGCTTTCCGCGCCGGGATATCCGACACACAGACCTGCGATAGGAAAAACATACTTCGGCAGCTGCAGCAGCTCAATCACAGCCTTCGTATTGCGGCGAACCCCGCCGATCGGAATTGTTCCCAGGCCCAGCGATTCTGCAGCCGTGATTGCACCAGCCATAGCTAGCCCCACATCAGCCGCTCCAACCAACAGAGCATCCACATCAGAAGCCGCTTCAAAAGGCTGGCCTTCCATCTCGCTTGCCAATCCCGCCCGGTAAAAGTCCATGCAGAACACGAGAAACACCGGTGCCTCGGCCACATGTTTTTGATTGCCGGACAGTTCTGCCAGCCGCTGTTTTCGCTCTTGGTTATGAACCGCGATGATCGTAAACTGCTGACCATGTACCCAGGAAGGTGCGGCCTGAGCCGAAGCAATAATGTTCTGCAAATCCTCTGTACTCACTGCCCGGTCAGAATAGCTCCGGTAAGAGCGGTGGTTCGTTAATGTTCGTATGATTTCATTCACTAAGGTTCATCCTTTCTGTCTTTACCGACTACAACAAATTCTAAGGAATCCGCCGGGCAAAATCCACGAACTGAAACTTGTCCAAGCGGTGCCTCGATTCCGTATACTGAAACAACGTAGTGTCTTCCAGAAAAACAAAGTTGCGGACAAGCACCACATGAGCCAGTCCGTTCAGATCGAGCAGCGCCCGATCCTCGTCCGTAGCCTCTTCGACAGAAATCTCTTTTTTGGCATAACTGATCACCAGATTCAGTGTGTGCTCCAAATATTCATAGATAGAGCCCGCGGCCAGCTCCTCTGTCAGCAGAACAACTTTGTCCGGCCGAAAATAATCCTTGTCCAGAATGACACGCTCGCCTTCAATCTCGCGGACACGGATGACCTCCCACACTGGAGACCCCGGTTCGATCTGTAAATAGTCTGCGATAGATGGCGAAGCCTCAACACAGCCAGTTCTCTGTACAAGTGTACGCGTGGAACGGCCTATTTTCCCCGACATTTCTTTGAAGCTGGTAAGCCCTGTGACCGGAAAGTTCATGCGTCCGATATCCAGCACAAAAGATCCCTTACCTCTGATTTTCTGGATAAACCCGTGCTGTACTAGTAAATTAAGCGCTTTGCGGACGGTTTCCCGCGAGGTAGAGTACGAACTCATTAGTTCATTCTCCGAAGGCAGTTTGGTCCCCGGGGGAATCTTGCCTGACCGAATTTGTTTTGCATACGTATTAAAAATGCTCTGATATATATTTTCCTTCAATTCCATCACCGTTTTTCATTTTACCATAATTCTATGTTAAAAAAAGAAACGGGCACTGTCCTTGACTGGACGATGCCCGTTTCTGTTCACGTAATGATTGATTTTCACTTACTCCGCGTTCAAGCGAATTTTCAAGCTGACGTTCCGTCCAGCCGCTACTGCACCTGGCGCAGCTTCTTCCACGCCTGCAATGATATCCTGGCCGTCCGGAATAATGATCGGCGTAATCAGCGGTAATCCTGCCGCAGCAATCGCCTCCATATCAAATTCCAGCAGGAGCTGTCCAACCTTGACCTGATCCCCGATGCTCACATGGCTTGTAAAAGCACTGCCTTTCAGAGACACCGTGTTGATCCCGACATGGATCAGTACCTGTACGCCAGAGCTATGCTCCAGAATGACAGCATGCTTGCTCTTGATAATATGTGCCACGGTCCCATCGAATGGTGCGGTTACCCGTCCATCTTCCGGCTCAATGGCGATCCCTTGTCCCATCTGTCTTTCGGCAAAAGCCGGATCGGGAACGTTCTCCAGCGATACTGCTTTACCCGTCAATGGTGCAAAAATATTCAATACCCGGGTACCATCTTCCTCTGTAACAATATCAGAAGATGAAGTACCGGAGTCGTTAGCTACAGAGGTAGTCGAACCAGCAGCAACCTTATCGGTAGCGCTACCGGAAGCTTGCACGCCTTGTGCAGAAGTCTCTGTACGCACTGCGTGATTCTCGGAGGCTGCTGGAGTTGTTACTGCGGCTGTACCCGTTGATCCTGTGGCAACTGCAGCCTCCTTGCGCCCAACAATTTTGCCATACAATACCGTTAGGCCAAATGGCACAATCAGCACGATGCCCATTCCAATGAAGAACACGCCCCATTGTTTCGGGAAGATCGACAGGAAGCCAGGAATACCCCCGACCCCGATCGAGGACGCCAGCACATGATTTATGGTTAACAGAACGCCGCCAATAGCCGATCCGATCATTCCGAAGATAAATGGATATTTATAGCGGATGTTCACCCCGAAGATCGCCGGTTCCGTTACCCCCAGAAATGCCGAGATCGAAGAAGTGGCTGCGAGCCCCTTCGCTTTTTGCTCTCTCAGCACAAGCATCATCGCGAGTGCCGCTGCACCTTGAGCGATATTGGAGAGAGCCAGCATCGGCCAGAGGAACGTTCCGCCTTCGCTACCGATCAATTGTACATCGACCGCAAGGAAGGTATGGTGCATCCCCGTGACCACGAGCAAGGCATACAATCCACCATAGAGCAGTCCACCGAGTGCCGGTAATGTATTAAATACATGTACAAGACCAGAGGTAATGGCATTACCCAAGGCAAAAGTAATCGGACCAATCAACACAAACGCCAGGAAGCTGGTAATCAGCAGGGTGAGTGGGGCCACAACAAGCAGCTTGATGGAATCGGCCACTCGTTTATTTAGGAAGCCCTCAATCCTCGCCAAAATGTAAGCTGAGACCAGAACGGGCAGCACCTGTCCCTGATATCCGATTTTCTCAATATGCCAGCCAAAGAGATTCCAAACCGGTATCGTTCCTTTAGTAGAAGCCTCTGCATAGCCATAGGCACTGAGCAGATCCGGGTGAACCAGAATCAGACCGAGTACAATCCCTAACAGCGGGCTGCCACCGAATCGGTTCACTGCCGACCAACCGATCAGCGCAGGCAGGAAGATAAAGGCTGTATTAGCAATCAGGTTAATAATAGAAGCAATGTCCGTCCACTGAGGATAGACCTGCACCAGTGACTGGCCTGCGAAGAAAATCCCCGGACCAGTCAGAATATTGTTGATCCCCAGCAGGAGACCGGAAGTTACGATAGCCGGGAGGATCGGAATGAAGATATCCGACAGCGTTTTGACTGCACGCTGAAGCGGATTCTGCTTCTTCCCGGCTGCGTTCTTGACATCATCCTTGGATGAGCGTGGCCCGCCTGTAATTGCGATCATTTCATCATATACTTTATCCACGAGTCCTGGTCCAATGACGACCTGGAACTGGCCCTGGGAGGAGAAATGGCCTTTAACAAGATCGTTACTCTCCAGAAGGGCATGATCTACCTTGTCTTCATCCACTAGCGAAAAGCGAAGCCGGGTGACACAGTGAGTAGCCACTTCAATATTGTCTTTGCCGCCGACGGCTTGGACGATCTCTTCTACACTTTTTTTATCAACAGCCATGGGATTCACTCCTTTATCACTTTGTTTCCGTATTCATTCTTAGTTAATAACCCACATAAAGGAGGCATAAGGTGTCAGCTTCATCTCTGTTCCCAGTTCCGGCACCGCCTCTGTATTGGCAATGAGCAGTTCAGAAGACTTGCCCGCCAGTGCAGTTTCCGCAAAAGACTCCGGCAGTGTAAATGTCGCCGGCTGATCACTGAAATTGGAGACCACGACCAACGTCTCTTTGTCAGTGACCCGTGCATAAGCAAATATTTGTGGATGACCTTCATCCAGACGCTTAAATCGGCCATCCGTGAGAACCGCCAGTGATTTGCGCAAGGCAATCAGCTTGCGATAATGATGGAGAATCGAATCCGGGTCATTCAGCTGCTGTTGTACATTGATCTCCTGATAACGCTCATCTACCTTAATCCACGGTGTACCCGTAGTAAATCCGGCTTGCGGACTGTCATCCCACTGCATCGGCGTGCGGGAATTGTCGCGGGAGCGCTCCCGGATAATGTCCATAGCTTCCTCTGGTGTTTTTCCCCGTTCCAGCAGAATGCCGTACATGTTCCGAGACTCAATATCCCGCAGCTCGCTCATGTCTTGCCAATGGGGATTAGGCATACCAATCTCTTCCCCTTGGTAGACATACGGCGTTCCTTGCAGACCATGTAGGGTGGTCGCCAGCATCTTAGCGCTTTCTACACGGTAACGTCCGTCATCGGCAAAACGGGACAACGCCCGCGGCTGGTCATGGTTGTTGAAGAATAGCGCGTTCCAACCGCCACCTTCTTGCATACCCTGCTGCCAGTTGGACATTAGACTTTTCAGCGCTTCAAAATCATACGGCATTAGCTCCCACTTCTGTCCGTTCGGATAATCCACCTTCAGATGGTGGAAATTGAAGGTCATGGAGAATTCCTTCTCATCCGGATTGGAATAGCGCAGACAGTGCTCCAGCGTGGTCGAGGACATCTCTCCTACCGTGATCACGTTGTAAGGACCATATACCTGCTCATACAATCCCTTTACGTACTCATGCACCCGAGGACCATCGGTATAATAACGTCGTCCATCGCCGGGAAGGATGCTGCCATCATCGTCCGGGAACGCTTGATCCTTGGAGATGAGATTGATCACATCCATTCTGAAACCGCTAACGCCTTTGTCCGCCCAAAATGTCATCAGCTTGACGACCTCTTTGCGTACCGCCGGATTCTCCCAGTTGAGATCAGCTTGCGTCTTGTCAAACAGGGTCAAGAAATATTGTCCAGTGCCTTCATCATACTGCCAGGCTGAACCTCCGAACTTGGACTGCCAGTTATTCGGTGGACCGCCATCCGGCTTCGGGTCCTTCCAGATATAATAATCCCGGTACGGATTATCCTTGGAGCTTTTGGATGCCTGGAACCAGACATGTTCTGTCGAAGAATGGTTAACCACGATATCCAGCATAAGGTGCATACCTCGGCTTTGGACACCCTCCATCAGCTCATCAAAATCCGCCATCGTACCGAACTCCGGGTTGATTTGGCAGTAATCCGCCACATCGTATCCGTTGTCATTTTGCGGGGATACATAAACTGGCTGAAGCCAGATAATATCAATACCAAGCTGCTGCAAATAGTCGAGCTTGCTTGTCAGACCCCGGATATCGCCTTCACCGCTGCCTGTTGAATCCATAAAGCTTTTGGGATATACCTGATAAACTGTAGAACGCCGCCACCAATCCTGCGTTTTTGAAATAATCACAGTTTAGTCCTCCTTGCCAAGCAAAATAATTTAATCTTGTATATACAAGTTCATTAGCCTTATCATATTATTACTTGTATATACATGTTGTCAATCGGAAGAATTTATTCCCTGTCTTGTTATATAAAAAAACGGTTATTGCTCCCGGGAGCAATAACCGTTACTTAACCTATTCCCTGTAATCTAAACCAATATTCACACATAACAGAACGATCTATGCGTTACTCAGCAATCGCCTGCTGAAGCGCCTCAACATAGGCAAGCGCAAGCTTGGACAACGCCGCATTCTTATGGCTAATCCAGCCAACATTAATGGTCTCATCACAATCCAGAGGCACCGGAATGATCTCGTTGCCGTTCAGGTCCGCGCTAAGCACCCCGGTAGAAATGGTGTAGCCGTTCAGGCCTATCAGCAGATTGAACAGCGTCGCTCTGTCATTCACCCGAATGCTTTTCTGATGGGACAAGGTGCTGAGTATCTCCTCGGAGAAGTGAAAAGAGTTGTATTCCCCCTGCTCAAAAGACAGATAAGGATAATGCTGCAGCTGGTCAACCGTTACGATGGACTGCTTGGCCAGCGGATTATTGATGCTGATAAAGATATGCGGCTTGGCCAGAAACAGGCTGTGGAATTCCAGGTTCGCCGATTGCAGCAGCTTGTTGATAACCTTGGCATTGAACTCGTTCAGGTACAGGATACCGATCTCGCTGCGCAGACTTTTGACATCCTCAATAATTTCATGCGTCTTGGTCTCACGCAGTGCCAATTCATATTCATCATGACCATATTCACGGACGAGATTCACGAACGCATTGACCGCAAAGGCATAGTGCTGTGTGGACACGGAAAAATGCTGTGGAGACGGCTTCGCATCAAGATACCGATTCTCCAACAGTTCTGCCTGTTCCACCACCTGTCTGGCGTACCCCAGAAATTCGGCTCCCTCCAGAGAGAGTGATATGCCCTTGTTCGTGCGTTCAAAAATCGTAATCCCCAATTCTTTCTCAAGCTCTCTGATCGCATTGGACAGGCTCGGCTGGGAAATAAACAAGCGCTTGGCCGCCTCGTTCATAGAGCCCCGACTCGCCACTTCAATGACATATTTCAACTGTTGTAAGGTCAATAGAATAATCCTCTCTATATTTCAATAGCTTAGAGGGGATGTGTCCCGCCTCTCTTCCCTCTATTATATAATATATTTCAAGTTTTTACTTCCTGGCATACATTATTCTGCTAAGAAAATGGTTCATCAAGAGCGGTAACGAAATCAGAATTGGCGGGTCACCCAGCAGGGGAGGATGCAAGGTAATTTCCTGATAAGGGACCGGTGAATGGGGAGTAACAACCAGCGGTTCGTCCGTACGGCCCCGCAAGGTCGCGTACGGCAGCAAAAAATCAAGAGCCTGCGTCCCCCAGGAGACAGAGGTAATCATCAAATAATAGCTGCCTGGACTTACATTCGTAAAGCGAAAATCGCCCATATTGTGCAGCAGCATTCCGTACAGCGGCAGACCTTCAGGGATGGGTTTGGCGAACAATCCCACCAGCGTGACCCCCTGAAATGGAACCTCTGTCCGCACCGTCCCCTCGATTGTCCCTATTCGAGCGGCCTCAGGCTGCCATTCCCTCCAACCTCCAAGGCTTTGCAAGGACTTCAAATTTTCCTCCGCCTGAAGCCGTGAATGCCTGAATTCAGACGGTGTCACGCCGACCCGTTCGACAAAGCGGGTCGTGAAGGTGCCCTGGCTTTGCTGACCAATCTCAAGGGAGATATCACGGACACTCAGGCTCGTGCGCAGTAGGAGATCCTTTGCCTTTTGCAGCCGAAGAGAAGAAACATAATAGAGGGGTGGCAGACCGAACCTTTGTTTAAATATACGTGTAAAATGAAAAGGACTGTAGCCCGCGTATCTGGCCAGCCGGGACAGTGGCAGAGGTTCATAGAGATGGCGGTGAATATAGGCAATGACCCCGTCGATTTCTGCATACCGGTTGGACAAAGGCATGGCGCACCCCTTCAGGAATATTTTATGAGGTAAAGAACGTAAGTTCGCCATTAGTTTATCATATTTCGGATCCATAATAAACCAAAAAACCTCCACATCGCTGTGGAGGTCTTATTTCTGCTCAATGATGATATTTCAGACTGTTTGCTGGTTGGTATACATGAAGTACTGCCCCAGCATCAAATACCCGCGTGTCCAACAGCTTAAGAGGCTGCGCTTGGTGCATGTCCTTAAAGAGCGGAATTCCTTCTCCCAGCACTACAGGATGAATCATCAGCTGATACTCATCAACCAACCCCAGCCTCATCAGGGATTGCGCAAAGCCAGCACCCCCATGAGCTAGAATCATCTTGCCAGGCTGCCGTTTCAGGAAGGCAAGCTCCTCTTCCAGATCACCTTGTACAAGCCGTGAATTTTGCCAGCTCGCTTCTTTCAGGGTTCTGGAGAACACCACCTTAGGAATTTCATTCATTGGCGCAGCATAGCCTTCTGTAGAATCTTGCCAATGTTCAGACATCATATTATAGGTTATTCTGCCCATAATATGGGTATCGGCCTGCCAGAACAGGTTTACTAAATACTGCTCCAGCCCACTATCGAAGCTATTGAAGATCCAATCTACCCCGCCGCTTGGCGTGCTGATATATCCATCCAGAGAGACATTCATTTTCAGAACTACTTTTCGCATGAACTCCCTCCATCACCATCCCGACTGACTTAGCACATCTATTGAAAGGAATATGCTCTAAGTATACCATGGGACAACGTGCAGGACTTCTTATCAATTGCTATTTTCCGACTCTCTTCCCTGACCGCTGAATCATTAGCACATAACAGAGAACGGCGCCTACATCAGCCGCCGCGATGACAATCCCCATCGGCAGCGCCGTCCCGCTGCCGCCAAGCCCAACCAGAGGGGCGACCAGCGCTCCACCTATCAACGACAACAGACCTTGAAGAGCGGATGCACTGCCCGCAGATTGTCCCTGCTGCTGCATCGCCAGGGAGAAGGCCGCCGTGCTAACAATCCCTACGCTGGACACCACCATGAACAGTGGAATCAGAATAGCGATTAGCCCGGCTCCAAGCAAGGTCATTATTAGTAGTAGTAGACCACCGACTGCGGCGTAGATCAGTCCGGTCACCAGCAGCTTTGTCTCACCGAACCGTTCCGCCAATTTGCCCGTAACCTGTCCGGTGATAATAATTCCGAGACCATTCACGGCAAAGATCACGCTGAATATTTGAGGGGTCGCTCCGAACAAATCCTGAATCACAAACGGTGAACCCGCAATATAAGCAAACATAGCTGCAAACACCAGTCCCTGGGAAAGAGCATATCCCATGAACATTCGGTCACTCAGCAGACGGCCAAAGGTGGCCAGCGTACTTTTCAGCCCTCCTCCTGACCGCTGCGCCTCTGGCAGGGTCTCACGCAGACCGAACAGGACAGAGGCCAACATTACAAGTCCAATCACACCAAGCACGATGAACACCCCCGGCCAAGAGGTGAATCTCAATAATTGGCCGCCAGCAATGGGTGCCGCAATAGGAGCCACTCCATTGACAAGCATTAACAAGGCAAAGAACCGGGTCAACTCCGTCCCGGAATACATATCCCGAGCTATCGCTCTGGCTACGACAACCCCCGCCGAGCCACCCAGACCCTGAATGAATCGGAGAACAATGAGCGCTTCAATCGATGTGCTCATGGAGCAGAGAAACGAAGTAATCACATAGAGCGACAAACCAACGATCAGAGGCATCCGTCGACCGCGTACATCACTAAGCGGTCCGGCGACCAGTTGCCCTACTGCAAGACCCACCAGACATGCCGTCAGGCTCAGTTGAGCCAGCGAGGGACTGGAATGCAGATCCCTAGCTAGATCCGGCAGAGAAGGTAGATACATGTCAAGGGACAGCGGCCCAAATGCCGTGAGCGCCCCCAGAATCAAAGCAATCCACAGACGACCAGCTTTGCCTAACGTCCGGGTGTTTACATTGGAGCTAGAATTCATAGTTCCCACTTCACAACCTGTCTTTAAGAGATAACGTTGTTATAATTTTATTACAACATTTATAACAAATTTATAAGACATATCTTACCCTGTCAATCTTTAATTGAACACTGGTAAGTTTATGCTTATCTCCTTTCCAATGAATAAACAGCACGAGTTTCGCCTGCTTCCTTGCTATATGTTATAATTTTTTTACAAATCCAATGGAATCAGGAGTCATTCAAATGCAGAATAACATCGATGTTGCTGGATTGCTGAAGAGCATTTCGGTTATGATCGCAGCCCTGATGGGGCCTTCTACGGAAGTGGTTGTGCATGACATGGAGAACGCAGAAATCATTCATATCGAAAACGGCCATATCACCGAAAGACAGGTAGGTGATTTGGAGGATTCCAACACCATCGCCCTACTCTCGCAAAGCGCCGAGCAAAATAGCACACTGATCGGTTACTTAAGCACTGCCAAGAGCAACAAGCCACTTAAATCATCCACCCTTTTCATCAAAGATCAGGATGGCAACCTCAAATACACACTTTGTGTCAACCAAGACATCTCTGCCTATAAAAGCGCTATGGATCTGTTGACCCACCTCACCAGCACTGTCACTTATGAGGTGGAAGAACAACCAGGCGGCGAAACCATCAAACAAATCACGACAAAGCTCATTATGGAGGAGATTTTCAAAGCCAAGCCATTCTCCATGGACTCCAAGGAAGCCAAGCTGAAGATTATCCAGCAATTGGACGACAAGGGCGTCTTCGACGTTAAGGACGCGGTCCCCAAAGTCTGTGAGCTGCTCTCTATCTCCCAGGCCACACTCTACAACTACCAGCGGGAGCTGCGAGTACGCAAAGAAAAAGAGTCCTCGCGCAGGTAACGCCATCAGCTTTCCCACTCTTTTAACTCAGTTGAATATTAATAATAACAGGCGCCGTGGAACTCATTTTCCGGCGTCCTTTTTTTGTGCTGAACTCTCAGTTCTCACGAATGGATAAAAAAATGGAAACCATCACAGAATATGTGCGAGGTGGTTATTATGAGCAGCCTGATCGAACAAGATTGGGAAACGGATTTGATTCAAACTTTCGAGCTGAACAGCGATTTTTCCATGAAGACAGTCACGTTATCCGGTCAATCGGCAAAAGTATATTATTTCAGCTCGCTCGTGGATCTTTCGAGTACGCTGATTACATTGGATCAGATCATATCGGGTACCGGGGACGATAATCCCTCCCTGGAGAGAGATCTACTTCCACTGGAGTTTAAGCCGGATGTCTCCTATCAGGAAGTAGCCGACTCCCTCATCAAAGGCAAACTGATTGCTAAGGACCCGGATTCTGGAAAGCCGCTCGTGCTGAACGCAGATATGCGGTCGCTTAATCGCTCCATCACGGCCGCGGAGAACGAGAATCCGATTCAGTCCTCCATCGATGGATTTACAGAGAAATTGGATACTAACATTGGCCTGGTCCGCAGAAGGCTTAGCAATAAAGAGCTCGTCATCGAAACATATATTCTGGGTACCAATTCCCACAGGGAAATCGCACTGATTTATATGAAAAATGCAGCCAACCCCAAGGTTGTTCAATCTGTCAAAGAACGACTCTTCAGAAACAAGCATAAAGATGTCATCCATGTGAACGGCTTACTGCAGGTGCTGGAGCAGCCTAAATATTCACTGATTCCCACCTATTTATCTTCAGAGCTGCCCGGAGAGGCCGCACAGAACCTGCTGGATGGAAAAGTGGTGATTCTGATGGATCTGTTTCCTTACGCCTTCTCTTTTCCAGCCATCGTCAAAGATTTGTGGACTTTTAAGCTGGACCTAAACTATCCTTACTTGTATCTCCTGTTCTTCCGCTGTATCCGTATTGCAGGCATAGCCTTCGCGATCATTATGCCCGGGTTGTATGTTGTGCTTAATTCTGTAAATCCAGAACTTCTACGAATTCAGCTGGCGATTTCTGTCGCGAAGAGCAGGGAGGGCGTCCCCTATCCCTCCTTCGTAGAGGTCATGCTGATGCTGCTCCTCATGGAGATGGTTATTGAAGCTACCATCCGACTGCCGAAGAACATCGGCCCCACCATCACGATGGTTGGTGGCATTATCCTTGGGCAGGCGATTGTACAAGCCCGATTGGTGAGCAATCTGCTGATTATCATTCTGGCCGCAACGACCATTTCCAATTTTTCGATGGCTGGATACCTCAACACGATTGGAATTCGCATCTTCAAGTACGTCGTCCTGATCCTTAGTTCTATTTATGGCATCTTGGGATTAGAGGTAGCAATGGTTTGGCTGTTCATCTATTTTGCCGCACTCAAGACGTTCTCAGTGCCTTACTTAAGCCTTAGCACGAAAGGAAAAAGTCCGGATGACTAAACCCATGGTTGTCATGCTGTTTATCCAACTGCATCTGACAGCGATGCTGTCCATTTTTACCGTGAGAATCATGGAAGTCACCTCGTTAGCTCATTGGGAAGCCATCCTGCTTAACTGTGTGGTGGAAATGCTGCTAGTCTGGATCTACCTGAAGGGTTTATCCCGATTCCCGGGGAAAAATATGATTGAAATCATCTCCGAAGCAACAAGTATATGGCTGGCCCGGCTAATTCTTCTTCCCTTCGCCGTCTTCCTGTTCTTCCACCTTACCTTGTTAAACCGTTACCAAATTTTCAAAATCAACGTGGTCTTGCTTCAGGAAACTCCGCTTTGGGCCATCACTTTGCTATACATGGCTCTCCCCTTGTATGCAGCGTGCAAAGGATTCTCTGTCATCCTCCGCATCAGCGCGGCGCTATTCATTTTCTACATTCCTTTTGTGCTATTCTCACTATTTATCAGTGTTCATAATTTCGATTTTCATAATCTCTTCCCGCTCTGGGACCCGAAAATGTCTTTTCTGGCCCATCCGTCTTATTATTCCAGCCTCATCTCTTTCTCAGGCTTTCTGTTTCTTGGCATGTTATCCCTCGACAAACCTTTTAAGCCTAGCAGATTAATGTTGGTTATGATTATCCTTGCCTTCTTCTACCTCTCCGTCGTCTATGTCCCATTGCTTATTTTCAGCGAAGAGGTTGCCGTCACCTTTCAATACCCTAACGTAATGGCCTCAGACACGATTGATCTGGAATGGGTCGTTTTCGATTGGTTGCCTACGTTCTCGGTGGTCTCCTCCACCGGTCTAGGGATTCTCGAAGCAGCTACAACACTCTGGACAGCTACGACTCTGATCAAGAAGCTATTTCTGCCCATCAACAAAGTATGGATCGCTTCAGGTTTGACTGTAGGCATGTTTTTGCTCAGCATGCTGGTTAGAAATAATTATGATTTGAATCAATTTTTAGTATGGAACAGCATCCCGGGAATTTATAGCATGCTCATCCTCCCGCTCGCCGTGGCTTTGTCCGGTTTAAGGAAAAGGAGGGCCTCCGCTTGAAGCGCAGAATTATTCCCCTGCTACTGCTCGCACTCTGCCTCCCTTGGCTGCTGAGCGGCTGCTGGGATATCAAAGATATCAACAAACGTTATCTTCCAGTGGTGATGGGCATCTGTGATGGCAAAAGTGATGTTTACCATGTAACCCTTCAGGTTCCCACTGTAACCGGGACGACGCAAATTCTGGAACAGGAAGCCAAGTCCATCAGCAAAGCCCTCGATTTGATCCGGACCAAATCCGAAAAGCATGTCGATCTGCTCCATTTGCGGTTGATCCTCATTAGTGAAAAAATGGCCGAAAAAGGAATCGACGACATTATAGACTACGCCATTCGGGCCGATGATATTTCCATCAAAGGCATGGTGGCCATTGTAACCGGAGACTTCCAGAAGGCACTGCACCATCAAGTCGGACCAACGCCAGAGGTGTCCTCCTACGATTACTTCAGTGAAGAAGCTGGCTGGACGCCTAATGTATCCCTTGTCCGCTTGTGGGAGGCTTATAACGTTAGCCGTTCCTATACACAAGATACAGCCATTCCACTGGTAGAGACCGGAACTGACACATTATATGAATTCAGGGGCTCAGCCATTATGAGGGGTTCCAAGATGGTAGGCAAACTATCGCCAGACGAGACACTAATCAACAATATTTTTTCTGAAAAATATACCGGAGGAACCATTGAGACAGCTGAGGATACCAGCATCCTGATTAAAAAAGCCTCAGTTCGTCATCGAATAAAATGGGGAGATTCCGGCCCGCAGCTAAACAGCCGACTCCATCTGGATATCGAGGTCTCCGAGAACAAGCAAAAACTCTCCAATCAGGAAATCACTCAGAAGATCAAAACATCCATCGAGAAACGCGGCACCGATATCATGAACAAGCTGCATACGCTCAAAGCAGACGTACTTGGGATTGGACAGTTGTTCAAGCCGAAGATGACGGTAGGACAGTTGAAAGAATGGAAGGAAAGATGGTACCCGCAGTTGCAGTCCAAAATTGAGGTTGAGATTAATGTCCGAAACAACATCTATCTTAAGGATAAAATCAGACAAAACGATCTCCGGATGTGATGCACTGTAGATGATCTGTCGATCACAAAGCAGCGAGCCTCCCATGACAAGAGACTCGCTGCTTTGCTGTAACTTTAATAGACTTGCTTATAGAGGTAACTTCTTAAGGTAAAAGTGCAGGTGCCTTGCGGTTATGTGTTCCTTGCTCATAAGCGTAAGCCAGCTTGATCAGTGTAGCCTCGTCAAACGGACGGCCCAGGAACTCCATGCCTGCCGGCAGACCTTCCGATGTAAATCCGGCTGGAACCGAGATCGCAGGGAAGCCGCTGAAAGGGCTAAGTCGGTTATTGTTACCGGCTTTAGAGGATTCGCCAATCGGTACAGTGGTTTGTACAGTGGATGGATAGATGATGGCATCCAGATGATTGTCCGCCATTACCTTCAAGAGCGCATCGCGTGTCAGCTTGGTGCGTTTCAGGACGATATCCTTATACTCCTGGGATTCCAGATCACGTGTATCGCGCAGCTTGTAGGTACTTTCGTTCCCTTTTAAGAATTGTCCGGAGTTGATAATCTCTGTAAGCGTATGGTAAGGCGCATCCGGCTGGTAATTCGCCAGATATTCATTCAGCTGAGATTTGAATTCATATCCACTGAGACTTGGATATTTCATGATTTCTGCCAGGTTCGGGATGGTGATCGGGGTTGTAATCGCCCCTAGCTTCTTCATGTCGGCAACAGCAGCATTCATCAGATTAGTAGTCGGCATTTCTTCCGGCTTCGTACCAAATAACTCAGTAGCTACCCCGATGCGGGCACCTCTTAGACCATTGACATCCAGATCCTTTGTATAATCGGTCTTGGAGTGACCAACACTATAGGCCGTTGCCACATCATCAGCGTCATAGCCAGAGGAGGTTCCCAGAAGAATTGCTGCATCCGTTACGGTGCGCGCTATCGGGCCGCCTACGTCCTGGGTCAGCGCCAGTGGAATGATGCCATCCCGGCTCGTCAAGCCCACCGTTGGGCGAATACCAACCAAGCTGTTATACGAAGATGGAATGCGGATCGAACCACCGGTATCCGTTCCAAGGCCGGCCAAAGCGAAGTTAGCCGCTACAGATGCACCGGTGCCTGCGCTGGACCCACCAGGAGAGCGGTCAAGAGCATAAGGGTTCAAGGTCTGTCCACCCAGTGAGCTGGCTCCCGTAATACCCGAGGCGAATTCGTCCAGATTGGTTTTGCCGATGATGATAGCACCAGCATCCTTGAGCTTCTTAACCATCTCCGCATCATGCGTCGGGATGGCATCCTTCAGGCAAAGACAGCCTGCGGTGGTAGGCAGATCAGCAGTAGCATAGTTATCTTTTACGACAATAGGAATCCCGTGCAGCGGCCCACGAATGCCTTGGGTCTCTCTTTCTTTATCCATCGCTTCAGCGGTCTTAAGAGCATCGGAATTCACAGTAATTACTGCATTTAGCTTAACCCCTTGGTGATCGTACTTATTGATCCGATCCAGGTACATTTGGGTCAACTGTTTATAAGTCAGCTTCCCTTGACCGACAGCTTTTTGAATATCAGCAATCGTCGCTTCTACCAATTCAAAGGGCTTCAGATAATCATAGAGACGGTCAGCCAGCACCTGAGCCTGCTTCTCTGTCAAAAGCGCTTTAGGTTCAAATCGGCCCGGACTCGTTCCTTGCATAAGCTGTTTCTCATTCAGAGCTCCAATCGCCCCTGCGGACGCTGAATGATCAGGCACGTCGACGAACGGCTCCTTGGCATCTGCCAGCTTCAATGAAGTTCCCAGCATAACAGCTAACTCTTCGCGGGACACGCTTGGGGCCTCTTTCATATGAAAGGAAACGGTGCTTCCAGCCCGTGAACTGGCATCGTTCATCAGGGAGACTAATTCCTGTGAAGTAACCGGTTTGATAGGAGCTGCCACCGTCGGTGCTGCAAAAGCAGACAACGGAACGGACAACAATAAGGCGCCTGTTACTAGACCGGAGATGATAGTAAATCTGGATTTTCTGAACATGATGACTCCCCCGCTTTCAAGTTATGTAATCTGGTTGACTAGTAATTCCCCCTCATTATATTCCGTGTTATATTTCCTTACAAACATAAAATTCTGAATAAAAAGCGATTTCATAGTTTATTATCTTAAATTATCTACTATTCTCGACTTAATACTATCTTTTTCAAGTTATAATATATAATTTTTATATAAAATTTGATTGTACTAATATGACGATGAATACAAAAATAATAATAAATACCATGTTATATGTAATATTATCTAACATTAATATCGTATATTATCGCTTTATCCTTTCGTTGCGATAGATTATTGCACACAAAAAAAACGGCATTTCTGCCGTCTTGCAAGGGACGAATTCATACTTATGAGATGCTTGTTATCCAGCTTAGCATAGGTTCTGCAGAAGGCTGCCAGCCCAACAGATTTCTAGCATGTATCGCCCGCACACGACTGTTGGAAGCGATGGCAAAGCGAGCCCAGTCGCCCAGCTCTGCAATGGCCTCGTCGGCCGGCCAACTCAATGTTGTGCCCCCAAAACCCAGTGCTTCACTGACCGCTTTCGCGATATCCTGAAAGGACTCTTCCCCATTCTCAGCGAAAAAGTACGAAGCAGAAGGAGCTTTTTCCAGAGCCAATCGATATAATTCCGCCAAATCCTTGATGTGAACGTTGGACCAGCGGTTCACACCTTTGCCCACATGAACGCCTGCTCCCACCGCCTTTGATTTACGGATCATCTGCGGCAACTGGTCGCTTTCTGTCGGTAAGCCTAGGGAATCGCCGTAGATCATGGTAGGCACAATAACGACGCTTCTCACCCACTCATCGATTCCGGCTTGGCGCACCAAATTGTTAATAGCTACCCGGTCAACCCGGATATCCATTGGAACAAACGGCGTCTCCTCGTCATATATATTGTCGCTTTGGGTATCCCCCCGAGCATCATCTCCCACCACACTGGAACCGGATGTATGCAGAAAAGCTTTGCCTGTACCACGCAAGGCGGTGATAAAGGTCTCCACTGCCCCTCTATGATCCGAATCGGCGGTATGAATAACTGCGTCGCTTAGCCTAGCATATTTGGTCAACACTTCGTTGTCTTCCAATGTCCCCAGTACAGGCTCAATGCCAATGTCCATAAGAGCATCCACCTTCTTCGGATCACGCACAAGCCCATAGACTACATGTCCAGCATCAATCAGCACCTTAGCCACAGATCCGCCTATATAACCTGTTGCACCTGTTACGAATACTTTCATTGGTTCTCTCCTCCTATATATTTAGTATAAATAGCGGATTAGCCTAGTTGTTCAATCACCGCTTTGGTGAGTGTTGAATTTGAATTGCTCCCCTATTGTAGTTCTACCCAATACATAAAACAAATTATTAATTATAGAGTTAACCATAAATATATTTATAATTAAGAATATAAAAAAGACCGCCCAGCAAACACTGGACGATCTCTATTCCTCTTCACGAATGACCGCCATAATCTCGCGGATCTGCGGCAAATGCTTGTGCTTAAGCTTATAAGCAAAGAACAATTCATTCTTCACTTTTAAATCTTCATAAATCTCTTTCGTGTTGACTCTGGCCGCTTCATTAGTCAAATAAGTAGTGATAACACTAAGACCTGTGCCGTTACCAATCGCAGTTAGGATCATATGTAAATTCGGAATAACATGAACCGGCCTGATCTGAGGGCGTTTGTTAAAATGCTCTCTCCATATCCGCCGGATGATTGGCAGCTCCAGTCCATAGCTCAACCATGGCTGTGCAGACAGCCATTGCTCCCTCTCCTCAAGATCATCCGTATCCGGTATCTCATAATAACTCGGCGCCACAATAGCGAATTCCTCGTCCATTAATTTCAGGTACTCAATCCCCGGTGTCTGTACCTTCTGTGAGGTAATGATGATATCCACCTTATCCTCTTTCAGCATCTCCAGCAATTCACTGGCCGTCCCGAACTGGGTAATGGTGCGAAAATCGTATTGATGGAGCCGTGGAAGTATTTTTTCCATATAGAACTCGTGCGCTGTCCCTATCTTAATCACCGTAAGCGTTGGCAGCGAAGCCGCTCTGAAATTCATCGTCGCCTCCTCCAGCGATTCGATTAGCGGGGCCAGCTGAGAGTACAGCTCCTTCCCCCGTTCAGTCGGCAGCATCTTCCGGGCCGTTCGGATAAAGAGCGCTTCCCCCACTTCAGCCTCCAGAGAAGCCAGATGCTGGCTCATCGCCGGCTGTGTCATCATGCGGGTCTTAGCAGCTTCGGACACCGAGTTGTGTTTATAGATGTTGCAGAAGCTTCTGTACCACTCGAAATCTGCCATATTGCCTCCAGTCTCCTTATTATACAAACACCAGAATTCACCTATCATTTAGACCGCTCACGAAAAATCTCATCCCTGCGGCATTTGGCTCATGTCCATATACAACACATTCCAGCGGTGGCCATCCGGATCAGCAAATCCGGCACCGTACATCCAGCCCTCGCCTCCGGGCTTTTTGTAGACCGTGCCGCCAGCCTCCAGCACCTTGCTCACCAGTTCATCGACTTCTTCGCGGCTCTCTGCGTCAATGGACAATAAGACCTCTGTCCCCTGCTGCGTATCTGCAAGCTCATGGCCTGTAAAGCTCTTAAAAGTATCCACAGGGAACAGCATCACTAGCACATTCTTGTCCCCAATGATCAGTCCGGCCGCTTCATCACTGTTCTCATGCCGTGGATGAAACGAAAAACCAAGCTTGCCGAAAAACTCCCGTGACTTCTGAAGATCCTTTACCGGAAGGTTAATCCACAACTCTTTTGTCAATGCAATCGCTCCTTTTGAAGTTAAAATATGTCCATAGCTCCCATATTAACACGTCTGAGTCGGACATGATTACTTATGGATTGCGGTTTGGTTATTATGACACAGGCAATCCATCAACATACAATCGATAAAACTAGAGCAATTAATCTAATTTGATAATACTTATACTTAAGAATAAGTTTCTCCGTTCTTTCAGTTTATTTCTTTCTCCGCTTTATGCCTTTCCTCCAACAAAACAACCCCACTGCAATGATAACGACGATAAACAAGATGGGGAGTAGTCCCTCTGCATGCCACACTATAAAATATGTGTCTCTATACTGATAATCTTCTTCTGCTAACAGCATATATTCTCCCCAAGCCTCCTAGTGGTTTATGACCATAGACAATATTTTAATGATATCTAGAATATACGTAAACAGCAGCCTCTCCACGCGGAGGGCTGCTGTGCGTTAATTAGTCAGGTACTATCGTAACCATTACCGCAACATATTCTGAAACCGGCGTGAAGCTTCCCACATGATTGGTCTACCATGACCGAAGCAGGCGATTTCGAAATCGTATTGACCCAATTTTCGAATACTTTGCTTCCCAACCTCTAAATCCTCATACCCCATACTGAAACCAAGACCCGTCATATTAGTTGCCACATCTGCTACGAACATAATTCCGCCATGACCAGAATGCAAGAAACCAAGCTGACCCAAACAGTGGCCTGGGAGATGAACAGCCATTAAGTCATCAGAAAAATCAGGATGCTCACCATCTGCTAATCTAACATCAATCTGAACAGGTTCGATGGGAGTCCCCTTGCCAAAGAGACGGAACAACAGCTTGTTTAGCAGACCCGGAGCCGGAGACATCGGCCGCATCTGCAACCCCTTCTCTATAATGTCCGCATCCATGGCATTGGCATAGATTTTAACATGTGGAAGCATCCGTTTTAGTGCTGCTGCACTTCCAGCATGATCGGTATGGCAATGCGTAAGCAAAATAGACTGCAACATCTCACGCTTGTGACCCAGCGATTCAATGGCTGTTATAATTATATGTTCACTCCCGGGTAATCCCGTATCTATAAGTACAAGCCCATGCTCCATTTCCAGCAGGTAGGCATTTACATTTTTCAGAGGCAGTAAATAGATTCCATCAGCTACAGGTTTGATCTTCATCACTCTCTTCCTTTCTATGTTAGAATGGGCTAGCCAGAAATATATTTAGTTAGACTAAATATGTTCTCAAAAAAAACCTCCTCTCTCTCTATTGTTTTTATTCCTCGTCGGAAACATTATTATGAATTTTCTGCAGCCACACCATCATCAGGGAGAGTTCTTCCGGGGCCATCCCCTGCCGGGCCACACTTTCCAGCTCCGTGATGATCTCCATACAGATTTTGCTCTGAGCCAGTCCTGCATCCGTCAGATAAATCCGTTTGGACCGCGCATCCTGCGGATCAGACTTACGAACTACCCAATTCCCTTCTACAAGAGCATTAAGTAGATTGGTAAGTGAGGCCGGACGAATACCAAGCCGCTCATGCAATTCCTTCTGCGTCATACCATCTCCCAAGGTCCACAATTGCTCCAGTACATTCACCTGTCCTGAAGTAAGACCGTAGGCTGCCAACTTCCTGTCATACATGGCGTTAAGTTCGCGGTAAATCCGTTTATTCCAATATACGATATATCCACTGAATGGATGCCCCATTTACTTAGCCTCCCTAAATAATTATTAATCTTTTTCACTTCACTGTCAAGCAGCACGTTCCTTTCAGCTTATCACACACCTTGTATTCAGTGTTGATAGGTTAATGCCTTCATAGATTGATTACAATTGCAAGTGATGCTCGAATAGATGCAGGCAGTTTACTACCTGAAATATGCCCTTTTTCATTCCTCTTGTCGCGCATTAGTGTATCTCATCATATTTTGTTAATGAGAGACAAGTGTTTAGGAGGAATGCCTGGTGCCAAGAGTATCTGTAATTATGCCCGTCTACAATAACGCAATCTATTTGCAGGAAGCCGTTAATTCAATCTTGTTGCAAACATTAAGTGACCTAGAATTGATAATAATTGATGACGGATCAACCGACGGATCAGCAGGAATCATACATGAAATACAAGACACTAGAGTAAAAAAGATATTTCATGCCGAGAATATGGGTATTGTCACTTCACTGAATCAAGGGCTCGATCTAGCCCAAGGCCAGTACATCGCCCGTATAGACAGTGATGACATTGCAGCACTAAACCGCTTGGATGTGCAGGCTTATTTTATGGACCAGAATCCCACCATAGATATTTGCGGAACAGGATATACAACGAACTATCTCGGGCCTGTCAAATTAAATCCTATGTATCATGAAGAAATTAAGGTCTGGTTGTTATTTAATTGTTGCATTCTGCATCCTTCAGTTATGATGCGCAGTAGTTCAATAGATCGTCTCGGGATTCGTTATGATCATAATTACCCTCATGCAGAGGATTATGAACTGTGGAACAGACTAACCTCAAGCGCGCAATTGGCCAATATCCCTCATAATTTAATGTATTATCGACCACATCCAGGACAAATATCCAATACACATCGACCAATACAAGATAATACTGCACGAAGAATCCGTGAAAGACAGCTTTCTCAACTAGGCATTCAATTATCGGATGAGGAATACGCAATAATGACTAGATTAGCTGAGTTTAGGGTTAATGCTGATGATATTGAGGACTATCGAACAGCAACAGGTTTTGCGAATTGGATAATTGATCAAAATCAACAACACCATGTATTCGATCAGGATATTTTAAGAATGGCTTTCTCCAGATGTATATCAAGAATTCCATATTAATCTATAAGCAACCAACGTCCAATCGTTGATGCATGCATTGAGTAAAGGATGTGAAACAACCCGTCAGGCGCTTTTTGCACTCGGCGGGTTGTTTTATGTATGCAACGCATTTCCTCAGGATCGGCAGATGATTCAGGGGCGTTATATAAGCAAATCCCCCCGGCCACTGCCGGGAGGTTTTCAAGGTTGCTCTTTCAATACATAAAATAGCTTATTTTCCTGTCCCAATTCCGCCCAGGCTTGCACCTTTCACGAACACTCGTTCAATATTCTTCTGCACCACAGGGTCTTCAATCAATGGCGGTGCTTGATGTGGCTTGGTACGGGCGTCGATAATAACATTGTCACAGGCCCAATGCTTGTGCTCATACCCGCTGTTCACGCCGTAGATGTCATGTGACGGATTGCTGCGCGTAAAGGTAGCCCACAAGAAATTGTCCAGCTTTGCACTCATGAACTCACTGTCATCACAGAGAATAATCATCGGACAAGATGGCAGTGCACCTCTTTGCTCAATGGCCTTGCTTAACTCACCAATTTCCCGCTGCGCTTCATCGTAGCTGCCAAATGGGGATGCTTGGAGCGCCACAATGCCGGGCATGATCAGTCGAGCTTGTCCGGCTCCCGGGAGATCCTTCAGGATGCCTGGCACTTCACGGCACAGCTCTCTTTTGACCTCTCCAACCGCCGCAAAAACAACCTTACTCCCGGTGTTTAACCCCGTCCCAGAATAATCAAGCGTATCTATTGTCGTGTTAGTCTGAAAATGAATATCCCGGCGCAGATTAATCCGCTCCAGCACATAGGCCAGGAAATCCTCAATATCATGCGTGCTGACCTGCTTGTCCTCTTCCGCCGTAATGAACAGGAATTTCGCCAGGCTGAGCTGCCCTGTGCCCAAAATCCGGTTGGCAATGGTCAGAATCTCCGCAGGCTGCTTGATTTTCTGATATGGAGTGTAACGCTCGCTTCCTATTGCAAACAACAGCGGGTGTACACCCGCAGCGTCGATGGCGTGAACCTCTTTTACCCCGGGAACCTCCTGTCGGATCGCCCCTCCGGTCAATTCATGAATCAGCGCACCAAAGGCAGTATCTTCTTGTGGAGGTCTGCCTACAACTGTGAATGGATAGATGGCATTCTGTTTGGCATACACCTTGTGCACTCTCATCACTGGAAAAGGGTGAATCAAGCTATAATATCCCAAGTGGTCGCCAAAAGGCCCCTCCGGCTTCGTCTCACCCGGATAGATCTCACCTGTGATCACAAAATCTGCATCATTGCTGATGCAGTAGCCATCCACATAGCTGTAGCGGAAATGACGCCCGGACAGCAGCCCGGCAAAGGTCAGCTCGCTCATCCCTTCCGGCAATGGCATCACTGCCGATAACGTATGTGCCGGAGGACCGCCGATAAAGACGCTTACCTTAAGCGGCTTGCCCTGCTTATTGGCCTTATCCTGATGGATGCCGATCCCGCGGTGTATCTGGTAGTGGATACCAACCTCTTTGTTCAACTCATATTCATTCCCGGTGAGCTGGACACGGTACATTCCCAGATTGGAGTTCATAATGCCTGGCTTGTCCGGGTCCTCCGAATACACCTGGGGCAATGTGACAAAAGCTCCACCATCCCCTTGCCAGTGCTTAACCAGCGGAAGATCGGAGATCTGAACTTCCTGGAAGCCGGACGGCAGACTGCCGGATTTCTTCAGAGGCAGCGCTCTTCTTGCCGCAAGTCCGGTGCCGATATATTTGAACGGATTCTTCAGTGCTTTCACTGGATCATTGCGCAAGGCAATGACATTCTGAGTCGAATCCCACGTATCGCGAAAAATAAATTTGCTGCGCTCCACCGTTCCGAACAGGTTGGACACCGCACGGAACTTCGAGCCTTTCACTTTTTCGAAAAGCAATGCCGGCCCACCCGCTTCAAACACCTTCATATGAATGGCCGCCATCTCCAGATGCGGATCAACTTCTTCGGTAATACGAACCAAATGTCCGTTTTTCTCCAGATCAATGATGCATTCTTCCAAATTGCGATAGCTCATGTAATTGCTCCAATCTATTAGGTTAAAATGATAAACTACCGTTTACCTCTTCTTCCTGTAAAAATTCATATAGTTATAGTTTACGATATATTCCGCAAAAACACATCTCTTCTAACACTCCCCTTTGTCACAGTTCAGTTACATGCCAAAAAGCAGTCTCGGGAATTCAACGAACACCCAAGACTGCATCTGCTTTCTTATTCCCACTAACTCTCATAAGACAGAAGAACCCCTGCCAGACCACAAAGGGTACTTCCAGGTACCTATAGCACTTAAAAGTACGTACTTATATTTTCAATTCCTATGGCTATATAATAACTCTCGTTCGCAGGGCATCATCAATACTCTGCTTCGGTTATCATATCAACACTTAGGAGGATTATCATGAGTCAGTCTATTTCACAGTCTCATCAGAATACATCGTCAATCTCGGGAAGCTGGGCCCTTTTTGCCCTCGCCATCAGCGCGTTTGGGATCGGCACCACTGAATTTGTACCTGTAGGCCTTCTTGCTTCCATCGCTGACGATTTGAATATTGCCCTTACGCTGGCCGGTCTGCTCATCTCCGGTTATGCACTTGGAGTCGCCATTGGCGCACCGATTCTGACCGCACTTACGAACCGGATGAGCCGCAAAACGCTGCTGATGTCCCTGATGGTAGTGTTCATAGTCGGCAATGCTATAGCAGGCTTAGCACCTAATTTCACCGTGCTGCTCATCGCGCGTTTCATAACGGCTTTCTCGCACGGTGTTTTCTTTTCCATTGGTGCAACCATCGCTGTTCAGCTCGTCTCTCCCGAGAAAAAAGCCAGTGCTATCGCGCTAATGTTCACGGGTCTGACCATCGCTATTGTTACGGGCGTTCCGCTGGGAACCTATATCGGCCAAGCCTTCGGCTGGAGGGCAACATTCTGGGGTGTGGCTGCGTTTGGCGTGATTGCCATCATTGCTAGTAGTATCTTGATCCCCAACAATCTGAAGCAATCCCCGCCTGCCAAATTCAGCGACATGTTCCGACTGATAACTAATGGGCGTCTGCTGCTTGGTTTTCTGATCACCGCACTTGGGTATGGCGGCACATTCGTAGCCTTCACTTATCTAACGCCACTTCTGCATGATGTGACCGGCATTAGCCAAGGAGCCATTAACATTATTCTGATCGCCTATGGTATTGCCGTTGCCTTCGGCAACTCGCTTGGCGGCAAGCTGGCTAACAAAAATCCCATCCGCGCCTTGTTCTGGATGTTCGTGATTCAAGCCGTGGTATTGGTCCTGCTGACTTTCCTTGCCCCATTAAAAATTGCTGGCATCATTGGTGTCATTCTGATGGGTCTGTTCGCCTTCATGAACGTACCTGGTCTTCAATTGTATATTGTCCAGCTTGCGGAGAAGTATGTCCCTTCAGCGGTGGATGTTGCCTCTGCGCTTAACATTGGAGCATTCAATGTAGGTATTGCACTTGGCTCCGTCGTCGGTAGCGTCGTCATCGACCATCTGGGTCTCGTTCATACACCTTGGGTCGGTGCCATTATGGTCTTCGCGGCAATTATTCTGACAGGGATTTCAGCCAAACTTGAACGAAATTAATCTATATTGGGGGAAGTATCTCCATAACCCCATCCAAAACAGGCTGCTTTCATCCCTCCCCCTACTAATCTTAAGGAGGAGCAGAATGAAAGCGGCCCTTGTTTATCTACGACATGATCAACGACATTAAATCCCTTACTGCTGCGGCACAGCTTGTAAGTTCTCCGGTGCTCTCTGTTTCAGGATCGGGATCATCAGCAGTGCGCCAAGCAGGAACAGAACACCGGCTCCGGCATAAATGGTTACCAGCGGATAGGCATGCTTCAATGTGCCGGCCAGAGACATGGAAATTACCATCATCCCTGTGAACATAGGCATCAGCACCCCGTTCACTCGGCCCACGATGGATTCATGCGACCATTTCAAGATCATCGTGCTGATCCCAATCTGGATGCTAGGGAAGGCCAGACCGTTCACGAATTGTGCGAGCAAGGTGAGGCTGACACTTGTTGAGAGCCCAATAACGGCCGTACATGCGGCACTAACCAGCATGCCAAAGCCCAGCAAAGCCTGCGGGGGCACACGTTTTGAGAAAGCAGCAATAATTCCACCGCCAATTAGCATAGCCGCCCCATTCACAATTAGCATGTATTGCAGAAAATTCTCAGGCTTCCCCAGCCGCTCCGTTACGATAAACAAGCTCAAGGCCTGAGCTACACCAACGGCCAGCCCGGCAAGAATAAAAGCCGCGCCAAGCATGCGTAAGACCGGACTCTGCCATACATAACGAAAGCCCTCACTCAGTTCCTTACGGAATTGTCCCTTGGTCTCAGTCGTCCGTGGCTCGACTTTATCTTTCGGTAGCCTGAACAGTACAAGCGCAGAGAGCAGAAACACAACTCCCATCACCGCTATCGAATACTCCAGACCTAAATTGCTGTAAGCAAAGGTACCCAGCATCGGTCCAAGCACCATGAAGATCGCCATCAGCGACTGAAATAGCGCCATCCCCTGCTGTAGCTGCTCTTCAGGTACATGCTGCTTGAACAGGCGCATCCCCGAAGGCTGTGAGAATTGAGACAGAATCGCCGAGATGAACGTCACAAAGTACACAGAGTGCCAGCTGCCAAAATGAATAGTCAGGAGCACAGCAAATACGGATACCGCTGACAGCAAATCACACCAGATCATGGTCCGCTTGGGCCGCCAACGGTCTGCGAACGTTCCGCCAATAAAGGAGAACACAAAGATCGGGGCGAATTCGGCCAGGCTGATCAATGAGATCGCATACGGATCCTTGTTTGTCTTCTCCGCAACGTACAGCAAAATGGCAAAATTACGGACCCAGATTCCGATCTGTAGCAGAACATTAGAAAATATGATCGTCTGGATGAAGCGGTTGCTGAGAAGGCTTGGTGATTTCGGTGCGTTAGGCACTGCACTCAACGTTTTCAACTCTCCTTTGTTAGGGAATCTCTCTGTAATAATTGAAATATATGGATGAGTATAATCAGAGCGCGCATATTTGTAAATGAGTTCCTGTAAAAAAAAGACCCTCCTTTTGTAAAAGGAGGGCTACTTGACGATTCGATTGCGAATAGCAAATACGACAGCTTGAGTACGATCTTCCGCGCCGAATTTTTGCAGGATACGGTGGACATGGGTCTTCACCGTACTCTCGCCGATATAGAGCGCGGCCGCAATCTCTTCATTGCGTAGTCCGTATGCCATTTGCTGGAGGACGTCCAGCTCCCGCTCAGTCAGTGGATCGAAGGACGGTAACAGGCCCGGCACGGGGTCCTCCAGAGGGGCTGGCAATCTGGAGGACATGGCCCGTCCGATCACCTTGGAGGCCACGGCAGTCCGGAAAATGGCCTCCCCACGGAATGCCGCTCGCACTGCATCCACCAAATCTTCCGGAGCGGCATCTTTGAGCAAATAACCAGCCGCACCGGATCGGATTCCTTCATAGACATAGTCCTCTTGATCAAAGGTAGTTAAGATAACAACTTTGCACTCCGGATCAATCTCCAAAATACGGGGTGTTGCTTCGATTCCGCTGCCACCTGGCATCTGAACATCCATCAGCACTACATCAGGTCGGATATGCTGAATCAGTTCCACGGCCTCTGGCCCACTCTCCGCTTCGCCCGCCACCTCCATATCCTCCTGCGCATTAATAATGTATCGCATGCCGTGACGAACCAACTGCTGGTCGTCAACCAGCATGACTCGAATCATTGATTCCGTCATCGTCTCTCTTCCTCTCTGCCTTGCTCTTCACCCAGCGGCACTGTAACTATCAGTCTCATCCCGTGCGGCTGAACCCCTTCTATCTGCAGCATGCCGCCCGCACGCACACAGCGGGCCTCCATACTGGCTAGACCAAAGCCGGGCTGCGTCGCAGCGGTAGGCTGCCAGATCCCGTTATCTGCAACAGTCAGGATCAGTTCTCTGCTATGGCTAGTAATAACCACTTCAACATGAGAAGCGTGCGCATGTCGGATCACATTCGTAAGTGCCTCCTGCAGCACCCGATACAACAGCTCGGAAATCTCTGTTCCCCATTCCTGATCATCCCCGTCAACGGACATTCTGATGATAAGTCCAGCCTGCTCTTGCACCTGCTTGACAAGACTTTGCAAAGCCACAAGGCCAAGCCGGTCCTCATCCGTCGCCATCTGCCGGACGACAGATCGGACATCCTGCAAACATCGACGGGCGACGTCAAGAACCGTCCGCAGCGCCTTTTCACCTTCAGCAACATCACTTTTCATCATAAAGGGCAACGCCTGAAGCTGCACGATCACGGAAGTCAGACCGTGGCCGATACTATCGTGAAGATCACGGGAAATGCGGGTTCGCTCCTCCAGAACAGCATAACGAAGCAGTTGGACCGTTGCCTCCTCCAACTCCTGGTGAGTATGTTGCAACTGATGATGCGCTTGCTCCAGCTCCGCATGAACCGCCTGCAATTGCTCATAATGGAGCATACTGGACCGGGTAGCTTCCCTGCGGACCCGCACTCCCCAAAATATAATGTACGTACCCATGTGGAGAACAGAAGCGACTAAAATATCATTCTTCTGCACCCCGTACAGAAAGAAAATGAGAGCATCACCTGATATCATCAATACGCCCAGCAGGATCGAAAAAAACAACGGAAGCCGCAGCGTAGCATAGCCTATAAGATAGAAAACAAAGACAATCAGCGGTGCCGGGGTACTGAACATCTGGCAATAGAGCAATGTCAGCAGCCAGCTAAGCAGCACCATAATGCCACGCCAGGAGGCCTTGACGCTCGACCCTGGCAACCACAAAAGGACCAAATAAATCAGCACCGCCAGTATTCCCACAGCCGGGCCTGCTGCGGGGAATCTGGACGAAGGCACTATGATTTGGGGAACAACATTTAGCGTATATAACAGTATAAGACTAAGGACGATCTTTCGCTGGTGGGTCAGGAGAAAGCCTGCCAATGGACCGAGCTTTGGTTTGATTTTCATAATAGAATCCTTGCCATTTGGAATGATATCTCATTATAACACCTTTATCTCAATCTGCCGGAATATCCTGCCAACTGTTTGTATTTCAGATATACAAAATAGCGGCGAGCAAAGACGTTAGCAATCGAAACAAATAGCAATCCGGTGCTTATAGACAACACAGCATGATGCGCACCCCAGTACTGCGCAAGATGGCGAATCAGCATCACGGCCAGAAAAATCACAATGCCGGCTACCGAGCCCTGCGACGTGATTTTGCCCGTATCAGGATTCACCCGCACCTTCTGAAGCTTGCCTCTCCAGGCGCCCAGAGCAAGACCTAAGACGATGCAGATCAGGTAGACCAGCAAACTGCCAGGAGTAAGGTCGATTGTGGTCATACTGGACAACATCAAATATGCAAAAAGAATCGGGGTAATCCATAAACGGGAGGGTCTGATTTCTTTTTCCCGCAGATTTAAAATTACAACAAGGATCACCACAATCACATAGTTGGTCATACTCATTTGAATTCCTCTTTTCTGTGGCAATTTGTAAGGCATGGCATAATTGTACCGAAATTACGGTTCTATGGAGTCCACCCACAGGTTGATGCTCACGCTCCACCCGGAGATGGATCTTGGGAAAGAGTCCGAAATGCCTGATGCAGGCATTTTGCCCTCTCGGCCCTGCATTAATACCTATAGAACGTCCCGCCTTATGGGACAAAGAAAAAAGACACAGCCTGTTAAGGCTATGTCTTCATGGAAGCTCGTCTTAGTTATTTTCGGGAATAGAGAGCCAGGCCCGCTGATTTTGCCAACTCACCTGAACCGGGGTTTCAAAGAAAGAGGTCAGGTTGGCGCTGGTCAAAACCTCTTGTGAATGACCTTTAGAGTATACTTCGCCCCGCCGAATCAGCAAGGTCTGGTTAAATACAGGCAGGATCTCTTCGATATGATGGGTAACGAATAATAGCGTTGGAGCATCCGGCTCCTGAGCCAACTCACTGATGCTTGCAAGCAGCGCTTCTCTGGACAGGAAATCAAGTCCGTTCGTAGCTTCATCCAGAATAAGCAGTCTTGGCGAAGCCATCAGTGCCCGGGCAATCAGAATCTTCTGCTTCTCTCCCTGTGAACAGGATTGATAAGCGCGATCCAGCAAATGAAGGCAGGACAAACGCTCCATCAGCTTCCGGGCCTGTTCATAATCTTCCTCACTCGGCTCGGCGTATAATCCGATGGAGGCATGTTTTCCGCTGATCACCACATTCTGGGTCTTGTCATTGGCATGCAATCTCTCCTGTAATGAGGAGCTGACCCAGCCGATGGACTTGCGCAGCTCCCGAAGGTCCACATCCCCGAATCTGTGCCCAAGCACAGATACCTGACCCTTGGTCGGCCAGATATAACCGTTGATGACGTTTAACAGCGTCGTTTTGCCCGAGCCATTAAGTCCCAGGATCGCCCAATGTTCTCCTTTGGTCACGGTCCAGTCAATTTGCTCCAGGATCGTCTTGTTGTCCCGGTTCCAGCTTACATTGTTCACTTCGATCACATTCGTCATCTGCTTAATCACTCCTTGAAGGAAAATGGGCGATATTCATCATATCATCTGATGTTTGACTTCAAAAAAATTTAATCCTGATTCAGAAATTTCTTGAGTTGCCCCACGGTGCCGTTCAAATTTTGCAGTGTCCAGTGCTCGGCCGCAGCCACATCCTTGTCCCGGATCGCCAGATACAGATTCTCATGAAAAAGATGATGCGGGTCATGTACTTCCTGATCTTTGGCCAGCGTATGCTGCGAGTCTAGCAGCACGGACGAGAACGTTCTGTACAAATCAGCAGCAATGCTGTTATGACTCGCTACCGCCACTGCCAGGTGAAAAGCGATATCCGCATTCAGGTAGGCGGTCGTATCGTCGTTGTCCAGTGCCTGCACCCTCTGATCCAGTGCGGTCCGCATATGCTCTAGGTCCTTCTCGCTCCGCCGCTGTGCAGCCAGCCGGGAAATATCCAGCTCCAGCATCTTCCTTACTTCGTATACCTCCAGTAATTCAGCTCTCCGCAGCCGGTGAACCAGCGGTTCATGAATAATAGGGTCGGCTGTCAAAAACGTGCCAAAGCCCTGCCGCTTCTCCAGCAGACCTGCATGCACCAGCACCCTGACCGCCTCGCGGATCGTCGAGCGTCCAACGCCGAACTGCTCCATCAGCTCTGGTTCCGTGGGGATTTTATCACCGTGCTTGAGCTCTCCGTCGGAAATTTTCTTCTGCAGTTGATTGACCACATCATCCACCAGCTTGGGACGATTCAATGCCTTGAATGAAACTTTAGAATTCATCAGATCATCTCCTGTTTATTGGATAATATCACGGTGCGGTTATGGGGGCAACCTCTTTTTTTCCAAATTCGCATGTAGAAAAACCCGGTGATAGCGTCTTTTCAAGGCCTCACCAGGTTTAGGATTAGAACAAATTAACTCTGTTTGGGACCCACGATTCCTTGCATAAGCCCGCCTCCCGCCATAGCATGACATTACCGCGGTGTTTCTTAATCCTTTTCAGAAATTGCTCGGCGACGTTCCCTCCAGCCTTTTCCTGACGAATCCACCAATATGATCTATCGCCTGTTGTGCTTCGGGTAGCATATGAGCCAGGAATTGAAACACGCTCCACATATTCTCCCAGATTTCCAGTTCCACCTTAACGCCGGCCGCATCGGCCCGTTCCTGCAATCGGATTGCATCGCTTAGCAGCACCTCATGATCTCCCACTTGTATCCATAAATGAGGTAAACCGTGTAGATCCATCCTTAGCGGAGAAAGTAACGGGTGCTCTGCTTCCTTGATACTTGCATAGTCTTCCAGTATCCTCTCATTGGCGGCCCGACTCCCTGTTGGATCAAGTGCTGCACGACTGCTGTACGATTCTCCATCCAGATGAACCAGATCTGTGTGCGGGGATAGCAAAAAAGCTCCGGCCGGCAGCTCCTCGCCTTGATCCCGCAATGATAATAGGGTCATCAGGACAAGCGTGCCTCCTACAGAATCTCCCCCCAGTATAATATCTCCGGCAGCATAACCTTGATTCCTTAACCAGCGGTATGTGTTCAGACAATCGTCATTGGCGGCGGGAAAAGGGTGTTCAGGGGCCAGTCGGTATTCCACAGCGAGTATCTTAATCCCGCTGGACTTTGCGATTCTAGTACATAGATCCCGGTAAAAATCGCAAGTTCCAGCAACAAAGCCTCCTCCGTGGAAATACAGAATCGCCTTGTTCTCCATATCAGGAACCAGGTTGCCAGGAATAGCCCATTCGCCCCGCAGCGATCCGATGCTTTCTGTCCGGTAAGTTATCTCATCGTGCCTCGGCATTCCCGCTGCCGAATTTGCCATGCTCCGCCTTATCTCTGCCACCGTCTGACTCGCATAATTATTGTTTTGCCGCAAATAGTCTTTAATAGCCTCTAGCTGCTCTACACTGGTCCTTAACATATTAACGCCCTCCTACTGGTCTTGTTACAATTACTTTAAGACCTGTAGTTAGGTACAGGGTCAACTAGGAATCCATATTGAGGATTTGCAGTGTCGCCTGCACGCCAGGATGTCTATCCGTGGCCTGTAAGTTGCTTTTCAACTGAGTCAGCGCCAGCAGTGTGTCCTCTTTTTTCGAGATCTCGGATCTGATCTTCTCCTGTTTTCGATCTATGGTCATTATGAAATCATTAATGTTTATTTCACTATTTCTTGATTTGGTTAAGGCCTTTCTTATTTCCTTCAGCGTGAATCCGCAGGTTTTGGCGTTATGGATAAATGTCAGTCGGTCCAGCACCTCTTCTGAATAGATACGGTAGCCGGATTCTGACCGCTGTAGCGGAGGCAACAACCCTTGTTTCTCGTAATATCTTAACGTTTCCATATTCACATTAGCTATTTTCGCTACCTGTCCACGTAAGTATCCCGTCATCACCGTGACTCCTCTCACCATCCATCTGCTCTTATTCTAGCAAAAAAATTCCAAGACCTGAACATCAGGCCTTGGAATCATGCGAAGTCTCTCTCACTCTGTCAAATATAAATCTCCGAAGGCGTCGATATCCTTGGCAGTCCCTATGCCACTGTTGTATTCTACCCAGCCTCTGCGCCCGTCTCCGTCGTTGTCATTGACCAGGATTGAGAATTTCAGCTTCAGGCCCTTCTTCACCAGTGCGGTATCACGGCTTAACTCTTCCCATGGAATCGCCATCTCATAGGTGGTTTTTGAATCTTCCCGTTTGATGACGTATTTAAGATCTATGGCATCGCCCACTGAAAAGCCGCTTGGTGCGATCCAGCGCCACTTGTACAACGTTCCGTCGTCACCTCTCGCGGCGCCTAATTCATGATACTCTGACGGAACCGTGCCATCCGGTTTCGCTATGCCAATCCCGATCTGGATACTGTCCCCGCTCCAGATGGCATCCCCCGATGCCGTCTGAACATGCTTGTCGTCGGTAACCTCTACCCCGAGATAAAGGTTATTCGCATCCCATGAGAGTTGGCCGTTGGCACTAAGATCTTGTTCTCCCTTCCAATCTCTAATCTTAACATCCTTTACCTCAAAGCGAGCAAAGTCATTCCAGTCTGACAGGTTGCCATCGATCTTCAGCGGCTTACCGAGCTTCGGAATAAGAAGAGCATTCAAAGTATCCATCGCTGTCTGTACCAATGTACCCTGATCGTTAGTAGCCTTCAGTGTGCGCTGACCTCTTGCCAGTTCCGGGAGATCAACACCCACCTTCTCGCCTGGTTGCAGTGCCTCCACTGCAGTTGTAAAAGTGCCTGGAGTAGACCGTGCTGTCTCATAATCCACTTCCAATAACCCGCTGAATTTGTTCTTGGACCGGTTGGTGACATCCATATGCGTTCTTATCGCTTGGTGTGATGAATCATAGAAAGTCATATAATGTACCTTCAGCGGATCGGCGACATTCACATTAACGGTAAAGCCCTGGGCGGTCTCACGGACCGCTCCTTGCCACACATCAACGGATAGATTCCCTCGCTTGACGGCATCTGGAGTCTGGATCTGCAGTATGTGGTTCTCTTCTCCAATGAGCTCCCACCCATCTGGCAAAGAGACATGTAGCTGCTCTCCGGTATTACCTCTGTAAGCTTCGGGCAATTTGATGTCAAAAACATCACCGGATGCAACGGAGAGACTGGAGTTTTCCGGTAACCGATCAAGCTCGCGGGTGTTCCTGAGGTTCCATATGAAATGCGAAGTTGTCTCTACAATCTCGTCGATATACTTTGCGTTCTTGTAATCGTGGCCTACGCCCTCCATCGTAAGCAAATTATGATAAATTCCCTGCTCCTTCAATTGATTGCCCAAATCCACACTTAGCTGGTATGGAACCAGCTTGTCTATGGTCCCATGGATAATAAGAAACGGTGGAAGCTTGCTATCCGGAAGCCTTGTCAGATCCCCGCCATAAATATCCACAATGGCAAAGACAGACTTCACAAGAGCCGGATCACTGGACAATGAGAGATTGACAAAATTTATAGAAAGATGGCCACCAGCAGAATCTCCTCCGATCACAATATGATCGGCATCCAGTCCGTAAGTCACTACATTATCGTTAATCCAATGGATCACATCCCGTATATCCTCGCAAGCATCGGTAAGCGTTCGGCTGAAGTTTATAAACGGGTCTTTTTTCAACCGGTAATCCACGGACAGGACCACATATCCCCGTTTAGCCATCGCCGTTGCAAAATCTGCAGCATCTTCCTTACCTCCTCCTGAATAACCGCCTCCATGAATGAAGACGAAGACCGGCCTCAGCTTGTTGTTGTCGCCAGTGGGCTGGTACAGGTCAAGCTTCAACCCTTCCTCCGCTTCTGTCTCATTCTTCTTCGTGGCGTACAAAATATCACGTTTCACATCAACCTCATAAGCCGGGGTCAAATACTGCACCGGCTCTTGCTCGTGAATCACCTTAACGTTGAGCGGTGTTACACTGTTATTGGCAGGGTTCTCCACGGATACCACCTCCTTCTTTTGATTATCAGAAACTTTGTTATCCTCACGATCATACAGATATAACCAGGCAGCTAGAACAATAAGCAGAATCGGAATCACATAAACAAGCCTGCGCCTCACTGTGACAACCTCCTAGAATGATTTTAGCTGTATGATCCATACCCCGCGCTGACTCGCAGAATTAGCCGGCAGTAAGATAATACCAAATCTAATTTCATTCTAGATTTCCAATCAGCATTTAACAATCCTGCATTCTTCGTAAAACAAGTGTAATATTACGTATTTAGCTTCAAAAAACACACTATCGCCACCAATATCTGTCTACAAATAGCCAAGCTTAGATTCCCACTTCAAAGTTAGAGCCTTATTCTTTAATGGAACCTAACATAACCCCTTTGACAAAATATCGCTGTAGGAATGGGTAGAGCAGCAGGATCGGTACTGTCGCAACAATGATCGTTGCATATTTGATCGTCTCCTGAATCAGACCTTTGTCAACGTCCGCCACGGTACTCATCATGGAGTCTGTGCTGTTCGTGATCAGAATTCCCTGCAGAACAAGCTGCAGCGGGTACAAATCCTTGTCGCGCAAGTAAATCAGCGCATCCATATAGGCATTCCAATGCCCCACACCGTAGAAAAGGGTCATTACAGCCATAATCGGCAGCGAAACCGGGATGAAAATCTGGAACAGGATACGAAAATCATTAGCCCCGTCGATCCGCGCCGATTCCTCCAGCGCTGCGGGAATACCTGCAAAGGAGGTACGCATGACCAGCAGGTTCCAGGTGCTGATCGCAGATGGCAGAATCATCGCCCACCGCGTATCAAGCAACCCCAGATGTTTCATATTGAGATAGGTGGGAATTAGCCCCCCTGAGAAGAACATCGTGAATACGATGGCAAACATAATGGGTCCGACGAATCGAACACCCTTGCGAGATAGTGCATAGGCAGCGAAGCTAGTAAGCGTCAGATTCAGCGTCGTACCGACGACGACATAAATCAGAGTATTAAGATATCCGATAGAAATCATTGGATTCTGGAATACCAGCTTATAGGATTCAAGACTGAAGCCCGTTGGCATCAACAGCAGACCCTGATGCCGAATCAGATTGGTAGGGTTGCTGAGAGAAGCGAACAGCACATACAAAAATGGATACAGGGTAACAGCCATCAGCACCACCATAAAGACATTGATGCAGATATCAAACAGCCGTTCACCCCAGGAAATAGAAGCTTTCAAGGATAATACACCCCCTGGAATGGACTACCACAGACTTGTTTCATTGATCTTCCGGCTAATCTTGTTGGCCGAGACGAGCAACAGGAAGTTAATTACATTGTTGAACAGGCCGATTGCTGCCGAAAAACCATAGTCCATCTGAAGCAATCCTCGCCGGTAGACGAACGTGGAGATAACATCCGCCGTTTCATAGGTTGTCGAGTTGTACAACAAAAGAATCTTTTCCAGACTGCCCCCAGCCATAAGCGTACCAAATCGCAAGATCAGCATAATGATGATCGTCGGCATAATTCCTGGGAGTGTGACATGCAGAATTTGTTTGAAACGTCCAGCGCCATCCGTCTTGGCAGCTTCGTAAAGACTGGGATCAATCCCTGTAATCGCCGCCAAATAAATAATCGAGCCCCAGCCTACGCCTTGCCAGATCCCGGAAGAGACATAAATGGTCCGGAACCATTCAGGTACAATAAGGAAAGAAACGGAAGGAATACCGAACAAGCCAGTCAACTGATTGATCAGACCGTTCCCGGACAGAAAGTCGACCATCATTCCCGCCACTACGACAATAGAGATAAAGTGTGGGAGATACGTAATGGACTGCACCACATTTTTAAATACACTGCTTCGGATTTCATTAAGTAGCAGCGCCAGAATGATGGGAGCTGGAAAGCCGAAAATCAATTCATAGAAGCTAATCAGCAGTGTATTGCGAATCAAGCGCCAGAAATAATAACTGTCATAAAAAGCTATGAAATGCTTGAACCCGACCCAATCGCTGCCCAAAATTCCTTTGACGGGTGAGAAATCCTTGAAGGCAATCTGCAAACCATACATCGGAAAATAAAGGAACACCAGATAGTAGAGCACAACGGGAAGCAGCATGATATAGATGTATTTATGACGGGACCAGTCTCGTAGCAGCTTCAACACATAGACCTCCTTCATATACAGAGTAAAAAACAGCGGGTCCCAGGCCGGCGCAGGTAGCGCGACGATACCATTAGGAACCCGCTCAAATCAGCGTTACCGTTTCAAATATCGCTCGTAAGCCGCTTGCTGAATATCAATAGCCTCTTGAATGCCCATGCTTTCAATGGTTTTTACAAAGGTATCGAAATTATCGATTGGCTCCACTCCCATAACGAACCTGTCGAACATCTCATCACGATAAGTAGTCACGTCCGTCATAATCGCAGCCAATCGTGCCGATTCGTCATTGGTCAGCGACAGCGTCGGAAGCCAGTTGCTATTTTCCACATCCATCCAGGTACTGAGTGCTTCCTTCTGCTGAGGCAACGCAACATTCTGCTCTTGATAGCGTTTATCCTGTACAAACGGGCCACCGAACGGAATAGCATATTGGCCGAGCGCAGTAGCGAAAGCCATACCATCCGGATTCTTCATAATTTCATTGGTATAGGTAGGATAACCATCCTTCATCTCATAGCTCTTACCCTCAACACCAAAGTTGAACAGCATGCTTCCCTCTTCACCGTACTTGAAATCCAACCATTTCACTGTCTCTTCAATATGCTTATTGCTGCTAGTAATAGCCGCCCCCACACTGTTGAAGATTGGGGTGATTTGACCCAGAACCGGCTTGTCGCCTTTCTTGAGCGTTGGATAAGGGGCACCTACCAGGTTAAATTGGGGCTCTTTCTCAGACATCGCGGTCATATATTTTCCGATTCCGCCGCCAACCGCCATTTCAGATGCAGCTAGCAGTCCACCGGTCCATTTGGCGTCCTTCTGCTTGTCGTCTGTCGCTGCGTAATCGCGGTCAATGAGGCCTTCTGCATACCAGTTACGCATCGTGTTCAGGAACTCTTTATATTCCGGCTGAACTGGACCGTAAGCCACTTTTCCGTCCTTCAAAAAGTATTGGCTGTTAATTCCCCAGGCATTGAGGAATACGTTACTGAAATTCAGCATCGTGTCCTTTTTAATCAGGAGTGGAATTTCATCGGCTTTGCCGTTTCCATTGGGATCTCCTTCCTTAAGCGCTTTCAACACAGTGTGCCATTCATCAATAGTTGTTGGTACCTGAAGTCCTAGCTTATCGAGCCAGTCCTTACGGATGCCAAGGCCAAAGTACGTACGCAAGAATGGATCAGCCCGCAGGAAAGGAAATGCATAAATCCGTCCGTCATCCGTAGAAACCTCTTTCTTGATCTCCGGATGGTCTGCCAGCAGTTTGGACAGGTTTGGAGCATATTTTTCAATGTAATCATTAAGTGGAATGATCACACCGCTGTTCATGGCCCCTACACCGCCGCCCGGATAATCATTCCAGCCCCATTCGATAACATCTGGATAAGAGCCTGAGCTCATCAGCAGATTGAACTGGTTCTTCTCCTGACCGGTAGTTGGGCTCTGGAATTCAATATGAATTCCTGTCTTCTTCTCTGTCTCTTGGAAAGCAGCAATATCATTCTGAGTCTTAATCCCCGGCGCCGCACTGCCCAAACCTTGGATGTAGTAAGTTAATGTAAGCGGGCTGGACACGATCTTTCCATCCTTTGGCTCTTCCACATTCCCGGTTCCCGGCGCCTGCGAATTCGTCGGTTCTTCTGCTTGATTTCCATTTCCCCCTGAACAGGCCGATAAGGAGACGGTCAGCGCTGTTACAGCCGCCAGCATGGTGATCATGCCCTTTTTTCCATAACTCATGAATCTAATCCCCCTTTTAGTTGATGAATGGCGTGCGTCTACTCGCAGCCTCGACATCATCATACTTCTGGCACTCAGCATCTGAATATGGTCTGGATGTTACATCTCCATCCCAATTGATAGATCCGGGACTACATATCTCTAAGATCGATGTTCCGTTTGTTTGTTCGTGCGATATTGACCAGGGGTAATTCCCTCATGCTTCTTGAAAAAACGTATAAAACCAATGTCGTTAGAATATCCGACCGCACGTGCCACATGGGCAACGGTACAATCCGTATCCGCCAGCAGTCGCTTGGCCTCCTTCAGCCGGGTCTCCGCAATAAATTCAAGAATTGTATGCCCGGTAACCTTTTTGAAAAAAGAAGATAGATACGGTTGAGTGATTCCCAATTCATCCGCAATAAGGTTCACACTTAACATGTTCTCGTTGTAACGTTCATTAACAATTCGTTTGATGGTCTCCAGCATTCGGCTGCCCTGATCGCTTCGCCCTTCCCGCCAGAGTCGGCAGACGGTCTGAAACTCCCCTTTTAGCTGCTGGAATGTGTGGTGAGTATCCCCGCTGCGATCGGACTGACTCTGCAGTAGCCGCATGGCAAGCTCCGCATCCGCATTCGGCGTATTCTGGACAATCCGGAACAGCGTTGAGGATAGATGCAGCAGAAAATAAGAGCCGATTAGCGGATTATTGCCGTCAGCACTGTAATGATCGGAATACAAGGCATTCAAGAGCTGCTCTGTTTTCTCTTCCTCGCCTGATTTCACATAATTGGACAGCTGCTGTTCGATATCCAGCGGATAATAATACACCGGAGGTCGCTCCCGCAATTGATCAACTGCATAATCTTTGGCCTGCCGCTTGGCGTCCTCATCGAGCCGCTTAAGAGCATCGCGGAAGGCTTCGCCGATCGATTTTATTTCCCGCGCAATGAAGCTGGACCCTACAGCCACTTTTAGGCGGAATCGCTTACACAACATATGTTCCAATTGCTCTGTGATCGCCGCCAGTTCTGCTCTGCATGCCGCCTCTTCGCCTTCACTGAAATTAATCAGAAGAGCAATTCTGCCCTGATCCAGCTCAGTAGTGTAGGCGGTATGGCGTTCTCCCGCCAAATCGGTGGCAATATTCGAAATGACGAAATTGATAAAGAGCCATTCTTTAGGATCATTTTCACTAGAAAAAGCACTCATATCCTCAACATCGATCAACAGGATCGCAAACATATCGGAAATGAAGACAATATCCATGAATTCCAAGGCTTCCGGCTGCAGTTCATGAGGATCTGCGTAACCCTTGATCAGCCGGTTCAGGAAATGATGGCGGATAATAGGTGTCTGCTGCGACAAGCGGCCCCTGAGTTCAGTTTCTGTTATTCGGGCTGACTGAATCGATGTATGTATGAATTGATATTCCAGCGGTCCCTCTTTGCCCGGCAAGGCGGTACTGTTGCCTGTTACAACCGACAGCAGATCACGTAGTGGGCGGAAGTTGCGATAGGAAAGGTAGACCGATACTGCCGCCCCTGAAAGCGCTGCTAAAACCAGCAGCAACAAGGCCCAACTCCGTACCTCGTTCACTTCCTTCAGAAAAACAACGCGGGGAACTTCCAGCACATATTTCCACCCGAAGACACTTGAAGTTACATAGGATACAATCATCTCTTTCCCCTCACGCCGGGTCTCCAGCTTGCCCTGCTCGCCTTGCATGTCTCCATATGTAAAAGATAACGGAACTTTACTGGCAGCCGTTGTGCTGATCATCCGGTTACTGCTGTCCACAATGTAGATGCTACCTTGTCCGGCATCCGCCAGGCCCTGGAACATCTTGCGTATCTCATCCTCATTAATCATGATAAACAGTGTTGCTAATCCATTGGAACGGTTGCCTAGCGGAAGGGTCTGCATATATGCAAGAATGTCGCTCGACTCCCCGATACTGCTTCTCGCATGCAGCGATGGCTCGAACAGACGGAAATGGTATCCGCTTTCAAATTTCTGCACCCACTCAGCGGCACTCAATCCGTCAAAACGAACCGCCTGATCAAACAAAATCTCTGGTGTTGTCTTCACGCCTGGTCCCAGCATGGTTCCGGTTTTGGGCAGATATATATAGTAATCATTAATGAATGGTGTCAATTGCTTGTAGCGCTTCAAATCTTCGGATAGTCCAATCATCTCGTACTGCTCCTTATCAGACAGGGGCGCCCTACTACTCATTAGCTGCAGCAGCTTGGGATGATTGGCGATCTGCTGTTCCAATTGCTCGATCATTTGTAATTGCCCATCAGCGAGTTCCCGCAGCTGCCCCAGCATAGCCGAATTGCTGCGCTCCACGGATTTCACCACCACTTCCCTGGCGCTCCAATAAAGTATGCTGCCGAGAACAAGCAACAGCAGAAGTATTGAGATATAGGACCAGAACAACGCAGGCCACGCGCCTTTGAACCTAAACCACTTCCAGCTTTTCATACCCTTCATCCCCATCGGCTCTCCTCCGCCTCCGCTCTATTGTTGTGACCTTGAGCTCCATGCTCACTCTACAATCAGGCTTTAGTATACCATCATTATAAGTGGGCAGGACCTAACCATTCGTTCACTGGAGTATCCATTTGTATGATCTGTAAGGAGATACCACATATATTCAATTGTAAAAATCATGAAAAACCCATCCTCCAATGAGTTACGGAGAATGGGTCTGGATCTAAAAGTGGTACTGGGGTACAACGGTGACAGGCAACTCCATGGATCTATTCCATTAAAAACACCTGATACTGCCTGCGGTACTCCCCTGGCGTGAGCGAAGTTTGACGTTTAAATAAGCGTGTAAAATAGTTACTATCCTGCAGGCCACACAACTCCCCGATCCGTTTCAGTGACAGCTCGGAATGCGCCAGCAACCGCTTAGCCTTCTCAATCTGAAGATGGTGCCTGTATTGCAACGGGCTCATCCCCGTGTACTGCTTCAGACAACGGGCCAGATAATCAAAATGATAGAGCAGATCACGCTCCATTTGCACGGAATCAAAGGGCTGCTCTAAATGCTGATTCAAGTAAGCTGCCACCTTCTCGCTGAGGAAATAAGAACGCGCCTGTGGACTGCTGCGCCGCATCCCGCTCTGCAGTTGCAGAAGAAATTGGCCGAGCAGGATATTCAATTCGAACGAACGCTGTAAGGTCAGCACATGGTGCAGCTCAAGCATCTCAGTCAATAGGGGCTGAAGCGAGTGCAGATCCACAGTAGAGAATTTCGGAATCTCAATGACTCCCGGAGGAGCCTCCGTATCTTGATCACTCCGCTGGAGCAGAGGCTGCTGCCAATGAGTCTTCTCCTTCAACATTGGATGGGTAGACACTGGGAACTGGAAATGAATCCAGTAGACCTCGGTCTCTACCTCGGTCGGCCGTAAACCGCGATGGGTTTTGCCAGGCTCCAGAACCAGCATCATACCTTCGGCTACCTCGTAAGCAATACCATCCTCCTCCATGTGTAGCAACCCTTTGGCGCATATAATGAGGTCGAACACCTCAAACTGGCGCTGAGCATGCTGCACGCCGGGCTGCCATAGTGTGTGACCGATTGCCGCCAGCAATGGAAAGGGTGGGACCGGTATTTCAAGCACAAGCATGTAACGTCCTCCTGATTAAAACATACAGAAATTGTACTATACAAAGTCGGAATTGTCGGCTGTATATCATCTAATATTCCATTAGAGTGGTAGATATAATATGATTCTATCATTTAATGACCAGGGGGACGCAAGCATGAAATTTCGTCAGGTTCATCTCGATTTCCATACATCCGAAGCTATTGAAGGCATTGGCCAGGACTTTTCCAAACAACAATTCCAAGAGATGCTCAAGACCGGGCATGTCGATTCCATCACCATCTTCTCCAAATGCCATCATGGCTGGGCTTATCATCCAACAACCGCCAATGAAATGCATCCACATCTGGACTTTGACCTTCTGGGCGCCCAGATTGAGGCTGCTCATGAAATCGGTGTGAAGACACCGGTCTATCTGTCCGCCGGACTGGATGAGCGACTCGCCCGCAAGCATCCACAATGGCTAATTCGCAATCAGCAGGAGGTTATCAGTTGGACAGGTAACTTCATGACGCCAGGATATCATCAATTCTGTATGAATACCCCTTACCTTGACGTTCTGGCCCAACAGGTCGAGGAAGTCGTGAAGAATTACGATGCGGACGGCATCTTCCTGGATATCGTTGGCGTCCGGGAATGCTACTGTCAATACTGTGTGGCGGAGATCCGGGAGCGGGGCTCAGACCCGCGTAACCTGCAGGACATGCGGAAGCTATGGGAAGAGACCTATGCCCGGTATGCCAAAAGAATGAATGATACTGTCCACGCGGTGAAGCCCGGACTGCCAGTGTTCCACAACAGCAGCCACGTTGACCGCGGGCGGCGTGACCTCGCCCATGTCAATACCCATCTGGAATTGGAGTCACTGCCGACAGGTGGTTGGGGCTATGACCACTTCCCTCTCTCCGCGCGTTATGCGCAGACACTGGGCATGGACTTCCTTGGGATGACCGGAAAGTTCCATACCTCCTGGGGCGAGTTCGGCGGATACAAGCATCCGAATGCACTGCGCTATGAAGCCGGGCTGAGCCTTGCCAATGGAGCACGCTGCTCCATCGGGGATCAGCTGCATCCCGGTGGCCGCATGGATCTCGCCACCTACACGCTGATCGGCGAGGCTTACCGCGAGGTAGAAGTTAAGGAAGAGTGGTGCCGGGATACCACTGGCATAGCTGATATCGCCCTTTTATCGCTCGAGGCTGCATCATGGGCTGCTGGCAATGGTCCCATCCCTCAGCACAACAAGCATGATACGGGAGCTGTGCGGATTTTGCTTGAGGGCAACTATCTATTTGATGTCGTGGATTTGGAGGCCAATCTGGCACCATACAAAGTTCTGATTCTCCCGGACGAGATCCTGATCACAACGCAACTTAAGGCTAAACTAGATGAATTTATTGCTGGCGGCGGCAAAATCCTGGCTACCGGACGTTCCGGCCTGTCGGTGGACGGAAGCGGCTTTGCACTGGATTTGGGCGTTGCATGGCAGGGGGTATCAGCGTTCCGCCCTTCGTATTTACGACCGTCTTTCGAGCTTCCTTCCCTGCGCACAGCCTCCTTTGTCATTTATACCGAAGGTCAGGATACAGTGCTGACACCGAACGGTACTCTGCTCGGCAGCAAGGAGAATTCATACTTTAACCGTGACTTGTTCACCTTCTGCTCGCACCAGCATACACCTTCCGATCTACAAGAGGCAGGAGCGGGCATCGCAGAAGGCCAGGACGGTATCTATGTAGCTTGGCATGTGTTTGAGGATTATGCAGTGAAAGGCAGCCTACCAGTGAAAGAAATCATCTGCTACGTGCTGGATCGCCTGCTAGGAACTCATAAATCACTGACGACCAACCTGCCTGCGCAAGGCGTCACCACCTTACAGGCACAGCCAGCCTCCAATCGCTGGGTGAATCATCTGTTATATGCTTCTCCGGTCCGCAGAGGGGAAGGTGTAGAGATTATCGAGGATCTGCTGCCACTCATGAATACAGAGGTCACCCTTGCAGCAGCACCGCAAGTTAAGGATGTATATCTGGCACCTCAGAATGAGAGTCTTCCATTCAGCCAAGTAGACGGTAACTTGAGCTATACCGTACCGCTCTGGTCCTGTCATCAAATGGTTGTAATTCAGTTCTAGTGCGGATGTCTAGAAAATAGTGCGTTTTTATACAGAGTATCCCTGCGCCCATGCTGGTAGCGGGGATACTCTTTTTTAAGGAGAACTTATGTTAGTAACGTAAGGCTCAGTTGTCGCTACGGTGAGGGTTGAGACTTACGATCCTTTTAGCAGTAAAATCCTCAGAAAACTCCTGCTTACGGGTGCGAGCTTTCCTGAGGAAAGCTTGCAGGCGATCGCTACGCGCCTACAGTTCTAAATCCCCCCGTTCCTTCTCGCTCTATGCTTTCTACTTTACAATTGAACGTACATCCGCTATATTTTCATTGGATATACTTTCCAAGTTGGGAGTGGTTGCGTAGTGACAGAAAAAGTCAAAGCGAAAATTGAAAATTCCCTTACTGTTTTGTTAGTTTCAGATTTAGAAAAGTCAATGAAATATTATGAAGAGGCTTTGGGATGTAAGGTCAACGAACACTGGGCAAGTCGAGATCAGTTCGCTTTGGGTTTTAAATTAATTCAAACAAAAAGTGTTGTTAAAATCAAATGGTGCGAGGATTGTATCCGAACCAAAGATATCCGAATTTGACTGGGGAGCCTGGAAAGATTTTTCTGTTAGAGACTTGGATGGATACGTAATAGGTTTCGGTTCGGGAAATAAAAACAGCTGATGAACGAAGCTGCCGAGAACGATAGCTCAAATAGCAGATTGCACATGCAATCTGCTTTCTTCATTAAAGTACTGAGCAGCATACCTCCACTGCAGGCCTTGAGTTCAGGCCCGCTACGTGAACGGACATGCCCCAATCTACTCCTGGATCAGCGCCATGCCCAGCGCCCATATCTTCTCTATGTTCTGCTCCTCCGCAGCATAAGCGGGATAGCTGTGTAGTCCAAAGATGTTCCTCAATTGTGCAAGTCCTGTCTCCTTTGTCGCTGGTTGCATAATCCCTCGCCTGTGGTTAATTAGGCGCCCGCTAACAGACTTGAATTCGGCAGAGGTGCAGATATAAAAGTAATTGTCAGCCATGCCGGATGGCGCGGGATTGCTCAGATTTTGGACTCGTGCCAGCACTCTCCACATAGGGCTCATTTTATTAATCGTCGCTGGGGATAGCTTCACCCGATTAATCTGCAGGGCATTGACACTAATCCCTCGGCTTTTATACTCTTCGGCCAGCTTGAAGCTCAACAGCAATAAGGCCATTTTGGAATCTCCATACCGCTTGTACATGTTGAACGGCCGGCTGTCACGGAACTCACCGCGCAGATTGTCGAACTCAATCGTCCGCTTAGGTTCAAAGAAATGCTTGATGTTGGTTGTGCAGGCATGCAGAATCCGCGGGTCTGGCGCTTGTTCAAGCAGGCCACTCAGCAAATGAGACATTAGCAAAGGCCCAAATGTGTTGGTCGCAAAGGTCAGCTCGACATGCTCGGGGCTGAGCTTATACTCTTTTTCACCATGATTCAGGTAAGCTGCGTTATGGATGAGGATATCTAGACGGGGGTACTTAGCTGTAAAAGCTGTACAAAATGCACGGATAGATGCAAAAGAAGATATATCGAGCTCCATGAGATCGACGTTAGCATTACTGGTGAGACGTTTGATTTCCTCCTGAACAATCCTGCTGCGCTGCAAGCTACGACAGGCCATCACCACATGATAGCCCTCACCCGCGAACTTCAGCGCGGCCGCTCTGCCGATACCCGAATTTGCCCCAGTAATGATCACAATTCGCTCTTTCATACCCGGCCTCCCTGACACTTTAATTTTGCCTTGGACTGCTAGCCTTAGATTACCCAATTCTTTCTATCAAGTTTATAGTGATTATAGCTTTCGTTATCCAGCTCAATAATCCTTTGCAATTGAAATCCGGATTTTTGAATGACTCTATTGGACGGCAAATTAATTAATAGTGCAACAGCATTCAGCACCTCAACGTTCGTATGTTCGAATAAGTACTTGACCATCCCTTGTACAGCTTGTGTTGCATATCCTTTACCCCGATAATCCCTGGATATTGCGTACATGATTTCCCGGTTTGTTGGCGGCAATTCGTCCTTGATCCCTGAGGCGCACCATCCGATTAACTCTCCCGTCTCTTTCAAAACAATACCCAGTCGAAGACGGAGTTCACCAATATCTCCACCCTCCGCTACATCCTTCAGGAACTGCCCGTTTTCTGGAATTTCGTAGTGTATGAGCCATTCTTCCCGTTGCTCCTTCGATACGTTCCAGCCTGGCAAAAATACATGTATTTCAGGTTGCCAGGTAAGCGAATGAAATGTATCTAAATCATGGGCTATGTATTCTCTTAAAATGATGTCCTTACATTCAATCCGAAATGTGTTGTCTCCTGCATGATAATGAGTATAGGTGTCCATGAACTATCTCCTTCTGGAAAAAATGTCCTTTTTACTCATCTTAATGATTTATTAGATTCTATGACTTGGATAAAATAATTATAGCTAAACTATACTATCCATGTAAGCAGAGGATGCTAAAGCTTTTTCTTTAACATTACTTCATCATCCTTCACATAGCCGCTTAGTTCATAGGTCTTAATGGCTGGATTGTTGTCTCTTCCCGTTAAAATCTTAACCGTTTTGACGCCACGGGTATGAAGTTGGTCTTCCAGAAAAGAAATCAAGGAAGTAGCTACTCCGTTCCGCCGAGCAGATTCCTGAACATACATTTCAGTAATTTCGCCGTAAGCTTCATTGTAACAAAACGATTGCATACTTTGAGCACAGGCAAAGCCGACCACTTCGTCCATTATCGTAGCCACGGCTACCAATTCATTGTTGCTATTCAGACACTTAATGATATCTGACACAGAACGCTGGTCTCCACCGTTGAACTCATGATTTAGTCTAGACAATGACTCTGCATCGTGAAGCGTCGCCAACCTTACATTCGTAGACACTCATCTCACCCATTTCTAGAATTTTTATTAGCCTAAAATCAATCCAATAGCTTGTTCTTAATAATCTCCACAAATTTTGTCGATGCTGGCGATAAGGATACACTTTTCAAAAAAGAGATGCCGATACTTCGCTTGGGTATTTCCTCGGTTAGTGAAACTTGATGTAATACTCCATTATTCAAATACTTCTGGGAGAATTCCTTTGTCACACAAGCTACGCCTAAATTGATCTTGGCAAATTCCAATAACAAATGATGTGAACCCAGTTCAAATTCGGGAGAAATTTTAATCCCTTTAGACAGCATATAGTCTTCCACATACTTTCTGGAGTTGGACTTCGACTCAAGGAAGATTAACGGCAATTTGACAACCTGATCCAGGGTGACCATTCCGGATAAGTGACTCTTAAATTTCTCGCCATATACAAAAATATCATGAATATCAATGCAGGGAATTAAGGCTAGTGCCGGATCTTCCAGTGGAAAATTACAAATACCAATATCTACACTGCCTGATTTAATTAGCGCACAAATCTCAAGGGTAGTACCATTCACCATCTTGAACTTAATATTGGGGTAACGATTATGAAACTCTTCTAGGTAAGGAAGTAAAAAATACTTGGAAATCGTATCACCTACTCCTATCTTCAGCTCGCCTGTCGTTAAATTTTTCAATTCGAGTAATTTTTCTTCCCCGACGTTAATTAAATTCATGGCCGAATTGGCATAATCAAATAAGAGGCGGCCTTCATCCGTTAAAAATACACCTTTTGATGTTCTAGTGAATAATCGAGTATCGAGTTCTCTTTCTAATTGCATAATCCCCTGGCTGACAGCCGGCTGTGTCATGTAAAGCTCTTGAGCCGCTTTGGAAAAGCTTGTGCTCTGAGCCACCGTACAAAACACTTTATATAAATCTAACTTGCTCACTGCTATAAGCACCTCTTATATCCCATATTCAATATATTAATTTCATTTATACCACTAGATGGGTGTATATTACAAATAGGAATCCAAATCATGCAAGGAGCGATTATATTGGAAAGAGTCGTCGGAACAGTTGTAAGAGGCCTCCGTTGCCCTATCATTAATCAAGGGGACAGCATCGAAGACATCGTTGTAGATAGCGTTCTAAAAGCTTCCGAAGTGGAAGGCTTCAGCATTCAGGATAAAGACATCATTACCGTTACGGAATCCATCGTTGCACGCGCCCAAGGCAACTATGCTACCATTGACCATATTGCACAAGATGTAAACTCCAAATTTGGAGAAGATACAATCGGCGTTATTTTCCCAATTTTAAGCCGGAACCGCTTTGCCATCTGTCTGCGTGGCATTGCTAAAGGTGCTAAAAAAATTGTGCTCATGCTCAGTTATCCGTCGGATGAAGTGGGCAACCACTTAGTGGATCTGGACGAGCTTGATGAAAAAGGAGTTAATCCTTGGACAGATGTATTGACAGAGCAACAGTTCCGCGAGCTGTTCGGATATAAGAAGCATACCTTCACCGGCATCGATTATATCGATTACTATAAATCATTGATTGAAGAATACGGCGTGGAATGTGAAGTTATTTTCTCCAATAATCCAAAGACTATTCTGCAATATACTAAACATGTACTGACTTGTGATATACATACAAGATTCAGAACGAAGAGAATTTTGAAAGCCAATGGCGGAGAAAAAGTATATAGCCTGGATGACATTTTGGCTGCATCGGTGGATGGCAGTGGATGTAATGAAAGCTATGGTCTGCTTGGTTCTAATAAATCAACAGAAAATAGCATCAAGTTATTCCCACGCAATTGCCAACCTATCGTGGATAATATTCAACATAGAATCAAGGAAAAAACGGGCAAGACCGTCGAAGTGATGATCTACGGGGATGGAGCTTTCAAAGATCCTGTCGGAAAAATCTGGGAACTGGCTGATCCGGTTGTATCGCCTGCTTATACAGCGGGACTTGATGGCACACCAAACGAAGTAAAATTGAAATACCTTGCTGATAACAACTTCGCTGATTTGAAAGGTGAGGAATTGCAGCAGGCTATCTCTCAATACATTAACAATAAAGAAACTGATCTAGTAGGTGCCATGGAAGCACAAGGTACGACACCTAGAAGATTAACCGATCTGATCGGCTCTTTATCAGACCTTACTTCCGGAAGTGGAGATAAGGGCACGCCAATTATCTTTATTCAAGGATATTTTGATAACTATACGAATTAGAGTTTTTTGGGGGCCTGCTCCCATCATAAAAGACTATTCGCAAAAAAGCTGGACACCTCTACAGGTGCCCAGCTTTACTTCATTTATGGGATATGACACAGTGATTTCACTGAAAGTCATCGCTTGAAGGTTTATTCTATGCCAAGGGCAAATGCTGTTAACTTACCGTCAGCTGCTCACTATTTGCTTGTACAAGCGCTACAACTTCCTGCGAGGTTGCACAGTTCAGCGCCTTCTCCGCCAATTGCTGAGCCGATTGGAAAGACAGCTTCGTCAATTGACTTTTGGCTGGAAGAATCGAGCTTGCGCTCATACTAAACTCATCCAATCCCAGACCGAGCAATAACGGGATTGCTACTACATCCCCTGCCATCTCTCCACACATACCAACCCATTTGCCTTCTGCATGCGCAGCGTCAATCACCATTTTGATTAGTCGCAGTATGGAAGGATTGTATGGCTGATACAAGTAGGAGACCCCTTCATTCATGCGATCAACGGCAAGTGTATACTGAATCAGATCATTGGTGCCGATACTGAAGAAATCAACCTCCTTGGCGAACAGATTCGCCAGGACAGCTGTCGAAGGAATTTCCACCATAATGCCTAGTTGAGTATCCTCCGCAACCGGAATACCTTCACGCACCAGTGCGTCCTTCTCTTCCAATAAGATATCTTTCGCTTGTCTGAACTCATCCAGCGTAGCGATCATCGGGAACATAATACGCAATTTGCCACTAACACTGGCCCGAAGAAGTGCTCGAAGCTGTGTTCGGAATATATCCTCCCGGTCCAGGCATAGGCGGATGGCCCGCAAGCCTAGAAACGGATTCATTTCCTTGGGAAGCTGAAGGTAAGGCAGCTCCTTGTCTCCGCCGATATCCAGCGTCCGAACGACAACGGGCTTATCCCCCATTTTCTCAAGGATTGTTTTGTACACATGGTATTGCTCGTTTTCCGAAGGCATAGTGTCTCTGCCCATATACAAAAACTCTGTCCGGAACAATCCTACCGCTTCTCCGCCGTTCGCTAGAACTCCCTCTACATCAGATAGAGAACCAATATTCGCTGCCAGCTCTACCCCATGACCATCAGCCGTTACGCTTGGCTCATGCAGCAGCCGTTTCCATTCCAGCTTCTGCGCTTCGTATGCAGCCTGCTTGTCACAATACAAAGCAACCGTTTCCTGATCGGGATTGACAAACACGCTTCCTGTTAATCCATCCAAAATCAACAGGTCACCATCCTGCACCTGGTCAATAATGTGCTTGGTTCCGACAACAGCAGGGATTTCCATAGATCTCGCCATAATGGCAGAGTGAGAAGTTCTCCCTCCGATATTCGTCGTAAAGCCTTTTACATAATTCCTGTTCAGTTGTGCGGTGTCAGACGGGGTTAAGTCTTCTGCAACAAGAATGACATCTTCATGAATAGAACTGAGATCTGTCGACTTGGCATACAATAAATGGTTCAATACACGCTTGGTCACATCTCGCATATCTGCTGCCCGCTCTTGCAGATAAGTGCTCTTCATATCTTCAAACATTTTAATGAACATATTAGAAGTTTCTTGCAGTGCAAACTCGGCATTGCAGTGGCCGCTGCGAATCTGCGCTTCTACCGGCTCGATCAGTTCAGGATCACTCATGATATGCAGATGTGCTTCAAAAATTTTAGCTTTTTCCTCGCCTAGCTCCTGAAGTGTCCGCTCTTTCAGAGCTTTCAGTTCGTCCCTAGAGACGGCCAGTGCCTGATGAAAACGAGCGACTTCCGCTTCCGGATCTGGAACAGCCCGCAGTTCAATTGTTAGCTCAAGCTCTTTAATAACAAAGGCTTTAGCAATTGCTATTCCTGCGGCGGCAGCTATCCCGGATATGTTATTCATGAACTGTGCCCAGCCCTTCCTGCTCAAATACCGCTTCAATAGCAGAGATCACAGCTGGCGCATCTTCTCCTGTAGCCTGAAAGGAAACATATTCTCCTGGCCCGACACCTAGTGAAAGCACGCCAAGGATCGATTTAAGCGACACATTACGACCATTAGAAGCAACAGTTACCTCTGATTGAAATTTCTGTGCTACGTTTACAAGAGCAGTAGCGGGGCGCGCATGAATGCCTTCCTTACTTGTAATAATAAATGTCTTGTTCATCCGGCTTCACTCCATCTTTATAAATTCAATAATGCCTTAGCCTGTGCAACTACATGTTCCACTGTAAATCCAAACTCTTTCATTAAGCGGTCTCCCGGTGCAGATGCACCGAAAGTCGAAATCCCAAGAATAGCACCTTCTGTTCCCGTAAACTGTTCCCAGCCAAACGGAAGTGCCATTTCGATTGCAAGTCGTGCGTGAACTTCCGGATGCAATATAGCATCGCGATAAGCCTGATCTTGTTGTTTGAACAGTTCCCAACTCGGTAAACTTATGACGCGTGCCAGGATGCCTTCTTCAGCAAGCACTGCCTGCGCCTGAACGGCAAGCTGTACCTCCGAGCCTGTGGCAATTAGCTGCACATGCGGCTTCCCTGTAGATACATCCGATACGATATACCCGCCCCGATTCACACCTTCAGAGACTTGTGCCAGGCTCTGCTTCAGAATCGGCAAATTTTGTCTTGTCAAAATCAATGCGGTCGGTCCTTCTTGCTTGTTAACCGCAAGCGCCCAGGCTGCAGATGTTTCATTGCCGTCGGCAGGCCGAATCACCGTCAGACCAGGAATAATCCGTAAAGAAGCCACTTGCTCAATCGGCTCATGTGTTGGCCCATCTTCACCCACAGCGATACTATCATGTGTGAACACATAGGTAACCGGGAGCTTCATTAGTGCCGCCAGTCGAATGGCCGGACGTAAATAGTCAGCGAATACGAGGAACGTTCCCCCAAATACCTTTAACCCGCCATGCAAAGCTATACCGTTCATCACAGCAGCCATGGCAAATTCACGTACGCCAAAGTAAATATTCCGGCCCTCATAGCTGGAAGGAGTGAACATGGCTTGACCCTTCAGGTGCGTCATCGTCGAGCTCTCCAAATCAGCAGACCCGCCTAATAGGAAAGGAATTGCCTGTGCCAAGCTATTTAACGCATGACCTGACGCTACTCGCGTAGATACAGCAGCATCCCCTTGTTCATACACTGGCAGTAGTTGCTCCCAGCCCTCAGGCAACCCTCCCGACACCGCCGTTTCAAGCTGGTCAGCCAGCTTTGGATAAGCCTCCTTATACGCCATAAGCAGCTGCTCCCATGCCTGGTATGCTTCGATGCCACGCTGCTTCACTTGTTCAAAGTGTTCCCGGACTTTATCCGGTATATGGAAAGGCTCTTCAAACTCCCATTGATAGAAATCCTTCGTTAACTTGGTTTCCTCCTGACCAAGCGGAGAACCATGCGGTCCTCCATGTCCGCCTTTGCCCTGCTTGTTCGGGCTGCCATATCCAATCACCGTCTTGACTTCGATTAAAGTTGGGCGCTCGCTGTCCTGCTGTGCCTCTTCTATGGCAGCAGTTATACCTTTCAAATCATTCCCGTCTTCTACGAGTATGGTTTGCCAGCCATAAGCTTGGAATCTGTCCCGAACCTTCTCTGAGAAGGAAAGTCCCAACTCGCCGTCAAGCGAAATATCATTGGAATCATACAGCACGATCAGCTTACCCAGCTTCAAATGGCCTGCAAGCGATGCAGCCTCAGAGGCCACACCCTCCATCAAATCACCATCGCCGCAAATCGCGTATGTGAAGTGATCGATAATCGGGAATTGTTCTTTATTATACGTCGCGGCCATATGCGCCTCGGCTGCAGCCATGCCGACAGCCATACCAATCCCCTGACCGAGGGGACCTGTCGTTGCATCAACCCCAGGTGTGTGTCCATACTCCGGATGACCCGGAGTTTTGCTGCCCCATTGCCGGAACTGCTTAATCTCGCTAAGCGGAAGATCATAACCGCATAAATGCAGCAGACTGTACAACAGCATTGATCCATGTCCTGCTGATAGTACGAAGCGATCACGATTCAACCAACCCGGCTGACCTGGATGATGCTTCATAGTGTTGGCGAATAACTGATAACCCATAGGTGCTGCCCCCATCGGCATACCCGGGTGCCCTGAATTAGCCTTCTCTATCGCATCGATCGCTATCGTGCGGATGGTTGCAATCGAAAGATCGTCTATTGTCTTATATTGACTCATGCATTTCGCCCGTCCTCTTCTCAAAATATATATCAAGTGGCTTACGCTGTAGTTCCTTTATTCTTCTCAATTGTCTCAAGCAGTTCTCTTAAATTTGGATCATCAATATAATTGCTGATCGTCACAATGTTCTTGCCTTTATGTCTGAGCAACGCTCTTTCATACAAGTCCTTATGAACAACAATAATATCGGAATCATCCGGTACGTCTTCGATTCTGAAATGCTTAACCTCAATACCGGTAATGCTTTTCTTTTGCAGTCTCTTTCTAAAAGTGGTAGCTCCTAAAGCACTGCTTCCTGCTCCGGCATCACATGCAAAAGATATCTTGTTAATTTCTGTTGTAGCAGGTGTATCCGTTATAATCTCATTAAGCAGTTCCTTACCTTCAGCTTTCATTGCTTTGGATTTTTCCTGAGAGCTGCTGAAGCTTTCCTCATCATCAGACTTATTGTCCAGCTTCAAAATAATAGAGGTGATCACAAAAGAAACGATTGTCGCAGCAAGCACGCCCAGAAACATGCCGAGGAAGCTTCCTTTTGGCGTTAACGCCAAATATGAAATAAAAGAGCCTGGGCTTGGTCCTGCTACCAGACCGGCATGAAACAGATTAAAGACTGTAATGCCTGTCATGCCGCCTGCAATCATTGCAATAATCGTCAGAGGTTTCATTAATACATAAGGGAAGTACAATTCATGAATCCCGCCGAAGAAGTGAATAATAATAGCGCCCGGCGCTGTTTTCTTCGCTGCTTTTTTCCCAAAGAATGAAAATGCAAGCAGAAGGCCAAGACCTGGTCCCGGGTTGGAGGCAACTGTAAAGAAAATGGATTTGCCTGAGCTTAACGTATCCTGCATACCAAGTGGATAATAAATGCCTTGATCGATAACATTATTCAGGAATAATACTTTGGCCGGTTCATTAATGAGAGACAGCAACGGCAAGTAGCCGCCTGCAACCATGGCTTTAATCGATGTTGTGACAAAGGCATTCGCTCCCTCGATCACCGGACCAATTACATAGTAAGAGAACACCATTAAGATAAAGCCCAATATTCCGATAGAGAAATTGTTAATGATCATTTCAAAACCAGCTGGCATTCTGTTCTCCAGGCTCTTATCGAATTTCTTAATGACCCATCCGCCCAGAGGACCAATAATCATAGCCCCCAAAAACATGGGTATATCGGATCCGACAATCAGACCAATCGCCCCGATTGCACCCATTACCGCACCCCGATTGCCTGCTACCATTCTTCCGCCGGTAGATGCAAGCAGTAAAGGCAGTAAATACGTGATGGCCGGACCGACGATTTCCGCCAATTTTTCATTTGGGAACCAGCCCGTGGGAATAAATAGAGCGGTCAAAATCCCCCAAGCAATAAACGCACCAATATTAGGCATAACCATGTTGGTCAAAAAACCGCCTACAACTTGAATCCGTGCACGTATTGATGATTTCTGCTTTGCAACACTGGACATTGGAATCGTCCCCTTAGTTCAAATTTTCTGCTGCTCAACACCACTTGCAGGTGTTATTCCACTTCTTCGATGAGGGATATTAATTCTGTCTCACTGCTCACTTGCAGCAGCTTCACCATTACATCCTCGTCTATAAGCATAGAGGAGAGGTCTGTAATAAGCTCCAAATGTCCGGTACTATCCTCAGCTGCAAGCACAAACAGTATGCTCACTTCCTTGCCTTCCGGGAATATCACTGGTGTTTCCAGCTTCAAAAAGGACATTCCTGTGGCATTAATATTTCCTGTATTCTTAGCATGCGGCATAGCAATACCCGGTACGATTACGATGTACGGACCATTCTTATCCACATTATCTATCATGGCCTGGACATAAGCCGTTGTAATGGCGCCTTGATCCAGTAATGGCTGGGCCGCTATTTGAATGGATTCCTCCCAGCTAGGAACCGATTGAAGGAATTTGGTGTTATTTTTCAAAAATTGACTTAACATGATGTTAGCCCCTCTTCATTCATTTGGATACTGCTATCAATGCAGAAACATGCTGTCTAATGACTTCCTGTACTTCCGGCTCGGTAATGTGTGAAAAAGCTGCCAAAGCGCTTATCAAACCTTGTTCTGCGATATAGTCTTGCAGCTCAACCGCCTCTTCATCCCTCGTATTACGGAATAAATAACCGGCGGCAATTACTTTGGCAAGCTGGCTGTAAGGAAGACCTCGCTTATACAACTCAGTTGCTGGTTTTACAAGCCGCTCATCCACACCAAGCTTCCGAATCGGGGACCTGCCAACCCGAAAAATATCATCGCTCACCTGTTCGTTTCTGAAGCGTTTACATGTTGTCTCGATAAAACTTTTTAACTCTTCGGCAGACTTACCATAGGCTGCTTCAAAATAACGGGCCACCTCATACATCGCCCCCTGTACCGTAGCTTCGATGTCGGGATGAGTAAGCGCACGCTGAATAGTCGGCTCGTCAAACAGGAAGCCCAGGTAGGCTGCAGCGGCATGACCCATATTTACAATAAATAGCTTTCTCTCAATATAGGGCGTCAAATCATCTACATAAATGACTTTATCCAATAAAGGCAAAGAATGATTCAGCATCTCCGAACGATTAATGATCCATTCAAAAAATGGCTCAACCTGAACCAAATCCCCCTCGCTAGTTCTTCGGGATAATGCAAGCCGGTCGACTGCCGCATTAGGAAAGCCTGCAATCGAAAGGATCGTTGCCATTTCTTCTGCAGAGGCGAGCCTTTCAATTTCCTGACGCAATGTAGTCGATGCGTTGATTGCATTTTCGTTAGCAATGATATCTATTGAGTCCTTGCGAAGTTCTGCTCTGGCCAGCAGAGCCTTGAGTAGAATATTGGCAACCTTAGACAGGTTGGGAACACCTACAGATAGCGTAATAAGGTCGGCTGCTCCGATATTCGCAATGACCTCTTCCTCTTGTGTCATGCTGTTGAGCGCTGACACCGGCGAGATGACTTCAATCGTATGATCCGCATCGAGAAGTTCAACCTTATAGCTATTCGTTTTGTTGATGGTGTCGATCATCTCTTGATTGACATCAACAAAACATACCTCAAACCCGGCTTTGCTAAGCACATTCCCTATGAAACCTCGGCCGATATTACCGGCACCAAAATGAACCGCTTTCATCGTAAGCCCCCTTCTACCTCTTATTCCAGGTTGGCATGATACTGCCACAGAGCGTGCATATCGACATTGTTTTCTTTGACAATCATTAGTGAAATCGTATCGCCGAGCAACAACAGACTTTGCTCAAACAGGCTGGTCATCGGTTGGATCGACGGGATTTCACCCGGTAAATTCAGCTTTGTGCTAACTGGAATTCGTACAAATACATCAGCATACTCCCTCATAGAGCTCTGCGGGTTAGCTCCGATATGTGCAACAGTAGCTTTGAATTGCTTCGCCTTCTTGGCAATGATAAGCGGGAAGGCCGTCTCTCCGCTGCCAGATCCCACAATAAGCAGATCTTTTTCCGTAATCGCCGGCTCCGTAATTTGACCAACTACGTAGGTGTTCACACCGAGATGTGCTAATCGTTTGGCAATTGACTTTAGGGACAACAGTACTCTGCCAACACCTACAAAGAAAACCTTATCCGCCTTTTTGATCGCTGCTGCCAACGCTTCAACCTGCTGGGGCTCGATACTGTTCAATGTCTCAGAAAGCTCGTTAGCAATGGCCTTGGATACCTCATTGAATGGACTCATTTACTTCACCCCCGCTTGAAGCCCTTGATCAATTGCTTCCTCAACCAATACTTTGTTGTCAGCCAAGCTGCGGTGTGGGATAAACAAACTGGTTGAGCCCGCGACCAAAATGTCAGCCCCTGCCTCTACAAGTGCAGGAATCGTATCCAGGGATACCCGACCATCCACTTCAATTTTTGTGTTCAACTGCTTCGCTTGGATCAGTTGCTGCAACTCCTCTACCTTCTTCACAGCATAAGGCACTTGCTTCTCATTCTTATCTGTTGCAAAGCCTGGATTAATAAGCATGAGCAGCACTACATCACATTCCGGCAGGATATGATCCAGCACAGACAACGGCGTAGAAGGATTTAAGGCTACCCCTGCTTTAATGCCACTTTTTTTAATAAGCTGGAGGCAACGATCAACATGTATACCGCTTTCAACATGAAAAGTAATTTGTTGTACCCCGATATTGATCATCTCTTGGATAAAAAATTCGTTATTATTCGACATAATATGAACATCAAAATTCATATTTGTAATTTTGCGGAGTTGCTTGATTGTATCGATTCCCAGCGGCATGCTTGGGCTGAAGCTTCCATCAATAACATCAACATGCAAGGTATCCAGTCCGACCTGCTCGATTTCTTTAATTCCTCTTTCCAGATTGCAAAGATCCGCACACATGATAGATGGTGCAATTGTGATTGCTCTGTTGCTCATGTTTATGTCTCCTTTTATGCGTTTATATGCTTCTTTGTACGAGTATAAAACAAAAAATATGCATAGTAAAGCGTTTATTTCTGCATTAACCAAAATAACAATTATAAACGCGCATAAAAAAGGCATTACATTTATCATTCCATGCATATAAACTGCATCAAAAACGGCAAATTACGCGAATAATTTAGGCATAATAATGATAAACATGCAAAACAAGGACCTGTTTATTGCAGTTTTTTTGAAAATTGTGCTACACTAAAAAGAAAAGAAGGGTACGGACTACATGTTAAAAGAAGAACGTCAGCAAAAAATCGTGCAGATTTTAAACACTGAGCACAAGGTCATCGCCAGCGATTTAAGTAAACGCTTAAACGTATCTGAGGATACCATCCGCAGAGATTTGAAGGATCTTGACATACAGGGGCTTGTCAAACGAGTTCATAGCGGTGCACTCCGCATAGGCCCACCTGTTGAGGATTTTTCCACGAGGCAAAATGTGTCCAGTGACTTGAAGACGAAGCTGGCACTCAAAGCGCTGGATTATATCAAAGACAATATGGTCATTCTTATTGATGGAGGCACGACCAACCTGTATCTTGTGAAGCAGCTTCCATTAACATTAAAAGCTACTATTATTACCAACAGTCCTCCTATCGCGATGGCCTTGTCCAACCATAATTCAGTAGAGGTCATTATGATCGGCGGCACCTTGTTCAAGGAGTCTATGGTCAATTTAGGCATTGATACCGTGGAAACACTTAACACCATGCGCAGCGACTTATACATTATGGGCATCTACAACATTGATCCGTATATTGGCATAAGTGTTCCGAGTCTGACAGAGGCGTTGGTCAAACGCAAAATGATATCTATTTCCACCGAGGTGCTGGGAATGGTAACCTCTAATAAACTTAATACGATTTCTAATCATATTGTATGTCCGTCCAACCAACTGACTTATCTCGTTACAGAGCATGTGCATCCCGAAATTACAGGGTTGTACGCTAATCAAGGTATCATTGTAACGGAATAGCCGCCCTCCGATATACTCCCCCTAAATTGCACCTGATTGTATTAACCTGTAATTGAGCATACAAAGACCTCCTTATACGAAGATAACTTTCTTTGTATAAGGGGGTTTTTACGTGTTGACCAGAAGAACTTATCCTTTAAAAGTACCTACATAAATAACACAAACAGGACCACCTCATTCGGGAGTCCTGTCTGCATGCAAATGCTGCAGCTATTTTATTCCTCTTTCTCCACAACGTAATCTAGTAGACGTCCATTATCATTCCATTGACCGTACATTTTATTTTCTCTAGTATTTGTTATGAATTTGTTTAATCTGCTCTGAAATAACTCTGGCTGATACTTATTGCTTTGTATCGTGTCGATCCGAACTCTTTTATAAAGATCTGGAAAGGCCATGTAATTTTTATATAGTTGCCTTTCCTCTTTGAGCCTTTCCTCTATAACTTCATCTATTCTGAAAGAATCGTAATCCATATCAGGAAGAACCTTTCTTCCTTCGTCTGTCATGAGTCCCAACTTTTCGAGGCGGCGGACACGTTCTTTATTCAATTCAGTCCATGAGCTTTTTTTGCTTCGGGGAGACAGTCTCTGAGCCAGCTCCGTTTCAGATATTTTCTTCTTGACTCCATCGATCCATCCAAAGCACAAAGCTTCCTCGACCGCGTCCAAATATAAGAGCGTATCCGGTTTGGGCGTCATACTGACCAAGACCCAACAAAATTTTTTAGTCCCACTATTTCCCTGTAGCCAGAACCTAAGCTCTTCTCTCGATTTTACGGGAATCAAATTATCTATTTCCATAGAAAGATACATTATCCTTTCTTCATTGATTCATTTACGTTATCAAGAAACTGATCTGCGTCACTATTAAATTTCCAGTGTACCCCAAACTTATCAACCAGCGTTCCAAAGCACGAAGACCAAGGATAATTGGATAACGGCATGGTGACATGTCCGCCAAGGGACAAACCATTAAAGTATTGCTCCAGTTTTTGCTTATCGTCAATGACCAGACTAATCAGAATATTATTCCCTTGCACCAGCTCACCTGTTACCACCTTCATGGAAGGCAGAATGTCCGACATCATGATCTTCCCGCCTGCGAATTCGATGGAAGACTCCATGATCATATTTAACTCATTTTCCGGCATTGGGTAGTTTGGATCTTGCGGAATATCCCCAAATTTCACTTTCTTTACTTCAATTGCGCTTAAAGCCTCCGCGTAAAATTCAATCACTTCTTCTGTGATTCCATCAAAATTCAAATATGCGATAGTTGACATAAAGTAATCCCTCCTTCTTGTGATAAATGTAGTATAATCTACAAAAGGTGACAACTATATGTCACCGTTCTCAGATGATGTAGAGAAATAAGAGGAGGAAATATGGACAAGGTTGAGCGACTTATTTCTATAATAATGATTTTGCTGAAAAAAAATATCGTTTCGACTAGTGAATTCGCGCAATTATTTAATGTTTCCAAAAGAACGATTCTTCGTGATATGGAAACACTGAGTCTATCAAACATCCCGATCTATGCTACCCATGGAGTTAATGGCGGCTACGGTATTATGGATGAATACAAGGTTGATAAACGTCTTTTAAGCAACTCCGACTTAGAGAATATATTAACTGCGCTCGGCGGGTTGGAACAAATTCTAATTAGCGAGGAAGTTGAAATTACTATAAAAAAAATAGAAGCGATGGTTAGCCCCTTATCTCTGAAAAGTTCAATTCAACTGTCATTTTATGATTGGGAGGGGCGGTCTGAGATCCTTCAAACCTTGAGGACATGTCAAGAAGCCATATTAATGAGAAGGTTAGTTTCATTTGATTATATAGATAAAGATGGCGCTACTTCGAATAGAATTGTCGAGCCCTATCAGCTTCATTTTAGCGAAAGAAGTTGGTATCTGAAAGGATTCTGTTTAGATCGTATGGGATATAGAACGTTTAAATTATCTCGAATCGATAAGCTTACTATGGATGAAAAAACATTTAGCCCTAGAGAATATTTATTAGAACAAGAACGTGAAGCAAGTTATCAACCACAATTAGTCGCTATTAAGGCATTGATTTCGCCTAGCATAAAAGATCAATTCATTGAACGGTACGGTCGGAAGAGTATTGAAAACTATAGTGCTGAATACTTATTAGCAACCATTTATGTCCCTCAAAACAGTACGGGATTTGATTTTTTAGCAAGTTTCGGCACAAATCTAACCATCATAGAGCCCAAAGCATATGTTGAAGACTTTCGAAATTATTTAAATAAAATGATGGGTAATTATTCTGGCTGATAGCAGAGAGGATAAATTCTATTTCAACCGTTGCATCTACGATGATCTTCTCACAAAACGACCATAAACCAATGACTTTACTGGCGATGCTTGGCGAAGCTTTTAACAAACAGAGGATGGCGCAGCAGCTTATTGTGCAATATGAGCAGAAAGCTGAGAGTCACAGAACTGAATTACGAAGATTTATATCCAAAGAAGAAACGGTATCTGTTATCGAAATCCGCACCGATTCCATTTATGTCTTCGGCAACTTCTGGTGCCGTGGAGCTTATAATTTATACGATGGACTGGGCATGACAGCCCCTCCCATTATTGAGCAAGAGATGCTTAACCGTGAGGCTTATCGCCTGATTACGGAGGAGCAACTTTCCCTATACGCAGGCGACCGGTTATTTGTGAGCATTATTGATCCGGTTCGATTCATAGTGCTGGAGAAAACTTTCTCCTGGAAGCAGTTAAAGGCTGTGCAAAATAATCGTGTCTATTCCATAGATCCGGAGCATTTCGCTGTCAGCGACCCCATCACTATGCACAGCCAAATGGACGTGCAGATGAAGCTGCTGCTTGATCGGTAGTTAGGAAACAATCTGGCTAAAGATTCTCTCTACTCTATAAAACGAAACCAAGATCATGCTAAAAAGCCAGCTATAATAGCTGACCTAATTTGTATTGTGAGGATATAGGTTAGAGCCATAGATTTATAACGTAGACTGGATGAACACCGTAAACGTAAAATAGTCCCCACCTAACGATCAGATGGAGACTACTTCACACTTACTAGGTAAAACCCTTCTGCTTTGCGCCAATGGCGGTTGTGCCTATCCGAAGCCCGACCGTCCCTGTTGCGCCGACTACGGTGGCCGAGTTAGTTCGTGTGTGCGACGGCACTTATTTCAACCAATTGCTCAGGGGACGCAAGATAGGTCACGCCAATGAGACTGCCGGGGTATTTTCACTAGCTATGAGAGGCGGATACTCAGAATGATAAGTTCAATAGTGTCCTTGTTTTGCTCGTAAACGTCCTTCGTCATGTGGATGTTCCCGCCTAAAGCTCTTGCATTGTATCCATGATTACTTAATTGATTCTGATCAAAGACATAATAAATGGAGATCGTATCTTGATCCTCACTGGTATATTTCTTACCTTTTAATCCGGTTTGCGTGACAAAGTCTTCTACAACAGCATTACCTGCGGGGTCCCAAGACAGTGGTCCTTCTTGGCCATACAAAGATATTTTTTGTTCAGGATCGTTCCCGGCATTTATAACAATTCCTGCATCGGGTATGGCTTCTCTCGTTGCGGTAGCTTTGTAATTTTCAGTTCCTTCAACTCTGTAATCCCAATTACCGGGAAAATCCACACTAAAGTTAAAACGCGAACATGCACTTACCTTTGCACCAAATAAAGCATTGAGCAGGGACATGGTAGTGACCATTCTCGGACGATTGGCAGAAATGGATGCTGCAGCTTATACGTACGACCAGGGCGAACTATGTTCCGAAACGTTAGTAACGAGTGTAGCAATGGACCCGGCGACGTGAAAAAGCCGTCCGGTGCCGGACGAGCTTCGTCATATTTTCGGCTAGATCCAGCCAACGCAAAAAGCTTTTCAATACGAGCCACGTTGCTGGTCCGTTTCGGAAAGCTTTTTGCGTTCAATAAGTGATCTTCCCAAATAGATTGAAATTTCCAAATCATAATTTCCGGTAGTCCCTTGGAACTTTTATGCATCCATTGCGACTCGAAAACCACAATGACCGCTTGAGCTATCCGGTGTATTCGAGCTTCGAGCAGCAACCCTGTAGCGATTACAGTAGGAACGGTGACAAAGGTAAGATCCTCCTCTCATCGATTTATGTCCTGTATCGATGTTAAATATCGGATTCACATTTTGCGTCTGTTGGTGATAAGCCGGGCTGAACCAGTCTGCGCACCACTCCCATACGTTTCCTGCCATCTGATATAAACCATAGCCATTCGGTTCGAATGTATGAACCGGAGCCGTATCGATATAACCGTCGCTTGCATGGTTTTTAACAGGAAACTTTCCTTGCCAAATGTTGCACATGTGCTGGTAGTCAAGCTTCAGTTTGTCTCCCCACGGGTATCTTTTCCCTTTCAATCCACCACGTGCTGCGTATTCCCACTCCGCTTCGCTTGGCAGCCTTGTCCCTGACCATTTGCAGAATGCTATTGCATCATTCCAAGTGACATGAACGACCGGATGATCCATTCGATCCGTGATGCCACTCTCTATTCCTTCCGGCCTTCTCCAATTTGCTCCTTCTACCGCCAACCACCAGGGCGCCTGTTGCGAGGAACCCTTCACTTTGCTCCTTGTCTCTTCGGACACCAGAAGATGAAATACATAAGACCAACCGAATTTCTCCGCTTCCGTTATGTAACCCGTAGCCTCAACAAAAGCTTGATATTGCGCATTTGTGACTGTGTATGCCGAAATGTAAAACGGATTAATCTCAATCTTTCGAGCTGGCCCTTCCCCATCGTCCGGAAAGCCTTCCGAGTCATTCGTTCCCATCTCGAACGTACCGCCTGTTAAACTTACCCAGTCGAATCGGAGACTAGACGGAGCACCGAGAGTGCATGGAGTCGCAACCGGTTCTGCTGCTTGTATAAGTTTATCATTCGTATGCTGTCTGCTCACCGAGCAGCATGCTTTGGGAATTGGATGGTTCATCTTTATCTCTCCTGTCGCAGTATTCAAATATGCAAAAGTTCCCTGGCCGAACTAACGGACAGGGAGCTTAAACTTAACTGTTGTATAGCCGGTACACTTGGGCACTGTTCAGCGCAGTATTGTATAGCTGGAAATCATCTACGCTGCCGTTCCAATAATCGTTGGCATCGGTAGGCGATTTATGGGTCCCGATGCGGAACGGGGACGTTTGCGATTCGATGGTGCGTGTTGCCGATCCGACCGGTTGTCCATTCACATAAAGCGTGACGGCTCCGCCCCGATTTACAACCGCTACATGCGTCCATTCTCCTGTAGGAATTCTCTCAGATGAGAGCAATGCGCTTCCGCCAAGAAAAGTACCGAGTTGGCCGGTCGAAGTTACTCGGTATAGTAATGTGCGCCCCAAAACGCCCTCCTGTTGAAAAATAACTTGGTTAACACCAGCCGCAGTATCCAGCTTGACCCATCCCGCAACGGTAAAATTGCCTGAGCCCGGATTCAGTACGGCCGGCACGCTCACGTAATCGCCGCTGCCGTTCAGCTTGAGCGAACCGCCGACTTTGCCGTTGTTGTTCCAGACCGGGTTGCCCATCAAACTGCCGTTATTCGTACCTGCTGCATCAGCGGCCGTGACGCCGCTTCCGTCATCGAGCTTGAAATGAGCAAGCGGACTAACGAATGCAGGTGCAAGTCCTGGCCCTTGATATGCTCCGATACTCGGCGCTGTCGTAGAAGAAACAGCATTACCAAAATAATCTCGGCCTCCGTTTGCAGGGATCACAGCCCCTACATTCAGTGCCACCGAGCCGGCTCCCAGCTTGTAACCCGCCTGGTCGAGACTGCCGGGGCCGTTCAGCCAAGGGTCAGTTGTTAACGTATTAGTCGCCCATGCTGGAACCGGCACTCCGAAAAACGCGTTATTGTCGATAACGAAATTCAAATCATCCAGCGTCCATGTAACCTGACCGCCACCCTCTTTGTATATGAGGTTGTTCCGGAACTGGATTGCCTGCCGCTGATTCGTCGTCTCTTGATAAATAACGGGCGCAAGGCCGGAACCTATATACATTGTATTATTGTAAATATGGCTTGAAACCACCTCGCCGCCGCAGCTTTGGAACATACGCGCCCGGTCGTTGACCGAAATATTGTATCGGATCACGAAGTTGACCGCCTTACTGTTTCCCTGGGCACAAATCAGAAAAAATCCGCCTTCGTTTCCATGGGAATAGTTGTATTGGAATGTGATATTGCTTGTGGAATGATCGATGTCATATGCCATACCATCCTTAGTCGTTTTGCCGCCGGACGTGTCGTTGAATTGAAAGGTGACATTGTTTGCGTTCGCCGTCCACATACCTGCGTTCGGCGAGTCGGATCGCATATTGAAACCGGTTAAGGTGTTGGATTCGACCAGCGCCCCGTCAACCGTCATTGGTGCGATTCCGTCCCCGCCGATATCCGAGAGCGTATTACCGCTAATGTAGAGGTCGGTCATCGGCTTCCACGACCCGTTGCACAAACTCCCCCAAAACTCCACCAGTCCCGGTCGTTGGCAATAATTAGACCAAACATAAATCCCTTGACGGTCTACGCTTGCAATCTGATTGTTCAACACTTGCACCTGATGAAAAGCGGTCGGCACCGCTGTGCCAAGCACCTCAATAACGATGCCGCCTGAAGCATTCGCGTATTTGCCTGTGCCGTGATAGTTGCCGCTGACCGTTGAAGGCATGTAGCCGCGGACATCGTGAATATATAAGTTTCGCAACGTAATGCCGTATAAGTCGCCTGCGTCTTCGCCAAGAACGTGTACCCCCCGTCTAGCCATCTTATTATCGCCGGAAGCTGTCAGTTCGAGATCGCTTAACTCTATATATTGCAAATTACGCAGCAAAATAGCGTCGGTCTGACCATTCCCGTTAATAACGGGTCTTGCCAAGCCCGGACCGTAGGCAGCAATCGTGACAGGTGCGGCGAAACTCCCGCTTCCTACCGGCGCAAAAGTGCCGGAGCAGATCGACCCGCGTTTGAACAGAACGGAATCACCGGGGGTAAGATGAACCGCATTAATTTCCGCCAAATTGTAAAATGGAGCGGCCTCGGTTCCCGTGCCGGCTTTCTCAGCAGCACAATCCACATAATAGGAAATGCCGGCCGCGAAAACGGAAGGTACGCGCTCTATCGTGCCAAAGACGGGAATTAACAACGCTAATAGAACCAGTAATCGGACTAGTTGACGAATCATTTTGGAAAACAGCTCCTTCGTTCAGTGTAGGTTTAATCGCACTGCGGCACTCTTTGCAAGGCAAGCAAGGGAATTGTACCGCAGTTGCGGGCTTCACCGGCAGGTAGCGGAAGTCGCGCCCGTCACGGAAGGAGACCAGTACTGGAAATTAAGATCAAGCGATGTGAAAAGCGATCCGGCAAGAAGGGCAGCAGCCCTTTCCGTTGTCAGCTCCGCGCTTCCTGCAACGAAACATGACGCTGGCCTCCCGGCACGGCCGGCGCCGGCCGGATGATCGGCACGCTCTCCCCCGCGGCCGCCATGCGATGCTGCAGACGGGCTTGCAGGATATCCGCAGCCTCACGATGAGAGTCCAGACCAATCAGGTTCGTTAGTTCATACGGATCAGCATCAAGGTCGTACAAATAAGCCTCGATATACTCCTCCGAGCCGGCCTGCGCGTTACCGTCCTTGCCCTCGGCGACGACACAATATTTCCATTTTCGCGTGCGGATCGCTCGAGCGATGCTGCTTTCGCTGATTTGCACGAACACCTCCTCCTGCCAAGGCTGAGAAGAGCCCGCACCGTTCAAGAGCGGCATTATCGAGTTCCCTTGCATCTGGGCAGGCACCTTAATTCCTGCGGCATCCAGCAGTGTAGGCGGCAGGTCGATCAGACTGACAAGCTGCCGCAGCTTGCGGCCTTCGCTAAATCCAGGGCCGCTAAAAGCTGTAGGGACGCGAATCGAGCTGTCATGGCAAGAACGCTTGTATTCCTCGTTCCGCGTCTTGAAATGGTTGCCGTGATCAGAGGTAAACAGTACAATTGTTTGCTCGTCCAGCTCCAAGCTTTTAAGAGCGTCGAGCACCCGGCCGAGCGCTTCGTCTAGCCGTTTAACCATGCCATAATAACCGCCGATATGCTGATGGACGGTGCCTCCTAGTGCCGCGAGATCGGGCGGAATCCAGCGGCCGCCATATTGCTCGCGGTAGCCAACTGGGGCAGGATAGTCGTCAATATGATTCTGATGATGAGGCTCCAAATACGATACAAACAGAAAGAATGGATTTTCTCGATGGTTGTCGATGTATCGAATTGCAGCATCGGTAAGCGCATCAACCCGGTATCCCGGCAGCCGTACCGGATTGCTGTCATTATCGTACATAACCGTTCGGTAGCTGTCCGACGAAAACTCGAGCACGTTCGAGGCAAGCCAATAATCATAGCCACCACGTTTGGCCGCAGGCACCGGCTCCTCGTCTGCCAGATGCCATTTCCCAATATAGCCGGTCTGATAGCCAGCCTGCCCGAAATATTGTCCGAGCGTTCCTAAATGCTCCGGCAATGGAATACCGTTTTTGTAGCAGCCGGATGTAGTGCCGTAAACACCGGTTTGCAGGCTGGAGCGCGCTGGACCGCATACGGGCTGGCAAGTGAAGGAATGCTCCAAATGCGTACCGTATGCAGCCATTCGGTCGAAATTAGGCGTCAGCCCCAGTGGATTGCCATGGATGCCCGTAGTGTCCCAGCGCTGTTGATCGGTGAAAAAAATGAGAACATTCGGTTTGCTGACGGTTGTCATACTTCTTCTCCTTTCAAGCATTTTGCTTATTCTTTAACTCCTCCTGCGGTTAAACCTTCCACCATATACCGCTGCAAAAACAGAAACAAGACGAGCAGCGGGGCTGTAGCCGTGACAGCTGCTGCAGCCGCCCCGGACCAGTTGGTGCTTAATTCGCCAAGGAAGGTAAGGGATAGCCCCGGACTGAGAGTCCGCATATTGAGATCGCGAACAAGCGTCATGCCAAACAGAAAATCGTCCCACGCTACGAGAAAACAATAGATTGTTACCGCCATGATCCCTGGCTTGGTCAACGGCAAAACGATATGGATAAGCGCCTTTAGGCGTGTCGCGCCGTCGACCTCCGCGGCCTCTTCCAACTCGCCGGCGATCCCGTCCATGAATGTTTTCATCATCATAATAGAGAAAGGCAGCGCTGTCGTTGTTGCGGCTAACATCAACGCAAGCAGGGTGTTGAGCAAATGAAGCTTGCTGTAAAGCGTGTACAGTCCGATCAATAACGTCACGGCGGGGAACATTTGCGACGATAGAAAGAAGACGAGCAGTAGATGGCTGCCCCGGAACCGGAAGCGCGAGAGGCCGTATCCGGCGAGAATCGAAACGGCAATTGAAAGTGCTGTTGATCCGGACGCGACAATCGCGGTGTTTTTGTAAAAAGTAAGAAAGTTCGCCGAGAGCAGGACACCCTTATAGCTTTGCATCGTCAGCTTGAACGGAACCCATTGGGGTGGAAACTGAAACAGATCGCCGTTCGTCTGCAGTGAGACCGATACCAACCAGTAAACCGGAAATAGAAACAACAAGAGAATAACCGCAAGCAGGACATAAACACCGATATTGCTGCGGTTCAGCAGATGACGTCGAACAGTGGGAAGCCGATATAACCTCTTCATGACATACTCCGATGCGCCACACGGTTAAGTGGAACAGCGATGAGCAGCAGCAACAGCATCCATATTACGCCGATTGCCGAGCCCTTACCTAGATCGTAGGCCTGGAACGCCGTTTCGTACGTGTAAATAGCCAATGATTGAGTCGCGTCCGCCGGTCCGCCTCCGGTAAGAGCATAAAATAACGTGAACATTTGAAAGTTGGCAACGACCATCAACAGCGTCACATTAGCGAGTACAGGTTTCAAAGCGGGAAGAGTAATATACAAGAATGTTTTTAATTTGCTTGCACCGTCAATTGTTGCAGCTTCATACCAGTCGCGCGGGACGCCCTGCAGCCCGGCAAGCGTCATTACGGCGGCCAACGGCGTCTGGCGCCAAATCGCAACGCCCATGATGCCATACAACGCCAAGTTTAAATCATTCAGAACGTTCAGCTTCTTGTCCGTTAATCCGCTCTGGATAAGCAAGCCATTCAACACTCCATAATCAGCCTGATAAATCAGTAGGAAGACAAGCGCTGCGACAAGCGTTGGGATCGCCCACGGGATGAGCAAAATGCTGCGGAAGAACGCCCGAAATCGGATTCGGCTGTTCAGCAGCAAAGCGCTCGCGAGTCCAAGAATAATCTCAATGCCGACAGTGCATGCAACATACCGAAGCGTAATGGAGAGCGCATGATAAAATTCTTGTCCCGACAACAACGCCTTATAATTGGCCAGACCAATAAAGGGCTGTTCAGCCGAAAGCAACGAAGCGCCCCGGAAGCTCGTCGAAATGGAACGAGCCAACGGGATTAGAATCGTCACAGACAACAGCAGGGTCGCGGGCGCGACAAGCAGCATGCCGAACGCCTGATTTTTAAGGGTGCGAGACCATTTGATTGACATAGACTGCCTCCCCCCTTAGCTTATAAGTGTTTGAAATAAAGATTTGCCATTGCCTACTTCGCAGCATACAGTTCTTGAAGCTTCGGCAGTATCTTGGCGATAATAGCTGGAATATCCTCGGATGTTGTTGTTGCGAGCACAGTCAAGTTGGACGTTTCTTTCATAGCCTGTTCGAACGCAGGGTTGCCCGTCGGGAATGGGCTGGCCGTTTTCATCTGCTCATTGAATACCTTGGTGTAATCGTCCTCGTTCAGCTCAGGCAATGATGCAACTGAAGCGCGGGAGGACATGACTCCGTTAAGTTTGTGGTACAAAATCATGGCATCCTTAGATACCAGATACTTCACGAACTCAGCGGCTGCTTCGGCATGTTTGGTCGACGATGAGATAAGCAATTGATGCTCGGTGAAGACGGTCTCGGAACGTCCGGTCGCGCCGACAGGCACGGTTGTCACGCCCCACTCCTTATCAAAAACTTCCCCTTTGCCGCTAGTGGTTCGGAACGTGTTTCGGCCGAAGTCGCCGTCGACGAGCATGCCCAGCGAACCCGTCCCGAACATGGCGCGCAAATCCTTGATCTCGGCGCCAACCGGGGCAACATTCTTATTGGCGATGTCGCGCAGGTATTGCAGCGATTCTACGAGCGCCGAGCCTTGGTTGACGATCAGCTTGCCCTGATCGTCAACGAACTTACCGCCATGAGAGAGCGTTATACGGAGCAGCATTTGGCCGGTGTAAGCGCCGGTTTTATTTGCTTCGCCGATACCGTAGATTGGGTTGCCTTTATCGTCTTGTTTAAGCGCTGCGACTGCCTCCGCATATTTCAGAAGCTCGTCCCACGTCTTTGGCGGCGCATTGGGGTCGAGACCCGCTTTGGCGAACAGCGTCTTGTTCCAGAACAGCGCATTAGGATGCGGCGCCCACGGCATAGCGATCACTTTGCCGTTAAAGGTGACTCCTGCTTTGCTCGAAGGTAAAATATCGTCGATGATGTCACGGCCAAGTATTGTTTCTAGCGGCTGTACGATGTTTGCATTGCCGAATGCCGGCGTGAAGCTCTGGTTTGCCATCAGCACATCCGGCGTATTGCCTCCGGTAGAGGCAATGAGTACCTGATCTTTGTATTCGTTGAACGGGATGCCGAGTGACTTGATCTTGATGTTCGGATGGGCGTTTTCAAAACCTTCTACTAACTGGTTGTAGGCATCCTTTGTCGCATCCTCCGTTGAAATCCAGTTAGCAAACGTTAGTTCGATATTTTCTTCCGATGAGGCTGGTTGTTGTTGTTGATTATCTTTTGAAACGTTGCCTGCCTGATTGACCGGCTTTGCGCCGTTATTACTGCTGCCCGAGCAGGCCGTTACGATGGTTAGTATTGCGATGACGAGAGATAAAGTTACTATTTTCCATAATTTCATGACATTCCATCTCCTTTGAATTTGTTAACGGCTGAGCAATATCTCATGGGTGTAACGTTCTGGATTGCAATAAGACAAGGAATATTGCAAAGGCTGATCGCGGTTGTTGAACAACAGCGTCTGTATGACTAGCAATGCGGTGCCTTCGGGAACTTCGAGCAGTCTGGCGATGCGGGCGTCGGCATTGACTGCTGAGTAGCCTTGCGAGCCTTTCTTGACATTCATTCCGCTCTGTTCCAGCAGATCGAAGACAGTTGAGCGCCCAAGCCGCTCTTCCGTTATGACCCCGGATAAATTGATGTTGAAATAGTTCTCATCCACTATCACATGACCGCTGGATACCGCAATTCGTCTAACCGTACGGATCATCTGCGTAGATGCCGGAATGCCGAGTGCCTGTGATACGGCGGCCGGCGCTTCGCAGTGTCCGAATTCCACGATTTCAATGGTCGGGTATAATCCCTGGCTGCGAAGCTGCTCGACTAGTCCGACCAGCTTCGTCGTGACAGCGGCGGAAGTACGCTGTGCAACGAAAGTGCCTTTTCCATGTTTGCGTTCAAGCCATCCCTCCGCAACAAGTTCTCCAAGGGCCTGACGGATGGGCGTACGGCTCAATCCCAACAGTTTCTCCAGTTCCCGCTCGCTTGGAATCGCGATACCTGGCTGCCATTGGCCGCTTTCGATTTGTTGTTTGATATACGTTTTGAGCTGGTGATACAACGGTACCACCTCTTGCAACAGTTCCAAGAATATTCCCCCTTTTGGTCTCTCTCTCGATCAAGTGGTAATCTGGTAATTACCAGTAAACGAAAAAGAGACAATTATTCGTAAAAACGAATAATTGCCTCCAGTGGACTGGTCAACAATGTAATGCGTATAAATCGAACCCGATTAGTTGGAATTATACGGGGCAAGTGTGCGAGATGTCAATATTTTTAATATGGTTTTTGGCTGAAAACCAAAATCAGAACCGGCAATACCTCCTTTAGTTAAGTGATCTTCCTTCTCTAGATTTAGCGTCGCAATGTCTACCTTTAGTTCGACTCTCCGCTTTACCACTATTTGTGATACGGTTCACCGCGCGTCTGTAAAGGCAAGCTTTTTAGGCCATCCATTGAGGATGGCCTTCCTTTGATTTCGCTTTATTCAACTATCATCTTCGTTGGAATGCAATACATTCACTCGAGTAAAAGATTATTTTTTCTTCACCGGAATCCAAATCTCCCCAGTAACATACTCTCCCGTTCCATAATACATCTCGAAACTAGGGCCTTCAACCTGTTCGTATTCCGATGTCGGGAACCATTCGGAATAAATCCGTCCCCATAACTTAATTAAATCACATTGTGGTTCCGGGAAAATCGCCCACGTTAGTTCCGGGACAGAAAGTTTTGTAAATCTCTCCGGAATCTCAAGCCCTTTTGGTAAAAAATAACTCACCATGTATTTAAAAGATGTTCCAGTATGATCATATAAGGCAGCGTGCAAGATCGTGTTACTAAAGCGTCCCAGTAATCCGTTCATCCCTTCAACACTGCCATCTACATCACATTGTTGACGGAATTGAGCAACTTCATCATATACTTTTTGGGGATCGGAATTGACCAGACCATAAGCTCCAAACATCTCAAAAGGCCCTTTTGATTCAATGCGGTAATTCATTTCGATATCTCCTTTAATTGAAATGTGAAAGGACATTCGAGGATAGGCTTTTAGAGAAACGCCTTTATCGCGCGCAGATATCGGCATGATCCCATGAAGATTCTTAAACGCCCGTGCAAACGCCTCTGGCGAATCATATCCATATTTCATAGCTATATCAATAACCTTTGCATCTGTTGTTTGCAGTTCAAATGCTGCCAATGTCAACCGTCGACGCCGAATGTACTCAGATAACGATACTCCAGTAATAAACGGAAACATTCGTTGAAAATGGTAAGTAGAGCAACAAGCTCTCTGCGCTATTTCATCATATAAGATATTGTCCGCTAGGTTTGTTTCGATATATTCCATGGCGCTATTCATCCTGTCCAACCAATCCATCGTTTTCCCTCCTTTCTAGATAAATTTTATGATAGATACAAAATGAATACCTTGCATTTTCTGCACGAAAAAGTCAGTATGTCGAGACACAAGCACATCTTACCCTTCACGATCGTGATCTAAGGCATCTCTTTCTGCTAAGCGAAAGTACCATCAGAAGCGCATTCACTGCCAGCATCGACACTTCTAACACTTTTCCCAGCCTGTAACGGCAAGTTTAAAGGCCAGCCTTAGATGCCTCCAAGAAGGCCGTCGAGTTGCTCCCAACGTTTCGCGGTTTGAACCATTTCCTCAGCAAAACGGACAGGGACCACGCTGGAAGATTCGAGCGACGGCTGGATCCACCAAAATGATTCAATACACCAGACGTACTTGATAGCCCTCAATAGCGAGCCCGGTGGCAGCAGCCGCACACTACGGTAGCCTTCAGTGAAAGCGGCCACAGCATCCTTGTCGAACCCGCGCTCACTGAGCGTGCCGGAAAGGACAGCCCGTCCGAGGTCCATTGCAGGAAACGAATAGCGTGCTCGGTCGAAATCAACGATGGCTGCCAACGTGTCTCCTTCGAAAAGCAGGTTGTCTGCCCACAGATCGAGATGAGCCCAGCCCGGAGTCAGAGGCGTAAAATCATTGTCTTCAAGTGAATCAATTATCGCTTTCTGTAATTGCGTTGCGTTTCGGACACGCACAGACGAGTTACGAGCCGCTTCCCAACTTACCTCCCAGGTGCGCTCCATCTCCTCGCGAGACAACCGCCAAATTGGTTCCTCCGGCGGCACTGCTGCTTGAAGCCCTAATATCACCGCGGAATCCCAGAAGGCATGCATATCCGCAGCAGCTCGTCCGAGTGAGTGCATTTTACGCTCACCGATTATGCCAGCAGGCACCATAGCGCCCGGACAGCACGTCATAACGGTCATGTACCTTCCGCACGGTAAGATGTTCATACAGCGCCCTTCCAACGTCAACGGCTCAGGACACAGTCCACCCGACTGATAAAAAAGAAGCTGCAGCTGCAGCGCATTTTCAATCTTGCCGCGAAACTCCGGATCATGCATTTTAAATCGCCCGGGGTGATAGCTTTTGGCGAACATCCAACCCTTGTTCGTCTCGACAATCCACTTTTCGTTCTTTAGCCCACGCCTTACACGCTTGGCAGACAGCACCTCAATCGAAAAATACTTTTTCAGCCAGCTCGCGATTTCGTCCACTAATTGGCCCTCAGTCGTTAACGGCATTTAAAACCAACCTTTCTAGTTGAAAATCCTGTTCAAGAGGAATGCATATGAGCGTAAATAAGCTTCTGCATTAAAATTCCATATCTCTTTAGAAAATCCTCCCAATCACTCACCATTAACTTACTCTTACTTATGTAATGTTCACCGTACTGGCTGTAACGGCAAGTTCTAAGGTCATCCTTAACAGGACTCACAACCCCTTGGCTCATAAATATGGACGAATATCCACTTATGCTGCTCACTAATTTGACTTAGAATTACCGTAGAAGATTGAAAAAGGCTGTGATTCCAATGTTAATGAAAAGAGACAAATGGTTGCAGTATCGCATCCTTCGCAATGGTTCCTCTCTCGCCGGACGGTTGCCTGAAACACAGTTGTTCACGAAAGACGCTTTAACGAAGATGCTGCTTCAATATCAAAGCGTCGTATTAAAACCTCGCGATGGGCGTTACGGAAGGGATATCGTGTTCATTAAACGGAGCGGTGCGAAGTCTATCGTATTCATAACGAAAAGAATGCGGTCACTATGAAAGATACCGATAAATTACTCCAATGGCTTCGTAAAACAAACAGTGATCGTGGATATATTGTCCAAAGGCGTCTGCAACTGGCTCAAATTGGGCACAAGCCGTTCGACATGCGGATAATGGTTCAGCGAAAAAAAGGCTCTTCATCCACCTGGAATGTGACAGGCTCATACGCGAAAGTTGCAGCAAAGGGATATCTAGTCACGAATGTGGCTAGCCGCACCATTCCAGTCCTTGAGGCGCTCAAATTAGCCCGAATCAGAGATCGGAGCTTGCTTGTCAAAGCAGAACGGATCGCACTATTGGCTGCCACGCGACTGGGCGAGCGTTACCCCAAAGTTAGAAAAGTCGGGTAAGGCGATTATCAACCGGACTTGCGCCCTTTCCGAATTTTAAAAGATTCCTCGATGCACCGCAGAATATTATGATATAAGGAACATTAATGTAAAAAAAGACGACAAGCCTATTATTTTGGGCCTGTCGTCTTTTTATTTTTGATACCTATTCTTATGTTTGTCTGGCGGTTGCGAGATCAATAGATTGCCTTCTCTGCTGATGTACCGATACAGATAGCCTTTTAATACATTGAATCAAGGACCACTCCGCTCTAAGATGATGAAGACAATCATCATATAGAAGAAGGTAGGGATTGAACGATGAAACGATTAAACTACATGCTGCTCTTAGGCATCGGCCTGATCTGGGGTTCCCAATTCTTCTTTGTGGACCTGGTTATTAGCAACATTACGCCGATTATACTGGCTGCCAGCAAAGCTGTGCTGGGCACCATTACCCTTGCTGTACTGTATCTATTCACAGGTAAAAAGGAACGTACACCCCTGCCAACCGGCACCTGGAAGTCCTTTATCCTGATCGGTTTGTTTGAAGCCGTGGTTCCCTTCATCTTGATTGGCTGGGGGCAGCAATATCTCAACAGCAGCACCGCTTCGATTTTGTTAGGTTCCATACCGATCTTTACCATTGTTTTTGTGAAAATCTTTGCACCCAGCGAGAAGGTATCCTGGCAAAAATGGCTGAGTGTACTGATCGGCTTCGCAGGCCTCTGCCTGCTGTTCGCTCCGGATCTGTCGTCGACGTCCTTGGCTGGAAAAGGAAGCTTTATCGGTTATGCCGCACTGCTCGGTGCTGCAATCAGCTTCGCAGCTTCCCTGCTGCTGATTAAGCGCCTTCCGCCCATATCGTCAATTCTCGCGATGCGCAACGTTTTGCTCGTGGCATCGGTTGTCCTTGTGCCGTTGGCCTTTATCTTTGAGCATCCGCTGCAGTTGCACTTGAGCGGGCAGCAGATTATATATGTCATCATCCTTGGGGTTTTCCATGCCGGGCTAGTCTACATGCTGTACAACACACTGGTCAGACGAACCGGCGCCGCCTTCACAGCGTTAACCAACTATCTGGTTCCGTTGTTCGGTATCCTGCTCGGCACGTTGATCTTAGGTGATCACTTGGCCTGGACCTCTATCGCTGCACTTGTTGTTATTCTGGCCTCTTTGGCGATAGGTGAACTATCCGGCCCGGCGAAAACCAAGCAATCCGGCTGAATCCTTAACATATAACAGCTATAGCAACAGATGTAGTTGATAGCAGAAGGTACAAGCTTTAGCAATAGACACAGCCGTTAGCGATAGACTCAGCGTTTGCGACAGACTCAGCGTTTGCGATAGACACAGCAAAGAACCGGGAAGCGTGCAATCACACGCCTCCCGGTTCTTTTAATTGTCATCAGAGTCAGCCTCGACAAAATCTTTAAGGGCCAATAACTTATTGGACCAATAGTGCTCAAAGAATGCCAGCCATTCCTGCAGCTCCGCCAAAGGCTCCGGCTGAAGTCTGTACCGGGTCTCCCGTCCGACCTTCTGGCTGCTGACAAGCTGTGCATCGGATAGAACCTGCAAATGCTTATTAACAGCCGTTCGGCTGATCGGGTAGCAATCGGTAATAGATGCAATGGACATTTCCTTATCCGCCAATAGCTTTAACAAACTGCGGCGGGTAGGATCTGCGATGGCTTGAAAGACATCATGACCAGATTCCGCAACAGGCATATTAAGCCTCGAGGTAGGCAGGAAGCTTCTCCTGCACGATTTTCTCCCAGCCGCTGTTCATGAAGCCACGGACAATTGGATGTGGTTGACCAAATTCGGTCATCTTGTTCGGGTCCCAGCCGGAATGAATCAAGGTGAATTCTGTTTTGCCATCGATCTCTTTCAATTCAAAGGTCAGATGCCAATCCTTACCCCAGTCGAAACCAACCCGGTTCGGTGGGTCAAGCTCTGTTAGTTTACAAGGAGAATCTCCATATGGCCCGGCGTGAAGGATAAATTCATGTCCTAATATGGGTTCAAATGTACTTGGCATCCACCATGCGGCCATTCCCTCTGCCGTGGCAACAGCCTTCCATACTTTTTCAATCGGCGCATTAAGAACAATAGTCTGACGGATTTCTGGTAATGATTCTTGAGTTGACATAACTGGCCTCCAGGTTTAAATGTAACACCATTTGGGTTCACATCTAATTATAACACCTTTAGGTGTTATGTCAAACCTCTATTGTTCCAGAGCAACCTCCGCTTTCCCTGCTTCACGCAGCATCAGTAAACCAATGAACAAAGCCGCAGCACCAATAATAATTAGTAGTGCTCCGATCTCCAGACTGTAAGCGGTCAGGGAGCCCCCGCGGAACCCCATTCCGCGAATAAGACGGTTAAGCCAATTCATTGGCAAAGCCCAAGCGGAAATTTGAAAAGCTTTCGGGAACGCAAGCGGACTCAACTGAATACCCGTCACCAAAAAGGAAGGGTACAATACGATACTGGTCCGGGAACCAACCTTGGAAATATCTTTTGCAGAATACCCTAAAAGCATTCCCAAAATTGATAAAGCAAATGAATAGACCAGTAACGGAATCAAGAATAGAAAAGGTGATGCCTCAAAGCGCATACTACCTAACTGTTTAAGGAGTCCGTAGCTCAAGAATAAGGAAAGTGCACTCAATACAGCGTACGGAACGCTGCGAAGCCACAGCTGTGCCGGATTGCCACCACCTGCGAACAGCTTACCTTCGCGTCTGAGCCGGGGGGCAACGGAGCCCGCCGCGGTAGTAGTAATCATTAAGACGACGATATTTACGAAGCCCAGAACCATAAAGCTAACATAGCTAGTAGTCGGGTTGAACAGCATTCGTTGTTGAAGGGCTAACGGAGACACCAGTCCCTTGGAAGAGTCGGCATCCATTCCGCTCCGGCCCAGCCGGGTCAGGGAGATTGTCGTATTTTCCGTCTGGATGACCTCAGAAATCGCGGTTCGAACGCCGGTTAACCCGGAAGGCATAGAATTATCCATTAGTATTCCGATATTTGAAGATTTCCCCTGAAGCTGGCGCAGCTCTAACTGGCTTGGCAGCATAATGACTGCTACTGCTTTTTCATTAGCCAGCAAGGTGTCAGGGTCCATTCGATTAGGAAAAACATTCGTGACCTTCATATATTGGGATGCATTTAATTTGTTAATCAGTGACCGGGAATAGGAACTGTGATCCTCGTCAATCACTACAACGGGTGACTTGTTAATCTGATTGTGAGAGAACATTAAACCAAAGAACAGGGCCGCAATCAGCGGAGCGATAAAAATCGTCCGAACATACTTACTGCCCGCTACGAATTTCCACTCGTCAATTAGCGAGTTCATCAAGATCGACCTCCGCTGTCATGCCGGGAAGCAGTTCAGCCTTGGCATCCATAGATATTCTGACCAGGAACATGCTTAAATCCGCTTGCCCTTTCTCACGCGTCATCCGCAGGCTGGCGAATTGAGGTGCAGCTGCAATGGAAGCCACCGCGCCCTCGACCTCAACTGGCTCATCCAAATTACGAAAATGAACAGCAACATTCTGATTAAGCTTAAGCTTTTGAATAACCTCTTCCTGGACATAAAGATCGGTATAATACGTATTCTTTTGCAAGACAGCTACCGGCATTCCCGGCTGCAGCTTATCTCCTGGCTTGACTACTACTCTATTAAGCAGCCCATCTCCCGGCGCCAAAATATCCGATTCCGTGCCATCAGCCGCTTGAACGGTGAACAGACTCTGTCCTTGCTTCACGGAATCGCCTTCGGCACCGTTAACCTTCACAATAGCCCCCGGACTTTTATCATAAAGGACCGGTGTCTGCTCTGCCTCAAGAATCCCCTGTTTTCTATGCTCTGCCTGAGTGACAGCATCATTGCCTTTAACAGTTAGAAGTACACCGCCTGCGATCAATATGACCGCTAAACCAATAGATAGACCTGCTTTGAATTTCATTCTTATGACTCCCCTTTAATCTGATAATTTCTATGCGTGGATCTTAACTTTCTTGGCAGCACTTTCGGCAGCCTCCATAATCACTTCTCCCAAAGTAGGATGGGGATGAATGGTCATGGCAAGATCCAGGGCAGTAGCCCCCATCTCAATAGCCAGTCCCAGCTCCGAAATAAGGGTGGACGCCTCTACACCAACGATTTGCGCACCCACTACAATCCCCGAATTCCCATCCGCAATGATTTTCACAAAACCATCCACTGCCTTCAGGGCCAACGCTCTACCATTAATAGAAAATGGTGACTTACCGATGACCACGGATATCCCTTTCGCCCGGGCCTCCGTCTCACTCAAACCAACGCTTGTTAACTCCGGCTCGGAAAAAACGACCAGCGGCAGAGCTTTGTAATCAACTATAGACGCTGTATGTCCTGCGATGGCCTCGGCGGCAATTTTCGCTTCATAAGAAGCCTTATGTGCAAGCGCTGGGCCAGCGGTAATGTCTCCAATTGCAAAAATGTGCGGGATAGCCGTCCGGCATTGTGCGTCGGTCTCAATCAAACCTCTATTCGTAACCTGCAAGCCAATGCGGTCCAGGCCCAGATTGCCGTCTGTATTCGGCTTTCTGCCAACGGTAATCAGCGCGTATTCTACGGTCAACTGATGCTGCTCCTGATCTTTTGAATAATGCAGTGTAATGTTGTCTTCACCCTGGTCAGCCTTAGAAGCAATTGCCCCGGTGATGATCTGGATACCGTCAGCCTTCAGCTGTTTGATCACAGGTGCCGCAAGCTCCGCTTCGAATCCTGGCAGCACTTGTCCTCCTCCTTCGAGAATCGTGACCTTTGTACCGAATTTGGCATACATTTGACCAAGCTCTACGCCGATGTATCCTCCCCCGATGATGGCCAGACTCTGCGGAATTTCGGAGAGCGACAACGCCTCGGTGGAAGACAGGATACGCCCGCCAAATGGCAGTGATGGCAGCTCAATCGGACGGGAACCTGTTGCCAGAATGGCATTTTTAAATGTAACGACCTGTTCTTGCCCATCCTTAGTAATACGCGCCGTATGCTCATCCAGCAGGCTCGCTTCGCCTTCCAGAACGGTCACTCCGGCAGATTTCATCAAATAACCTACGCCACTCGACTGCTTATTCACAACCGCCTGCTTGAATGCCTGGGCATTTCCAAAAGAAGCTGATGAATCCACGGTTGTCAACTCTCTGAATGCACTGAAGCGATGTGATTCCGCAATTAATGCTTTGGAGGGAATACAACCCACATGGGTGCAGACGCCACCAAGACGATCACGTTCGACAACTGCCGTCTTCAATCCGAGCTGGGCGGAACGCTGGGCTGCTACATATCCCCCTGGACCTGATCCAATAACTAATGTATCTATCACTTCAACCTGACTCATGTTTTGTTACCTCCGATCCTTTATTTTTAAAATATTATGAGCGTAATATATTATTATCATCATATTTTAGAATCGTCAATAGCCTACTTTATTCATTTCTCATGAAAGACAGACCGGTAAAGTGAATTTGACACTCTTTTTTATGATGATTATAATATTTTAAGAATTCATCTATATACAATAACGGAGTGATGGATATGCCTTATCCCGAAGGACATAAGTTAAAGGTTCGCGGCAAAATCATCGAAAGTGCAGCCCAGGCTTTTCGCACCCATGGCATCCGTGAGATCAGCGTTCCCTTCATTATGAAAGGGGCAGGACTGACCCATGGAGGGTTCTACTCACACTTTGAAAATAAAGAACAGCTGGTAGCCGAAGTCTGTCGGTATGCCATCAGTGACACCATTGCACTTCTGCAAAAAGCCGCCGATGAGGAAACACAAAGCCCTAAGATTCATGCAGTGATTCATTACTATTTGAGCCAGCATCACCGCGATCAGACCGAAATGGGCTGCATCCTGCCCGCACTCTCCAGCGAAATCTCCCGCGCCTCGGAGGAAGTTAGGCACATCTTCACCCAAGAGTTGGAGCGAATGATTGACTTTATCTCAAATATCGCAGAGGTGGACAAGTCCGTCGGCAGTGCGCTACTCAGTACCATGGTGGGCACAGTTATACTGGCCCGCTCTGTCAACGATGCTAGCCTGAGTGACAACCTGCTTGCAGCAGGCAAAGAGCAGGCGAAAGCGCTGCTTGTCGCGTAAGTGGTTGACCGACTGTTGGGGAATGTGCTACTTGTTGCGTTAGCGGTGGGCTGACTGGTGGGGATCGCGCTACTTGCTGCGTTAGCGGTGGGCTGACTGGTGGGGATCGCACTACTTGCTGCGTTAGCGGTGGGCTGACTGGTGGGGACCGCGCTACTTGCTGCGTTAGCGACAGGCTTTCTGATGGGGAAAGTGCTGCTTGCTGCGTAAGTGGTTGACTAACTGATAGTGGTAACGTTGCTTGTTACGTAAGCGGTTGGCTAACTGTTCGTGGTAACGTGCTTGTTGCGTATACAGTTGGCTTTTTGATGGGGAATGCGCTGTTTGCTGCATGAGTACCAAACTTGCTGCGTAAACGGTTGGCTAACTGTTCGTGGTAACGTCGCTTGTAGCGTAAGTGTGCGGGAAATTGTGCAAAAATCTAACTGTTGAACGATCCCCCGAGCATAAGCGCCCTGGGGGATTGTTCAATTGAGACAAATCTGTGTTTTTATTTGGATGTATAGATGTAAATAGGAAATAGAAGCAAAAATGCACCTTAATTCCTCGTATATTTTCGCAAAACGGTAATTAAGGGAAAAAATGCATCTTAATTCTTCAACATTGGTTGAAAAGAGGCTATTTCTGCGAAAATAAGGTGCATTTTTGCACTTATTTCCCCAATAAGCCGATTTTGCGTAAAATTAAGGTACCAAATTGCTCTTATTTCGTTTCGATGCGCCAGTTGACTGAATTATGCTCCCAGTCAGCAGATGTTCAGGCTTTTGAGACACCCTCTTCTTTCACTCGAACACTTCCTTCGCAACCTGTAGCGCCAAAGCAGCCCGCGGCCAGCCTGCATAAAAGGCAAGATGGGTCATCGCTTCGACCAGTTCAGCCTCAGTGAGACCATTATCCCGGGCCAGCCGGAGATGATAAGGCAACTGCTCCGATTGTCCTCCGGCAATCAAGGCAGCTATGGTAATCAGACTGCGCTCACGAAGCGACAGCTCTGTCCTTCTCCATACATCCCCGAAGAGAACATCCTCGGAATATTGGACAAAAGCGGGGGCGATCTCTCCAAAAGAATCTCGCGCACTCGACCGGATAAGGGGATGCTTCATACCAAACCACCCTCCTTCTGGCTATCCGGGGTTTGAATCATCTGCGCGATGCCGTTCCCAAACGTCCAATCCTCAAACTCCGTTTCAACTAATATTGCAAATACATCATCTTGTCTAATGTTCACCTTGCTCGCCAAGTTTTCTGCCAAGCTTTTATAAAAACCCGTCTTCTGCGCAATGCTTCTGCCCGACTTCAAAGTGACCTGAATATACAACAGCCGATCACTCCGCTCGACATTCAGATAATTCCGATTGTAGTAAAATTCGTAAGGCTTATGGGCATGAAATACCTGAAAACAGTCATCTTCCGGCACATTAAAATGTTCAATCAGACCTTCCATAATCACCTCGCTGATCAAAGGCAACTCCTCCGGCTTGTACTGACCTTCCTGGTAGCTTACACGAATAAATGGCATGTAGTTTTTCGCTCCTTTTGTGGGATGTCTCCATTGTACGCCTTCTATCTTCATCTATATAATTGAATAAAATGATACTCTTGTTCTAAAATATAGATGGAGGTGCCCACCATGGACCTAAGAGAACTCACTGCTTTTCACACTATTATTCAAGAGGGAACGTTCGCCAAAGCCGCGACAAAATTGAACTACGCACAATCCACCATTACGAATCAGATTCAGCGCTTGGAGAAAGAATTAGGTATCCAGCTCTTTAAACGAGGGTGGGAAGCGGAGTTAACGGATGCAGGAGTCATATTTGCGTCAGAGGTCGCCAAGTTGATCCAGCACTGGAATTATGTCGCCGAGCAAGCCAGAGCCTTGCAAGAAGACGAGATTGGGACCTTAACCATCGGTGGGCTAGAAACCTTAGCTGGTCATGTGCTTCCTGGTGCACTGCGCCAATTCAGGGAGCGTAAGCCCCGGATCGCGTGCAACATTATCTTAGGGAACACCGATTTCCTGTCACAGGCGCTGCTGCATAAGGAGCTGGATTTTGCCATTTGCGGCGAACCAGCAGACTTGTCCTCTTTTCGCTTTGAACCATTGTATGAAGAAAAGATCGCGTTTATCGTTCCTGCCAACCACCTATTAGCTCAAGAAGTGAATCTATCGTTCGCAGACCTGCTGAGTTTCCCACTTATAGCTGGTGGGCACACCTGCTTATATTCTTTGCGATTATCCAGAGAGTTATCCCGGTTCGACAAAGCGCCATTTCTCAATACCGTAAGCCAAATTTCCGCCATTCCAGGCTTCGTACGGGAGTTAGATGTTGTTGGTGTTGTTCTAGAGTCGACTAACTTGCCTAAGGGGTTGGTTAAAATAGAGGTCGATATGAATGATTCTACGATTCCGGTTGGCCTGCTTCAGCTCCGAAAAGAAGAGTATCTTCCAGCTTCGAGATCGCTAATGATAGATTTGATAAGGGAACATGTACGACGGTAAATAGCAATATACAACCCTAAAAGAGCTACTATGTTACAATCTTTCTATACTCTGCAATGGAAGGTGATTATGTGGAAGGTACAGTGAATATATTAGGGGTGCCCTTCTCCAAGTTAACTCTTAATGAAACTACACAACAACTAACGAGACACATCCAAAAGGAACAGCCTCATTTGTATCATCTAATTACAGCCAATCCCGAAATCACAATAACCCATCAAACAGACACTGAACTTCAAACCATCGTAAGAGAGGCTGATTTAATTACTCCCGATGGGATTGGGATTGTACTTGCCTCCAAAAGAAAAGGGCAGCCTATCTCTGAAAGGGTAACCGGTTATGATCTGCTCCTTCAGCTCTTGGAACAAGGGAATGAATTGGCTTGGAGCTTCTTTTTTCTGGGGACGGACGAGGAGACAAACCGTGAAGCTGTAGAGGAAATCAGCAGACGCTATCCAAATGTTAAAATTGCCGGCCGGCATAATGGCTTTTTCAATAAAGAAGAAGAAGCTGGCATTCTGGAGAATATACAGCATACCCAGCCGGATATACTCATTTTAGCAATGGGGGCACCTTATTCCGACAAATGGATTTATAAATACAAGCAAGAACTAAGCCGAGTAAAGTTAGTTTTTGGTGTAGGCGGAAGCCTGGACGTTATTGCGGGAAAAGTAAACCCTACTCCAACAATTTGGAAGAAGCTCAATCTGGAGTGGCTACATAGATTACTTACTGTACCTGTTGCAAAAGGTCAAAAATCGCGCTGGCGAAGACAATCCGCCTTACCGAAATTTGTGTATCGGGCCATCATTAAAGGCTAAATACCCATACCCCAGCAGCACAAAAAGAGGGGTTTTCCCCTCTTTTTCATATACCCTGCCTTTATCTCCTTGTTACCGCTCCGCATGCCCCTGCCTTCCAGCATAATAAGGCTCGCCCGGATCAATATCGAGTACGACCCGATGCGGTGCTGCCAGTGCGTACTGGTGCTCACAGCGCCAGCGCATCTCTGCGGTGAAACCAATCGTCTCGCCATCGCCAACAATGTCTCCCTGATCGTACAGATAATAAGCAATATCCGTCAATTGTCCAGCAACTTCACCCGGCTCCAGATCATAGAAGTGACATTGCACATCCGGTATCCCCAACGCAGCAAGCCCCAATGAATCCATCAGACCTTCCCGCCGTCCGCTTCCGGTGCCCTCCACATTGTAGAAACGTATATTCATCGCACCATACAAAATCGCACCCTGTTCCACCGCAGCTAAGTAGGCCCCGGGTTCCACCAGTTTATCACTCTCCCGAAAATAGATGGCTTCGCAAGGCGCCGTTTCCAGGATGGCTCTGAGCGTCCCTGTTAATAGCTGCAATCTAGCTTTCGGTTCCAATCCGGAGCTCATCAAGTCTGTCAGCAGCAGCGAGTAGTCACAACCCTCCAGTACCTGCCCTGCCTCCGGCCAATGCCAAGCCTGCTGAATAGCGGTCACGTAATCATCAGCCGAACGATTTTCCAATTCGATCAGACAAGTCTGAGCGGGGACCTCCCCATCCGAGTACTGCACCTGATAATTCAAGTGGAAAAAGTGTAGCATTTCCTGCTGTTCCGCTTCATTCGCCTCCCATACGGCGAGCTTGGAATCTTCCTTCTCTCCAGTTGCCGGTTCTTCAACTTGGCCCGTATAGGCCTGTATTTTCGCAAACAGCAAGTCCCTATCCAGTTCGGGCTTCTTGTTGTATTTCAATTCAATGCCGTAAACTCTCGCGAAGCCGAAGTCCTTTTGCTCATCTATAACATCAGTCATAATCCATTTGTCCTCCTGCCGTTAACTAGAGTAAAGCGAACAATACGTACGATTAAAATTCCCTGCTAATAAATCCTCCTTGCGGATAAAAAAGTGCAGTAACCCAGCGTCCCACCAGCAGAAGCCCACATCGTTATCCGATTCTATCTCAAGAAGCATCAGCGTATCCTCAATCTCTTGAATGGCTGCTACCTCATCTCCGCCAAGATGCTTAGTGATCTGCGCCAACGCCTTTTCTTTGCTATAGTTGTAGTTCTTATTAGTCAGCAGCATCAACGCCGCTTCATATTCCGCATCATCATGCTGGCCGATCGGATAACCGAACATCCGCGCTACCTCGCTACTCTGGCGGTCACTCAGCTCATAACTAAATTCTTCATATTCCTCATAGCCCACAGCTTCGTTCTCGATCTTGTCGCTATCGACATAAGCATAATTCGGCGCTTCAAGTGAGGCTTTAATTTCAAGCTGATAACCTTTGAATTCCTCTTCCAGCACTGTCGTTTCGGGAGATACACGCCGCTCTACACCAGCAAGCTGATCTTCCCGTACAAAAAGCACGCGATGTTCAATATTGTACGCTGGCTCATCCAAGCCCACAAAGAAATAAAGCATCCCCTCAGCCGGAAGCAACGCCGACTCTTCATGCCGGGAACATTCCTTGAGGTTCAGCTGTGTTACAAAGGTCATCGGTACTCCATCTGCCGTCAAAGGCCACTCTATCTGATGTGGAAGATCCGGGTCTCCCCCAATTCTGGATACACATGGTGTGTTATAGTCTTCTACCACACCTTTAGTGCAGCTAATGGTTTGTCTTGTATTTTGCAGCAAATAGGACGCCGCATGCGTCAAATGATGTTCCAGCATTAAGCTTTCAAGCCGTTTAGTGTTAGCTTCATTCAGGTTCACAGTAATCTTCCTCCTGTCATAGACATAAATCAATTCTATCTGATCCTGATAGTGCCTTCTATAATGCTATGTGCCCAGGTACCTAAGAGCTATAGAGGGGAAGCACTACTATTTTCACAAAATTACAATTCGATGCCTCCCATTAGTAAGCCTACTCTATAGCAGGTCCTGCCAGCATCTTTATCTGAAGCGTATTCGGCTTGATTGTACTCAGAAAAAAAACACCTCAGGGTCTTATCTCTGAAGTGTTTTTATAAATTCTATCATTTCATGATTAGCTTTGAGCGCTGACTCCTGGCAATAATGGCTCGACCCAGGGTCGCTGAACCCGTGTTTAGAGCCTAAAACTTCAACACGAACGTTGTTTTTCATTCGCAATGTAGAGCTTAATTCTTCAACATCAAACGATTGTTCCTCTTTAGGATAAAATAACAAGACCGGGCATTTCGGAGCAATATCCGTGTAATCTCTAATCCGTGAACCGTAATAACCTATGACTCCATCACATAAGCCATCTTCTTCCGTACACAACCACGCGGTTGTTGCGCCCACGCTGAAGCCGAGTACTAACACTCTATGATATTGTCCTCTGATTTGTCCAAGTAGACTTTTAATGCGCAAGAAGGCTTTCTCAAAACCTACGTTATGAACAAAATTCTCATAAGCCAATTTCTCTTCATCATAATGAAAAGACGATTCTCTATCCAGCAAATCCGGGCAATACACATCAACCTTCAACCGTTCAGACAGCGCTTGGCAGGTGTTTATCATATGACCATTGATCCCATAAATCTCATGAATAACAACGATGGCTGTGTCAGAATTATTCAGATCGGTTAGCATTACACGCTCCTTATAACAATTGCTGGCACATCAGGATTCGAAAATCTTGACATACCAGCAATCGGGATACAAGCTACTTAGACAATTTCACCAAGCTGTAGTTCTTCTTACCCTTACGGATGATAATAAATCGGCCACCGATCGCCTGATCCGCTGTTACTTCAAATGCCACATCGGTTACACGCTCGCCATTCAGCGAGATCGCACCCTTCGTAATGTCTTCGCGTGCTTGACGCTTGGACGGTTCAATACCCAGATCGACGAGCCAATCAACGATATTCTTCGACTCTTGGGAAGCTTCAAATGTCGGCATTTCCTTGAAGCCCTGCTCGATCTCATCAGCTGTCAGAGATTTAATGTCGCCGCTGAACAGCGCTGCTGTAATGCGCTTAGCTTGCTCCAGCAATTCTTCGCTATGAACGAATCTCGTCATTTCCTCAGCCAACGCTTTTTGCGCTTCACGTTTATGCGGCTCGGTCTGTACCTTTTCAGCCAATTCGTCAATTTGCTCTTTCGACAAGAAGGTGAAGTATTTCAGGTATTTCACAACATCGCGGTCGTCAGTGTTAGCCCAGAATTGGTAGAATTCGAACGGCGTTGTTTTATTCGGATCAAGCCAGATCGCGCCACCGGCGGATTTACCAAACTTGGTGCCATCCGATTTCAGCATCAGCGGAATCGTAAGTCCAAACGCTTTAGATTCAGAGCCTTCTTTTCTACGGATCAGATCCAGACCGCTGGTAATGTTCCCCCATTGGTCGGAGCCGCCGATTTGCAGCTGTACATCCTCATTCTGGAACAGGTGCAAGTAGTCCAGTGACTGTAGAATCTGGTAAGAGAACTCTGTAAAAGAGATCCCGCTCTCCAGTCGGCTAGCAACTACATCCTTCGCCAGCATCGAGTTGATGCTGAAGTTTTTACCGTAATCACGCAGGAATTCAATAACATTGATTTTATGTGTCCAATCGTAGTTGTTCACCATACGCATCTGATTGTCACCCTCAGTGAGGAACAGCTTCTTCAATTGAGCCGAGAGTGCATTCACGTTGTCCTGAATTTGCTCCAGCGTCTGCAGGGAACGCTCGCTTTGCCGACCGCTTGGATCACCAATTGTTCCCGTTGCTCCACCAATCAGAATCACCGGACGGTGTCCAGCCAACTGAAAACGTTTGAGCACCATGAACGGAATCAAGTGACCAATATGCATGCTGTCACCTGTTGGGTCTACCCCACAGTACAGCGAGACCGCTTTTTGATTCGTGAGCTCCCGAAGTCCTTCGGCATCTGTCTGCTGATTAATGGCGTCGCGCCATTCCAATTCGTCAATAATATTCAAATCATTCCACTCCTCAGTCATAGTTATCTAGTATCCAAACATGATTCCATTTTTTATAGATTGAACCTAAGATCTTTATATGGGGTAAGGTCGTCATTACGAAAAAAATTTGGACTTCCGGCCGCTATTGTCTCCAGATTTCTTTCAATTTATTCCGCTATACGCGGTTGAAATCCGGACACAAAGGCGGTCGCTACCGCTCCTACAGCTCCAAACTTTTCCTCCATTCCTTTCCCCCATCTTTTCTTTGGCTCAATCCATAAAAAAATCGCCCCTTGTCTATTGTAGACATAGGGACGATTCAATAACCGTGTTACCACCCAGCTTGCAGCAATGGATGACTGTGCTACTGCACACCAATGCTGCCACTCTTAGCGAAGTATCGATCGCCATTCCGCTCGGCATTACCCGAGATACTCCAGAGTGTAATTCGACAGGCTTAGTGTGTACCGGGTTCCATCACCCCCGGCTTTCTGTGACAGGGACTAAGCTGCTACTGGGCTCTTTCAACGTATATCGTATATTAGAATACAGACAGTATATGTGAATTCTGACATCGATGTCAACCACTTAGCGGAGAATTGCTGCCCTCTGCAGCTCCCAACCGTTTAAGAAGGGCGCATAACAGAACCCCGATCACGACATACACTGCGATCAAGCCCACAATACCAGACCAGCCAAATTCATTATACAGTAAGCCGCCGCCTGTACCACTCAGGCTGGAACCTACATAGTAGAAGAACAGGTACAACGAATTGGCTTGCGATTTATGCTCTTTGGATACCAGTCCGACCCAGCTACTGGCGATCGAATGTCCCCCGAAGAAGCCGAATACGAATAACGTGATTCCAAGTATTTTAAATACTAAGCTTCCACAGCCGGTAAGTAATGCACCACTCAAAAAGATACCCAAGGCTGCCAGCATGATCGGAATTCGTCCATAACGGTCGGCCAATTTGCCCATCCAGGTCGAGCTGATCGAACCCATGATATAGACAACAAAAATACTGCCCACCAAAGACTGACTAAGATTATAAGGCGCCCCGAGTAATTCAAACCCGATATAGTTGAACAATGTGACAAATCCGCCCATGAACAGAAAGCCCAAACCGTACAGACACAACAATCTCACGTTTACAAGCTGCGTCCAGAGCAGCGGCACCAGTTTGTTTAGCTCCAGCTTACGCTTCACAAAGTTCCGGGAGGCTGGAATGACCAGCCAGAACACGATTGAAGCCAGGATACTGAGACTTCCGAGCACCGTTGTCGCCACACGCCAACTGAACCAGTCGGTTAACAGTCCGCTGATGATCCGCCCGGCCATGCCACCAATCGCATTTCCGCTTATGTATAAGCCCATGGCATAGCCCAGACTTTTCTTATCCATTTCCTCTGATAGATAGGTCATCGCAATGGCAGGCAAGCCTGCAAGCACAATGCCCTGCACAATACGCAACAGTAACAGCATGTTGAAGCTGGTACTGAAAGAGAAGGCCACCGTAATTAATGAAGCTGACGCCAGCGACGCGGTCATGATCGTTTTTCTTCCCCACGCATCCGACAGTGCGCCGACGAACAGCATTGTAAGGGCCATAGCAATCGTCGTGACCGACATCGCCAGGCTCGCCTGGGTAGGCGTAATTTTGAAATCCAGGGTTAATTCAGGGATTAAAGGCTGGAGACAATAAAGAAGTGCGAATGTACTGAAACCGCCAGCGAATAACGCTAGACTGCTGTGTTTAAATTCTTTTGTTCCTTGCTGGATTCCCATTACATCTATCCTTCGTTGGTTAATTCATAGATTGTGACTTTACTATTGTTGATACAGTTTACGCTCCATGTGAGTAATAAATTCGAAGCCATCCTCTGTCACAACAACCGTATCCTCAATCTGGAAGCCACCCGCACCAAGCTCATAATAAGGAACCTCTACGCAAAATACCATCCCCTTCTCGAGCACACTATGATCGCCTGGCGATAATGTTATGCCATCGTAGAGCTCCAGACCAATCGCATGGCCCACATGCTGGCGGCGGTAATGCGGAATTCCTTCCTTTTGCACCGTTGTCAGCGCAGCCTCGAACACTTCGGAAGCCTTGACCCCGGGTCTGATCATGTCGAGTGCCCGTTCCCAGCCGCTCTTGACATATTGAAAGTGATTCCGCTGCCATTCGGTCGGCTCGCCCAATACGACCGTCCGTCCGGTATCAGCCCAATACCCGCCTAGCTGCAGACACAGGTCGAAGCGAACCAGATCTCCCGGTGCAATGGTGTGAAAATAGTTTTCGATCAGCGGCAAGGCGCTGCGTGGACCGGCACCCACGGCGGTCATCGCTGGAACCGCTCCACCCTTCACAGCGGCCAGACGATAATGCTGCGCAATTTCCGCTTCGTGAACGCCTGCTGCGATCATAGCGATCAGTTCGCTTTCCGCTTGCTCGTTCAGCGCCGCAGCTTTTTTCAAAAGAGCAATCTCAGCCTCTGTCTTAACCCCGCGAATTTGCCGGAACAGTCCATACGACGGAACCGCTTCACCACTTGGCAACAGTTCAGTCAGCTTGCTATAAATATCCGGAGCCATACGCATCTCATCAACACCGATAGGTTGCCCTTTGATGCCCAGCTGACTTAGAGCTGCTTCTAACGCGGCGAAAGGCGTGGCATAGGATGGAGTAGTCTGTAGCAGGTCATAGAAAAGATCAATATCCGGTGTGGAAGGCTTGCCTGCAATAGACCCCTCCACAAAGAAATCGCTGTAGACATAGAGATCGGCACCTGAAATACCCATCTGGGCAATCACGCCCAGCCGGTTCGTCGGGATAATTATACATGGACGCTGCGCTGGATTCTTCGGCATCACCGCATAAATCTGCATCGTCCAATTGGTCGCGCGAAGCTGTGAACCAATGGTATAAGCTACATTCTCCGGTGTGGTTGCAATGAGAGCAGCCAAGCCGTGACGCTCCATATAGGCCGCTGCCCGACTGCGGTTGGCAATGACGATATCACTCATGGGAACAACCTCCTATTTTTTATTGCCTAGCATTTTCTCCATGGCCGGCGCTGATTTCAGCGCAACTTTGATGCCAAAGAAGAGCAGAAGGGCAAACACAATCATCATGACAGATACAACGGCGATGGTAGGGTCCTGCCATTTTTCCATATAAATAAACAGCTGAATCGGCAAAGTATAGCTGCCCTGACGCAAAATGAGCAAAGCTGTCTCCACCTGATCAAAAGTAAAGACGAACGAAATCGCGCCCGCCATTAACAGACTAACCTTCAGCTGTGGCAAGGTAACAGTGAAGAAGACTCGCAGCGGCTTGGCGCCAAGATCAGCAGCTGCCTCACGATCCGCGGGCTTCAGGTTCGCCAGCGCACTTCCGACAATAGAGATCACAAACGGAAATACCGTGACCGCTTCGCCCAGGATCAGCGCGAACAAGCCGCCTGCAATATGCATTTTGGAGAACAGAATCAAATAAGCCACGCCCAGCGTAATCTTCGGAACCACCATCGGCGACATGAAGAAGGCCTTCAGGACGCCACTACCCGGGAAGGGATAATATAGGATCGCCATGGCCGCCAAAGTCCCCCCAACCAGAGCAAGCAGAGTTGCGCCTGTCGAAGCAATCAGACTGTTCACAAAAGCCTGCCCAAACTGCTTCTGTGACGCCAAATGACTGTACCATTCTGTAGAGAAGCCTTTGGGCGGGAATACATTGGACGTGCCTGCACCAAAGGAGGTCAGGATAATGATCAGCAGTGGCAGCGTCAGAAACAGACAGATCAATATTGCTGCAACGTACAATACCCATTTGAAGTTCACATTCTTTGTACGCATCTTATCGACCTCCTACAGAACTGCGTCTATACATTAACCATTCAGCAGATCGATTCACCAATAGGGAGACCAGAATCGAAGCTGCGAACAGAAACAGGCTCGCCACTGCAGCCATCGGCCAGTTCGTGTCAAGCGTCCGCTGATAAATAAACACGGGCAGGGTCATCACACGTCCGCCTCCGATTAATTGCGGGGTTGTAAAAGCCGTGAGACACAGCGTAAACACGATCTGTACACCGCTAGCAATTCCTCTTGCCGATAACGGAAAGGTGATCGTGAAGAAGGTCCGCCATTTCCCTGCGCCCAAATCATGTGCGGCATGTTTGAGCACTCCGTCATTCTGAAGCAGTACACTTAATATCGGAAAGACCATGAACGGCAGAAAAATATGAACAAGCGCAATAACGACACCCGTCTCATTATGCATCAGATTAAAGCCCGTCTCCGTAAGACCCAGCTTCACAAAGATCCAGTTCAGGAAGCCTTGACGGGAAAGGATGATCATCCATCCATAAGAACGGACCACAGCACTAATCAATAACGGCATGAAGGTAACAAGCAGCATGGCTTGTCTCCAGCCCGGGCTCCGAACCCCTGCAATGACATAGGCGAGCGGATAAGCCAGCAGTAAGCTCCAGAAAGTCACCTTTAACGCAAGCCGGAAGGTAGAGCCTATCAATTTCCAATAATACGGATCACTTAAAAAAGTCTTGTACGTATCCAGTTGCCAGGCCGATACAATGGTCCCCTGCTCAAAAGCATCGAAGCTGAATCGGCTAAAAATCAGCATACCGGCCAAGTAGATAATCGCCATCAGCAGCAACGCAGGCAGCAATAGCAGTAAGCGCATGAGCCAGGAGGACTGGCCCTGCGATACGCTTTTAACGGACCTGCTGGACGCTTTGGTCATATTTACGCCTCCCTCGAATCATCAAGGAACAGACCATGCTCTCCCTGAAAACCAAGGGCGATCTCTTGCCCCACGCCATAAAGAGGATTTCCGGGCTGGTACTGCACATTAGCAGTCAATTCATAGCCACCGCCAATAGCAATCTTGTAACGGATGCTCGCACCACCATATACGCTCTCCAGAATCTTTCCAGTCAACTGATTATCACAACGCCCCGCACTTTCGCCTAGCTGAACATACTCATAGCGCAGCGAAAGATGACCTGTCGAGCCCACGCCAGCTGTTCCCGGGTTCCATGCCTCAAACGTTCTACCGCAGCACTCCACAATCAATATGGAGCCACTACTGTTAATCACCTTAGCTTCCAGCAAATTCGTATCACCTATGAACTTGGCTACAAAGCTATCCACTGGCCGCTCATAGATTTCACTAGGCGTACCATACTGCAAAATGACGCCAGAGCGCATAACAGCAATGCGGTCAGACAGATTCATCGCTTCATTCTGGTCATGTGTAACGAAGATAAACGTCCCGCCGAATTCGCGCTGAATACGCTTGAGCTCATGCTGCATATCCAGACGTAGCTGCATATCTAGCGCAGACAGCGGCTCGTCCAGCAGCAACACCTCCGGCTTATTGACCAAAGCACGCGCAATGGCAATACGTTGTGCCTGACCACCAGATAGCTGAGAAATACTGCGATTACTGTAATCCGACAGTTGTACCAGCTCCAGTGCTTCCGCAACGCGCTTCTTGATTTCCGCCTTGCCCAGTTTTTTCACCTTAAGTCCGTACGCAATGTTGTTGTACACATCCATATGAGGAAACAGCGCCAGCTGCTGGAAAATCATATTCGTATTGCGTCCATAAGCCGGCACTCCGGAAACATCCTTGCCGGAGAGCAGAACGACTCCCGCATCGGGTTGTTCCAATCCACCAAGGATTCGCAGCAGCGTAGTTTTGCCGCAGCCGCTGGGGCCAAGCAGGGAGATGAATTCTCCCCGCTTTACCTCCAGTGAGACCTGGTTTAAGGCTGTAGACCCAGCGAACTTTTTTACAATATTGCGGGCCTCAATGGCTATTGCCTCAGCATGCTCGCCCATGATGCCAATCCCACCTTCCTCCACTTACTTTACAGCTTTTACAGATTCGTTTTTACGAGACGATCCCAAAGTTCTTTCCATTTGGAGCTGTCCTCGGCCATTTTACTCCAATCCGGGTTGATGCCTTTGCTTTGCACCTCTGCGGAGAAGGATGGATCATCCTTGTACTTATCCGGCACGATCGCCTTTGTACTAGTGAATGGTGTGCCTGTCTCTTCAGCATAACGGGTCAATGCATCCGCAGAGATCAGCTCATTGATGATTTCGTTAGCTACACGAGTTTGTTCCGGTGTAGAGCCTTTTACAATTTGCAGAGAGTAAGGGAACGATATTGCGCCTTCCTTCGGATAGGCGACTGCAAGCGGCGAACCGCCGTCAATCCAGGTCTGTGCGACTTGGGCGCTGAACGGTGCGATCAGAGCATCGCCTGAATCAAGCAGGCTCTTAAGCTGGTCATTCGAGGTCACCAGAGTCTGAATTTGGCTGCTATGCTCACCCCAGAACTTAAAGGCTGGTTCCGGATTGTCGTACGTCGCGCCTAGTTCGCTGCCTTTAACGGCAATCAGCGGCGAAATCACCGGATAGAACATGTAATCCCAAAGTGCGACCTTGCCCTTGAACTCCTGATTGTCCCAAAGATCATCCCAGCTTGTTGGCGGGGTCTTCACAAGATCCTTGTTGTATACCAGGGAGAAGCTGGAGATGCCCCATACAATCCCTTTGTTATCAGCTTGATGATATTGCTCTGGAATGTCAGCCAGATTCGTCACAATAGAAGGGTCCAGCGATTCCCACATGTCGTCCTTCAAGCCTTTGGCTGAAGCATCAGCATTGAAATATCCGAAGTTGACGATCGGGTTGTTCGGATCAGCTTGCTTGCCAGCAACCATTTTCGGATACATTACAGAGTTGGACGATTCCTCGAAGGTTACTTCGACATTAGGATGAGCCGCCACATATTGGGCTACAACCTCTTTAGGCACCACATCCTGATTCGAGCCTGCCCAGATGAACATCGTCAGTTTAACCTTTTCCCCTGTGCTTGTACTTGTATTGGTGCTTTGTTCTGCACCTGTGTTGGAACCTTTGTTAGAACTTGTGTTAGAGCCATTGTTAGAAGCTGTATTGTTGCCGCCGCAAGCCGTTACAGCCACTGCCGTCGCCAAAGTAAGTACAGACAGAGCCAGAGAACGTTTCTTCAATTTCATGGTAATCTCTCCTTTTATCTAATGAATCTCTATAAGATGAATCTGTACTAAATGATCCTAGGAGCTGAATGTAAGATCTGATTTAAGATCTGATTTAAGATCTGAATGAAAGAGCCGAACCTAAGTGCCGAACGTAAGAGCTGAGCCTAAGTGCCGAACGTAAAGCTCAGCCGTCATTATGGTGATGTTTGGACTAGAACTCTAATGGGATCTAATACCGCCCAAACAAGCTGACTAACAGGAATTTCTCCTGTTATTTCGCTCATTCCTCAGAAATTCGGCGCATTAACTGGAAAAACTCAGACTGTTGAGGAAGTGGTTGTTTTGAGAAAATCCATAATAAACCCTTGATGAATGAACCGATCTCGAAATCCGGACCTGCTTCTTGTTCCCTCTGGTAACGGACCTCAGATACGTTATTTCCTAACACCTGACCGTTCCAGAAAATAACGGACTCCAGAGACGCTATGAGCAGAAATCGGGTGTAAAATCCACGGTTTGGGAGGAAATAGCGGCACCTGAGTCCGTTACATGTTCCAGAAGCTGCTTGATGTGTAAATAACGGCGCTGGGGTCCGTTAGCCCCCATGCATAAGTCTCCAACCTTCTGAAGCAGTGGTTTTGACAAGGATTGATGATGAAGCTGAGCCTGATTTATAAGGCTATTCCGCATCAACAATCGTAGAGCATGGTGTTTCTGGGCAGTCTGAATTTCTCCTGTTATTTCGCTCATTCTGCAGAAATGCAGTACAATAACAGGAAAAATTCCTGTTAATCCGACCATTTCCGTCCGCTTGCACCCAACTCTTATAAGCTAATGCATTCCCGTTTGACTTTTAACTTCGTGCATAAGTTTCTCAATATCATCCGGGGCAATTTGCTTGCCTTGCTGTGCCAGTGCTTCGGCTTGGTTCATCGTTCTTCGTTTCAGATAATCGCGAAGTGCAAGCGGGTATTGTCGCAGTGCCTGGCCGACAGCCCGCTGCATTTCATCGCTCCATAGCTGCTCGAACTGCTCTCGCTTGCTGCCAAAGCTGAAGTCCTCCACGTTCTCCTGATGATCCTTGCGAAGAATGGCAGTTGCTGCCTCATCGATCTTCTGCCCAACGAGTGCAACTCCATACAGCATCTCAGCTGCTTCCTCCGTCAGTAGCCCGCTGCGCACATCGCCCAGCACCTCCTGCGGATCACGCAGGAAAGGATCACCATAGCCGCCGCCACCCTGCGACAGGAACGTTACCGTGTCACCGGGATGAAGCAGCAGCTCATCAATTCTTCCCAAGGAACGCTCATCTGTCATCCCCGCATTTTGAATCGCTGCACCAACCTGTCCTACACCGCCACCTAGCCGGCCCCAAGGCTGGAACTGCATTCGCTCCATATTGCGCGCTGTCATGATTGTATCCGGGCTAAGGATTTTCACTTTCAGATCAATGCCGCTACCGCCGCGATACTTGCCCGCTCCTGCTGAATCCTGGCGCAAGCCGTATTTTTCAATCAAAATCGGCATTTCAGCCTCCACCGCTTCCGCAGGAATGTTCCGCAAATGGCCGACAGCGAAATCCATGCCGTCTATGCCGTCCTTCATCGGTCGCGCACCCGATCCGCCACAAATCGGCTGAATGACGCCAACCTTTTTCCGGCCTGTGACAGGGTCCGTAATTGCTAGCATGACGATACAGGCTTGTCCTGCTCCCGCAGCCGGAAGCTTATCGCCCTGTGCCTTGCTCATGGCACCTGTCAGCACATCCATGACTCGGATAAAGGTCGCCGCTCTGGCTCCAACCGCCGCCATCGGTTCAGGATTGAGAATCGTCGCTGGCGGTGCATCATTACGAACCATACGTATCATCCCGGAGTTCCACGGAATTGTGGGGTCAACGGTTCTGAAATAACGAATCAGTGCCGGCACAAGCATATAGTGACCTTGTTTATTCGCAGTGACGATATTAAAAGAAGCACGAACCTGCGGATCTGTTCCATCAAAATCAAGGAAGATTTCTTCACCGGCGATATCCATACGGCAGCGCAGACGAATCGGATAGCCGCCAGGGCCATCCTCAAGATAATCCCAGAAATCATAGGAGCCATTCGGAATATCGCGGATAATTGCTCTTACTTTAAGCTCCGAATACTGCAGTAAATCAACAATCCCTTGCTCGACCTTTTCCAGACCATAACGGGTAATCAGCTCTTGAAGCCTTTGCTCGCCCCGATGCAATGCTGACATCAGCGCCTTCAGATCGCCCCAGTTCTGATCGGGAATACGACTGTTGTCCAGGAATAACCGAAGCACCTGCTCATTGAGGACGCCTTGATCATACAGCTTCACCGGTGCAATCCGGATGCCCTCCATATGAATATCATAAGACGTCGGCGAGACGCTGCCCGGCACTTTGCCGCCAACATCCGAGGAATGCACAAAGCACATCCCGAACGCGACTAACTTTCCGTGGTGAAAAAAGGGTTTGATCAAATGCACATCCGGCAGATGTGTAGCCATTCCGCCTGTCGCGTAGGGATCATTCGTAATGACGATATCCCCTTCTCTCCATTCCCGGATGGCTTCAATGGTTTCGCCCGCCGGAATGCCAAGGGAGAGATTGTATCCTGTATCCAGTGGCGAACCAAAGGTTTCGCCCGCTGGTGTCAGCAGATAGGTTCCGAAGTCTCCGGTTTCCTTGACGAATGCCGTAAAGCCTGTCCGAAGAACGACATTGGCCATTTCCTCTACAATGGCTTGCACCCGATTTTTAAAAATCTCAAGAAAGACCTTGTCAGTCATTACTATTCGGCCTCCCCGATGATATTTCCAAACCGATCCTTAGTGAGGCTGTATCCTGGTGGAACGAATACGGTGGTATCATACTCATTGATTACGATCGGTCCTGACAACAACTCACCCACATTCAGCTGCTCCCGGTCGGTGATGAAAGCCGAATGCTCCTGGCCGTCAAAAATAATCGTTCTCCGCTCAGCTTCATAATTTGTTTTTACTGGTGCAGGAACAACAACGGTCTCTGATTTGCGCGTGACGCCAATAATTGTCGCTCGCAGGTTCACGAAGGCTACTGGAGATTCAGGTTGACTAGTTCCAAATACAGCTTCATACTGCTGGTGAAATCTTGCCTCAGCATCGGCAATATCTCCGTATGCCACGCTGGAAAGCGTCACACTGAGATCAAAGGACTGTCCTTCATAGCGCATGTCGGCGCTGTACATCAGATACGTATGGTCCAGTTCAATACCCTGCTCTGTCTCCTCGGCGATCCAGCGTCTTCCCTGCTCCCCAAGATTCTCGAACCATTGCGCCAGCTCACCTGGCTGTAGCTCATCGCTTACCTTGTTCAGGGAATGGACGAAGTCGTTCCGCAGATCGGCCACTACACAACCCATCGCACATAATGTTCCGGGTGAAGGCGGAATTAGCACCTTGCGAATCCCCACCTCGCGAGCCATTAGAAATGCATGCATAGGACCGGCGCCGCCGTAAGCCAGTAGTGTGAAATCACGCGGGTCGACGCCTTTGCGGGCCATGAGCGGTGTGAATTGGGCATACATGTTGGCTGTTGCCACATCCAGTATGGCCTGTGCCGCTTCATAGGAACTCATCCCAAGCTGCTCGCCCAGACGCTCCAGCACGGCCTGTGCCAGATCCGGCTTTAATTCCATCTGGCCGCCCAGGAAGCGATCTGCCTGTAAAATGCCCAGATGCAGATAAGCGTCGGTTGTCGTCGGCAGCGTTCCCCCGCGATTGTAACAGGCTGGGCCCGGACGGGCGCCGACGCTGCGGGGACCAACTTTCAATACGCCCGCTGAATCCACCCAAGCGATAGAGCCGCCTCCTGCTCCAATGGCGGTCACATCGATGGCTGGGATAATCACCGGAAAATCACCGACCTGATTATCGACGGAATAAGCCGGCTGTCCGTCAATCAACGCAACATCCACACTGGTTCCGCCCATGTCGAACGTAACCACCTGGTTCAGTCCCGCCATACGTGCTACATGCGTAGCACCGATGACCCCGGAAGCCGGACCGGACAATAATGTCTTCACCGGCTCACTTGACGCTCTGGTCGAAGACATGATTCCGCCATTGGACATCGTGGACAGTACCTTCGCTGTCAAACCATACTGCTGCACGCCCTGCTCCAGCCGCTGGAAGTACCCTCCCATTTGCGACCCGACATAGGCATTCATGACCGTAGCCAACGTTCTTTCGTATTCACGCTGCTGCGGCCATACGCCGCTACTTGTGCAGACAAACAACTCTGGATAGTGCTGCTTGATGAGCTTCTCGGCAAGCTGCTCATGCTGAGCATTTTTATAAGAATGCAGGAAGCTGATGGCAATGGCAGTTACGCCCCCTTGTACCAGTTCTTCAACGGCTTGAAGAAGCTGCCCCTCATTCAGGCTACGAAAGACTTCGCCGCTGGCCAGGCAGCGTTCATCGATCTCTTTGACCAAACGGCGAGGTACCAGTGGAAGTACCTTGTCGCCGTATAGATTCGTGGTATTTTCTAATCGCAACCGGCGAATCTCAAGCACATCCCGGAACCCCTCTGTTACAAGGAGTCCGGTTACCGCTCCATTCCGTTCGATTAGCGTGTTGACACCAAGCGTCGTTCCATGCACGAACAGGCCAATATCTGCAATATTTATTGAAGCCTTCTGCAATTGCTCCAACGCATTAAAAATAGCTTGTTCCGGGGCATCCGGTATCGAAGGCGTCTTTAGCGAGGCAACCACGCGACCGTCTGCATCCGCGACCATCGCGTCCGTAAACGTGCCTCCGATATCTATGCCCAGCCGGTAGCCTTGTTCCACTTTCTTTCCTCCTCCAGGTTTTGCGTAGCAAAACCACATCGTAAGCATCCGCTTAAGTTTTGCGAAGCAAAACTACTTCGTAAGCATCTATATAAGACGAACTTAATATTCGAACGTAAAGCTCGGTCGTCACTACGGTGGAATGTTTGGACTTCCGGTCGCTGTTGTTCCCAGATTTCTTCTTTATAACCGCTTTTAGCGGTTGAAATCTGGGAACAAAGGCGAACGCTGTCGCTCCTACAGTTCCAAACTTCCCCCTTCGTTCCTCCTCGCCTTTTGTTACTTTCTTTTGTTCGTCTTATATACCTAAGTTTTGCGAAGCAAAACCACTTCGTAAGCATTCGCTTAGGGTTTGCTACGCAAAACCACTATAGCGACTGTGAATCCTGCTTTATTTGGTAATAGCGTTTGACGTCCTCAATCATTTGATTGATATGATCCACCATCGCTTGCTCCGCCTTCTCGGAGGAGCCTTCCGCAATCGCGTCGACGATCCTTTGATGGTCTACAACCAGCTTGCTGCCGACAGAATTACGGATGAACGCTGTCGCAGGCAGCTCGCGGCTCCGGTCCCATACCAGCTGAACCGCATGCATCAAGATGTCATTGCGGGCGATTAGCGCGAGCAAATGGTGGAACTCTCGATCTCCTTCATAAGGAATTTGGTTCTCGGCTAACACTTCAAGCTGCTCGGCTATGGAATTTCGCAGAAGCTCAATATGATCGGGTGTGGCCCGCTGCGCAGCGAGACTTGCAATTTCGCGCTCAAGCGCCCTTCTGGCGACCAGCACATTAATCATGGCCTTTTGCCCGGATACATTGAGCACTTCCAGCAGTCGGGAATTAAGGGTCTCCTGATGAATCCTCTTCTCCAGTTGAGAAAGTCGGTTTACGCCCTTCTCTGTGAGAATACGACCTTTTCTTCCCTCCAGCTGAACATAACCTTTCATATCTAACTCCATTAGCTTGCGGCCAATTGTTGCCTGACTGAGATCATATTTCTTGCCTACTGTGTGAACCAGTGTGCTTGCGCCCACAGGCTCCCCCACCAATGAAATTGTAGAGAGCAGTTCATGCTCGAGTTGTAAAGATGTCCATTCTAATGATGACATTCATAACATCCTCTCACTTTATAAACAGTTAATCTCTCATGTCGTTACTCACTGATGATTAACTGATTATAAATCTATTTTATTTATATTTCAACTATTCGCAGTAATTTAGTATGGATTTAATTTAAATGACTTCAAACTCTAATAGACATCTTTAATCCCACCAGAAAGCCCACTCATCATTTTTCATTAAATAATCCGCATAATTCCCTAAAGTATAGCCTTGGTCCAGCACGTAATGGCAAAATATAAAATGCTCCTTGGCCAGTCTCAGCGCTGCTTCATATGTCTGGGGCCGTGTGCCGGCTTGTAGAACCCACAAATCCTGTGTAACGGCCAAAGGGGTCACATGGTATTGCTCCTGCCAATGCTTAAACACAACCGACTGGTACACAGGCAGAGGACATTCATTATACCCACCCATCGGAACCCAGAGGGGCGCTTCATACCCTGAACCAGCAGACAATGTCAAAATAATAACGTTATCTCCATCTTCGATATTCTCTTTTACCCACTGTGTTGTCAGTATAGAAGCGTCCGCTTCCTCTATCTCAGCCCTCTTCTCGTTCAGCATTTCATCGCCTTCCCATACTAAAGCATAGGCAGCATAAATATCTTCAAAACTCTTCCCCTCAACATTTTTCCGCTCAAGCGGAAGATCTACATCTATGAGAAAAGACCCGGCAATGCGCCGAAATGCATCCATGATAGATAGACTATGTACTTCTTCCAGTCCTCTATCCACAACTTCTGACAGAGACTTCTCATCTTCCAAAGTCTCTTCTAGCATCTCTGCTATGTTATAGCTGGGCACAACCAGGATTCGGTGTTTCCCATCCTGTGTCAGAGGCAGCGATAATTGCTCCACCGCTATAATCTCAATGTCACAGCTCCCAAAGGATTCTACCAGTTCTTCAATCATATTCATCCTCCTTCTATCCTTACAAGAGTTATATCGGCAATGAAAATGAATGCTTCACTCTTTAATTTTCAGAATCGGCAGCAAGCATAAATTTCCCTTTCATGAAAATTGAAACAAAAATGAAACAGTGCATCATTGGTAATTATACTACTTATTACAATTGGCAAACAATATTATCGTACCTAATAAAAAAACAGCGGCAGCCCCGGACGAGAAAATAAGTCCTGAACTACCACTGTTTTATTGAGCTATGTTTATTCGTAAAGAGTTCACCTTATTGAACTTTGCTTACTCTTGTTGTATTACTGTTTGTTTTGTTGTTGTTCGTTCTATTGCCGTTTGCTGTACTGCCGTTTGGTTTACTGTAGTTTGCTCTACCGCTACTAGCCTTACCGCTATTTGGTTTACCGCCACCCGTTTTATCGTGGCTGGCAGTGCCACTCTTTTTAAACCACTCGGATTTAGGCTTGCGCGCCGGGTTCGCCTTGGACTTGGCCGGTTTGTTGGCTGGTGCTGAGGCTTTGCTAGTTTTAAAAGACTGCGGTGGCACACTTGTCATCGGATAAGGGTGATCCTTCACTTCAGGAATGCTCTTCTTGATCAACTTCTCAATATCTCTAAGGAACGGAACTTCCTCCATCTCACAGAAAGAAATAGCCTTTCCGCTATTCCCAGCTCTACCCGTACGGCCGATGCGGTGAACATACGTTTCTGGAATATTAGGAAGATTGAAGTTGATTACATGCGAGAGCTCCTCAACGTCTATACCTCTTGCTGCGATATCCGTTGCCACCAGCACGCGTGTAGCTCCACTCTTGAAATTATTCAATGCCTTTTGCCGATCAGTCTGTGACTTGTTGCCATGGATAGCCTGTGCAGTAATATTCACTTTGGACAAATCACGTGTCACACGGTCCGCTCCACGTTTGGTACGGGTGAACACCAATGCTGAAACAATCGATTTATCCTGTAAAATATGGTTCAACAGATTCTGTTTCTTACCATTTTCCAATAAATACACCGATTGCTCAATGCGCTCTGCAGTAGAGGATACCGGAGTAATTTCTACTTTAACAGGATCGACCAGAATCGATTTCACCATTTTAGTGATTTCCGGAGGCATCGTCGCAGAGAAGAAAAGGGTCTGTTTCTTGCTCGGCATTTTGGAGATAATTCGCTTCACATCATGGATAAAGCCCATATCCAGCATGCGGTCGGCCTCATCCAGCACCAATATTTGCACATATTGCAAGTCAATCCGCTTTTGATTAATTAAATCTATAAGTCTACCTGGGGTCGCGATAATAATATCTGCACCTTGACTCAGCGCCCGCTCCTGCACTTTCTGTGAGACACCACCCACGATCGCCGCACAACGAATGTCGGTATACCGGCTATACGCCTTGATGTTGTCCGAAATCTGAATAGCCAGTTCTCTTGTCGGCGTTAAAATCAAAGAGCGAATACGACGAACCTGTTTGGGTGCATTCGGCTTTTCGCATAATAATTGAATGATCGGCACAGAAAATGCTGCCGTTTTCCCTGTTCCTGTTTGCGCGCAACCAAGCAGGTCTCTACCAGCCAACACGGCTGGAATTGCCTGTTCTTGTATAGGTGTCGGGGAAGTGTAGTTCGCTCTGCTCAAACCCTCTAAGATCGGAGGGATAATATTCAAATCTTGAAATGTCATTTTGTCTCCTTAATTTACGTACATATATAAATCAAACGTAATTTTCTTTTTCACACGTAACACATAAGGATAACATAATAACAATCGTCTGTATATGATTTTTTCAAAGTGTCATTGCATGTCCATATCTTGCCAAGTACTCTTCCTTTTCTTTATAATCCGGCATGATACTTCCGACCCGTCTCCAAAAAGATCGGTCATGATTCATATGCAGCAGATGGCAAAGCTCATGGATGACCACATAATCTATTACTTCAAGGGGGGCCATGGCCAAACGGTAATTGAAAGTGAGTTTTTTATCAAAGCTGCAGCTACCCCACTTGGTTTTGGACTCTACGATGTCAATCGTCTTCGGCTTTACTCTTAACTGGCTCTGATAAATTTGGATTCGTTCCCCAACGATCTTCTTGCAGCTTGAAAAATAAAACTTCTTGAGATTCGTTTTAAGCTCCTCTTCACTCCCCTCACTTGTATCTATAAGTTCATGAAGGTCATACTCTTTTCCAAGATGTAGAAACTTGCCTTGTTCTTTATACTCTCTTTGTTTAGGGGCTGCCATAGCTTTGGCAATGTTCTGTTTCTTCTCCAATATCCATGCCCCGTGTTGTGCCACAGCGCTGCTAATCATTTCTTCGCTTGCTGCTCTGGGCGCTTTAACAGTAACGAGACCAATCGAATCGATCTGTATCTTAAGCTTCTTTCTTTTCCCATACTGCACATGAACCTCTATGCTATCTTGTCCTAAATCAACTTTCATATGATCCATCTTTCCTTTATGAGTAGAATGTTCGCGCAAGCTGCCCAGGTATCTCTAAAAATGTATACCTTCTATTATAAGTGCTATAATAAAAGCATACATGATTGCCACAATCCACGAAAGGGAAGGGGAACATTCATGAATACGAAGCAACTGGATCGAATTCACTCCGGACAGGGATTTATCGCGGCTTTGGACCAAAGCGGAGGAAGTACGCCGAAAGCGCTGCTGCAATATGGTGTTAAAGAAGACCGCTATTCGAATGAAGAACAAATGTATGAATTAGTCCACGAGATGCGAACGCGCATTATCAAGAGCCCGGCTTTTGATGCACAGTATATTCTGGGCGCGATCTTATTCGAGAACACGATGGACCGTTTCATTGACGGACAATATACTGCCGATTATCTGTGGGAACAGAAAGGCATCGTACCCTTTTTAAAAATCGATAAAGGACTTGCCGAGCCGAAAAACGGAGTTCAGCTTATGAAGCCTATTGCCGGCTTGGACGAGCTTCTGAAGCGGGCAGTCGAACGAAATATTTTCGGAACAAAAATGCGCTCTGTGATTAAGGAAGCTAATCTCGCGGGAATCAAACAAGTAGTTGAACAGCAGTTTGCTATCGCCAATCAAATCCTTGATAGTGGGCTGATTCCGATTATCGAACCCGAAGTGGATATCTACAGTGCAGATAAAGAAGCTTCAGAGAAACTGTTAAAAGAAGAGCTTACTTCACACTTATCTACCCTGGACCCAGACGTTAAGGTTATGCTTAAGCTTTCCATTCCGACAGAAGATAATTTCTACCGGGATCTTATAGATCATCCACACGTGCTGCGGGTAGTGGCTCTATCAGGCGGCTATAGCCAATCGGAAGCCAACGAAAAACTGGCCCGTCATCACGGATTGATCGCCAGCTTCTCTCGCGGCTTATCCGAAGGATTAGGTGCCGGGCAGACAGACGAGGAATTCAACGCCCTGCTGTCCAAGTCCATTCATGCTATTTATGAGGCTTCCATTAAGTAAGGCAAAATATAAAAATTACACTGAGCTAAATAAAACAGCGGCAGCCTTGGACGATAAGAAGTCCTGATCTGCCGCTGTTTTGTTGATTTATAGTTTTCTGTTAGTCGGATATAGGTAAATATAGAAATATTGATTTGAATGTTAATACGGATATATATGAAGAATCAGGAGTTAACAGGGAACTATAGTCAGCCTATAGTTTGAATATCGAAAAAACGATCAGTATTTAGGATTTTTAGACTTATAAATAAGTTAGCCATGTTGGCTCTGCACCGTACAGGTCGTCGATCGCCTCGACGATCCGCTTCTTGGCGGCATCATAAGCCGCAGCGATATTGCCGATCTGATGATCCACGTCAATTTGTCGGGTAACTCCGTGTGGCCTCATGTAATCGGCAGAGCTAGGAAGTTTAAATTCATGTCTCCATAGAGGACCTTCTATGCTGCCTACGCACGAGACGTTGGCATCGAATTTGCCCCGGCTGAAGGTGAGTTTCACGAGATGGTTATGCTTGGTTACTTTTGTAGTTGTAAAGATGCCACTGCCGCTGTATTTGGTATTGTAAATGAAGCCGCGTTGTTTAAAAAAGTGGTTGATCGCTTTTTTGACCGATAACGGTTCGGAGGGGACATCTTCAATCCTAAGTGGCTTCAGTTGATATGGAAATTGGACTCCAACCAAATTCCCCTCTTCGTAGCATGATTGCACGATCCGTTCGCCTGCAATCATGTTCTCAAAAACGGCTGCAGCCTCCTCCTCAGTAGAGGGAGCGCAAAATACTCGCTCATGGTAAATCTCTCCGATAGTCTCCAAAAAGCGACGTTCGCTTTCATTCAGCTCCAGCTGTGGAGCACTATCCGTGATATCACCAAGCTCCACAATCGCATCCAAAAAATTTATTCTTCCTGAAATCCTCCAATCGCTCTGAAGCCGAATGCATGGCGACGGGTAGTCACTCCATCCCGTTATCCTCGGCGCAAACAACCTGGTATAACCAACATCTCCCTTAGCGACGAATGGAATCGGTGCCACTTTGGCTGAATCAGGGCTTCGACTGAGCATCGAAAGACGATCGAACACGAAAGTCGCGTGATTCAATCGGTAGCGGCGCGGAATTCCACTTACAATTTCGATAACATCTTGCATCTGAAGCGAAACGTTGCAACCGTCCGGATTGGCCCCGTCCCAACGTGCGGGGAGGTTGGTCAGTCTCTTCTCATGGCCCAGCGATGTCTCAGCCGTATGGCAAAAAGGAACGAGCGTTGGATTATGTTTTAGCAGCCTGTCGATTCCGGACACACCATGCGTAAAGCCGTCAACGAAAAATTTGATGTCCTGGGGATCAAATGCAGCATCATGGAAAGCTTGTCCGATCCGTTCGGTCACGACCAACGGTGTATCCTTTTTGCTCAACCGATAATCAATTTTTTTATAGAGCTTCACAAACGCACTCCTTTTCTATATCGTCGGTCCTCATCTTATACCATAAAACACCATCGAACGCCAAACTTATCAACAAATGAGACTAAACAATCACTGAAGAATATTGGGCCTATTGGGGTAATTGTTTTGCTGCCATCATTCATTACTTGGTATGCCTCTCTTAAAACCTCTTCATTTTCAAATACGGCGACAATTTCCATAGTGGAATCAACAGATGACTCATTAGTTCCACCAAAATCACTAAGCATTACCCTAGTTCCAAGAATGTGCATTTCCGCATGAATCACAAATTTTTCAGGTTCTTTCTCAGAGTCATACATAATTGAGTCTATCTCAGACTTAAACGCCTTTTTATATAGTTCGATAGCTTCAGAACAAGCACCATTCAAATATAGTTGTGGTACTAACATATGCCCTCTCCCTACGGATCAATTTTTTGTTCGAAAACAGATTAACGACCATATATTACCATGAAAATTCAACGTGAGTATAATACTTCATTTATTTAAAGCAAAAGGCTGTTCCCCAGACAGGTATTACCTGCCGGAAAACAGCCTTCTGTAGCTATACTTTATTTCTTTAACTGAAGTGCTCTCAGAAGTATTGTGGCTGCCTCTGCACGGGTAGTGTTCCCTGTCGGTTTCACTGTACCGTCGGTATACCCGTTGACAAGCCCTTGATCAATCGCTGTTGCAAGCGCAGGACGAGCCCAAGCGGAAATCTTGGAGCTATCAGAGAAGTTGATGTCCTTGTCGGTTGAAACCAGTTGAGCGGCTCGAACAACAATTGCTGCAACCTGCTCACGAGTCACCCACTCATTCGGAGCGAAGACGTCTCCGTTATAACCGTTAACAATGCCTAGTGCTGCCGCTGTTGCAATAGCATCGTGAGCCCAATGTGTCTTAGTGTCAGCAAACTCTTGCCCATTTGCAGACTGAAGATTAAAAGTCTTAACGATCATCGTCACGAATTCAGCTCTTGTAATTTTGTTGTCAGGTCTAAAGGTATCATCAGGGTAACCGGTAAGGCCACCGAGGGACACCAATTCCTTAATGCTGATCTCTGCCCAATGTCCGTAGATATCGGCAAAATCCTTTGCCACCTTCGGAATCGAAGGTTCTGCTTTGTCGGATACCAGAACAGCAAATTTCGTAAAATGAGTAACCGTTCCGGACACCGTTCCGTTAGCTTGATCCACTTTCAGATTGTCCAGTTGAACCCATTTCTTACTCTGCTCATTCAGCCAATACAAACCGACAACTGATTTATTGAAGTTCACCTTCGACGGGTCGAAAGTCAATGTAATCGTAATCGGTTGGGCAAAATCACCAGCTTTATTCTTCGTAATCTCATATACATCGCCCAATAGCTTCAATGTGTCATCGGTGGATAGGTTCGAGGATTGACTTACTTTAGATACAGTAATCTCAATTCCGCTCTCGATCGACCCGGCCGGCACACTGATCGTTGCTCCATTCAAGGTCAGTACGCCACCGTCCACGGCAAAGCTGCCGGAATTTACTGGAGTGTTTCCGTTATTTGTTCCTCTTGACGGAGTCGAAGGTGTTGACGGACTTGGTGTTGTTGGATCCGGTGTCCCTGGGTTTGGTGTTCCTGGACCTGGTGTTCCTGGGTCCGGTGTTCCTGGATCCGGTGTGTTCTCTGCAGTCCGGGTCACAGTCACAGTATAGGTCTTAAGGGTGCCATCCTGTGCCGTCACTTTGATCGGAATAATGTTACTTCCAACTTTTAGATCAATAGTCCCGCTCGCATGCCCGCTGACTACCGGAGTACCGTTCACAGTGAGCAAAGCCGCATTATCATAGACATTCGCAGTTACCGTAATGCCGGATACGTTGTAATCAACTTGAGTTGCGTAACTGGTTACGTCAGATGCAAAGACTGGATTCAATGTACCGCTCGACAAGGTCAGACTGCTCAAATCCGCGTTGCTGCTTGCTTCCTCCGCAGCTTTTCTGATCACAGTCACGATATAGGTCTTGCTGGAGCCATCCTTAGCTGTCACTACAATGGTGATCTCATTTCTACCCACCTTCAGGTTGAAAGGCCCACTGGCTTGACCGCTTATTCCTATAGTACCGTTCACAGTGAATGTAGCAGCACTATCATAGACGCTTGCGGTTACGGTAATACTCGATACCTTATTGTCCACCTGTGATGAATAGTGAGTCGAAGCACCGTCGAACACAGGATTCAGGGTACCACTGGACAACCTCAAGTCGCTCAAATCAGCACTGCTGCTTGCTTCTTCTGCCGCTTCCCGAATCACGGTCACAGTATATGTCTTGGTAGAGCCATTACGTGCTGTCACAGTGAAGGGAATGTCATTCCTCCCAACAGACAACTTCAATGTGTGACCTGCTCCATTAGTATATGGTTCGCCTTGAGCTGTCACACTCGCCTTTGCATCGCTAGCCTTTGCCGTAATATTCAACGATTCTACCGAATGATCGACAGTCAAGCTGTAATCGGTGATTCCAGCATCGAACGATGGAGACAACGTGCCTGTATCTACAGTCAATTTGTCCAGCGTGGAAACATCAATTAATTTTCCGGCCAACATGTCGCCTTGAACAAGTGCAAAGTCCGCTACCACTTGATGCGAATAATCCTCAGCCGCATTAACAATAAAGTTCTCCAGGTCGTTCCACACCGGCAGTATATTCGTTACAAAACGCTCTTCAAACTTGTAATTCAGTTCATCGGACACCTTATCCAGACGAGAATCCGCATAAGCGTAAGCCTTTGCTGCATCAATTAAATATTGTTCCAGTTCATCTTTATTTTTGAATGTCTTATCGGTGTAATCGCCCTTAAATGGCGAGACTTCCCGGATCAGGAACGAGCGCTTCGTAGCTTCAAGCACACCCAGATAAGCATCGGTATCTACTGAAATTTTGAGATATGCATCTTTAGAGATATTAGCATCCTGCATTTGCTCTTTTACATCAAGCAAGATATCGTCCGTATTGATATCACTCGGACCTTCGATCAGCACATTGTAACGTTCTACCCCTATGCTGCCAATGCCTTGATGAATACGACGTACAATATCCTTAATTGTAAAATAGGCATTAAACTGATCATCGCTAAGTTTCGGGAAGTTCCCTCTGACCTGGACTTTATAATTTTCCCAGTCCGCTTTTATTGCTGCTACTTCAGCAGCCGTGGCCAATTCAAACTTATCTGGATTGCCATCGACATTTAATTTTCCATTTAGCGCCCGCTTACCCAGCAATTTTTGCAGTGCCTCAGCATAAGACACTTTAGAGACTTTGTCCATGACACTTTGGGTATATGCAGTAACATTGCTTCTCGTCAGCTTGGTTGCTTTCTTGCTGTTGTCGTTATTAATCTCAATCAGTGTATCCTTATAAGTATCCAGGAAGGTTTTGGAGACATCGCGGAAATCAGCATCCTGCATATTTACGGGCCCCGAGCTGTCTTTATCGTATTTCACTACATAAGTACTCGTGACAAAACGGATTAAGTCATCATAGAAGCTTCCGATTCCGGCAGAGTCCACGTCGTTCAGACTAAACACCATCAGACCGGTGCTGTCATTAAAAGTACCCACATTCTGAATATGCGCATCGCCTTGTGTGTAAGTTAGAATATCCTTGTCTTTCCACCCGGCAATGATCGAAGCAGGAGATGGGATCAGCCCCGACGCAAGATCGGCTTTGAACAGCGAATGTGTACCGCGCAAGAACGTGTACTCATTAGCTCCCATCGCGTTGCTGCTATATTTATATTCTTTGGTCACTGCATCATTGAAACTGGTATTATCCTCGACAATACTTTGTTCTACTTCCTGCTTGCGCGCCTCATCGGAACGAACCGGCTGGCTGTAACGAAGCAAAGAAATGACTATCGGATCAGAAGCCAACCAGTCACTATCTTGCATAGCCTCTGGCTTCAAAATCACCTTGATTTGTTGCGTATCCATCACAGGAGTGGTAGCTGTCCCCGAAATGGAGAAGGTAATTGTGTTGTCACTGCTCTGCCCCTCCACCACGATCTTCCATTCGCCAGAAGGAAGTCCTGACAGACTGTAAGCATTGGAGTTCAGCGTCCCGTTGGCCGGAACCCCTGTCGTAAGATTCAACTGCAGACGTGCATTCAGATCCTTCGCACCGCTCATTTTGATCGAAGATGACGCTGGAACCGCTGCAATTTTGTTGGATGGTGTGAATTTAACCAATGTCGCGGTGTTGTTCTTTTGGTACACGCTCACTGGGTTAGTTGGTTTGTTGGATTGATTCCAAGCACCAGGGTTAATTTCAAAGGCAAGATTGGAATCAGCGACAATGTGTGCAGTTCCATCACCAGTTATCGTAATCTCGATCTGCTCACCACTGGCACTAGCCGTCGCAGACAATCCCGCTGGAAGTCCGGTAACGGTGAAGTCTTCAGAAGTCCAGGGCCCCTGCTTCACAATTCCATTAAAAGCGGTGAGGGTGATTTTGTTATGAGCCGGATCAACGGTTGATCCTGATTTCATCTGTACATTCTGATCATTCTCCAGAATCGCATAAGCGGCTGTACTACTCGAGTTGCGTGGCTTGCTATCTTTTGTTTTTTCAAAGTCCTTGCTATTATTACGTGTATCCCAGTTGTTTCCCCGATTCGGAGTTGCGACTGAAGTCGTGCTCTTCTCCGGATCAAGCGGATCGAATACTAGTCGTTGTATCGTGGACTGCTTGCCAGTTTGCACCGCGGGACTGCCCAAGGAGGCATCCACAACAGGATCGTATCCAACAAAATCAATGACCTTGTCTTTTAACGTGTCCTTCATCGGGTCATTGGAAGTCAAGATTTGGGTAGTATTCAAGAGTGCCAGCTTACCGCTATTATTTCCTATTTTAAAAGAACTCTCCGTAGCATCGGGCTGAGGTAGTCGGCTTCCAACATTCCCATTGCTACCGAGCGCGACAAGATAATAACCGTACGCGGGAATTTGAGCTGTTGGGGTACCTAGAATTGCTGCCTTCCAGCTATTTTTCTTATCATCAGCGTATTGGATCGACCAGCCGTTAAGGGAAATCGGCTCCGCTGTAGGGTTAAATAATTCTACAAAGTCGTTAGTATACAGATCGAGGACATCATCTTTTTTGCCCCCATAAAACTGGCTGATGACCACATTCTTCGCCAGATTATTGGTATTTATCGGGCCTGTTGCTGCATGGCCTGTCCCTGCGAAAGACCATAAGGATTGAACTACCATCGCTGTCATAAGGACGATCGCCATCCAGCGCTGATTCCTTATCTTCAAGTTATTTTCCCCTCTCCCATTTAAAAATTCACGTAATTATATCAACTGAATGTAATAGGAAAGTTAAAAGAAAATCAGTATAAAAATAAATTAATAAATATTTAAACATTTTCACTATAAAAAGATTAAATAAAGATTTTTCACAGAAGGTAAAGTCTTCATTGTGATTCAAGAACACAAAAAAACGGCATCTCTGCCGTTTTTCTCGAAATCTTTCCTTGGTTATTCAATTTAGTCCAGGCCATGTTCTTTACGGATGTGATACAAGCCTTGAACAAGGAGTTCCGCAGGGTCGCGGTTCAGTTGCAAATGGGTTAGCAATACATGGAGTGGAATGGCACACACGTTGCTGCCTTCCGTAATTTCCGGAAATCCGGTTTCAAACATCGGTCCGTGCTCCTGACTCCAGGCCAACCCTGCATGAACCTGCTGGGGTGCGAATTCCTCCTGGACTGCCGCTATACAATGCGGTACGAGCACATTATCGATGACTGCTTTAGCTTCATCTTCGCTCTCAGGCGGTTTAGGAAGCGCCTTGCCCCCGGGAGTCTTCATCATTTCATAGAAGAATGAAGCCAGCCACACTTCCGGTTTATTACCGGACTGGAATCTCGCAACCAATTCCCGCAGGAAAAAACCGCATGAATATCCATTACCAGACTCATCCTTCACATTGTACACAAAAACTGGACCGTAAGCTTCCATGTTCAATACTTGTCCTTCAACATCCTGGAATTTCATTCGCAATGCTACGAGGCTGTTATGATGAACCGCCTTTAAAAGCTCAGTCCAATCCTCTTCGGACATTTCCGGTTGTTTGTTGTTCTCTTCCTCGATTGGTGTCTCATTAGTCATTATAAATTCACCTCGTTATCTATCATACCATCAAAATCCATAGGGCAATAGTGACATCCTGATGGTACTTTTGCCAGGGGTTATGACACCCTGTAGGTATCCCTCACTTAAATCTACGATCATCAAACTTTCTCCGTGTCCTGCTCTCGTTATACTGGTCGATTGTGTGCTCTCTCAGCGATCAATTAAAAAAAACGGCATCTCTGCCGTTTTTCCTATAAAAGTAAATTAACGATTCTCTTGTTCCCAGCGCGAGATCTCATCCCGCACACGAGGCGCTACTTCGGTTCCGAGCAGTCTGATCGCCTCCATCACCTCTGCATGCGGCATTGTACCATGTGGGACATGTAGCAGGAATCTCGTAATGCCCACTTCCTTGCGCAGATAAATGATTTTGTTCGCAACGGTCTCCGGATCGCCTACATATAAGGCCCCGTCAAACTTACACGCTGCATCATAATCTGCACGATGATATGGCGGCAGCCCTTTTTCCACTGCTCTAAAATTCGTCCGGGCATGTGTCGAAGGGAAAAACTGCTCAAGCGCCTTCTCATTACTCTCTGCAATAAACCCATGGGAGTGCGTGGCAATCGGCAAATTCGAGACGTCATGGCCTGCCTTGGCAGCCGCTTCTTTATAAAGCTTAACATGCTCCGCATATTGCGAGGGACTAACATTCCCAATAATAGCGAGTGCAAAAGGTAATCCCATGGCTCCGGCGCGAATGGCAGACTCTGGACTACCCGCACTGCCAATCCATACCGGCAAGCGATCTTGCACCGGACGGGGATAGATACCCAGATTATCTATTGCCGATCTATGTTTACCGCTCCAAGTGACTTTCTCGGATTGCTGAATTTGCAGCAACAGATCCAGCTTCTCATCAAAGAGTTCGTCATAATCCTTCACATCGTATCCGAAGAGCGGGAATGATTCCATAAACGATCCACGTCCCACCATAATCTCTGCACGGCCGTTTGATACTGCATCAAGTGTGGCAAAATCCTGAAATACGCGCACCGGATCAGAAGACGAAAGAATCATTACCGCACTCGTAAGCCGAATTTTTGAAGTCAGAGCTGCAGCCGCGGCCATGATCACTGCGGGTGCTGAAGCGGCAAAATCAGGACGATGATGTTCGCCAACACCATACACATCCAGTCCCACTTGATCTGCCAGCACGATTTCCTCCACCACTTCACGTATGCGTTCAGCATGACTCATTGTCTTACCGGTATGTACATCAGGCGTTGTCTCAACAAAGGTGCTTATACCAATTTCCACTACCTGTTTCCTCCTAGTACGTATTTGCTGTCTACTTTTCTAACTATCATAAACGACAACAAATCAAGTTGATCATTCTATTCTATCTCTTTATAGTTAAATATTCAAAATATTAAATATGAACATTTTGTATATAATCGAACACATCCAACCTAGGGCGTGTCTGAAAACTAATTTCAATAGTGCTACTTCAACAAAAATATAGCGCAGAATGGGTAGATGTGAAGAAAGCCCGCGTTAAGCACGGGCTTTTGCTTTGCCACTGTAGTGACGGTGATATAAAGTACACAGATACATACATGGTGCCGGAACTAACTGATATACTAACGGATTTCATTCCTCAGCTTAACACGCGCTGATCCTGGAGCTTCGCTCCGGTTTTTACTCGCTTTACTTTAACAACTACACCGCCGATTCGAACCACTACCATGGCTATAGCCATCAGGACGAATGCCGGTGCAATTAAATTTAGGTCAAAATGATGCTGGACCGAATAGAGATAAGCCTTTTCCATATGATGTGTTACCCATTCGACCAGTAAAATACGCAGAATGAAAGCAATTGCCATTACGGCAACGCTAGCAATACCGGTTGTTACATACGTTTTACCTTTGTTATCACGTTCGACACTGGCAAGGGGAATCAGCACGGCGCCGATCAGAGCGCCGAACAGGATAGATGCTGCAAGAAGCCAGCTGTTATTGCCGCCAGTCGGCACATCCTTCAGGTACGTGGCGCCGAAGTATCCGAGGATGCCGACAGGAATTAGAAGACGAATGCCGTTAAAGGATTTACGTCCGAAAGTGCTGAGTACGATTACTGCAAAAGTGGCGATGATGGAAATCCAGGTACTAGTTGTCATTGATTGAGTTCCTCCTTGGTTGTTGTTTCATTTGGGATGTCTTCATCTTACCGGACCTAAGGAGGCACCGCGTCCATCGGCGGGTGTATTCTGCTGTCCGAGCAGAATCAATCTGCAGGTGTATAGACGAGTGAATGATTGTTTTAACTAGACCTGTATCCATAAAAAAAAAACCGGCATTTACCGGCCCTTGCTCATGACAAATACCTACTGAACGATTCCATTGCGGATAGCGTAGACGACCGCCTGCGTACGATCCTGGACGTCAAATTTCTGCAGAATACGGTGGACATGCGTTTTGACTGTGCTTTCACTGACAAACAGCTTTGCGGCAATTTCTTCGTTTCGCAGGCCGTAGGCCATTTGCTGGAGCACCTCGAGTTCACGGTTGGTAAAAGTCTGGATCAAAGACAAGTCTCCTCCGTGTTCCGATGTTTCAACGCCGACTTTCGCAGCGGCATCTGCCTGCAGCTTCTGAAATACCTGCCCGATCAGCTTTGCAGCAAGTGCGGTCCGGAAAATGACCTCGCCTCGCAGCGTGGCGCGGATGGCCATCAGCAGCTCTTCGGGTTCCGTGTCCTTGAGAAGGTAGCCGATTCCTCCCGCACGAATCCCTTCATAAACATACTCTTCTGTATCGAACGTTGTCAGAATGACGATCCGGCAGTCCGGCTGCTGCGCCAGAATACGCCGGGTTGCTTCAATCCCGTCTAACTCTGGCATCTGCACATCCATAAGAATGAGATGCGGCATTGTCTCCTGCGCCAGTTTCACAGCATCGAGACCGTTGCCGGCTTCGCCGGCCACCTCCATGTCGGACTGTGCCTCAATAATATATTTTAAGCCCTGCCTGACGAGCGGTTGATCGTCCACCAGCAAAATACGCGCTTTATCCATACGTTTCTTTCTCCTTCAGTGCTGCCAGAGGCAGCCAAATATTCATGCCGAAACCGTGTGGTTCCTGCGCTCCGATCTCACAACGTCCTCCCGCCTCCGCACAGCGCTTGCGAATGCCGTTCAGCCCGAAGCCTTCATGCAAATCACTGCCAGATACAAGCTCTCCGTCATCGCGGTAATGAAGCATTATTTCTTCTCCGCTCCGCATTATAGAAATTTCAACCCGTTTCGCTTGCGCATGGCGGATGGTGTTTGTCAGCGCCTCCTGAAGACAGCGGTACAGCACGACTGCAGTATCGAGTGGCCAGGCATCCTGATCTTCGCTTTCGTCCAGGTCCAAAGTAATGTCCAGATCAAATGATGATGTGGTCTGCTGCACTAGACTGCGTAGCGAAACGGCTCCTGCCCCGGTCTCATCCACGCTCATATTGTGCACGACCGTGCGTACCTCCTGCAGACAGCTGCGTGCGACCCCTAGCACATTTTTCACGATTTCCGCCGACTTAGCTTCATCGTTTCTCAGCACGTAAGGCAAGGCCTGGAGCTGCACAATGACAGACGTCAGCCGATGCCCGATACTGTCGTGAATATCCCGGGCGATCCGGCTCCGTTCTTCGAGCACCGCATAACGCAGCGACTGCAGCGTCGCCCGCTCAAGTTCCTCGTGCGCCCGCCGAAGCTGGTCATGCGTCTGCGCAAGTTCGGCGTGGACAACAGTTAGCTCCTCCGCATTACGACGCTGTTCTTCTGCATGCTCCATCCTTTCAATATCCCGACCCCGGTTGATCCGAACCGTGCGCATCAAAGCGTACAAACCGATATGAATAAACAGTTCCTGCCGAAGTAGCGACACCCATGTATAGTCTTGAACATAAACGAGCAGGACAAAGGTAATCATCAGGAAAGTCCCTGCTTCTAGTGCAGAAAGCAAGTCCGGCAGCTTAAGGGCAATAAAGCTGGTAAGAAACCCCTGTAGGATTAAGAGTAGGGAAAACTGATCCTTGAAGAAAAAACCGTAAGCGAGCGCCGAACCATATAGCAAGGCAAACACCAGAGACAGGGCGCGTAGCGAAGAGAGCTTAAAAACGGCGCCTAGCCCTGCGACATACAAGAGACATATTCCGATCGCCGCCCACCGGGCTGCAGGCGCATCGGGAAGCATTTGAATGCAGACATAGATCAGAGCAACACTCACGGCCATATAACCCCTGTTATAGGACAAAGATTTCATCAGCAATTTCCCTTCCAGTATAGACTAAAAGCAATTTCTCTCAATTCTATCACAGCAGGCAAATTGTTATGCAGAGATTCTATCTCGAACGTCCAGAGTTCCATAGGCTTTATCGGCTAAAACAGCACTTTCGGACAACGTTACGCCTGACAAGACTTCAATAACTACCGTACAGTCATTTATATTGCCAGCCGTAAAAAGTAAGTAGGCGAACCGGATGATCCAGCGCGTCCACTACGGCGTGGATTTTGGTATTTCGTCCACCACGGGAAAGCCCGATTTCTTGGTTTGTTTCGACGTTTCCAGTCCCTTTTTAGCCCCTGCTGCGTGCTGATGCGCTTTACAGGAAGTGCTGTCTAGAGAGACATCCTGCAAGTCCGCATCGCTAGAACTCAAATATCTTTTCAAAAAGGTCTGCATTGCTCCACAAACGGAATCGAGAGTACAAGGTTTTCCAAGGACCAAATCGATCAGGTAAATCACGCCAAGGAGCGCCTGTTTTTACTTTCCACAGCATTCCATTGAGCATGACTCGATTCGATTTCGAGGGTCTGCCTTCCCCTGTATTTTCGGGCGGTAATAGCAATTCTATCCGTTTAGGGCAGAACGTTCTTGAAATATCAGAGAAAACGCCTGTCCCTCATAGTTAATGAGAGAACAGGCGCTTATAAATTCAATCAACAGGAGTAGATTACATATTTCCCATACGAAAATGCTGTTCTAGTCGGTATGGCGCAGCAAAAATAATGAAGCAAACGCCGAAAGAGCGCTGATTCCTCCACTCGCCAGGAAAGCCGCGTGATATCCAGTTAACTGAGATGCAGCGGTTATGCCATCGGTAGTTGCTGGTCCCCCTGCCGCTGTGTTCGCAATAGTTACGAGAACTGCAATTCCGATCGCGCCGCCGAGTTGACGGGCTGTATTTTGCAGCCCTGCAGCGACGCCGGAATCTTGGGATGGAATGCCTGCTAGTACGGCATGAGTAGCCGTCATCAGCATCAGCCCCAGACCGGCACCAATGAGTAGACTTGGGAATAGCAACTGGGTAACGTAATTGGGATGAATCGGCAACCCATGCAACCATACAAATCCAGCTGTAGCCAGTAGGCCACCGATAAATGGCAGCTTACGGATCCCCGCAGCCTCCAGGCGACGAGAAACGATAGCGGCAATCGCAAGCGTAATCGCCATCGGCAACAAGGCAAGCCCAGTAGCAAACGGGCTATTTCCTTCAATATTTTGCAACGTAAGGGAGAGAAAGTACATATTTGCTGTTAAGGTTGCTCCTAGTCCGAGTACCATGATTATACCGATCGGCACATTTCGATGGCGGAAGATCTGGAGCGGAATCAGAGGCTGCTTGGAACGTTGCTCTAGCCAAATGAATATTGCAAGCAAGAACAGCGATGCTCCAAGTGTCCAAAGTACTACCGGCGAACCCCAGCCTTGATCGACGCTCTGCGTAATTCCGTAAATGAAGGCGGCGATGGCCAGTGTGATTGCGACCGCGCCAGGAACATCTAACTTCTCACGTCTCGTATCTTTCAGCTTGGGTCTGAGACTGAACGCAACGATAAAACTAAGTGCAACGCCGATCGGTACATTGACGAACATGACCCAGCGCCAACTGGCGAAGCTGGTTAATATACCGCCGATAATGACACCAAAAGCAGAAGCAAGTGACGAAGAAGCAGCCCACATGGAGATGGCTCGTTTCTGTTTGGCCCCTTTTGGATAGGAGGCAACGATGACAGCAAGCGTGGACGTCGCCAGCGCCGCGCCTCCAAAGCCTTGAACGGCTCGAGCAGCCAATAGCATAGCGCCATTTGTAGCATAACCGCCGACCAAGCTTGCGCCAGTGAACAGCACCAGAGCGGTTTGCAGAATGACTTTTCTTCCATAAATGTCGCTAGCTCGGGAGGCAAGCAGCATAAAGCCACCTAGCACCAGCAAATAAATGTCCACAACCCATTGTTGATCCGTCGCCGAGAGACCAAGATCATTACTCATCGCTGATAAAGCGACATTTACGATAGAGCTGTCCATCACAACCATAAATGCGCAAACGCAAGCAACTGCGGAGGCGATCCAGGCGGGAACGCCGGGCCGCAGCAGTCCTGTTGTGCTGACGGGTGTGCTTGTAGAAGATACGGAGTTCATCAGATTCACCTCTCATAATGTCGTAAGCCTTAATAGACCTTTTTCATTTATTATCTTACAATGGGAATGAAGAGGCATGATAACGTTATTCGGACAAAATATAATGAGAAATGGCCACGAAAGGAATAACTAACATGGGAAATAAGACTATTGATTATACTGATCTATTGGAGGGTCCGTCTTTGATCGCTTTTTGGGGCAATGAAGACCCAGGCCATGATTTCCGGCTAGGCACACGAGAATATGCCTGGCATAGCCATAAGCGAGGACAACTCTTTTGTGTAGAAAGCGGCCTTATTCATGTTCGCACCGCGCAAGGGTCTTGGCTGCTCCCTCCGCATCGCGCAGGCTGGATACCACCGGGTGTGCGGCATAAAGTCAGTATCAGTGGTGCGATGAGCGGATGGAGCGTGCTTGTCCTCCCCAGTATCAGTCACGAGTTGCCGTTGAAGCCTTGTGTAATCGCTACTTCGGAGCTTATGTACGCTTTAGTACGTCGGGCTGTGTCCTGGTATGATCAGGACTTCTTGGAACCGCAACAGGAACGGATCGTCGCCGTGCTGCTGGACGAAATCGTTCGAGCACCATTAGAGCCCTTGCACTTACCCCTGCCCACCGATTCACGTCTTCTGAAGATCACTAATGAGATATTAAAAACTCCTGAGGATACTCGAACGCTTGATGAGTGGGCGACCTGGGCCTCGCTTTCACCGCGCACATTGCGGCGATTGATCTTGGCGGATACAGGCTTAACATTCGCTCAGTGGCGTCAACAGGCCCGTTTGACACATGCATTGGAAATGCTAGCACGTGGGGATTCAATCGGAATGATCGCCGATGCGTTGGGATATGCTTCTCCTAGTAATTTTATCGCTATGTTCCGACGCGCATTCGGAGATTCGCCCGCTCATTACCTAGCTACACGACAGGATAAATAATCAGCTAATGGATAAACACCGAATATCCACGCACAGAATTCACGGTATGCAGGCCACTGGATAAGCCTAAACCAAAAATAGGCCCTCTCTAGAAAGAGAGAACCTACAGGACCAAAATGAGTTATTAGACGTCGCAGCGAGCGTCGAGATCCGAGTAGCTGCAACCACCTTAAAGCCGGTCGTTTTCTCAAGTCGCAGCTGTTATAGCGGATTCTGTTCCCCGTTCATGGCTAGCTTGAAAATGGCGAAGACCTGGCCGCTCCAGCCCAAGATGCTCGCGCAGTGTGCTCCCGGTATATTCGCTCCGGAACAACCCCCGCTCCTGAAGAATGGGCACAACATGGTCGACGAATTCATCCAGATTGCCTGGCAACACCGGCGGCATAATGTTAAAGCCATCGCAGCCATACTCCTCGAACCAATGCTGCATAAAATCAGCCAATTGCTCATAGGTCCCCACAAACTGCATATGTCCCCGGGCGCCAAGCAGACGTCCTCCCAGCTCCTGAATCGAAAGGCGCTCTTTGCGTGCCATGTCCATAATGAGCTGCACGCGGCTTTTCATACCGTTAGTTGCTTCAACAGGGTCGGGAATGTCCGGCAGCTCCCCTTCAATCGGATAACCAGAGAGGTCAAAATTGAGTACGGAAGACAGCGCACCGACAATTATGCTGGGCGGAATCAGATCCTGAAGCTCCTTGTATTTCCGCTCTGCTTCCGCCTCCGTCGCCCCAATGATCGGTGAGAGGCCAGGCATGATTTTCATACTATCCTGCTGCCTGCCATTCGCCACAAGCTTGCCTTTAACACTAGCATAGAATGCCTGAGCCGCTCCCAGCGATTGCTGCGCGGTAAAGATGACTTCTCCGAAAGCAGCGGCGAAATCCTGCCCCGGAGCGGAGGAACCCGCCTGGATTAGCACAGGATAACCTTGTGGTGGACGGGGGACGTTAAGCGCCCCATTCGTCGAATACCATTGCCCCTTGTATTCCACTTCTTTGATCTTCGATCCGTCAGCGAAAATCCCTGCCTTGCGGTCGATGACAAGCGCTTGATCCTCCCAGGTATCCCAGAGCCTAGTGACGACCTCGACGAATTCTCGTGCCATCTCATAGCGGAGACCATGCTCCGGGTGTTTATCCTTGCCATAGTTGTAAGCTTCAACATCCAGCTGCGACGTTACGATATTCCAACCCGCACGCCCTTCGCTGAGATGATCGAGCGACGCAAACTTCCTTGCAACGTTGTACGGCTCGTTATATGTTGTCGATACGGTCGCCGTCAATCCAAGCTTCTCCGTCACCGTCGACAATGCTGCAAGCAGTTGAACCGGCTCCAGCATGCCGGAAGCCGAATCTTCGACGCCGCGGACATAGAGTAGATCAGCTAGAAACATCATATCGAACTTGCCACGTTCGGCGGTTTGCGCCAACTTTTTATAAAACTTAAAGTCAAATAGCCCTTCTGCCCCGGATTCCGGATGCCGCCAGCCATAATGATGATGTCCGCTATAATAGATGAAGGCGCCTAAATGAAGCTGCCCCTCTCTTTTGCCCATCGTAAGTCCCTCCCGCCTTGGTGTTCGTCACCCTTTGAACGTGTCACGCCAGCGCAGCCAGCGCTTCTCCAGCAGCCGCACACCTGAATCAGATATTTTACCAATGATAGCGAAAATGATGATGCCCACAAATACAACATCCGTTCTCATATACGCTCTTGCGTCCTGAATCATATAACCGATGCCGGCGCTCGTACCCATCATCTCCGCCACGACAAGAACCAGCCAGGCAATACCAAGCGACAGCCTGATACCGAGTAAGATATTCGGCAGCGCAGACGGGATGATCAGCTTCGTAATCAACTGCAACCGCGAATACTGAAGGGTACGTGCGACTTCAAACAGCTTCAAATCCACACTGCGGATGCCAAGAAACGTATTGACATAGACAGGAAAAAAGGCCCCCAGCGAGATAATTAATATTTTGGAAAACTCACCAATCCCAAACCACAATATAAACAGCGGAATCAGCGACAGCAGCGGGATCGTCCACATCATCTGTAGCGACGGATCGAGCGTTTTTTCGGCGATTTTATTCAAACCAGTCAACAAGCCAAGCAGTAATCCCGTCCCAGCGCCCAGAAAAAAGCCGACTAGTGCCCGATAAAAGCTGATGCTCATATGCTTATAGAGTTCGCCGCTGGCGATAAGCTCCACAAACTGTTTCACAATGGCACTCGGTGTGGGTAGCATAGATGCAGGTACAAGACCAAGCCGGCCGACTGCTTCCCAGACGATTGCGATGGCAACCGGCACAAGCCAGCCATGGAGCGACCTCGGAATCACCCGGAGCCAGCCTTCCTCCGGTGAGCGCGATCCTTTCTCATCTAATACTTGCCCACTCATAGCTTCCCGTCTCCTTTATAGCTGTCCTGCCAGCGCAGCAACCGGCGTTCTAGCAGCTTCACCAATGAATCCGTTAGCTTGCCGACAATGGCAAATACTATAATTCCGACGAATACGACAGAAGTCAGTGAGAATGATCTGGCATCATTGATCAAGAAACCAATACCAGAGCTAGAGCCCATCATTTCTGCAACCACCAGCACCAGCCAGGCAACCCCAACCGACAACCTTACTCCAAGCAAAATGTTCGGCATGGCAGCGGGCACGACCAGCTTCGTGATCATGTTCCATTTGCTGAATTGAAGGACCCGGCCGACTTCGAACAGCTTGCTATCCACCGAACGAATGCCAAGAAACGTATTGACGTAGAGCGGAAAAAACGTCCCTTTGGCGATCAGCAGCACTTTCGACGCTTCACCAAAGCCGAACCATAAAATGAACAACGGCGCAATCGCGAGATGAGGCAGCGTACGCAGCATTTGTAGCAGTGGATCGAGCAGCCGTTCTGTTTTGTAGGAAAAGCCTACCCAAATGCCGGCCGTAAGACCCAATCCTCCGCCCAGCAAGAAGCCAAGCAGTGCTCGCCATGCTGAGATACCAAGATGATGTAACAACTCGCCGGAAGACGTCAGACTGACGAATTCCTCCACGATTTTACTAGGAGCAGGCAATAGAATCGGATTCAATTTTCCCATAGCAGCAGCAATCTCCCAGATCACAACCGTTGCAATCGGCAGCATAACCCCCAACGCTATATTGGTAATCTGCACGGATCGCCGCCGCTTCAATCTCCCAGGTGCCTTCGTCTTCTCCTTTACAAGCGTCGTTGCAGCCGCATTCTCCATAACCATCACCTCGTTCCATTTTTGCTCCGCTTATCTATATAAGACGAACTTAAGATCCTAACGTAAGACTCGATCGTCACTACGGTGGAATGTTTGGACTTCCGGCCGCTGTTGTCTCCAGATTTCTTTCAATTGTACCGCTGTTTGCGGTTGAAATCCGGAGACAAAGGCGATCGCTTCGCTCCTACAGTTCCAAACTTCCTCCTTCGTTCCTTCTCGCTTTTTGTTATTTTCTTTTGTTTGTCTTATATAACTTTTCTAGTTGTTATCCGCTTTTTAAATCATTTAAACACCCTTTATTTCAACGCTTCTTTCAAGTATTGATTGTCGAATACCTCGGATACGTTAATCTTCTTGCGAATATTTCCAATCTCGTACTGGAAGTCAGCCGTTTTCTGCTGCTCGGCTATGATCTCGTCACTTACAGGTATATTGATTATTTTGGAACGTACCTGTGTTCCTTTGATCACCTCAACCGGTACCTTCCGTTCTGTTGCATAACGGTTCAACGCTTCGTCCAGGTTCTGCTCTTCCCATAGCCGGGTTTTCTCGAATACTTTCAGGTAAAGGGTGACGAGCTCCGGATATTTCTCAGCAAACTCTTTACGTACAATCTGGAAAGACGGGGACAATACTCCCAACTGCTCGCCGTCCGTCAGCACTTTGGCTTTGCCCGTCAACGTATTAAGCGTAATATAAGGGTCCCAGGTCGCCCATGCGTCTACGCCACCCGACTCGAATGCCGGCTGCGCTTCATCCGGCTGAAGCTGAATAATCTCGACATCGGAGTCTTTAATGCCGGCTTCGGCCAAACCACGGTAGAGGAAGTTATAAGCATTGCTCCCTTTGGCTACCGCTATCTTTTTACCTTTCAAATCATTAATCGTTTTAAGCGCGCTGCTGGTCGGAGTGATGATCGCAACGTTGTTCTTTCCTTCGAGCAATTGCGAAATAACCTTGAATGGAATATCCGCTGCCTGGGCGGCAATGATCGGCATGTTACCAAGACCGGCAAAATCAAGATGGTTAGAAGCTATTGCTTCCGTCATCGGAGGTCCGCTTTGGAACTCTGCCCATTCGACCTTCACACCAAGCTTCCCAAACTCATCTTCAAACCATTTCTCCTCCCGTGCTTTGCCCCAAAGTCCTCCGCTGCCCTGAACGCCGAGCTTCACGGTCAATCCCTCATACTTATTGGTTTCTTTAGTTTCTTTGTTTTCTTTGGCTGCTTCACTTCCGCTTTTTTCTGTGTTGGCGCATCCCACCGTCAGTACCGCTATCAATAGAATAACTGCCCAAACTTTGAATAATTTCATCTCCCATTCCCCCATCATTTGATTTAATAAAACTTTTCTCACTTGATTACTCGGTATTAAGCATAAAAAAAAGAGATGCCACGGTACATTCTGCTGCATTCCTGCAGGCAGTATTGTCCCGTCAATCTCCGGTTGTCTGGTCGATTGGACAATATTCAATTTACCATCCACAAACTGAATATGTATTCGTTTTGTTACCTGTTATAATAGCAATGACTTAAATCACTTGTCAAACTATTTTTTCCAATCATTTCTTAGGCATGCTAAATAATGTTACGATCCTAGCAGCTTGAATCTTGACCGGAATTTCATAGCCGGGCGCCAATTGCAACGTTAAGCCTTGAATCAAGCTGACAAAATAGAACGCAAGCTCCTTCGGATCACCCTCGATAATGACCCCGGCGTGCTGTCCCTGCCGCATAATCTCGGCCATCGGCTCCAAGTTCGCAGTAAATCTGCGTGTAGCCGCTTCCCGTAGCTGCGGATTCACCGTTTCGTTCGTCCGAATGCTTTGCAGCATGATCGTAAACGCCCAGTTCTCAGGTGTGGCGATCCAGCTCTCACAAATGAGATGAAGCTTTTCCCGCGCATCCATAGCTAGTGCAGCTTGATTGGATATTTGGCGGCCATAATCGATCTGCCCCCGCTGCAGCACCGCACTGAATATATCTTCCTTCGATTTAAAATAATTGTACACGTTGCCGACGCTGAGTCCGGCTTCTATGGCGATATCTTTCACACTGGCGGAATCAATTCCCCGTCTGGCAATCACCTGAAGAGAGCAATCCAGAATATGCTCCCGTCTCAATTCTCTTAACTGTTGATCTTTCTCTACATTTCTCGGTGACACTGGAAACCTCCTAAAAGTATACGAAGTAAATGACGCGGACAAGGTAACAAGATAGCGATGGTGCACCGTAGCTCCCTCGAACCATGCTGTCCCATCTGCATATTCTATCTCTTTATAGTTAAATATTCAAAATCCCTTCTTCTACCGACGGGTTTGCAGCTCGTTGAATCGTTAAACCCTGATTTCATCATCCTGGATATTATGCTGCCCGATGTTAACGGAATCGAGCTGTGTCAGCAGATCCGGGACATCACTCGCAGTCCAATTCTCATCTTGAGCGCCCGAGGCAGTGATACAGACAAAGTGCTGGGACTTGGATTCGGCGCAGATGATTATATGACCAAACCTTTTTCGTTGAACGAGTTAGTAGCAAGAATTCAGGCCCATCTGCGCAGAATTGATGGCATGGAGACCCAGACCCGGCAGAATGAGGTGCTTACTCTTGCTTCGCTTACCATGGACAAAAAGGCATATAAAGCTACTCTGGGTGGTGAGGAAATCTCTTTGTCGGCCAAAGAATTCGAACTGCTATATTTTCTGGCCATGCATAAAAATCAAGTATTCTCCAAAGGCCAATGGATCAGGTCTAATCCATTGGCCTGACTTCAAATACAATACGCGGAGCTGTAACCTGGGGGATTGTGGGCCTATCTGTCATAGGTGCTGGATTGGGGATTTTATGTGGTAATTATCTCCTGCCTCATCTCTTGCGCGGACTGCTGTCTTCATACGGTATTGTCAAGCTGCCGCTCCTTATGAACTGGACTGGAATCTCTCTACTCGCTTCGCTTAGTATATCCGTCGCAGGCCTCGGCTGCTGGATTGCATCCAGAGTGATTCTGAAGACTACCCCGCGTATTTTGTTACGGAATAGCAGGCGTGGGGGGCTGGTAGTATTCACGTTGGAAAATGAAAATTTTATGGGGAAAATGTTAAGCCTCTTCTTGTGTTTGTGGACTTAGGGCGGGAGTATAAGAAGAAGCTTTTAAATGTAGGCCCCTCCACATTGTAGGATGATCTGTTCGGTTCTATCATATGTTGGGTGACGGTTTTTGTCGCCAATTTGTCCTTAAAAATACATGTTTCCGTAGGATTGGTTTCTGCACTATCTTTGAAACGATAATAAGGGATTGCCCTATAAGAGCAATCCCTGTAATCTTATTCTTTCGAAGCTATGACCATGACTTCCATCTCATCCAAGCTAATACTTTGACGCTTCCAAGCACCTGCTGTGCCGCCCCAAATGTTCTCAACCCTCAGGCCCACTTGATTACACATCTGTCTCAATTCAAATGGGAGGTATCTTCGTTCCTTAACCTCAACCTGTTTCTTTCCTTCTGGTAAATTCCATTCATCCATATAATGTTCTACCATTGTCACAGGGTTAAACCTTCCGGCATCAACGTCCTCTTGAGTAAGGTTGCGAATTTTTGCGTAGGCATTCAAGGTTGAAAGAATAAATCGTCCCTTTGGCTTCAATGCGTCAGAGATATTTTTAAGAATCGCCAAATCATGTTCGATAGGCTCATCATCCTTGCCAACTAAACCAAATGCCCCCTCGCAAAGACAAATAACCGCATCGAATGTCTTTGTTGGGGTATATCTCGCCGCATCACAATGAATCCATTCAACACTCACACTGACTTCTGTAGCCATTTTTTTGGCTTCCAAAAGCATGCCTGATGATATATCGACTCCTGTGACCTCGTATCCACGTTTTGCAAGTTCGATAGAATGTCTTCCTGTGCCACACCCTACATCAAGGATGCTACTTCCTTCCGAAAGTTTCAATTCTTCAATCACAAAATCAACTTCCGAAATCGTATTCTTGGCAAAACTATTATTCATGTAATGAGGGGCATGATCGTCAAAAAAAGATTCCCAATTATTTGTACTCAACTTGTTATACCTCCATGTTATGTGAACCACGGAAGCACATTATTATCGTATAAATGTAACTTCCGTAGTTTAGATTTGTTTATTTCCCTCTTGAAGATAGACAAATAGACTTTTCATACTGCATCTCTCCCTTGTGTAAGATATTTTGAGTATAGGTTTAGTTTCCAATTTTTTCAATGGGGAATTTGATAATGTTGTGTATTTTTTCTTACATTACAAAGTCCGAATGCTGAAAACATTCGGACTTAAATTGGCAGGTAACTGTGTCTCTATTAAGGAATTACGTACGTGGCTGCCAATTATCTCCCCATTAATTGCTGCTCAACTGCGCAACGGCAAGTGAATCCATATAGTCCCGCCAATAAACAATTTTGCGATCTTTAATCGTAACTATAGAGCAGAATCTATTATCGTAAGCTTTACCTGAGTATGGTTCAATTCCATGAACCTCATATTCCATCACAATCATATTTTCCCCCTGAACCTTGTAGACCCTAAGATTATCGGCACTTTTCAACTTCATACCATAATTACTGAACCAATTCATATATGTCGAGCGCCCTTCCATTCTGTTTGGAAACCCAGGAAAGTTGTATAAGAAATCGAATACTGCATCCTCTGCAACAGCATCCCAAAAGTGTTCCCCATCAACTACACCCGCAAGTCCATCCATAACAATATTAAAAAATGGTGCGGCATTTTCAAATCCAACAGGTTGTTTTTCCATGTTTATTCTCCTCAATCACAAGTATTTTTCACTAACATATCATTGTTAACTAAATCGCAATCACCGTATTATCTTGAATCGAAACGAGATTGCGCTTGTATAACTTCTTCCCAATTAGTCGTTACCCACTCAATTAGACCTTCTAATGGGCGAATCAAGCTCACCCCAAGACTAGTGAGTTCATATTCCACACGGGGTGGAACTTCAGGAAAAACCTCTCTTACAATCAGCCCATCGCGCTCCAAATTCCGTAAAGTCAGCGTAAGCATTCTTTGAGAAATTCCAGGAATGGATTTTTCCAAAGTCGAAAACCGGGCACGATTTCCGTGTAATTTGGAAAGGGACAGAATCAGAAGGATACTCCATCTATCACCGATTTTTGTCAGAAGCTCTCGAACAGCCGCAGGGTCCTTATACCCGCAGACGAATACCAGATCAATATCATTGTTCTCATTATTATTTTCCATAGCAAACCCCCGTGTTAGTTACAAATGCTACAGTGTCTTCTCGTTTTTATACACGTACTCGGACGATCTAATAGGATTAGATACTATAAAGAATTGTATTAAAGTTAATATGACTACATATTGTCAAGTTATTTATTCCCTAATTATGTAATTTTAAAAATGGATCATACATTTCATTAGTATTCTTCATAGCTAACCCCCATGTTAGTTACGAAGGTTAAAGTGCCTTCTTGTTGTATATAAACATTCAATATATATTCTAATTCGTACTAAACAAGGAAAAGCATAAACAATGAAAGGAAGTAATCCTATGAAACAGATTCTCATCATTGAAGTGAGCCCAAGAGAGGCTGTATCCGCCAGTCGCACGGTAACGGACAAGCTATCTACACGGCTTAAAGAGGAATTTCCAGAAGCTAAGTTTGTATACCGTGACCTTGCAAAAGACCCTCTCCCTCACTTAGATGACAAAACCTTAAAAGTTATTGCTTCAAAAATTCCAGAGGAGATAGAGGCCAATAAAGAATCTGCCCGCCTATCGGATCAATTGACTGAGGAGCTTTTGGAATCAGATCTCTTAGTCATTGCGACTCCGATGTGGAACTTCGGCATTCCGTCTGTGCTCAAAGCCTGGCTTGATCTTGTAGTTCGTCCTGGTAAGACTTTCACCTATACAGAAACAGGAGTTCTAGGACTGGCAAAAGATAAAAAAGCTGTCTTAGTCGTGGCTTCAGGGGGTGTGTTTACTGAAGGGGTATGGAAAGAATGGGATTTTGTTGAACCTTATTTACGTCAAGTCTTAGCATTTATTGGCATTGAGAATGTTCAAGTGGTACGGGCTCAGGGCACAAATATTCCACAGCTCGCAAAGAGCGCCATACCGAATGCTGTACAATCTATTGCGAAGCTTGAGCTGTAACAACATTGAATAGATGAGCTGAAAGCGCTCGGAACACGTCGGATTTTCCATTCCCGTCTTTCGAGCGCTTCAAGCTAGGTTAATCTCTTTGCGTTTTCTGGTATTGCACATTCGCTTTGATTGAAAAGATAAGATATAAAAAAATCATCATCAGAATGAGCACCCAGGAAAACCCTCTAAAAAATGCAAATGGCGTTTCAAAGAGAAATGCCTTCCAAAATTCTGCTCCGGTTTTTTCCCATAGTCCCGGTGTATAATACAATAGTTTGGGATTGAGAAGAGCTTCTCCATCAATAGAGTTAGTAAAGACGAGTACTATAAAAATTGGGGTGAGTAAAGATACCAACGACATCCACATATCAGATAACCGTTTATATCGACCAGCTTTGGAAACAGTATCTGAAAAAATATCTTCATTTCCCTTTTCGATTGTCTTCTTAAAATATTGATATCCCGAACGTTTTGTTCCTGTGATATGTTCCCATCCGCTGTCTTCAAAAAGGGCACAATAATCTTCAAAATCCTCCTGCTTTTTAAATGTCCGGTAATCCATTTTTATAGTAGTATCTGTAGTTGTGGCGGGTTCAAATTCATACCAGAATGATTTTTTCGTGAATTTATAACCTTGTTTGGCCATTTCACCTAACCATTTTTCTTCTTTGTCAAAACTAGTAAAGAACTTGAATTTTCTCATTTCGATCCCCGTCCTTATCTCAACGTATCCTTCGTGACCTTAATCATATGATCCATTCGTTCAAAATCGAGGCGCAAAATTTCCATTCCTTTTTCTGTAATGGCATAAACCTTTCGGCGACTGTCTTCACTTCGGACAGGCTCTATAAATTTCTGCTTCAACATATTCTCAATCGCTCCATAAAGCGTCCCAGCCGCCATTCTTACTTGTCCTCCGCTTAGCTCCTCCACCTTTTGCATGATCAAATAACCGTGCGCCGGTTCTATCAAGGCTAACAAAATATAATACACCGTTTCCGTAAGCGGTAAATGTTTATCTCTCCCCATGTTTCCCCTCCTTATTCACAGAAAATATATCGTTAAACTGTATATAGTCATGCTGTATAGTTGTAGTATATACAGTCGTGCTGTATATAGCAATGATAAAAAGCCGTTTAGCAATTTTCTCAGCTACACGGCTCCAAAAAATTTCTTTATTAACGACTACATGCGATATAATTATCCATATTAGGATTCAAGCTACGGATCAACGATATCGTCTGTAACCGAGGACGCAGCTAATCCAACACCAGGAGAGTAATGAGCCTACGTGTACAAAATCACTATAATAATGTATCTGCGCGATACTGTCACATCTCAATTATTGTTTCAGAACCATCAATATTAGACACTGGACATGTGTGGAGTAAGCAGGGTCAACACATTGAAAGCAGAATTCTTAGTCTTTATATGCGGGACGTATCCGCACGAATATAGCTTTTATAAATAAATCTAGATATACTCCGATAAATATTCAAAAGCTTGTGGGAATTTCCCCCTTCTCTCCTTTAATTCGTATGGAATAAAAACTCCATCTGCAAAGCAACTATCTAAAGCTTCTTCAACATATTTATTTAATGCTGCAATCTTCTCCTTATCACGTTTATTGTATTTTCTAAATTTTTTTGGTGTTATAAATATCTCAATAAGGGTATCTACTTTCACCCCATCTTCGCTTTCAAAAAAAGAATCATCAATTGTTGCCGGGGGTGGATTATTCATAGCAATACAGACCATGCTCTCAAGCTCTTTTTCAATTTCCAACTTACCCCAAATGTCCTTTCTCATTTTAATTTCTCCATCAATTAAAGCTACCCCAAGTTGCTTTGGAAGATAGATTCTTTTGGAAGATATTCTGAAATCGTGTATAAAGCTTACTTGATAAAGTTCATTTTTTAACAATTCGTTCGAATGCGATAGCGAATAACTCGAGATCATCACATGTTCTAGATAAGACCAAATATTAAAGGATAATTCTTGTGAAGATTTAGGCCATATTTGAACAATTTTATTTGTTTTCAGCTTTCTAATATTACGGATATAAGGAAGACAATACCCTGTTTTTGACAACACGAGTGATCCTTCTCCTATCAAGCTCTCCTCTCTAACATCCACCATTTTCTCAGATCTTAGAATAGGGTGACTGAAACATGTTATATCCCTGCCTAACTTAATAGTATCCATCTTTAATTTCAAAAGCTTTGCCAGCATATCTAAAATCAAGCTTTGAGATAGTTCTTTTTCAAATGGTAGTTCACCATCTCCTCCCAACTTATCCCTCGTTAATGTGAGCGGCATAGATCCCTCATAATCAAGTACCATAATTGAGGGCTTATTATTCATCGAAGGGTAAGAGTTATAAAAGGGATATCGGCTAGTATACCCATAAGGAATGATGATTCCATTACAAAGTAAAGGTGATTGAAAGAACTGCTCTGATGTAACCCCTCCGAACGTCCATAAGACTACACCGAACTCTGGAATTTTAATTTGTTTCCAATTATCTATGCTAACGACTGTGTGATACTTATTGAAACCATCTCGTCCCCAGTCATCAGGGAATTCATATTGAATATCAGGTTTATTTAACAAATACCATGCAAACCATGCTGGTTCACTACTATGCGATCGATAATCGCTTTCAATCTGTTCCTTTAATTCTAATAATGACTGTTCATTAAGCTTGATCCTTATCTTAGTCCCCACTGAACAATCAATAGTATTACTCACTTCAATCTGCACATCGTCCAAACTTGCCGTAAAAGAGTATCCTAATTCCGAGTCAATACTTTTCGTAGTGACCTCAATTTGATCACCTAATAAGAAAGCCGCCAATGCCCCTACCCCAAATCGACCACTTCGGGCAATTTGAGTATTTCCATCCAATGTAAAATTCGTTTTCCAATCATTATTGTTTCTATAAGATGCTCCAGCTTTCAAAAAATAATGAATTATAACTTCCGCTGACATACCGATGCCATTATCTTCGATTTGGAAAAAATAGTCCGAATCCATTTGGTAGATACTTACTTTAATTTTGGATTTGTATTCGCTTTTCTCTGACTTTGCTTTGCAGAGATATTCAAGCTCCCTACATGCATCAACTGCATTTTGGATAAGTTCTCTCACTCCGTAACTCAATTTCCCACCATACAAGGGCGATACCAATAGCTTAATAGCCTCTGGCTCACTACCAAACATTACCTTATCAGGAAGATATGGCAGAGAATTTGTGTACTTTTTGTTTTCAAGATTTGACCGTATTCTTCGTATAGAAATTGTCAATTTGTTTAATTCTTTATACCTTCCATAAACCTCCCCAATAATAGCCCAACTTAAATCCAATTCATTTTGGATATCTTTTAGTAAAGATTTTATTTTAAGAAACTCACTACTGTTATTGGGTCTGGCGTTTACAAAAAGAGTCTCAGGATCTTCATGATTCTGGTTCATATCTTTAATCGTCTGATGAATGTCCCATTCTAATATAGATGCGGGGCTGGAAAACGATGAGATCTGTAAGCTTATAGCTGGAGCGCGATCGGGGGTGATATGAAGGTAGTCGGAGATCCTTAAAACGACCATAAGATAAATTACTTTGATATTATAGGGCGTACGACAATCGTGATGCTTTTCTAACAAATAGGAGAATGTAGAACGTAAGTCCATCCCATGACTTCGACTAATTAGTCCTATAATATCCTTTATTTCAAACTCCAAGTCAACTGCAAAAGGTGAATTATTCTCATTCACCAATGGGAAGCCTGATAATACAATCTCATGAGCCATTCTCGGATGATGGCGGCGAATGAACTCTCCAATAAATATTTTATCGGTTTTAGAATGTTCATTTTTATCTTTAGAAGGTTCTTTTAGCAGTAGCGTTTTTTTGCCGAAAATCTCTTGTCGCTTTTTCCCACTCCATTTCTTGGATTCCCGAAGATACTTACTCCATTCCTCCTCCCACGTTAGATTGTCAATTCCCTTGATTACATCTTCTTTGCCTTTTTCGAGAAATCTATTGAATCCTTCAAAGGTAAGATGCATACCAAGATCATGTACCAAAATGGACAGTATTAAAACTGTAATATCTTTAACATTTAGAAGACAAAGGCTTTCACCGATTAGATTCTTGGCGTTTTCTAGAACGGCTTCTACATGTGAAGTATCATGCTTCGTGTACTCCGGGAAAAACTCAAATTTACTTTCTTGTATGATTACATCAAAACGAGAGACTGTTGACCTTACGATCCCAGAAAGATACATATCTTTATCAAGAACATCCATGAACCCTTTTGGAATAATCATATATAGATTCCTCCTCCCCACAGTAAAGATATGTAACATACATATTTTTTAAAACCCAAGTCACTGCGTCCAGATCTTGTTTTTTCAAACAGCAACTAATGCATTGACTTAACGAATGAACCATGTACAAATAGCCCCTTACTGCTTCAATCAAGCAGTAAGGGGTTATTTGCTGAGTACGTAACAATCATCAAATTATCCATCCAGATTATTTATCAACGTATATGAACATTCATCGTTCAATACCACTTCAACGTACCTACTATACTTCTGGACATAGCTTTGATTTCAGGAAATTCGCGTTACCTAAATTATATATCGGACACTCATAAAGAAGAAAAGGCTTGAAGCTGCATGTTTCTGTATTGAATCAAGAAGGTATGAAAAAAGGGATTATTCACTTCCTTTTACTATTTCCACCAAGATATCTCCGATTTATCAGACCTTTCGCATCAACAGTGTGCATCACTCCACATGCGATAAGAGGATCAAATTAATGTCAGCATCTTTGCATAATTAAGCCTTTTACAAAAATGACTGTTGCTAATTATTTCTGTCTTTACTTTTTAAGTAACTCACTTGTCACTCCATGATTTACCAAATAACTCATTCCCATTTGGAGAAAGCTCCAAAATCTTTGTTTCATTTAAAATCTTTTGGCTTTCTTTTGTATATGCTGCTTTCTTATCAAATGAAATAAATATTTGTTTATCAATAGTTCTATACTTTTTGAATATTTTTTCTACAGCTTCATCCGCAATTTGCTTTAAGACCACAGAATCATGAATTAAAACTGGTAATGATGTTAACTCCAAAATACTTAAGTCATACACTATCAAGTTTTTATAAGAAGTGCCAGTACCCGTATCATCAATCGTTTCAAAGTTGTATTGGTTTTTATCAAATGATAGTATTGGGGGCTTTTTCTTTCCAGAGTATATATAATCGTTTATTTCCTGCATCTTAGTATTAATAATCATTTGTAAATGTAACAGTTGTTCTTTTCTCATTTGATCTCTTCTAACTTTGGTATCATCTCTTGAAGTCTTAAGGCTATCTAGCTTTAAATATGCAGCATTTTCACTTTCCAATACTTCGCTCTTTTTTTGTAGCTCTGAGTATTTTTTTAAAATCACCTTTGATAAATTTGGAGTTTGTATCATTTGTTTGATATTAAACTCAATATTATCAATTTCATTTTGCGAAATGGAAAGTAGTCGGTTTAACTCTTCTTTCTTTTCTTTCAACTCTGCCCTTAAGACACTTCGTATTTCGTGATGGAATCTCTCAACTTCTTCAATACTCCGCAAATTAGTATCAGGAAAGAACCTCAATAAATCATCAAATCGTTCAGAACTTAAAGGTGAATTCCCTTTTATATTCTCATCTAAAAGTATGAATTGAGAATAGTATCTACTTTTTTGCCTTTTTGCAACAGATAGTCGCTGTTTCAATTTTATTAATTCTTCAGCTTTTACAGAGTTTAAATCTAGTAATTGATTATCCAAATCTTTAGAAATACCCTCTTTTTCTGTATCAAGCTCAGATAGTTCTTTAATATTCGCACTGTACTTTCGTTTTCCAATAGATGCTACAAGGTTGAATTTTTGTGCACTCTTAAATGCACTTAATTCTGCTTCTCTTTGCTTAAGAGCAGCCTCTAATTCTGCGATAACATCATATAGTCCAAATAATTTCAATAATGCATTAATCGGAGCCCCGGCGCGTTCACTATGAACAATATCTAAGGGACGCTTTTCGTTCAAGTTCTCTTTCCCATAAATTCGCGCAAATCTACCAACAGTATCACGAAATCTTATATCAGGTAAATTAATTTTGTACTGCTCTTTTAAAAATTCGCAGTATTGAGTAAGCGTTAAATTGGAGACAAAATTATATTCATTGTCACATTCAACCACAGTTTCCAAATCATCAGTATCTCTTAAGAAAAAGTACTTTTCTTGATTAAATATAAAGCAAAACTTAATGGTATGATTTCCTAGATGTCTTTGAATTTCTGAAGATTTCATAACGTAATCCTTACCACCAAAAGCAAAATCAATAATCATTAGGAAAGTTGATTTACCAATAGAGTTAGTCCCAACGTCATCCCCTAGAACCGTATTTAAGTTAGGAAAGAACTCAACTCTCTGCTGCTTAAACTCCTCACATATAATTTCATATAACATAATTAACTCTCCTCGATACAAGACTGTACTCAATTTTCCCTAACGCATACAAACATTCTAGAGCCTCTAAAAATTCAGTTAAATCCTCCATTTTATCAATTACCTCTATGTATAACTCAGAAATGGACGACGGCTTACCTTTATCAATAGCATCTAAAATCACAGGGAATTTACTTATCGTGCTCTCTTTATAACTATACAACTTATTGGGCAATTTCATGGAACACCTCGCAACTTTGAACAAAATACGATATTACTGCTTCGCACGCTTCATTTGTGGAATCAACTGATTTCGACTTCATCCATTTTACAAGAGCATCAAAAATCTCACTTTTATTCTCCATTTCCTCTTCACATTTCAAAAAGCTCGTTCTAATTTCAGAGGCCACTAGCTCAAAGTTAATTTGTTTTGACTGGTCCAAATTTTGGAATGTTTCCTTTATGAAATTATAATACATGCAAACATTTGTTTCTATCTTCATTTTAAGCATCAAATATGTATCCTCAATTTTGCTAGATATTCTTAAAGCTTGGTACTCTAATTTCATTTTCTGTAGTGTTGAAGAATCAATATCTGATAATGAATTTATTACTAAAACGATTTCTTCCTCTAAGTCTTGATGTGAAGTTGAAATCTTTACTTTTGCAGCCTTTAACAATTTCTTCTTAATGTTAATCAGATTCAAATATTCTTCCTTTGTTTTGTGATCGTCATAGTATCCATGACAGTCCTTACATAAGGCAATTTTGTTTTCGAAATCCTCACAATTATTGCCGAGTCTTTCAAGTCCCTGGAGTTCTTTTACCTCAGCTGCCGTTGGACTGTTCGGGTAAATATGTGCTATTTGATACTTCTTATTCATGCGCTTACCCTTGGCAATAAGCAAGTAGCTTGTACATAAAGGGCAACTTCCTTCCACTTCTAATAAATGCGCATTATCGACATTCTCAGTAATGGATATTCTACTTATCAGATAAGGGTCATTTAATTCTTCAGACATTTCCATATTGTATCACTCCATCAACTTTTGACATGACTTCATTACCCTTCACTTGAGTAACAGAGTTCTGTATTCTTTTATCTATATATCTTAGGTAAAAGATATTTTATTGATTCGGAAATATTATGTATCGAATCATTTCTCCTTTCTACAATTCTTAAATTACACTAATATACATATTTCGAGTTTTTATATCCACATCCTTCCAAACTAATGTTCTATTTTGCCCCCTTAAGCCCTATAACATAGAAAAAAATCCGTTCTAAATGACCGGACTCATTAAAGAGAAAATAAATCGGAAAATACTAGATCAGTGGACTGCAATCGTTGTCATTGTTTGCTGTAGATATATTCCTATGCCTGTTCGGGTTGTTTACCAAATTCAAAAAAAACCTCCCCTCCCAACATTGAAACTCTTGCCGGGAAGGGAGGTTAAATTAAACCTACGAGATATCTCTACTTAGATCAGACCTGATTTTTGCAAAAGTCTTTGAATAATGGTTGCAACCTCAGCCCTGCTGATGAATGACTTCGGTGCAAGCTCACTAGCGCTTCGTCCAGATATGAGGCCGGCCTGTACGCTGTCTGCAACGCTGCTTTGCGCCCATCCAGATACATTTGACGCATCCTCAAACGAATGAAGTGTTATATCCTCTGATCGGGCGGACAGCGTTTCCTTGAGTCCAGTAATCGCCATCGCTCTGGAGAGAATCGTCATGGCCTGTTCTCGGGTAATTTTGTCGTTTGGCCGGAACGTACTGTCCTCAAACCCGCTAATCAACTGATACGCGTATGCCGTGTTGATCGCGCTGCTGGACCAATCTGACGTCTTCACATCAGAGAACACCGTTGAGTTATTTTCCAGTTTCAGTCCCAGTCCGCGCACGAGAATAGCTGCAAACTCGGCTCGGGTGATATCGCGATCTGGACTAAACAGACCGTTGCCCGTACCATCAATGATCATTCGTGATCCCATATCGTTAATCGCATCTTTCGCCCAATGGTTCACGACATCAAGGAATTCGACCGGATGCCAGACAACAGAGTACGTACTATTGGTTAAGCTGTTGATCTGAGCATAATACTTGCCATCGATATTAACGATCTTAGTTGGTACGTGGCGGACACTTCCATCCGGACCCACAACGACGCCTGTCGTTATTTTGTTCGGGTCCACTCCGGCCGGAATGGCGATCGTTCTTTCCACATAAGCTTTGAACTTCGATACTTCAACACTTGTATTTCCGTAAATAGCTTTGATCGTAAAATCCAGCGGCGGAACCACAAGCGTGAATGTGCCTTTTACTGCCGCGTCCTCTACAACCTTCACCGCACCCGCTGTTGGCGTGGCAATTTCGATTTGTATCTTAATGTCTTGCAGAACAATCGACTTGCCCAATTGTTCCGATATAGCATCGATTTGAATTTGTTGTGCCGGGATCGTATATGTCGCTTGATCCGTCTTGATCGCTACAAGAGCTTGCTTGCTTTCCATACTTTTTATCATCTGACCGTTAAGCTCACCAATTACGACATCCGAATTAGACCCGACCGGAATCGTAACAATAGCTCCTTGACCTTCAGTCTCCAGTTTATCCTCCAGTTTCTTCTGGTCGACGATAACCGTTGTAACGTTCTGGTCATTTCGCTTGCTTGTTGTGGCCGTTCCCGCATTTTCTACTTTCCCGTTAACAAGGATGTCAACACTTGTATTCGTATTGACAGGTACGGTCGGTGAGGAAGGCTGAGATGAGTCCGAATTGCCATTATTGCTGGATTCTGCTCTCGGTATGATTGTGTTTGATTCTGCGGAAGATGTGCTTCTTTTCCTCGCAGCATTAATCGCTACTACCGTAAAGCTATAACTCGTTCCATTGGTCAACCCTGTTATCGTAATCGGACTTGTCGTTCCGGTAACGACCACATTGCCTGGTGAAACAATCACTTCATATCCCGTAATCGGAATGCCTCCGTTATCAGTCGGAGCCGTAAACGTAACGGTAGCTAATCCATCCCCGGCGGTCACCCTCACATTTGTAGGCTCTCCCGGGATCGTGGACGGAGTCACGCTTACTTCATTCGATGCTGCGCTCAAACCGCCCTCATTCCCGGCCTTCACCACAAAGTAATAGGTCGTACCGTTTGTCAGGTTCTTGACGATATGGGTAGAAGAAGTAGCCGTTGTGTATTCAGCATCAGTAAATTGGCCTGAAGTCGTCGCCATATAAATGTTGTAATACGTAGCTCCAGTTACTGTATTCCAATTTAGAGTGACCTGATGATCGCCGTCAACAGCAACCAGGCTTTGCGGATTAGCAGGAACACTCGGCAAGTTTACTGATTGCGTGACGGTAAATGTCACAGGCGTCATATGATCCGCAGCTATCGTAACCGTTGCCGTATAGGTGCCCGAAGGCAGATTGTCCTTGGCATGGATGTCAAAGCTTGTTGATGTGCCGCTAGTTAAGTTTGTTGATGGATGTGTCGTTACAAAATCATTGGCGTTCTTGCCGCTAAGCGTTACCGACAAGTTTACTAGATCTCCTGTACCTGTATTCGTGATGGTGATTGGTCTAGTTTCTTGGGTACCTGAATGGTATCCCTGAGTAAGAGCCGCTAACGATTGATCCGTAATTGCATCAATCGAATAGGAAAGTGCCGCTGTCACCGTGATCGTCGCGGTGGCCTTCTTCGTTGCATCTGCTGTCGATGTTGCTGTGATTGTATAGCTACCCGCTACCGCATTCGCCGCTACGGTTACTTTTCCTGTGTTGTCCACCGCTACTTTGTTGCTGGAATCACTACTACTCCACGTAACCGTGGTTGCTGCTCCACCAACTGCATCAACTGTGGCTGTGAGTTGCTTGCTTCCTCCTTGCACCACACTTGCACTATTCGGAGTGATACTCACACTGTTGACGGCTTGTGCCACCGTCACCGTGATTGTCGCGGTAGCCTTCTTCGTTGCGTCTGCTGTCGATGTTGCCGTGATCGTATAAGTACCCGCTGCCGCATTCGAGGCTACAGTTACTTTTCCTGTGTTGTCTACCGCTACCTTGTTGCTAGTGTCACTGCTACTCCACGTAACCGTGGTTGCTGCTCCACCAACCACATCAACTGTGGCTGTGAGTTGCTTGCTTCCTCCTTGTACCACACTTGCACTATCCGGAGTGACGATCACGCTATTGACGGCTGGTGCCACCGTCACCGTGATTGTCGCGGTAGCTTTCTTTGTTACGTCTGCCGTCGACGTGGCTGTGATCGTATAAGTACCCACTGCCGCATTCGAGGCTACGGTTACTTTTCCTGTGTTGTCCATCGCTACTTTGTTGCTGGAATCACTGCTACTCCACGTAACCGTGGTCGCTGCTTCGCCAACTACATCAACTGTGGCTGTGAGTTGTTTGCTGCCGCCTGGCGCGATGCTTGCGCTATTCGGAGTGACACTCACGCTATTGACGGCTGGCGCCACCGTCACCGTGATCGTCGCTGTGGCTTTCTTCGTTACGTCTGCCGTCGACGTGGCTGTGATCGTATAAGTACCCACTGCCGCATTCGAGGCTACGGTTACTTTACCTGTATTATCCACCGCTACTTTGTTGCTTGTGTCACTGCTACTCCACGTAACCGTGGTTGCTGCTCCACCAACCACATCAACTGTGGCTGTGAGTTGCTTGCTACCGCCTGGCGCGATGCTTGCGCTATTCGGAGTGACACTCACGCTATTGACGGCTGGCGCCACCGTCACCGTGATCGTCGCGGTAGCCTTCTTCGTTGCATCTGCTGTCGATGTTGCTGTAATCGTATAAGTACCCACTGCCGCATTCGAGGCTACGGTTACTTTACCTGTATTGTCCACCGCTACTTTGTTGCTTGTGTCACTGCTACTCCACGTAACCGTGGTTACTGCTCCACCAACCACATCAACTGTGGCTGTGAGTTGCTTGCTAGCGCCTGGCGCGATGCTTGCGCCATTCGGAGTGACACTCACGCTATTGACGGCTGGCGCCACCGTCACCATGATCGTCGCGGTAGCCTTCTTCGTTGCATCTGCTGTCGATGTTGCTGTAATCGTATAAGTACCCGCTGCCGCATTCGCCGCTACGGTTACTTTACCTGTGTTATCCACCGCTACCTTGTTGCTGGTGTCACTGCTACTCCACGTAACCGTGGTCGCTGCTCCGCCAACTACATCGACTGTCGCTGTGAGTTGCTGGCTTCCTCCTTGCACCACACTTCCACTACCTGGAGTGATACTCACGCTATTGACGGCTGGCGCCACCGTCACCGTGATCGTTGCAGAGGCTTTCTTCGTTGCGTCTGCAGTCGACGTTGCCGTGATCGTATAATCTCCCGGTGCCGCATTCGCTGCTACAGTTACTTTACCCGTATTGTCCACCGCCACTTTGTTGCTGGCATCACTGCTACTCCACGTGACTGTCGTCACTGCGTCACCAATCGCATCGACTGTGACCGTGAGTTGCTTGCTTCCTCCTTGCACCACACTTGCACTATTCGGAGTGACACTCACGCTGTTAATTACTGGCGCTAAAGCAACCGTAATCGTCGCGGCCCCTTTTTTGTCGCTGTCCACTGTTGACGTTGCCGTGATTGTATACTCGCCCGGTGCGGCATCTGCTGCAACAGTCACATTCCCAGTACTGTTCACAGCGACTTTATTGCTGGAGTCACTGCTCTTCCACGTGACGGTTGTCGCAATACCTGCAAGCGCATCTACCGTCGCCGTGAGCTGCTTACTTCCTCCTTGTACTACGCTTGCGCTAGCTGGGCTAACCGTCACACTGTTGACTGCCGGAAGCAGAGTTCCAGACTGCAGGATCGTTCCAGTTACCCCCGCCGCGACATATGTGCCTTTTCCGTAGGTGACGCCCATTAGGCTTTTCTGAATACCACTCGCTCGGATCGTCCAGTTCACTCCATTACTAGAGGATACTATCGTTCCGAGGTTCCCCACCGCGACATACATGCCATTTCCGTAAATAACGTCCCAGAGAGCATTCGAGGTTCCGCTCGTTCGCTGCGTCCAGTTCGTTCCATCACCGGAGGTCAGAATCGTTCCACGTGACCAATTTGTACCCACTGCCACATAGGTGCCATTTCCGTAGATAACATTATTTAAAGCATCCGTAATGCCGCTCGTTTGGCTACTCCAGGTCGCTCCGTCACTGGAGGTCACAATCACCCCATTATCTCCCACCGACACATACATGCCATTTCCATACGTGACTCCGTTTAGATAATATGTAGTGCCGACTGTTTGGCTTGTCCAGTTCACTCCGTCACTGGAGGTCACAATCACCCCATTATATCCCACTGCCACAAACATTCCGTTTCCGTAAGTGACACCCCTTAGATAATACGTAGCACCGACTGTTTGACTTGTCCAGTTCACTGCGTCACTGGAAGTCACAATCACTCCATTGTCCCCCACTGCCACATATGTACCGTTTCCATAGGCGACATCGTTTAGATCCACTCTGCTGCTGTTAGTTTGGCTCGTCCAGCTCGTTCCGTTACTGGAGGTCATAATGAATCCCCTGACTCCTATCGCCACATACATGTTGTTTCCGTAAGCGACGCTCTTTAGATCATTCGTAAGCGGGTTCGTTCGGGTCGTCCAGTCCGTTCCGTTGCCGGTGGTCAGAATCACTCCGCCTGCACCTATCACAACAAACGTTCCATTCCCGTAGGCGGCGCTATTTAGCCCATTCGTAACACCACTCGTCCGGCTTGTCCAACTCGTTCCGTTGGTGGAGGTCACCACATTGCCAGTAAAGGTATCAAAAGCCATAAATGTACCGTTTCCGAAAGCAACGCTATATAGAATTTCCTTAGTTCCACTCACTCGGCTATTCCAGGTCGTTAAGTTAGTGGAGGTTAGAATAGTCCCACCTGCACCTACTGCCACATACATGTTGTTTCCATATGTAACATCATTTAGAGCATCCGTAGAGCCACTTGTTTTACTCGCCCAGCTCGCTCCATCGGTGGAGCTCATAATCGTTCCCTTAGTTCCAACCAACACAAACGTTCCGTTTCCGAAAATAACTTCATTAAAATGGTTCGTCGTAGTAATCGACCGTTTCGTCCAGCTGACACCGTTGTTGCTGGAAGTCACTATCGTTCCACCTGCACCCACCACCACAAATGTTCCTTTTCCGAAGGTGACGCCACTTAGAGCACTCCCAGTAATAGTCGTTCTGTTCGTTCGGTCCGTCCAGTTCACTCCGTCGGTGGAGGTCACAATGATTCCAGTGGCTCCCACTGCCACAAACGTGCCATTTCCGAAGGCAATGCTAGTTAAATAATTTGTAATGACACTACTTCGTTTCGTCCAGTTCACTCCGTCACTGGAGGTCACTATCGCTCCGCCTTCCCCCACTGCCACAAACATGTTGTTTCCGTAAGTAATTGCATTTAAACGCTCGCCCGTAGGCAACGGATTGCGGATATTCCACTCGTCAAGAGAATCTGCAAAAGCATACTGAGGAATATTGCCCGCAATTAATAAAAATACGATGAAGATCGACATCCAACGCTTGATCATTGTGTTCCTCCCACTCACCTTCATGCTGATTTACTCTACGGTGACATTATATCTGGAGAGATGTTACAAAATTGTTGCAAATAAAAAGGAACCCGCTTCTGATGGCAGATTCCTTTCTTCGACATGTATCAATCCGTTAAGTCTCGAAGCAAAGTTGTAAGCGTATCTCCCGAGACAGCTCCCAGCTCTGCATGGATCAACTCGGTGTATTCTTCGTAGTAGGCGGTAGCGCGCCCAGAACCGCCGATGCGATAGTGTAGCTTCAGCGCCTCTTCCCGCAGTGATTCGTCATAAGGATCATGCTCGATCAGCAGCTCGGCCAGTCGCAGTGCCTTGAGCGGCTCCGCCACAGTTTCCTCATAATACAAGAGCAGCTTTTTCCCCAGACTGAGAAAATACTGGCGGTATTCTTTGCGGTAAGGCTCGCACCAGACGCTGTCGAACCCTTGAAGAAACGGCCGGCTACAACGGTGAACTAATTGCTCGACATACACCAGATTGTCCGGATCTAGTCTGACGGCGTCCAATACAAAAAGCTCCAATTCGTCCGCATCCAAGGCCAGCGCCTCATCGAATAAGATCAATTTGTATCCATTCCGGACAGAGGCTAGCGACATCCCCGATTGACAATCCCGTAACGTCTTGTTGATTCTGCTAACCGTACTTCGCAGGTTGATGCCCGCCTTCTCCACATCCAGGACCGGCCAGAGCGCCTCGAACAGTTCCCACTTGCTAACCTCTTTCTCCCGGGGCTGTAACAGCATATAAGCGAGCAGCTCCGCGCACTTGGAGGTTACCCAGCGAACCGGCTCAAAGTCAACATCCATATGTAGGGCAAACTTGCCGAACAGGTAGGCGACAGCACTTCGTTGTCCACCGTTACCAACATCATCCTTGTGGCGCTGCCTTCTTTTTCCGACGCGTTCCAGCGAACGCTGCAAATCCTCTTCCATAAGCGGCTTCAGCAAATAGTCGAGTGCATTCACCCGGAACGCATCGATCGCATATTGATTATAGGCAGTAATGAAGACGACCTCCATGTCGAGCTTGTCCGCATATACCTGCTCCGCAATCTCAAGCCCACTGAGCTCCGGCATTTCGATATCCAGAAACAATACATCGGGCTGCAGCTCTTTCGCCATTCCCAGCGCCTCATGAGGATTCACACAGCAGCCCAGCACCTTCACCCCTGCACTTGTAAGCATTCTGTCAATTTGCTCTGTAATCAATAACTCGTCATCTACAACGATAGCTTTCATCAATCTGCCTCATCCTCCTCTCCGTCAGGTCCGGCTGCTGCAGCATGAGCAGGGATCAGGAAGGTGACAATAGTGCCCTTGTCCTGAACACTCTCGATCCGCAAGCCTTGCCCGAATTCATTGATAAGCCGCTTATGTACGTTGATCAGGCCGATGCTTCCGTCAAGCCGCTCCCGCTTAAAAATTCGATCCAGTTTCTCTGCGGTCATGCCAACCCCGTCATCCTGTACAGTGATCTGCAAACCCTGCGGCGCAAGCTTCGCGCGAATAACGACCGTGCCTCCCGCCAACCGCTTCATCGTGCCGTGGCGAATTGAATTTTCGACCAGAGGCTGCAAAATCAGTGCCGGAATCAGCGTCCCCGTCCGGACATCCACATCCCATTCCACGTTCAGGCGTGTGCCGAAACGGGCTTTCTCCAGCTCAACATAGGATTTGGTAAGAGACAGCTCACGCTTCAGACTGACCTTGGCATGACGGGGGTCAAGATCAAAGCTGAGCCGCAAATAGTTGCTGAATTCGCTCAGCAGCTTACCTGCCCGCGCACCGTCGCTATAACATAACGAGATAATACCGCTCAAGGCGTTATATATAAAATGCGGCTTGATCTGCGATTGCAGAAACAAGGTCTCCATACGAATGGCCTGCTCAACTGCTTCCTTCAATTGTAGCAGTGTCTGTACCCGGGCCAGCAGCTCCTTGCCGCTGAACGGTTTCACTAGAAAATCATTTGCTCCCACTTCGAATCCCATCGCAATATCTGCCGGCGAATTCCGTACAGTCAGCAGTAGAACGGGCAGCTTGTAGAGCGGGTTCTCCTCCCGAATACGCCTACACACTTCATAGCCTGAGAGCTCGGGCATCATGACATCAAGTAGAACAAGCGACAGATCATCGCGATGTTGCTGAATCAGCTTGAGCGCGTCTGCCCCATTGTACGCCGTGAGCACATGATAGCGACTGGAGGGAAATAATTCCTGAAGAACTTTAATGTTGGAGGAATCATCATCCACCAGCAAAATCTTCACCTTGCCGGATTGCTCCAGTGCATGTGGCGGGGTTTCTTCCTTCGTCGGCGAGCTTACTCTGAGTAACGGTTGTCGCTCCAGACCGACAGCGGCTTCTGACCGGCTGACCCCAAGTTCCCGCTGCATTGCCGTCGCCTCCGGCAGCTGCAGTTCGAACAAGGAGCCTTTTCCCCGCTCCGACCACTTCAGTTCCAGATGGCCCCCCATTTGCTTTGCAAGCGCCTTGGATATTTTCAGGCCCAGACCGGAAGAATGATACGCTGAAACCGCTGGCTCCCCGTCATCATGCCGGTCAAATTGGAAAAGTCCTTGGCGCCGTTCTTCACTCATCCCGACGCCAGTGTCTGCAAACGTCAAGAGCAGCCGGCCTTCCCGCAACTCTGCGCCCACCGTCACACTTCCCCGTTCCGTAAATTTCAACGAATTCCCGACCAGATTCACGAGAATCTGCTTTAAGCGGTTTTCGTCGGTATGCAGGTAGAAGGTTCCCGAAGGCACCTGATTGACCAGCCTCACCTGATCATTTCTACGGATAAACTTCAGTGCTTCGAGCGTAGCCTGCACCGTGCCGCTGACATCGAACAACCGGTGATGGAATGTCAGGCTTCCGCGCTGCAAGCTCTGAAAATCGATAATATCATTCACCAGTGTAGACAAACGGGTCGCCTGGGCAATAATGAAGTCCAGATTCTCCCGATGCCGCTGCGTCATCCCTTCGCCGTTCTGGTCGATAACCACCTGCGCCAGATTAATAATGCCGTGCAGCGGTGTCTTGAACTCGTGAGACGTGTGGATGAGAAATTCGTCTTTTTGGCGGTCGTACGCAATGAGCTGCTCCGTGAGCCGCTCGTTCCGTAAGAACGCCTCGCGAACCCGGTCCGACATGAGGAAGGATTGCGAGAGAACGAGAAGCAGAGGCGTTACGATCATATAATACGGGTTGTCTAGCGCGAGCTGGTAACGTGTCTGGGCATACACCCAACTAATAATAAGGAAAAATAAACCGAGCAAAATATAGTAAACTTGAACCCCGCCATTCCGATAACGGAAAATCCAGCGAATCATGTAAGCGAAAGCCGTAATTTGCAGAACGATCCCGAGCCAAAGAATATCTACTAAATATTCGTTCGGTATTCCAGCCAACAAGATTGGACATCCATAGTAAATCCTTCTCAGCCACTTATATTCCGAGCTTCCCTTTTGCTCCAGACCCAAGTACAAATAAACATAGAGAGTAAAAGACATAACCGAAATGTAGGGTAGGATAAAGAGCATTTTCTGCAATAAAAGAAAGGGAATCGCGGGGAACAACGTCGCCATGACGATTTCGTTGTCGATGCTGAAAAATAACCCTAATGACAAACAGAACAAACTGAAATAGGCGAGAAAAGGCTCCTTCCGCCATTGCTTGAACGTTCCTGCGAAATAAATCCCGAATACCAGCAGGGTGGTGATCACAATCATATCCGCCAAACGGGCATTGTCGCGCCTGGCCCATACATCCGCTGTTAAACCGAATTCCGGCGCTTGCACCAAGCCGCCTTCCAGATAGCGGTAGCTGGCGATCTGAATAATGATGTCAATGGTGCCCGTGTCCGATTTGATCATCCCGTAAAATGGAAGGTTGCTAGGTACAAATTGATCCGGCGACAAATCCGGTTTTCCGGTACCTCCGAGGTCCGATCCGTTCATGAAGATATGGCTGGACAACCGAAGCTTTTTGCCTCTAAGGCTATAAAAGTCAGGATCTTCAACCTCTATGCGCAGACGGTACGTACCCGCACCATGCCCCCTGTCAGATGAAACAACACCTTTCCAGCCTCCAGCTACACGAAGAAATCGGCGCTCCGCTTCCAGTTCTTTGCCCCCAGTTTGGAAATCTTGCGGAGTTAACAGCTTGTTCTCATAAAACTCCCACTCTCCTCGCAACGGTACAATCCCTTGCTTCGCAAAATTCCATTGTCTGGCGTCCAGCACTCCTCCTCGCGCTTCCGGGTACCGAAATGTAGGATGTAGCCATTCATAGACGAATGTCGATATAACGACTGTAAAGACAAGCATCATGGCGATGAGCACCGTCAATTGTTTTCTCATTGTACCTGGTCCCTGTTCCAGTTCCATCTTCATATTCGCACCCAATCCATTATGTTTATGACTATATTCGTCAGAATACGACACATATCCTTCAAGTATTCAGTCCCAGGGCAACGCAAAAAAGCGGCTCACCTTACCCTCCGCTACTCTTACTTTTTATGCATTTCAATGAAAATAGTTACCCCAATCCACCAAGCTTGCACGAAATACGCGACGCCGCTTCCTTCACATGCTCAATGAACACTGGAATTTCGTCTTTGCCAAGCCGATGAATGGGTCCTGCAGCCGACAGACTGGCCACAATTCGCTGCTGCGGGTCAAGCACGGGCGCCGCGATAGCGAACGCATCCGTATCTACCTCACCCAAGGTAAAACAATAGCCTGCGTCCCTTATGTTATGCAGCTCTTGCAACAGCGTAGATTTCGTGGAATCTGCCTCAAAAAGCTTGCACATGTCTTCGATAATCTTATCATTCTCATACGCAAGCAGCGTTTTTCCCGAAGCGCCGGAATTCAGCGGCAATACCCGGCCATTTTCAATAGACATTCTGATTAATCTTGGACTGGTTACATGCTCAAGACAAATGGCTTTGGAGCCAGAGCGGACGAACAAGACCGATGTTTCATTGGTTAGCGCGGTAAGCTGCTCCATGATCGGTCTGGCGATGACCAGAAGCTCCTTCTCGATCTGCTGAGTCAAACCCCTGGCTAAATCAAAGATTCGCAGCCCCAGGCCAATTTTGCTCCTCCCCTTGCGCTCTACAAAGCCACTTTTAATTAACGATTGAATAAAACGATATGCCGTGCTCTCCGGAATGCCCACCTTCTCCGCAATCTCACTTACCGTAAGCGTAGCGCCGGAATCAGCAAGGACAAACAGGATATCGATAGCACGTTCCAACGTCTGAGTACCATTCATTATTACACCTCAAAATAAAAACGATCTAAGTTATACAACTCTGAAACAGTATATCATACTCGCTGTTCCCCGCGTGCTCTGCGCAAAGTGATTTTCTCAAGCCGCAACAGGACCATGTTCGTCGATAACGCCAGTAAGGAGACCAGCAGAGTACCCCACACCATCTTGGGAATGGAATTTTGGTACAACCCTTCGAACAGAACCCCGCCTAATCCTCCGGCATTGATCCAGGCCGCGATGGTTGCAATACCTATTACCGACACTGACGCAATTCTCACCCCACCAAGAATAACAGGCAACGCAAGCGGCAGCTCAATCCGGACAAATTGTCTCCATGCGCTGTACCCCATACCTTTGGCTACCTCAATAATAGAAGGCTCGATGCCTTGAAATCCTGAGATGACATTGCGCACCAGTATTAACTGGCTGTACACAACCAATGCAATAATAGCAGGCTTGATACCAAGCCCGACGAAAGGGATCAGCAAGGCGAACATGCCCAAGCTGGGGATCGCATAAATAATACTAAGCACAGACAGGACAGGTACCGCTACTTTCCGTTTTCTGGCTAACCAGTAGCCAAGCGGCAGGGCGATAAGCATCGCAATTAGTAAGGAAACAAACGTAAGCACGATATGCTCCCATAAAGAAATCAACAAATCATCATAATGGCGGGAAAAATAGTCCAGCATTCCAATCACCTGCCATTCTGCAGATTCAACTGCTCTAGCGTAATCTGACCTAGCCGCTCACCCTTATCATTCTCAACAACGACATAAGGAACATTGTGCTGCAAAAGAGACTGAAGCGCCGTCTTTAGACTTTCACTAGCCTGAATGCTCGGAACGCTACCCGTTACAGTATCGTTCGTCAAAGGGATCATTCGATCCTCAGCCCGGATCAGGTGAAGCTGCTGGAATAAGTCATCTGCTTGAATCAAGCTCGACACAAAGGAATTGCTAGGGTTCGACATAATCGCCAGTGGGGTATCATACTGCTGAATGGAGCCTTCATTCATGACGATCATCTGATCTCCCAGCTTCATCGCCTCTTCCACATCATGCGTAACAAATAGCACGGTCTTGCCAAGCTCCTGTTGAATTTGCTTAAAATCATCCTGCAGCTTCTTACGTGTAATGGCATCAATCGCGCCAAACGGCTCATCCATCAGCAAAATGGCGGGATCTCCAGCCATCGCTCTGGCAATACCCACCCGCTGCTGCTGTCCACCTGACAGCTGACGGGGATAGAGTTTTTTATAATTTTCCGGAAGATGCACGAGATTCATTAAATAATCAATTCGCTCTGCGGTTTTCTTCCGCTCCCAGCCCAGAATATCCGGCACAGTGGCAATATTCTGCTCGATGGTCAGATGCGGAAACAGTCCCACCTGCTGGATCACATAACCGATGCTCCGACGCAGCTCTGTTACAGGCAAGCTTCGAACATCTTGGCCAAACACGGAAATGGTACCTGCGGTCGGCTCAATAATACGGTTCACCATCTTCAGTAAGGTTGTCTTCCCGCTGCCCGATGCACCCAGAATCGTAACAAAAGAACCTTGGGGAATACTTAGACTGGTTTCGTTCACGGAAGGCTTCGGGGCCTTCGGAAATGTTTTGGATACCTGCTCGAAAACGATTGCCTCTTTCATCGCTAATCAACTCCTGTAGGAAGGGGGCTTCCCCATGCTGGAGAAACCCCGCTGTTTCAATTCTTAAATACTTCTCTCACTTTAACGCTGATATTTGGTTACTATTCTTTCGATTCCCGAAAAACCGATTTCCGATAGAATGGCTAACAGGGCTACAGGAAGCGCACCGACAAGCAGCAAGGAAAATTTGTACATTCCCAGACCATTGATGATGAACGTTCCAAGTCCACCCCCGCCGATGAATGCAGCCAAAGTGGCACTGGCAATGACCTCTACCGCCGAAGTCTTAATTCCGGACAGCAGCAATGGAGCCGCAAGCGGCAGCTCAATCTTGCGCATAATCATTCTCTCGCCCATCCCCAGGCCCGAAGCAGCTTCAATGATTGCCGGCTCGATCCCCCGAAAACCCATATATGTATTAATAAGAATTGGAGGGCAAGCAAGTATCGTCAAGGCGACGAGTGCGGGTGCAAAGCCTGTTCCCATGATCGGTAGAATAATAACTAATACCGCCAAGCTTGGAATGACTCGCAGGGAATTGAAGAGACCCATGATTGGATCGGTCAACCATTGCTTCTTGGCACACAGAATACCGAGAGGTACGCAGATTACGATCGCTATAAGAAGCGCATAAAAGCTTATGCTCAAGTGCACCTTGGCCGCTTCCAGAAACCGGTCACTATTGGTCATCACATACTCGTAAGCTTCACGGAAAACATTCACCCGTAATTCCATCTCCTTCCGCCTAATTTATCATATAGCAATAATTAATTACCACTATTATTAAACTATATATACCATTATGTCAATCGGAATTATTTTTTTGTTTCTTTATATAAGACGAACTTAAGTTCTGAACGTAAAGCTCGGTCGTCACTACGGTGGAATGTTTGGACTTCCGGCCGCTATTGTCTCCAGATTTCTTTTTCATTGTACCGCTGTTTGCGGTTGAAATCCGGAGAGCTTATGCTTCCGATGCGAGCTTTCCTTCAGAAAGCTTTTAGGCGGTCGCTGTCGCTCCTACAGTTCCAAACTTCCCCCTTCGTTCCTCCTCGCTTTTTGTTACTTTCTTTTGTTCGGCTTATATAGAAAGTTGTATCAGAGCATGCAGCAGCACGTTGGCTCCGTCCGCACAATCCTCAGGACTGCTCCATTCCAGTGGATGATGACTGATTCCATCCCGTGAACGAACCAGGATCAGACCGATTTCCGTAAGCTCATTCATTGCAACTGCATCATGGCCTGCACCGCAGACCATATAATGCTCGGGCAGTCCATTAATTCTGCAGCTATCTGCCAAAGTATCAATAATAGTCTGGGAGGAACGAACCGGTGAAGCGCTGTCTGTGGATACAATCGAAAGGCTCAAACCTTTTTCATCAGCTATGATAGTTAATGCTTCTCTAACGGCTCGCTCCATCTGAAGCAGCTTCTCAGCTTGTTCATGCCGCAGATCCACACTATATACAACCTCTCCAGGGATCACGTTAATTACACCTGGCGCAAGCTTTAATGTACCTACAGTTGCCACTCCACCGTGTTCTACAGCTAGCTGTTCGATCGCGAGCAGCTGCGCGGCAGCAGCCGTCAGCGGATCTTGCCGCAACTGCATGGGAGTCGTTCCCGCATGATCTGCACGCCCACGCACTGTCACTTCAAGCCAGCTATGTCCATAAATTGCGGTAGCTATTCCAACGGATGTCCCCAGCGCCTCAAGTACACGGCCTTGCTCAATGTGCAGTTCGACATAAGCCTGGATTAATTGACGACTACGTCTAGCAAGTGCTGCAGTGTCGGGATTAACCCCCGCATCCGCCATGACTTTCTTTAATGAGTTACCCTTGACATCCGTCAGATCCAACCACTGGTCATTCCATCCCCCGCTCATCGCCCGGCTTCCCAGATAACCTGCGCCAAAGCGCACGCCTTCCTCATCCGTGAAGCATATAACCTCCAGAGGGCGAGCGTGCCTAATGCCCTGCTCTTTAATAGTTCGCAGCACTTCTATTCCAGCAAGTACACCAAGCGCCCCGTCAAATCTCCCGCCTTGGATAACGGTATCAATATGCGAGCCTGTAGCTATGGCCGCTGCATCCGAATCTTCACCTGCCAGCACCCCGATCAGATTACCTGCTTCATCCTGCCGGACCTCAAGCCCGGCATCCGCCATCAGAGACATCACAAATTGTCTTCCGATCAATTCTTCATTGCTGAGAGAAAGACGGGTGACCCCACCCTCTTCATCCGCGCCAATCTGACCTAAGGCCTGAATCGATGTCCATAGACGTTCACTATTAATTTGAACAGATAGGGGGTTAAGCATCCTCCCACCGACTGAAATCTTCTTCATCAAATAGAAGCAACGCTTGCCCTAGCGCCTGTGTTCCAGCAGCGACGTCCTGAAATTCCGTCCATTCCTCCGGACAATGACTTCTGCCATCCTTGCTCGGAACAAAAATCATCCCAATCGGCGCAATGCTTGCCAGTTGGTTGGCATCATGCCCCGCTCCACTAGGCAGACAGATGGCAGGAGCCACAGAATTACAGGCGGAGAGCACTTTCTCCAGCACCTTTTCCTTGACGATAACAGCATCCGACTTCGATAAAGACTCAAGGGACAGCTGCAATCCGCGTCTTGCTGCAATCTCAGCGGCTTCAGCAGCAAACGCTGAGTATACTGCCTCAGAAATCTTGTGATCCAGGGAGCGGATCTCCAAATCAAATCTAACCAAACCCGGCACAACATTGGATGCATTGGGCTCATTGTTCATTTTGCCAATCGTGCCTACCGCATCCTTCGCATGGTGCTGACAATGACGTTCAAAGGCCAACCCGATCTCGCAAAAGCCTGCCAACGCATCGTTACGCAGCGTCATCGGTGTCGTTCCCGCATGATTGGGCGCTCCAGTAATCTGGACCCGATAGCGATGAATCCCTACGATGCCCAGCACCGCGCCGAGCCGATGCCCCGATTTCTCCAGCACCGGGCCTTGCTCAATGTGTAGCTCCAGGTACAGCGCTACCTCTCCCGGCTTTCTCGCTTCAGCACGCAACCGGCTGACATCACCGCCCTGCCGGTTGATTGCATCGGCCAGTTGCAGACCTGTATCATCCCGCAGCTCCAGCATCGCCTCTGTCAGATTCCCCACCATGCCGCGACTTCCAATGGTTGAAAGACCGAACTCACTCGGTTCTTCTGCCGTAAAATCAACGATTTGCAGCGTATGCCGCAGCTTCAGTCCTGATTCCCGCAACACACGGGCAATTTCGATACCGGCAAGCACGCCGATAATGCCATCAAAACGCCCGCCGCCGGTCACGGTATCCGTATGGGAACCGATCATAATCGGCGCTAAGCTGGGATCACTGCCGGGCAGAATTCCGATCAAATTAGAGGCGGCATCAATCTCCACGGTCAGTCCCGCATCCTGCATTTGTCCGGTCAGCCAGCGTCTTCCGCTGTCATACTCTTCCGTGAACGGACGGCGGGTCCAGCCGGGCTTGGACGGGTTGATCAGCGTGGATAGCTGCTCAATATTATTTTGCAACCTGGATGTGTTAGGTACCATCCCTGCATGATTCTCCATGTTCCATTCCTTCTCCCTAGAATGAATTTATGCCAGGTGCTCTGCACTTACGAATTGACCATACCCAGGCTGGCCTACCACGGCTCCAGCTTCATACACCACAGCACCTCTGACCAAAGTATGGGTTAGCTTCCCTTGCATTTGCATTCCTTCATAAGCACTCCAGCCCGCACTGGAATGTAGCTCCCGTTCATCCAGTGTCCAGGCAACAGAAGGATCAATAATCGCCAGATCGGCATCATAGCCAACTGCCAGCCTTCCTTTACGATGCCCCAGTCCAAATACATCTGCAGGTCTTTGACTAAGCAATCTCACCATCTCTGTAAGTGAAATCCGCCCTTTCGCCACACCTTCACTATAAATGATAGGTAGCAAATGCTCGACGCCCGGAGCCCCGGAAGAATTGTTGAAAATGTCAGCATCCGATTTACGCTCAAGCAGCCATGGTGCATGATCGGAGGTGATCATATCAATGGCGCCTTTGGCAGCCAAGTCCCACAGACCTTCTACATCTGATTTGGAACGCAGAGGAGGGTTGATTTTCCCCTTCGCCCCGAGGCGCGGCATATCCTCTTCACTAAGCGTCAAATAATGCGTACAGGTCTCTGCCGTAATCTTGGCCCCAAGCGAACGGAAATACTCTGCCAGCTGGAAAATACGCGGATACGTACAATGATATAAATGCAGCTTGACTCCGGTCTCGTAGGCTAGCTCCATTACCGTCAATGCAGCGACGGATTCACTGACCTTCGGTCTGCTCCAGCCATGCGAACGAGGATCACTGCCCGCTTCACGATACTTACCAAGGTAGCGTCTTACGATCTCATCGTTCTCGGCATGGACGCCAACCGGACAACCTGTCTCGGCAATGACCGCAAACGAATCCAGCAGCTGCCCGTCATCGATCCGCGGAAACCGGAAGGAGTCCGTATTAAACATCGATACCTTGAAGCCACAGGCTCCTGCAGCTGCCAGCTGGCGAATATGCTCGTAGCCATCCTCCTTATGGATGGTCACCAGCATAGCCATATCTACAAGGGATTCCTGCTCAAGCCGTTGTCTTTTTTCCTCGAACATCTCAAGCGTGCAAATCATACCCGTCGCATCGTAAGGCATCTCAATAATCGTCGTTACCCCACCTGCTGCTGCCGATGTACTAGCCGTGGTGAAGCCCTCATCTAGCGAACTGTAACAATGAACATGCGCATCTACAGCTCCGGGGAGCACAAAACTCCCCTCTGCGTGAATAACTTTATCTGCCGTGATGTCCTCATGGTCCTGTAGGCCAATACTGACAATCTTGCCGCCCTTTATTCCAACCGCTGAATCATATAGCACTCCATCAGGAAGTACGAGGTTTCCGTAAACTAGAAGATCATATTGTGAACTCATGAATCCCTTCTCCCTTCCAATCGAATTCCCTTGCGCATTAATTCATAGGCAGCACTAATATCAGGCGTTAGCGGCCGATCCTCTGTCAAAGGGGATACCACATTTCGAATCTGTGCATAGACCGCGGCTGATCCTTGACCTAATGCAGCTTGTGAACCACGTAAATCAATTGCCTGAGCGGCGTGAATGGCTTCCATACCAAGAATATAATATAAATGATCAATGATATCAGTTGTCTTACGAATCACCAGCGGGGTGTTGTTACTATGATCCTCCATGTCCCCGGCAATAGAGAAATAGTCCGCAGAGACCGGATTAGACAATAGCCGAATTTCCGCATCCAGTGAAGTAAAGGTCTTCTGCATCGTGCCGAAAGCAATCGTTTCTTCATTAGGAGCCAGAAAACGACTCAGGCCTGAGAAATGCGACGTACCCAGCTTGAGCGAGCGGTAGCAGGATATTTTGGATACATGACTGAGTGCAATGGCCAGCATCTCAAAAGCAACGGTCCAGGTGGTCACGTCGAAATTAGATGAAGGAACCACTCTTCTTTCCTTTAAAAGAACACAAGGATTGTCATCTGAGCTATTCAATTGAACGCGCAGAAGCTTGGACGCATACGACAGCGCATCCCGAGCCGCCCCATGGACATGACAGCTACTACGAAAGCTTAATGGATCCTGAATTTTCTCCCGCTGATCCATTTGCAACAACTGGCCTCCGTGCAATTGATTCCGGACATTCGCTGCACTTTCTGCCGCTCCTTCAAGTGGTCGGACCTCGAACAACGCCTCTTCAAACGGGCTGACGCAACCTTGCAGCGCCTCAAGTGACAAGGCGAACACGGCGTCCGCCGTGTCCAGCAATCGTAGCGCCGCCGCTGCCGTTAAAGCCGCGTTGCCTGACGACAAAGCGTTAGAGCTAACAATTGCCAGCGCATCTTTAGGTCCAAGCTTTAAAGGTAAAATTCCATTGGCTTCCAAAGCCGCTAGGGCAGAGATGGTATTCCCTTGATAACTTACTTCACCTTCCCCAATCATGGCTAAACCAATATGGGACAAAATCGTTATATCTCCAGCACCCACAGAGCCGCGCACCGGAAGAATCGGATGGATACCTGCATTAAGCATATCCTGGTACATCAGGACGATCCCCGGCTGCACCCCAGTACAACCTAACAGCAATGTATTCAGGCGGGCGACAAGCACCGCTCTTACCTGCTGCTCCGAAGCAACAGGACCCACCCCGGATGAATGCGAGTAGATCAGATTCCGGTTGAATGCCTCATACATATCAGCGGTGATCTGACGGTCCTTATTCTTTCCGACACCACGATTCAGTCCATAAATCGGAACACCTTCCGCAGCTAGCTCATGAATCAGAAGATGCGCTTCTTGAACCCGCTCCATAGCTTCGGGTGACAATTCTACCCGGCATCCGCTAGTCGCAATCTGCTCAAGCTCCTCAATGGAGAGATTGTGCCCATCCAGCGTAATTATGTGATCGGACCGTTGCTTCCCTTTGTCCGTATCGTTCATTTTTATTTTCGCGTCCATAGCCAAGCACCTTCTCAGTTGTAGTAAAGAATCAATTATTAGATGCCCTTCAAACCGTATTCCGCAAGCGGAATGCCAAGCGCCTTCTCTACTTCTGGATAAACCGTAGGATCCTTCACGCTGGAGCTAAGCGGAACATGCTGCTTGTCGATGGCCAGCAATGAAATCTCCATTCCTTCCTTCACACCGCCTACACTGATTGGCAGACCTGTGGCTACCTCGAAAGTTGTGATAACATCCGGGTATGTTGTTAAGCGGTTTCCGTTCGCATCGTCTACCGCCATATATTCATTCATGACATGCAGCGTCAGTACTCCGCCGGCACCATCTTCCATTGTGATCGTCCCGATATCAAAGGCGCCCGAGTAATGAACATCTTTCTTCAGTACGACACCTCTGCCGAGCATTTTACCGTTCGTTTTCTGAACTACTGTCTCCATAATTGCCTCCGGCCCGATCGCCTCGGCCTCAATCATCGCGTAGCCAAGGTCAAGCGCAATCGAAATCCCGCCAATCGCCGCATGCTCCTTAATATAGGAAGCCGGAATCGGATGACGTGCAGAAGCAATGAAGCCTCCAGACATATCGGAAGCCGTACGCAGGATGTTGGATGTCTTCGCAGGCGTTCCTTTTACAACCAGCTCCAGGTAAGAACCAGTGTCTCTGCGGCCGCCGACAACCACCTGAATGGTCTGATAGTCAAGGCGCGAAGCCAGACCCATGGAGCCCATTTTACCTGTAGGATGCGCGCGAATATCGCCGGTTGCATCCACAACCACCAGGCCGAGTGCTGCAGCAGGTAACCAGCCGTTGATCGTACTGGACATGCCGTTCTGTGGCGTCATCACACCGACTACTTTACCGTCAAAGTTCTCCATCAGGAGCTGAACAGCTTTGATATAGTCAACGCCCCACATCTCCCATTCATTCCCGGCAGGTGCACCAATCGCTGTACAGGTAATAATTATCGCATCATCCGGAAGCTCATCGACCGATACCAGCTTGGGCTTCGCAATACCTACCGCGGCACCGCCAATCTCCAACCCGTGGTCAACCCAGCCGCCACCTCCAGCTGCAAATACTGCTCCTCCTCTAACTGCCGCACGTACATCCGCTATCGTTAATTCCCGCATTATTCATTCTCCTTTCGAGTCGTGTCAATTCTGCGAATCCCTTTTTTGCTTACTTCGTCCAATGCTTCCTCATAGCCTGCGTCTGCATAGCGCATCACGCCGAGGCCTGTATCGTTGTCCAGCGTTGTTTTCAAGCGAAGATCCGCATCATCCGTTCCATCCGCTACGAGCGTTACGCCAGCACTTGTCATATAGCCGCTGTAACCGCCTCCGCCGGAATGGATTGCTACGAGATCCGCCATTGAAGAACAGTTAATCATGGCATTCAGGAGCGGCCAATCCGAGATAGCATCACTGCCGTCCTTCATATTCTCGGTCATGATGTTCGGGTGCGCCATCGATCCGGCATCCAGGTGGTCACGTGAAAAAGCAATCGGACCGCTAAGCTCGCCCGCCTTAACCATTTCGTTCACCGCCAAGGCCAGCTTCGTCCGGTCACCGTGTCCGAACCAGCCAATACGCGCTGGCAGACCTTCCACCGGCACATACTTGTTCGCCAGCGAAATCCAGTTCACAACAACATCGTTATCACTGAAATTCTTCAATATATATTGATCGATCTTCTGAATATCGCCGGCATCCCCGCTCAGCGCTACCCAGCGGAAAGGACCAATGGCCCGCGAGAACAGTGGTCTAAGGAAGGCTTCCGTAAATACCGGGATATCAAAAGCATTTTCCACGCCGTTCTGCACCGCTTGCGAGCGAATATTATTCCCGTTATCAAAAACAATCGCCCCTCTGCGCTGGAACTCCAGCATCGCTGTAACTTCAACAGCAATCGAAGCCCTTGCATCAGCCTGGAGCTGATCAGGCGCGGATTTGCGCATCTCAGCAGCTTTTTCCAAACTATAGCCGGAAGGAATGTATCCATACAACAGATCATGCGCCGAGGTCTGATCCGTAACCACATCAGGCTGTATCCCTCTGCGAATCAGTTCCGGATAGATTTCGGCAGCATTACCAAGCAATCCTACGGACAGACTCTCCTTCTTCTCCGCAGCTTCTCGAACCCACTGCAGCGCTTCATCCAGATTGTCTGTCTTCTTCTGCAAATACCCGACTTCAATACGTTTATCAATTCTGGCTTCAGAGACCTCAATGCATAAAATGACGGCACCCGCCATCGTACCCGCCAGCGGTTGTGCGCCGCCCATTCCGCCGAGTCCAGCTGTTAGGATGAACTTACCCGCCAGGCTACCGCCGAAATGCATTCTAGCGATCGATTGGAAAATCTCATATGTTCCTTGGATAACACCTTGCGAACCGATATATTGCCAAGCTGCGGCGGTTAGCCCGCCCCACACGATCAAGCCCTGTTCTTGATATTTATAGAAATTATCACTTGTAGCCCATCTGCCAACGATGTTACAGTTCGCCATAACCACAATGGGAGCATACTTATGTGTACGCATAATACCGATCGGTTTACCGGATTGGATAACAAGCGTCTCGTCCTCTTCCAAGGATTTAAGCGTATTAACAATGGCATGATAGGAATCCCAATTCCGTGCTGCCTTTGCAAGTGCAGCATATACCGTAAGCTCCTTCTGATTCTCACCATTTTCGAGTACATTCTCAAGCATTCTCAGCAGCGCTTCCTGCCTCCAGCCCTTACACCGTAGCTCTCCACCTCTAGCAGCTGTAATTCTATCCATGCCTATTCCTCCTTTTTATCATCATTCAATAATTACTTTCTATTAATCAATAAATTAACAAACACACACCTTATAGTCAATACAATTTGCAAGAATTGCGTCAGTTTAAGTAACGCGCTAGGAAATAACAACTTTATTGCGGTGCCATAATAACTTTTATTATATATGGACACTGGTTAATCGAGCTAATTCAACTAGCAATTCTCCATCCTATGATTTGCTATTTACAGCGAGAAAGAAGGAACCTGGCTCCGCTGCGGAGACAGATTCCTTCCCTTATCATCGGCTTCCTGTTTTAGCGTTTCCCCCAAAGACAGTAACAACCAACTTGAGACATTCTAAGCTCATCCTATAGATAGGATATAATTAAGTCGCTGTTTCACCATCCACCCGAAGCTCGACGCGTTCATTATAGAAAGCGATACGCCCCGCGATCACTGACAGCTCGGGACGAGGATCGGAGTAAGACCAGGCGATCAAATCCCCGCCTTCGCTTGGCCGCCAGTAACGATCAGAGTAGCCCTTATACGGGCACTCGCTCCAATCATCCGTTTCCGTCAGCCTACTAAAATCAACAGCTTCAACCGGAAAATAGTATCTGGTCGGCAGACCTGTCTCATACACAACCACCGGATCATGCGTTTCGGCAATTACCCGGCCATTCAGCGTTACGGTAACATGACGGCTGCTCGGCAACGCATCCACCCGATTATGCGGATCACGAGGATGTGTCATCACCGGCTGATCTTCCTCGAACCAACCGTCCAGCACACCGAGAAACCAGTTCACACCGAGATAGCCTTCCAGTCCCGGCACATTCCATGCCCACGCTGCAAACGGAATATGTCGCTCTCCTAAATGCAGATCGAACCACTTCACATCCGTTGTACGCGGTCGATAAAATACTCCAGGCTCCGGCACTCCCGCAGAAGGTGTCAAGAGATCGGTTCGAACATGTTCAACTGGAAAACCGTACTCAGGCACCTTATGCCGTGGCTCCCACACTAGAATCTGCGAACGGCTGTCTACAACCGCCACATCTCCTACTACAGCCCGCACCCAACGCTCGCTCGGTTCGAACGTGTAACGATCAGGGTACGGGGAATACCGCCGAGTCAGCCCCGAGCTCTCCTGAGGAAGTACAGCACTTGGTGGGCGATTGGCAAAGCGAGGAAGGAGCTGACGCTCCTCGTCAGTAATAACAAATGGTACACGTTCAATCGTGTTAGCTGTTTTTTGATCAAATTGAGCCATAATCATTCATTCCCTTCTTTTATATAATGGAAGTTATTAAAGCAATCCTTCGCTTTGCAGCCACTCCTTGGCTACATCCTTCGGCGTTCTCTGCTTCACGTCAACCTCGCCGTTCAAGCGCTGCATTTTGTCATCATCAAGTCTTCCTGCAAGCTTGTTGATAACTTCACGCAACTCAGGATGTTTCTCCGCTACTTCGCCGCGAATGAGTGGAATGGCATAGTAAGGTACGAATACCTGCTTATCATCTTTCAGAACAACAAAGTTGCTGAGCGGAATCTGACTGTCGGTTGTATACGCGTTGGTCACATCAATCAGATTTTGCTCGATGGCTTTATAGGCCAACACTCTGTTCGGTATGTTCTTGATCTCTTTAAATTGAGGATTATACACCTTCTGAATTACCGGCCATGTATCCTCGCTCAGCAGAAAGTCCTGGCTAGTTCCAAATAATAAATCCTTGGAGTGAGCAGCTAAATCCGAAATACTCTTAATATTCAGTTTCTCAGCAGCCTCTTTGCGCATTACAAACCCGTAAGTGTCATTAAATCCAAGTTGGTCCAACACCTCGACTTGGTGCTTCTCCTTGAATTTCTCTTTTACAATATCGTACACCTTTTGCGGGTCATTTTCGGGCTTCTCCTTTAAAATCTTGATCAGAGCCGTCCCTGAATACTCTACGTAAGTATCAATCTCACCTTTCTCAAGCGCTTCCCACACTGGACCCAACGAAACGATTTTGGTGTTAAGTTTAGTATCCTTCTCAATGAGCAGAGCGATCGCATTAGCCAGAATGTCCGACTCTCCAAAACCCTTGGAGGCGATGGTTATCGTATCACTGCCACTACCTTCCGATTTACCACAGCCCGTTACCGCCAATGCCAATATGAGCGATAATCCAAGCATGACAAGAGACCGCGACTTTCTTCCTTCACCAATTCTTCTGAATAACTTCATCTTAGCTGCTCCCCCCACTAACCCATAAAAAAAGAGGCTCCATTCCCCTTAAGCTAAGGAAAATGAAACCTCCGTTTGTCCGGTCAGTTATCAATATGATTATTAATATTCGATAAGCGAATATCGTAAGGCAATATTAAATCACAGTATTCACCTTGTCAACATTTAATTATAGTAAGTTCATCGGAATAAAGAGATAGTGATCACCTTAGATCGGATATCTGTGAAATTATTTGTTTGTAGTCAACAAGGACATAACGGCGGTATACAACGAAATGAAGACACAGAAACATAAATGTGGTAAGCAGCGCAGAGAAAACGCCTATCATACCATATCCGTAAGTGCTATTGACATAATAACTATACGCTAATGTAATTACCGCCGCGTAGCCAAACGGAATCAAGAATATGACACGTATCTTTTGGTTGACCATCGTTTTTATTTCATTCTCAAGTAGCCCGATTCTATAGAGCCCGTGGTATTTCTTGATATCATCTCGGGATTCCATCTTCAATTTGAAGTGAAACATCGTGAGAACGGAAAAATACAGCAGCAGACAAACGTAGACAATCGTAAATGTTAAAAAATTGGAGCTTTGCAGCGCGGTACGGTAGGCCTCTATTCTGGTGCTAACTTGATAGAAGCGATCTCCTTTATCGGCACCGTTTAACTCCTTCAGCTTTTTCGATACCTCATCAATAATTCCACCAGAATGCTTCCAATCAGCAAAATCATATAAGTGTAAGATTCCATTTATTTTATACTCATCGCTATGTGTCGCAATCCATTCATAATCCAGCGAGTTCACCAATATAATCCTGTCTGATATGGAGTTGATTTGTCCAAATAAGGGGTCCATCAAGGTCTCTTGTATAGGGAAAGAAATCATGCCTTTGCTAGAATCAATCTGAATCCTAGTAGGGTCCCCGTCCTGAACATGATCGTAGCCGTCGTTGATATCATAGGGATACACATATATAAAAGAGCCTGATTGGATTTTGTATTTTTTCGCCAAAACTTGATTTATATCTTCAACATCAAATAACGTGTAAATATTGTTCCTTACAAATTTCACACGATCACTATGTATGATTGAATTACTATGCTGCTCTGCAATTTGCTTAACCTCATCATCTTCTAACGATCGGTAGCTGCCTTCAACTTCCGTGTAGGCCATATGATATGGATGGTACGTAACGGCATTATTCTTAAAGTTGGGATAGGTAACCAAACTAAACATCATAAAGAAAAAGATCGCAAAAAAAATCCAAGTCGTCACAAAGAAGATCATCCTGTTTTTCCGAACATAATATTTCATATCCGAAATCAAAAACAGATGTTTCATATAGGACCTTAAAAAAGATCAGAAACGAGCCCAATGCACAAAGCAGTAAACTCAAAAACCAGATATTACTGTAGTTGTGATAAAAGAGAATCATGATCACAAATGAAATAATCGTAAGGCCTGAGCCGGCCACGCACAACGAAACGCTAGAGTATCTTCCACTTTCCGCTTTCTCGGTAAACTTAATCTTGTCGAGAATTGTGTTCTTCACCATTCCAAGCAGATTGACCAATAAGGAAATTACAAATACCCCTGCAACATACAGTGCTGTTACTTTATAAGAGAGGATAGAAACAGTTATAGCAATGCCTTGAATCCCGATTCCATAACGAATAACTCCCCAGAAAAAGTAGGATAATAGGGTCCCCACTCCCAATCCGCATACTAAGAACAGAATACATAACACCACATTCTCTAGTAACACGTGATTTCGAAGCTCATTTTCAGTCATCCCCAGGGTCAGCAATATGCCGTAGTCCTTCGATCTGACTTTCATAAAAACGTTGTGGGTATAAGGAATAAACATGCAGCTGAACAGTAGGACAAGTAGAGTTGGAGCATAAATATTGCTGGAGATCATGGGATTTACAATAGTGGGATCATTAAACGTTGGGTTGACAGAGACTGAAATAAAACAGTATAGAATCGCGACGGACATCAAATTGCACAAAATGAATAACCGATAATGCTGAATATTTGCTTTGAACATCTTAAAGGCGATCGTCCTAAAGGTCATGGTGACCTCACACACTTCCTTTCTGCAGGACTTCCAGGATTTTATTCATGAATCCCCCTTTGTCACCCTCTCTTCGGATCTCCCCCATCACAGAGCCATCTTGAAGAAAGATCACCCTATGACAATGCTGAGCAGAAAAAGGATCATGCGTGACCATCAGTATACTCACCTTGTACTTCTTCTGGATCATATCAAAATAAGAAAGGACCTTCTCGGAGGCACGAGAATCCAAATTTCCCGTAGGCTCATCAGCAAATACTACCTTGGGATCATTGATGATCGCGCGGCATATGGCTACTCTCTGCTGCTGTCCACCGGATATTCCATACGGATATCTGTCCAAAATGGAATCGATATTCAGCATTTGCGCCAGTCGATTAACCTCATTATTCTCGATCTTATCGACATTTTTATCGAGAATTAAAGGGACCATGATATTTTCCTTCACCGTTAAGCTGCTCAGCAGATTAAAATCTTGAAATATCATGCCAATGTGATTTCTTCGGAATAACGACAATTCATTGCGGGTCATCTCACAAATATTGTGCCCGGATATGCAAATTTCTCCTGCATCACACTTGTCGATACCAGATGCCACATTTAATATCGTCGTCTTCCCGCTTCCTGAGGTTCCCATAATGCCTACAAACTCATTCTCTACCAGGGTGATGTTTATGTTGTCTAAAGCCATTACACTTCGGTCCGCATTGATCTTGTATTTCTTACAGACCTGCTTCATTTCCAATGCATTCATGGCGTTCATCCTTTATCCTAAGGTCCACCGAATCCCTATTTCGTTAATACAACACAAATCATATTTCCTTCTGGCGAACACTGTTTCCCGGCTACGTCACCGTACAACTCATATTTGCTAAATCCAATATGCCGTATCTCATTCATTAACGTATTTTCAGTGAAATAATGATCCCATACATTGTAGCAATGTACCGAGCTCTCATGAATGACGACCGTTTGGTTCAGAACTGTATGCTCTTCGTCATAACGATAAAATGAGGTCAAACAAAGATGAGGTTGATCACTCCAAAAACCGCCACCATCCCTATACTCCCAATCCTTCTCTTCTTTCTTGCCTTCATGTTGGGCCGAGGTGAATACATCCAAAATAAACTTGCCATTTGGTTTTAATGCCTTAAAGCACGCTCACGAGTGAGGGAAGCAATAAAATATGAGTATATTAAAACTCGCCCCAAAGTTGGATGCGGTATTCATGCAAGCGGTCCTTCTAATTTCTTATTTAATTCTAAAATAAAATGGGCAACTTTATCCGTATGATTTTTGATATACACACGATAATCTCCATCCTCTGGAACGGTAATGGTCACTTCACCTGTCCCTGTTGCTACAGTTCCACTATAGACTTTATCCGTTGAGACAGACATGATGCCAACTTCAAGCTCTCGTTCCTGCTCACATTGAACAGAGAAAATGATGGGCTCATCCTTTTTCCAAGTCATTTTCGCAAAATTGTTATCTCGTCCAGCCGCCAAATCTATTGTTAATTTCTTTCCGTCCGATGTCTCAATCCCGCCCAACACCAAAGATGATACTTCAGCGGGCTGTACTTCCATCTGGCTCTCCTGCAATTGCTCCAAAGGTGGGACCTCAGCAGATTTATTACCCAGATTAGACCCCACTCCCACAGCAATGATTGCAATAAGTACAATGCTTATGAGCAGAATACCAACCTTCTTTTTTCTGGTGTTTATGAGTGAAGAAAAATACGTGCTCATCCTTTTTCCCTCCATGCAAGTTGTTGGTCAAGTTAATGAGCGATATAGCCACTCATTGTTCTATCTTTTCAGTCTATCATCAACGATAACCTATTAATCAGCTTATATCAAAGCTATGAGCCGACCTTAAAAAACTACATTTCTGCCGAGTCTCCTGTGATGGCCTTTATCCAGCTAGCAGGATACTCCTATATTTTTTTCTCCCAGACACCAAGCTCTACCTCTATCTCGAACCCAATACGTTCATAAAAGGGACCCGGTTTTTCTGTATCCAGTTGAAAATAAAAATCACCATCCCTTCATACCACCCCAGCCAGATCGCCATTATCATATTCCCATAACCCTATGTTTTGCTCCCATTCAGAAACGAGCCAGCCCTCTTTTGAAAGAAAAAAATCTCAAATTCCCAGCGGGCAATCAGCCAGCTATTTGGACGTTTTAGCTTGGAATAACTGTGCGAAAGAAATTGGCGTACCTTCATCATGTCGTCCGAGGTGTATGCTCTGTAACGGATTTTCATCTTCACCCCCTCTCGTAAACCATATTAATCCAAATTCATCAATAATATAGGCACTAAAAATATATCGAGTTTTTTTATAAATGTTTGCGACCTCTGGAGCACGATACTCAGCATAAAGGGAGTGAGTTATACAAATAAACCAGTCACCGATAGATTTCCGACGACTGGCTTGTTTAAACCAATTAAGTTTTTAATCCGGGGCGTAATCTGCATATCTCGCCATCATATATGTACTGTAATATTTTCCGTCTGACAGGATGCGGTCCTTCTTCAATAAGCCTTCCACTTCAAAACCAAGGCTTTTGTATAGCCGGATAGCACTCTCATTGGTTTCCAGCACACCGCTTAGAATGATTTTGGTTATACCGTTGGCATCAGCCCAGGAAATAGACGTTTTCAACAGGTTCTTCCCAATCCCAAATCCCCAATGTTGTTTCAAGACACCTACTCCAAACTCCACCTTGTGCATAAAGCGTTGCAAATCATTCCCTGCACATCTGGAATAACCGACAATCTGACCAGCCGCTTCCGCAACCAAACATATATTTCGCGGATGATTCGTGTCCGTCTTAATGATTTTCTCAAATCCAGCTTCATCAATAAAAGCTTCTCCCGGCACTCGATCCATATGTTCGGTCTCCCCATCAACCTGCAGCCTTAGCTCGGACAGACGCTTTGCATCTTCCTTGACTGCAGAGCGGATCGTGTAATGGAGCCCGTTCACTTGGAATTCTTGTTCGTTAATGTTCATGGCAATGTTCCTTTCTACCATTAGCTGTTTTCGAGACATCTATTCGTTCGGAAGCATTATGAAGATCGGATATTATCCACATATGGATGCCTACCTTATCTTTTACGCAAAACTATATTCCACGTTTAGTCTTCCATCTCTTTAACCTATCATCTAGAGACAAACCATTGATCAGCTTAATATTAAGCCTATCTGCAGCCTCCTTGGCCGCCTTTGTGAAATTGCTTGTCGTCACAATCCAAGCATCGTAGCAGCCGTGAACCTGCTTACCCGCTTTAAGGCGCAACACGATATCATTTCCGACATCCTGCTTCCAGCGCTTGCACTGTACAGCGATTTTATACCCCTCTTTGCCCTTAAGGATCAAATCCACTTCATGGTCGCCAGAACCGCCAACTCGTTGTACGGTATAACCTTGATCTATGTAGTGCAACTCCATTAACCTCTCAAAATCCATACCGGATAATGTCCTTACATCTGCTTTTAGAATTTGTGCATCAGTCAACTTTTTTATAGGAGCTTTTGCCGAAGAACTTTTAGTCTTAGCTCTGGTTGCACTGGTTACACCGGTTGCACTACTTTGCCTTACACCACTTTTTCTTACATTGGCACCCTTACCCGACTTTCTTGCCTTTTTGTCCCTCCGACGCTTGTTGGTCCACATGCCACCGAAAATCTCTCCCAGAATAACAGAGCCAATCAAAATACCAAAGAAAAATCCCCAGTGCAAGCCTGGGATACTAAAGTAAATCCCTAAGCCTCCAAGAATAAACAACCCTCTCACTACATACGCTACCTGTCTGCCTTCTGCATAATACGTTTTAGCCATATTTGATCCACCTTATGTTGTAATAAGCCCTGTAAGAAAATTAAAGAACTCTCTATTCGGAATATTCGACATTTCATTTTATTATTCTTCTATTTTTCCTATATTTAGGATTTATTTTCTTTAATATATCATATTTTTGGTTATATTAGATGTAAAAAGTTCCCAGATAAGGTCTGATCACCTATTACAATCTAATCGTTTGAAAATGATATTTTTTAAAAAAATACGTCCTCCAAGCGCTCTTTGACTCTCATCTTTACTCTATAGCACTTCAGTAAAATGAATTGAACTCTGATTAAAGTACGCGATATAATACAGTCATAGGTTGTGAAGTACACGCCGCTCAAATGCAATTTCCCACTGAATTGATTTCAGATGGAAATTGTTTTGGAGCGGTTTTTTTGTGAAATAAATTATGTTTGATTCATGAGTTAAGTTGGTTCGTGAGTTAAGGAGGAGAACAATAATGCGGCGATTTGATCAGCAATATGAGGAATGGTTAACAAGAAATCTGGAGAATGAGAATAACCCGAGACGAAAAGAGCTCCTTGGTAAAGGGCTAGGCCATGGTACGATGGAATTCCTCCGCGCAGTATGGTTCCCTGTAGTCGGGAATTTGGATCATCTATTTCCTGAATGGGAAGTACGCGATTTCAATAACGGCTATCGCTATCTTGATTTGGCTTACATGCCAGGAGGTGTAAAAGGCGGAATTGAAATTCAAGGATTTGGGCCACATGCCAGAGATCTGGATGTCAGGCGGTTCAAAGATTTATGTCGCCGCCATTGCTTGCTAGCTCTTGATGGTTGGACCTTTCTTCCTATTGCTTATCCCTCAATTGTCGAAGAGCCCAAGCAATGCCAGCAGTTAGTGCTTTCGTTTATCGGTAAATTCATAACAACAGATGTCCCCTCTACTTTGACTTGGCTGGAGGCAGAGGCTTTGCGCTTCGCTAGACGTCTACTCCGAACGTTCACACCTTTGGAGCTTGCGCATCATCTCAAAGTATCCGATAGGCAATCCAGACGAATTCTACATAAGTTAGTTGAACTGCAATTAATAGATGTCGCAGGCGGACAACAGCGCTATCGCACATATCAGCTTAGAGTGTAACGTATGTTTAGAAGCGTGAAATATAATGCCAATCTGTTAAAAGCACCTGAATTCCGTAGCTGTAATCGAGCTATAGGGGAGTTTAGCTAGTTGCAGAGAAATCCGGCAAGTGCTAACGGACCGAGAAGCTCTTATTTTCAAAAAAGCACTCTTTTTCTAAGCTTACGGACTCAGGTGCAGTTATTTACTGCTATTTGCCCATGATATGCCCAGCAAAGAGGCAATAAGCGCCATACAGTCCGTTAGACGGATTAATGTGCCAAATAGGGAAAATAAGCGCCTTACGGTCCGTTAGCCAGATGTTGTGCCGGATTGAGCTAATAAGTGTACTACGGGGCATTAGACTGGGCAATGGGCCGTATTGAGCAAAGCAAATTCCGTGGCGGTCACAAGCAGCAGATCAGGAAGCGAAAGCTATGCAGCGATGACTATACTCGGAAACCATACAGCGATGCCTCCTCGTCATGAAGACATCAGCAATCTAGCTTGGCTATGTATTTCCCTTTATGGCTCCAGCATAATTCTTCGCATCCATTCATCCTGCTTCAAATCGTCAAGCTCATAACTTATCGGATAAGGGGTGGGATAGCGCGAAGAGGATAGCAGCAAATCAGGCAACGTACCGTAGATTTCATTAATCTGCCCTTCTTTGTTTAGGTTTAAGTCCGTCTCAAGTTTAAACAGGAGTCCGCTGTTTGGGAGGGCATACCTGTAAGGCTCCATATAAACACATGCACCTCCAGCCGTATTCGTACCGATAACTGTACCAAGCCCAAGCTTTTGAACAGCCACTGTAAAGTTGTCAGCCGCCGAGAAGGTATCACTATCAACCACTACATACAGCTTGCCGTCAAAAGGGAAGGTATTCTCAGGCCGCCAACGCTTAGTAACCTTAAAGGTCTCCCACTGTTCTATATCGTTGCCATCGGCTTGCTCCTTCTCTACTTTCGCAACTCCATATCTGCCCGTATTAGTCAGAGTAGAACTGACCATTGATTTGTACAGACGAAAACGCAAATCAAAGCGTTCCAGGAATGATCTTTTCACACTTGCTGACTGTTCGTAATCCACTGCTCCTTTGAGTAATGGCTTCAACAAATTGTCCGCCCAATAATCATCTTCCCCTCCACCGTTTCGTCTTAGATCAACAATCAGCTTGTGGTATTTCCCTTCCGAGCGCTCCATAAAGTCCTGAATAATCAGATGATCTTTTTCCTTAAACTGTCCTTCAAAACTAAAAATCCTTATGTATCCTGTGCTGCTATTAAGCTCACGAGTAATAACATTGCTGCTGCGCTCCTCATGAGGGTACGGCTGTTTATATCCCTTATAAACGGGGAATTTCCCCTTAGCTATTGTCCCATCAGGACGGACTGCCTCAATGATCCAACCCTCTGAGCCTGGATCGGCGCTAAGCAGCTGTTGAATGTATACTTTATGAAGCACGACATCCCAAGCAAGATGAAGACGTGTCTGCAGGGACTTGGCATAATCATCTACCGCCATTCCGTTTACTTTTTCAATCACAGAACCTGCTGGAAAAAGAATCGCATTAGGATGATAATCATTCTGCAGCACATACTTTCCGTCCACATAGTGAATCTTGGCCAAAGATTGCACATACATATCGATTCCCGAAGCCAAGTTCAGCCAGTACTCTCTGGATCGGTAGGCCCTTTTGTCGATGTTATAAAAGAAGGCCAAAGAAGGGCTATATGGCTCATTGAAAACCACCTGAGCGTGCCCGGCTTGTCCAAGGTACGTCATATATTCATAGTAGAGCCGGAGAAATTCAGCATTATCGGCCGTTCTCCCTGCCCGCGCGATAAAATGCTTACTAAGCTCGTTGATGCTCGAAAGGCCTTTTTCCTGCTGAAGCGCTTTGTCCAAGGGATAAACCTCTTTCACAAGCTTGGTCAAATACTCAAAATCCTCTTCCTTCTGGGCGGTTGATAGTTGAGGTACTTGTATTTGAGCCCCCTCACGCAAGAACACCAAAGCTCCGATCAACAGCAGCATAAGCAGAAGAACTGGCAACAGCCAATACTTTTTCATAATTAGCCTCCGGAACAAATCAGCAAATAAATTCCAATTGATTATAGCATTTTCAGTATACCTATGTATGTGTTGGAAGGTAGAAGTCAGTACAAGATGACGTATATTGAACAATATAGAAAATTCAGAGAGGGATTTGAGAGTAGAGGAAAAGAGATTGTGATGTAGGCATAGAGAGACAACCCAAAATCGAGCTTATGCAAGAAAGCGACAATTGTACCGAGAATTGCGTTTACCCACTTCTCTACAATTAAACAGCAAAAAAACGGCATCTCTGCCGTTTTTTTGCTGTGATGGACTCTCAGGGACTCGAACCCTGGACCAATTGATTAAGAGTCAACTGCTCTACCAACTGAGCTAAGAGTCCATATTCTTTTGGTGGAGCCTAGGGGGATCGAACCCCTGACCTCATCGCTGCCAGCGATGCGCTCTCCCAGCTGAGCTAAGGCCCCGAAGGGCTTGTCTTTTCAGGAATATCATTTCCTTCAGTCGACTTTTATATCATACAAAAATCCATCTTCACTGTCAATACTTTTTATAAAAATAGTTTAAAGCGTTTAGTATAGGTCACATTATGGATAGACTCTTTCTTCTTTCAAACGAAATAGTTTAGGGTCTCTATTCTTCCAAAAGCACTGATTCTACGTAGTTTATCTGCCCTCTATCCAGCACATCCCCTTGATCCGGACACTCCTTAATTTCTCAAGGAAAATCAGTAGTTATATGTCCACCCCTCTCTGATTACTTATATCTTGACCTCAGATGATATTGGAAACCCAGATTTAGACAGCAGAATCAAAATTGCAATTTACCACCTAACTTATAATGTTATATATTATTACATTAAATTAGATTTATCATCATATAAAACTTCTAAATCATTGAATAATTCGCATATATGTTATGTATTCATACACAATTTCCTGAAAAATCACTACTCTACGTAAGTTTTTATTGACCATTTCAAATTCCATGTATTAATATGTAACATAAAATACAAGACATCATGAGGGGGCCATACTATGAAGACATCCAGAATTACCCGGCACAGACGCACACCGCGCTACATGAAGACTCTTATGCACCTTCTGTCAGGCGTAATGCTCGGCATCATATTATGTTTGAATCTCTACCCGCTGCTAGCTTATGCTCAATCCGAGACGGATGTAACCGAACTAGGTGTAGTAAAACTGGCCGAGGCCCTGAAGACTGGAAAAATCACAAGTGTAGAGGCTGTCCAGGAATACCTGGATCGGATTAAGGCCTACGACAAAAAGATCGGGGATAAACCTGGTCTAGGTGCAATTGTTACCCTTAACCAGCATGCGTTAGAAGAAGCCGCCGAGCTTGACAAGGAACGGGCAAACGGCCACATCCGCGGCCCACTGCACGGCATCCCGGTATTGGTCAAAGACAATATCAATACGGCCGATATGCCGACCAGTCACGGTAATCAGGCGCTTGCCACCTACCAACCTAAGCATGACGCTACTGCTGTCCAAAGACTGAAAGATGCCGGGGCCATCGTGTTAGGTAAAACAAATATGGCGGAATTCGCTATGTTTTGGGATACGGTAAGCTCCGTCAAAGGCAGAACATATAATCCTTATGATCCTACGAAAAATATCAACGGTTCCAGCGGCGGAACAGGCGCAGCTGTCGCCGCAAGCCTTGCTGCAATTGGCCTTGGCACCGAGTCCTGCGGCTCAATTACAGATGTGGCCTCCTTCACCAATCTCGTTGGATTTCGGCCCACAGTAGGGCTTGGCTCCATGGCCGGAGTTGATTACAATCCGTTGGGCGATGCTATCGGTCCACTGGCACTGTCCGTTGAAGATGCAGCAATGATGCTTGACGTGCTTGCAGGCACAGACCCTCAAGATCCTTGGACCTCAGAAGCAGACAGCCACAAACCCGCTTCATATCTGACCTCACTGAAAGATTCCACCCTAAAGGGTGCTCGTATCGGTTACGTAATCGCACCATTTGGAGGCTATGATTTTTCACCAAGCCCTGAATCTGATAATATCCTCGCGACGACAGAGAAAGAAATATCAGTCCTGGAAGCTCAAGGCGCCACAGTTGTCAAAATCCCGCTTAACCGGGGCTGGTGGAATAAGTACGCTCCACAGAATGCTGCCTTCTGGGCAACAACAGGGCATGAAGACTATTTCGCACGGACAGAAGCCACATGGCCGAAAGGTCTGGCTGAACGAACCGAACCAAAAGATAAGATTAATTTTGGCGACATTGTTGCAGGCAGTCCAAACATGGAGCAGACAGCAAAAGAGTGGGTAATGGGTGACGATAATAAGCAGCGGGACGAGGCTGGATTCAAAGCAGCCGTCAATGCACGTCACACCTTCGCCCAAGGCGTGGATGAGCTGTTCACCTCCTATAAACTTGATGCACTGACATACCCGACCGTTGCAGCTCCACCCGCCCAAGTCCATAAGAATCCTGCTGACCTGCTCGATTCCGAGCAATACGGTACCCATTGCGGATGGGCCAATTTTACTGGACGCCCGGTAGTAACTGTACCCTCGGGATTCGCAGACAATTTCCCTGTCGGACTCAGCATGCTCGGCTCCAGGTTTGGCGATGCCAAACTGCTGGGATATGCCTATAATCTGGAACAGGCGGCTCCACATCGTAAAACGCCTGAACTGACACCGTCGCTCCTGCACACCACAGGAAGTACAATCACAACCGCATCCTCTGATTCGGCTAAATCCTTCGGGACCGGCGAAGTCTCGCCTGACACTAGTGAAGTAGCCAATGGAAACACAGCATCAGCCGGAACTTCAGGAGCACCTCTCACAGCTGTCATTCTGACTAGCGTTGCCGTCTTCATAGCAGCCATTATCTTGATCAGCCTTGTCATCCGGCGACGCAAAAACTAGCTTTCTCATATCTGGAGTCATCCGGCAACAAAAGAACGGTATCAATAATCGTCCCTAATTACTGCCCTTTATAATCCCTTCCCTTTGATGCAAAAGAAGCTCAAGCATGAACTATGCTTGAGCTTCTTTTATAAATGTGATGGACTCTCAGGAAATCGAGCCCTGAACCAATTGTTTAAGAGTCAACAGCTCTACCAACGATAGCTATTTCACAACCATGATTCGATTACCTGCAGGAACTTTCATTTGAAAGCTTTCCCCACAACCTCCACGATCTAAAAGGTCTGTCACCTCTATACCTTTTTGCTTGAGGAATTCATGGTATTCATTGATATCAGGTGAGCTAATCATCATTACTGCCGTCGTGTTGTTACTTGGATTGAACTGAATTGGGTGCGTAGTACATCCGATTTCACATAATATAATTTTCAAATAAGCTGGGCGTTCAAGCGTCCAGATATCACCTGTATGGGTGACAGTATATCCAAGGAACTTCTCATATCAATCCGCTGACAATGCCAAATCAATCGCAGGGATGTGGCCGTTTCTCAATGCGATAATTCATCTCGACAACTCCTTGCAATGTAGTTTGAAAAAGGATTCGGTGATCTATTTTGCATTAATCATACTATCCATTGCGGCTTTGACTACATCAGAAGCCTGTGTTCAAAATCAAACTATTGACACAAAAGTGTATTACACGTATAGTACATGCATAAAGTGTATGAACCATTTAGTACACACACTTACCGTATGGAGTTGGTTATATGACAGAAGAACAAAAATCAGGTGTCAGTTTTAATATTCGAGAACCCGTATATATTCAAGTTGTCCGTTACTTCAAGGAACAGATTGCTACAGGGCAAATCGGAGCAGGAGACAAGATTCCTTCACGGCGTGAACTGGCATCATTAATGAAGATTAATGCGAACACGGCGCAGAAGGCATATAAGGAAATGGAGGAACAGGGTTTGATCGTAACAGAAGGAAATTCCCCGAGTCGAATTACACAGGATCAGCAGGTACTAAGCTCGATCCGTGCTGAATTAATCGAAAGTGCAGTGGATATTTTCATCAGTTCCATTCAGAATATTCAAATTCCAGTTGAAGAACTAGTAGATATCATCAAGACAAAATATACATCCGAGCGAAAGTTATCTCCAGAGGATGGTGACACAAGATGATCCAAGTGAATCAGATGGTGAAGAATTATGGATTCAAGAAGGTACTAAATGGCGTTAGCTTCACTGCTGCCAAGGGTGAAATTACCTGCCTAATCGGAATCAATGGTGCCGGGAAGTCAACGGTGCTGAAATCCATCATGGGACTGACACCATACAAGGGTGAAGTCTTAATCGATAATGTATCACTAACACCTGTGATGTATGAGACAATCACTTTCATTCCAGATTCGTTAACGATGCCCTCCAATATGAGAATTGCTGATTGCTTGAGCTTTATGGCTGACTTTTATCGGAATTGGAACGCTGAACGTGCCAAGGAATTACTTAAGCTCTTCCAATTGAGCTCTTCGGATGGGGTATCCTCATTGTCGAAGGGGACGGCTGCGAAGTTAAATTTGTTGCTCGGACTTGCCTTGGATTGTGATTACATCCTGATGGATGAACCATTCTCCGGGATTGATATGTTCAGCCGCGAGCAAATTATCGATGTGTTCACAAGTGAATTGATCGAGGATCGTGGTGTGATTATTACAACTCATGAAATTAACGATATTGAGCATTTAATTGATAAAGCGGTCTTGCTACAGCACGGTAAGGTAGAACGCGAATTCTACTGCGAAGAAGTTCGCGAGCAGGAAGGTAAGTCCATTACGGACGTAATGAGAGAGGTGTACATGAAATGAGAGCTTTTGTGAAGCTATTAAATTTTGAAATGAACCGATTTTCCAAAATATATTTTGGACTCATGGTGCTGACAGTCGCCTTACAACTTGCAGCAGTCACCATCGGTGCTAATCATTGGCTAGATTCTGCGAATGAGGCAATGAGAATGAATCAATGGACTCTGGAGCAATATCACAATGTAACTGGATATATTCAGCTAAACAGTACAGTGTCCAGTCAATATAATGTACTTCTATATTTCGGACCTATATTTTTGAGCATAACAGTGTTGCTAATATACAGCTGCTTCATCTGGTACCGTGACTGGAAAGGTAAAAATACGATAGTATCTCGCCTACTCACGTTGCCATCCAATCGGGCGAATTTGTATTTTGCCAAGCTGGTTACGATCTTGCTATTCGTATTTGGTCTTGTCGCCCTGCAAATTGTCCTTGTTCCACTGGAGCGTTTGATAGCACAGTCGATTCTTCCAGCTGAATTATATCGGAACATCTCGGTATTTGATTATTTGAAGTATCCTACTGTGCTTAAAGTTCTGGTTCCACCCTACTTTTCTGAGTTTGTACTATACTATGGACTGGGCATTACGGGCTTGATCGTCTTGTTCACAGCAATTCTAATGGAGCGGAGCTACAGACTGAAAGGGATCGGCTTTATCGTACTATACTTAGCGGTTCTAGCTGGATTAGCCTCAATCCCCTATCATATGGGTTATAGCAGATACGATAGCTACTTCTATCCAGGAGAAATCATAGGCGCTTGTTTCGGATTAATAGTAATCATTGCTGGAGGTTCGCTTTGGTACAGCTTGTATCTATTGCGTAAGAAAATATCGGTATAATTGAAGGGTTACGGAGGTTAAGGGATGAAAAAATATATAGTTAACGCCGTTCTTGTAGTGTTCGCGGTGATTACAATCGGGACGTATTATGTTCAGGCTTCACAAGAGACACTACCTAATTATAAGCTGACGATGGTTCAAGGGGATGCTTCCTTCGTTGAAGGCATAGCTTTATACGGAAATTACTTGACTAAGGATAGTGTATTTGGCATTAAACGAGCTTATATCACTACAAATGGTACAGATTATCCAGATGAAAAGTCAACGATAAGCCAAAGCTTAAACCAAAGACCAGTGAAAACGCAATTGGATGAATGGATAGATCAGCATCGTCAGTTCATGCGTGGGAAGAAGAACTTAGCTGGATTCTATGAAAATCAGGATATACTTGCTTATGTGAATGGGACCGTGGATCAGCAGCAATCAAATGATCCATCAGCGAAGAGGAAGGCTGAGATCAGTATCTCTGTGCTTAACAAGCAGAAGGACGATACGCAGGAAATCAGATCCGATCTTAATGTAGATCATGATGTTTCAAATATCTTTGTACAAAATGTACAGCTTGTTGATCAACAGCTTGTTGCAATGGTGTTTTTGAATCACAGTGCCAAAGGTTATGTATCTGAACCGCAGATTATCCGCGTGAATCTAACAACAAAGGAGATTACGAATGAGCCGCTCGTATTACCAGGAGCTAAATCTGTAGCTGCAAATGGGGATCATCAATTCGTAAGGTTAGTCAATCAAAACCTGGATCACACGGATCAATGGATTTTAAGTGTTAGTAAAGATAATCATATAAAGGCATATCAAGTGGATGTTAGAACAGGACAAATATCACCTCTCGCATTCCAAGGGCATGAAATGTTATTGAATAATATTATGAATGCCTATGGACATAAAATTTATTTCCTGCAAAAAGCTGGAACGAGTAATGATAATATAGGATTCACTGTTATTTCTTACGATCTCGTGAGTAAAGAATATGAGACAGTTCTGAAGAATACAAATATAGATTTAAGTGAAAACATTACCTATGGTTTTAAGCAAGACTATCTCTATATTGTGGGTTATAAGAATTTCAAAGGTAATCGTCTATATGTATTCAATTTGACAAACGGTAACCTTGAATACGAAGGAAAAGCAGTATCAACAGAGGCTGCAAATCAGGCTGAAGATGAAGCTAACATGGATTTGAGTTTTATCGATCTCGGTCAGTTTTAGAATTATTTTTAGAATAGAAAAGTAGACATAAAGAGATATAAAAAGGTGACAAAGGCCGAGCCAATGACTTCTAATAGTCAATTAGCTCGGCCTTTTAGTCGTCCGCAGTGAAGCCTTCAGCAATACGACCCAGACTGTCTCCGTATCCCAAAATATCAGCAGCAGCCGATGCAGCAGCCCGCCAAGCCTCAGCTCGGGTTAATCCGCAGTCGATCAGAGCCTCCCATTCATCAAGATTTTAGCGCCAGGACACTCGAAGAATCTGCGGCAATCCAATAAATAGACACCGTCGGTACAAATGCTGTCGTGGATTGACCTAGCCGCTCTGCCGTTTCTTCTGTGATGGACTCTCAGGGATTCGAACCCTGGCCAATTGATTAAGGATCGTACCTGAAAATCATTGATATGAAAAAAGCCGCCCGACTGGGCAGCTCTGCTTATGATCGTTGAACGAAGGTCAAGTAAATTTCATGATGGCTAGAGCTTAATGAAGGGCTCCGCAGGTTTTACCGCTGCTTTCAGAATTTCGATCTTCTGTTTCATGGATATATTCGAAGAAGTCGAAATACTGTATCCGAATTTGCCACCATCGTGCCAGAACACGTATTTAGGAAAAATGTGTGCAGGAAGGTCATCGTTAAAGAATCCTTTGTTCTTGCTACCATCAGCATCCACCGTATATTTCGATAACGTCAACGTGTCTTCTCCGTTCGTATATTTCAGTCGGATTGTTGCAGCCTCTTTCCAATCCATCTTTTTCACGTATACCGGTTTTCCACTTTTTTTGGCTTCGACTCTTAAGTCGTCAATGAACTTCCCTTCCGTCGGACCTCCAATGATCGCTTTGGTAAACGTATAGCCCGTTGGCAGGTTAGCAGGCTGCTGCATGTAGGAGCCCTCCAAGGCCGAAGCTTTTGTCATGTAATCCTCATAGGAAGTAAACTCATGGAAAGATCCCCAGAAGCTAAGATCCAATCCGCTGTTAAGATCCTTATATTTATGATAGATGACATACGTGTCACCAGTCTCTTTAACCAATTCTTTTACGCGACTAATCTCATTTTCGATATACGTTTTTTCCTCTGTAGTCAAAGCCTTGGCTGCTTCAGCTGCTTTTTTCATCGCTTTATCCATTTCTTTTTTATGCAGCTCACGGTCTACCTTCGAACCCATGGATTCTTCCGGATACTTGATATCGACGTCTTCCGTTTGTGCGGTAAGTGCTTGCGGCGTGCTCCCGGCATCATTCCCCTTCGCATTGACCAGCGTCACGCAGCCAAGCGCGAGAATAATTGTCATCCCTAAAATAGATAGACGATAAGATTTTTTATTGAATTGTTTGATCATGATAAGCCTCCTTTTAATTTGTTTGTGCGTACCGGACATTCTAGCAATCCCCGGCTGTTGATGTTGACCAGCGATATGTTCCAACACATGGATAATCGTCTGCCCATAAGCACTGTTATACTGTGGTCTCATCCGATTCAGCGCATAGGCGTCGCAAGCCATCTCTTGATCCTGTCTTACTCTATGTACAGCTAACCATACGAGCGGATTAAACCAATGGAAGATCAAGATGATGTGCATGATCCAATTCACGGCGACATCCCAACGGCGGATATGGGCGAACTCATGTCCCAGAATATACTGAAGCTGATCTTTTTTAAGTGTTATAAGCAACCTTGGCGAAATGACGACCACAGGCTTACGAAATCCAACCACGGCAGGTCCGGGAATGCGCTCCGAAGCTACAAACTGCACGTTACGATTCACACCCATGAGCTGCTTCGTCTCGTGAAACACAGCCGATAATAAAGGTGTTTCAATAGATCGACTGCGACGAAGGGCTTGTCTCAATCGACGCTGGTCGTACACCGTTTTCGCAGCAAGAAGTAGCACACCTGCAAGCCATACGAGAGTTAGCCCATTAGTAAGGCTTATGGACTTCATCTCATTCCACCATTTGCTCTGCACAGCTCCCGGTTCAAGCGGATCACTCTCCCCTTCCACTCTAACTCTCACCGTGCTTTCCTCCAGTGTCAACGTTCGCTCTGAATGGCCATCACGATAACTCCCGAGTCCTCTCCACCATTCATGCCAAGTTGACGGATTTGCTATTTGCCGCTCAGTACCGGGCATAATGGACTCCAGAGATATGAAATTGTACAGGCTAAGCGAAGATTCCGGAGCCCAAGGGAGTAGCACGCGTAATGCGACAGGTATCCATAATAGATACTTCCACCTGACTTCAAGCTTATTTCTCAATAAGAATTGCAGGACCAGAACCAATACGATAAGGATGCCGGCCATAATCGACCCACGAATGACCCAACTAAAAACCGAATTTAAACTTGTTTGCAATGAAAGGCCCATCACGACTCTCTCTTTTCTTCATCGTTGCTGCAGTTCATGTCAAATAATGCCTTCAAATCTTCGATTTCCTGCGCATTTAGCTTTTTGTCTTGTAAAAAATTAGCCAGCATCGGCTTCAATGCCCCGCCATACAGCTTTCTCATAAAGGATGTTGTCTCGAACTGTAGGTACTCTTGTTCACTGATGAGCGGATAGAATAATTGCGTGCGCTTTGAATCCTTCGCCAGCTTCGCTCCCGCGGCTTCCTTATGCACTAATCGACTCAGGAGCGTCCTGGATGTATTCGGACTCCATCCCATACGATCCGTCATTTGTTGTACAATCTCGCTCGAAGGGCAATCCGGATTTGCCCACAAGACACGCATAATTTCGAGTTCTGCATCCGTAATGGATGGTATTTGGTTCATGCATATAACCCCCATAATCATATTGCTAAGTCTTAATGAATATAAGCCGCAACGAATCTACTGTGCTCGTTAAAAATATTATTTTTTAACCGCAGCTTTCAGAATTTCGATTTTCTGTTCTCTTTTTATATCCGATGACGTTGAAATATAGTAACCGAACTTACCCCCATCTTGCCAATAAACATATTTCGGAAAAACTTTCGCCGGTAACTTATCATCAAAATAACCTTTATTTTTACTATCCCTTGCGTCTACGGTATATTTATTAAAGGCCAACGTGTCATCCCCGTTCGTGTACTCCAGACGGATATCTTCCGCCTCATTCCAATTCATCTTTTTCATGTAAATAGGCTTTCCGCTCTTCTTACCTTCTGCTCTCAAATCATCAACGAACTTTCCTCCAATTGGCCCTCCAACTCTCGCTTTGGAGAACGTATAGCCCTTGGGTAAATTGGAAGGCTCCTGCAAGATAGAACCCTTCAAGGTCTTCGCTTTTTTCACATAGTCTTCATATGTGGTATATTCCTGCGTCAGCCCCCAATAGCTAATTTCGAGTCCGCTATTCAGCGCTTTGTACTTATGATACAGGACATATGTATCACCTGTCTTCATCACCAGTTCTTTCACTCTTTTGATTTCTTGTTCAATGAACTTTTTTTCCTCTGCTGTTGGAGCTTTTTCTGTTATTTTTTGGGCAGCTGTTTTTTGGGTCGACTTGGAGGAGGCCCCCTCCACCGTGAGGTTCATAGAAGAACTCAATAATACAATACTACTCAGGGTTGCGATTGCTACTTTTGATGCTACTTTCATTTGGAATACTCCTTACATATTATAATTATTTTAGACTACAGCTGTAGTTGCAATTCAATACTACAGCTGTAGTCCAATTGTGTCAACCCAGTTCTTTAATAAGCATACGGCTCCCACGCCCGAGTAGAATATATATTTCCGTAGGTTCATGGCGCTTATCCCTGCGTGTATGAGGCATTTGTCAGAGACTAAAACGAAGAAGAACAAAGCAGATATTTTTTGTCAACTACAGGAATGGATCTCTAAGTTTACCCAGCTATATCAAGGGTTTATTTAGAGATTTGAGCTGCGAAAGTTGAGTTAATAACTCTCTATAAGTGTATATTCATACCCTCTCTCCCAGGACACATCAGGATACTTCACATGAGCATGATTATGAAACATCATAAGTAGAAGTGAATATCTTCTGTGTAAACTCAGCCAAGTAGTTCCCCTTTAAAACAGCAAAAAAACGGCATCTCTGCCGTTTCTTCTGTGATGGACTCTCAGGGACTCGAACCCCTCCCTGTACGCTTTTTCAGAATACAAACATAGAATGCTACAGAAATACGTAAGCCTCCTTTTTCGACTAACCTTTCACGGATTCAGGCCATAGCCATGCTGAGAATTTCTAAGATTTTTGCCCGATCAAGCTCAATGTAATGGCCCACTGTCTGTGTGTCATTTTTCGTGGCACGATTCGCCATCTCTTCAAAATGATCGGTTCCAATCCCAAACTCAGCAAGGGTCGTCTTCAAATTCAGCATTTTGAAAAAACATCTAAATTCTTCAGAAAGCTTTAGCGCCATCTGCTTTTCAGAATAACTATGATAGTCCATACCATATAACCGATTGGCTAGCTGTGCCAATTTTTTGGGCTTCTGGTTAGCCGCGAACTTTGTCCATGCAACCAAAACAACAGCCATGCCTTCCCCGTGAGTAACATCATACTGAGCGCTAAGCTCATGCTCGATTCTATGCGAACCCCAATCCGATATTCTTCCGGTATCCAGTAAATTGTTATGCGCAATGGAAGCTAGCCACTGGATTTCTGCTCTGGCATTATAATCAGAGGGATTGTCTATTAATCGTTCGCCGTTGATAAGTAGTGCTTTCATAGCCCCTTCAAGCATAAAATCAGTAACATCTGTATGCTCGACATCAGAAAAATACCGTTCCAAAAGATGCGATAATATATCTGCAATTCCGCAAGAAGTTTGATAAGCAGGTAGAGCTAGCGTAAATTCCGGATTCATAATTGCAAATTGCGGAATAATTAAATCGTGCTCGAAGCCTAATTTGTATAATCCATTTGATATAATGGTACAATTTGAGGTTTCAGAACCACTTGCTGGTAGCGTCGTAATGACGCCAATGGGCAGAGCTTCCGTTAGTTCAGTTGCTTTGGAGAAAAAATCCCATACATCATTTTCGTAAGGGACTCCTATCGCTACAGCTTTTGCCGTGTCAATGGCACTTCCTCCGCCTGCAGCTAGCACAAAATCTACTTTATTTTGTTTACCCTGTTCAATGAGAGAATAAACCAGTTCAATTTTGGGATTGGGTACAACTTGACCATTTTCATAGAATGTAATCCCTAAATTTGCACAAATATTTTTTACAGTGTCAAATATGCCAAGCGTTTTAACGAAATCCCCGCTGTAGACCAGTAATAGTGATGTTGTACCTTGCTGCCGCAATAGCTCTTCAAGATGATGTTCCGATCCTTGACCGAAAAAAATTTTAGCGGGATTATAATAAGTAAAACTCTTCATAATATCACCCGTCTTATTCGCTAGTTTGAGTTCTCCATGTTGCTGGTTTAAAGTCGCCTTGAAGGGGAAGCAGGCTTTGATCGATATCAATTTTCAAAATAGAATTAAAATTGTTGGTAGCAATCATTTGCCCGGCAAATCCGACAATAGCTACAATTTCGTTATCTGTATAATGCTCCTTTAACTCGGCAAATAATTGTTCGGATACATTGGTTGGATCTTTAACAATCTGTTGCCCTAGCTCAGACAAAAGCTGCTCCTTCTCGTCAAGCACAAGGTTAGCCGGATCGATGCCCAGTGTCCTCAGATCACGGACAAAAAATAAAGAACACAGCATGCAATTGTTGGTAGTGGAGATGGAATGAGCGTAGATTGTTGCAGCTTTTTTTCCTACAATTTCACCAAGTCTGGTCCATGACGTATACCAACCCATATACGCATCATAAGTAGCGTAGTCTTGGAGCAAAATTTTCTTCATGTTTGTCAGGCTATTGTTCTTCTCATGTTTCTCATAAGCCTCTTTGCCCTCACCAGTGGTATTTTCATATTTTACTGATTCTACTATGGTCATAGGAGGTTCCCCTTTCCTGTTTGAGACGCCCTTTATAATCTCCATCATAGCCTGACATTCAGCTATATAAAAACACGAAATAACTATGGTTAGACATAGTTTTAGGCTATATCAACATTTAATGAAGGCATTTCAAAAATGGTTTAAATTGTTGGCAATGCGGCGTAACGCAGATAAATAGATTTCTCCTAATCTGGAGGGGATATAATCTTTATGAGTAATAGTCCCTACTTGAATGATTTCATCCACTTCTAGCGGTACAGCTGTAATATCATCTCCATGTAGAAGAGAAGGGAATACCCCTGTAGCTATGATATACGCATTAACCCCAATGAGCAGATTGTTCACCGCAGCGCGATCAGTTACTTTTATACTTTTTTTATGCTCAAGAGTGCTCAATATTTCTTCAGAAAAATAGAAGGAGTTTTGGTCACCTTGTTCAAAGCTCAGGCAAGGGAATTCCTCCAAATCATTTAGAGATACGGAGCTTTTGAGAGCCAAGGGATTTTGCTTGCTAATAAAGATATGAGGGCGTACGGAAAAAAGCTCCGAAAAAACAAGATTACTTTTTTTAAAAACTTGCGAATAATGGACTCATTAAATGTGCTTAAATAGATAACACCCAATTCGCTTTTCAGATTTTTTACATCTTCAATGATTTCAAAGGTTTTCGTTTCACGTAAAGTAAAATCATATTCATCAGCACCATATTCCTTAATCAGATCTACGAATGCATTAACTGTAAACGTGTAGTGCTGCGTAGAAACTGAGAACCGCTGTTTAGAGGGAGTAGAGACCAGATACTTTTCTTCTACCAGTTCTGTTTGTTGAATGATTTGCCGTGCATGTCCTAAAAACTCTGCGCCCGCATTGGTAACAATGATCCCTCTATTCGTTCTTACAAAAATATTTATTCTTAGTTCTTCCTCCAATTCCTTTATGGCTGCGGAAAGACTAGGCTGCGAAATAAACAAACTTTTAGCTGCATCGGTAATTGAACCCTTGTTCGCCACTTCTATCACATACTTCAATTGGGTCAGTGTCAACCTCGTCTCCCTCCTCATCTTTTAGTTTGCTTGATCATATTAAATCATATTATGTACACCAGCGCGGAATCCTCTATTCATTCTGAAACTAAATATAAAAAAGGTACCGCAGGGTACCTTCTTAAAGTAAGATCTATTGTACTTGTATGAATGTACGAAAAAAACGGCATCTCTGCCGTTTCTTCTGTGATGGACTCTCAGGGACTCGAACCCTGGACCAATTGATTAAGAGTCAACTGCTCTACCAACTGAGCTAAGAGTCCATATGATGTTCTTGGTGGAGCCTAGGGGGATCGAACCCCTGACCTCATCGCTGCCAGCGATGCGCTCTCCCAGCTGAGCTAAGGCCCCACGTTATATCTTTTTGCCGGCTGTATTAATACTACCTGCTGTGCTCCAGCAATCCGTAGCCCCGAAGGACTTGTCTTTTTTCAGGAAGATCATTTCCTTCAGTCGACTTTAATATCATATAAAAAATAAGCTCACCTGTCAACACTTTTTTGCAGGAAATTTTGAAGCATTTATTTTAGCTGCAAATCCTCATCAGTCTACACTCCCACTTCCATGATAAGCCGGAAGTTCGACAACAATCTCAAGGTAGCTTTTCTCAAGAGATGCCGACACGCTTCCGTTCATCCGCTCCACCAAAAGTTTCACGATAGCAAGACCTAACCCTGTTCCCCTACTTCTGGCGTGATCACCCGTATAGAACCGGTCGAACAACCGCGTAACATCAAGAACAGCGCCATTGTCCACGGGATTACCGAATGAGAGAATGATCTTGTCTTCCTGATGTTTCAAGCGAATATGCATCTGGCCAGATGCATATTCACAGCCGTTGCGGATCAAATTATTCACGATTCTGGCGAGCATCTCCCTGTCAGCAAAGGCAAATCTTGGCGGAGTCTCCTCAATTTGAACGGACAGCCCCCTCTCCTCCAGCAAGGGCACCGCTGCCGCTACACCCTCTGCGATCAGGTTCCCCACGTTCACCTTTTCCCTTCGACATTCCGGTTCTGCGTTCAACAAATATGTATATTCGAAAAAAAGCTCGATCAGCCGACCCAATACCTCAGTATGCTTCCGGGCAATACGAAGCTTCTCCTGCTGGTCAGAAGGTAAATCACCATTCGCCATCAGCTGTTGATAGCCTTTAACCGCGGTTAGTGGTGTTCGCAAATCATGGGAAATGTTCGCTATAAGCTCCTTGAAGTTCTTTTCCTCACGAATGGCTTGAAGACGGAGGTTCTCCTCCGCCTTTAAGCATTGATTAATATGAATGGCCAGAGAATTAAGCTCCTTACTCAAGAGGTCCAGACTTACCGGTTGCCGTGTATGCTCGGCCAGCCGTTTACCCAGTTGGCGATTGATGCTGCGCAGCTGCCAGTGAATAAAAACAATATACGCACCCAGCAGCAGAACCAGTACAATTAATACCCCCAATGCAATCGCCAACATCTTCACAGCCTTTCCTTACTTGATTTCAGATTTTCTAAATGCCGTAAAGGTGACGGTCAGCATGATTGCAATAAAAATTATGCTGATACCGATCGTTTGCGCCATATCGCTTGCGGTTGTCTCCAGCGTCATAAGAGCATGTTTGCTTCCGTAAGGGGTAAGCGAGAAGATACGGCTCAGCACCGACGAGCTCTCACTTCCACCGACTAGTTGTGCACACAGAACCGAGAAACCATAGTAGATAGCAACCACGAACACAGGCTTTTTCAGAAAAAAAGCAAGCGGTACACATAGGCTTAGCTGAGCTATATAGACAATAATCAAAGTCAGCATAATCCCCGCCATCTTCCCGATTTCTGGAATCCCGAACACGGTGCCGCTTTCCGCCGTCAGTAAGTGCAGGAAGCCTATTCCCACTGAACCGACATCGAATGTATACCCTGTACCAAGCCCAACCGCCGTAACAATTGCATACGGCAACAAGAGCATCATTAAAGCAACAGCGAGCGCAGCAGCTTTGCTGACGATGATAGTGTATCTGCGGGAGCCGCTAGAAATTGCGTTATGAATCGTTTTGTTCTCAAAATCGCCGCATATGATCATACCCGCGATCACCGCTCCAAGAATACAGATCACGTTCATGTCGGAGAACATGAATTCAATGCCTGTCATACGGGTGTCAATCTTACCAAGCGGAATCAGATAGGCCATCACCGTTGAAATGAGCGCACTTGCCGTTGTCAGACCCATTAATACTTTGACCGCCTGTGATTTCATCAACTTGAAAAGATCAGCCCGGATCAGATTAAGCATCCCGTTCACCCCCTAAACAAGAGATGAAGTAGTTCTCAAGCGTTTCGCCTTCAACATTAAACTTGGTGACAATAATCCCATTGTCATGAATGGCCTTGGCGACCAACTCCAACTGATCTAAATAATCATAAAGTTTGACCGTGCGATCCGGCATAACCTTATAGTTCAAGGTGCCAAGCTCCGTCTCTAATACACTTGCCAGCTTCTCTGGCTGATCACAGCGAATTAGAATATGATGGCTGCACCGTTCATCAAGCTGCTCCTGAGTGAGCGTCTGCTTAATCTCTCCCTTGTGAATAATGATATAGTTGGTCGCGGTCTGATACAGCTCAGGCAAGTTATGACTGGAGATAAGAATAGCCATCTGCCGCTCTTCACAGAGCTGCCTTAGCAAATTACGAATTTCGATAACGCCGAGCGGGTCCAGCCCGTTGATCGGTTCGTCCAGAATGAGTAATTCCGGGCTACCCAAGAGAGCGATAGCAATGCCAAGCCGCTGCTTCATGCCAAGCGAGAAATCTCTTGCTTTCTTCCTCCCCGTGTCTGCCAGGCCAACCAACGCCAGCAGCTCATCCTCAATCTCCATGTTAGGGACACCTCGCATCATCCGATGCAGCTTCAGGTTCTGTTTTGCAGTCATATACGGTACAAATCCCGGGTGCTCAATCATGCAGCCCAGCCGTTTCCGCTCCTCTTGAAGCGCGTTCTCTCCGCTATGACCAAATAGCTCAATACTGCCTTCTGTCGGAAAAGATAATCCGGCCAGCAGACGCATCAGGGTCGTTTTGCCAGCGCCGTTTTGGCCGATCAAGCCATAGATATGTCCCCCTTTTAAGCGGATGGAAACTTGGCGTAGCGCCGTATAATCACCGTAGTTTTTACTCAGATGATGGGTCTGTACAACGTATGAGTTCATTTTACTCACCTGCCCTTTCTGCCCCCCAGTATAACGATGACAAGTTTAGAAAAGGTTAAGGCTGACATTGAAGAAGTAAAGAAACCGATAAGTTATCCGTGATGCAGCCTATAGCCCAGTCCCCAAACCGTTTCTATGTACTCCTCTTCCGGGTTCACTTTTTTCAGCTTACTTCTCAGATTGCTGATATGCGTCTTCACCGCATTGTCATCCCCGAGGTATTCGTCCTGCCAGACCGATTCGTACAAATTCGCTTTGGTGAACACTTTACCCCCATGCTTGAGCAGCATCTCAAGAATCATATACTCTTTGGCGGTTAGCTCAATCTCTGTACCACCCGCCGTCACGCGTTTAGCACTCTCATCCAATAGCAAATCCTTGTGGCGCAGCATCCTGCTTCCCGGTTGATCCCGCCTTGAACGGCGCAAATTGGACTCCACCCGTGCCACCACTTCCCCTAAGTCAAATGGTTTCGTAATATAATCGTCCGCACCCAGCTTCAGGAGATCGATTTTTGTACCGACGAGATCCTTCGCGGAAATGATAATGACAGGGACATCGGAGAACTGGCGCATCTCTTTCAGAATTTCATCCCCGCTTTTGTAGGGAAGCATAATATCGAGCAGCACCAGATCATATGAACCATTGTGAATTTCCCGCAATCCATCCGCCCCTGTATAAGCAGACTGAACGCGGTATCCTGCAGCACTAAGCGACTCCGCCAGCATGTGATTGACATCTTCCTGGTCTTCAATAATGAGGATTGTATTCATTAAGAACCTCTCGTTTCTGAAACTTCTTATATAGTCCCTGATTACGCATTAATTCGGCATGGGTTCCTTCTTCTTCAATCCTGCCTTCATTCATGACAATAATTCGATCAGCTAGCGAAACTAGACTTAGACGATGAGTGATGATAATAGCTGATCTATCTTTCAAGTAAGATTTCAGAGAGGCCACTACTTGCTGCTCTGTAGCGTTATCCAAGGCAGACGTCGGCTCATCCATGATGAACAATTCACACTCTTTATGTAAAAAAGCTCTGGCTAAAGCAACTCGCTGCCTTTGTCCACCCGAAAAATCACTTCCTTGCTCACTGATCACCGTATTATATTTATCAGGTAATTGTTCTATGAATTCTTCAAGCCCAGCTTGTCGGGCTGCGTAGTGTATATCATGATCAGCTGCTTGATCATTAGCTAACTTGATATTTTCTTTTACCGTCCCAGAGAATAGATATGGCGATTGATTCACATAAACCGATTGACCATGGAGCGACACCGTTCCTAGCGTGGGTTCATATAGACCACAGCATAATTTTGCAAAGGTAGATTTGCCCGAGCCACTCGGTCCAATGACGACTACAGTCTCTCCCTTTTTCAAATCAAAGTTAATCTGATTCAGAATAGCCCTGTCACTAGATTCAGGCTGCAAAGATACATCTCTAAGGGACAACACTACATTGGTACAAGAATCCTCCGACTCTTTCTTCTCATTGCGTTTAGGTCTTATTGCTGCTGTATTATTAGTCTTTCCTACAAATTCATATATTCGCTGAAACGCTCCGATCCCCTCTTGCACGCGGCTATACTGATCTGACATACCAATGACCGGCCAGACTACAAGCTCAAATAGCACACTAAACGTAATAATCGTCCCAGGAGTTAGGGCATTTCTCGAAGAGGCAATCGCGATAAACACTAATGCCACAATGTAAATGAGTTGGAATCCACTCTCCGTAAAGGTACTACTCATCGTGTTCGTCATTGCAAGTTTGGTTTGTGCCTCGTTGAGATCTTTCCTTCGCTGCATAAATGGATTAAGGTATACTCCGCTCGCATTAAAAACTTTAGCAACGGTATATCCCTGGATATATTCTTGTGTTGTCTCTCTGAGCGCCCGTTCCTTCTCTTGCACATCGCCTGCCTCGGTACGAATTCTCTTGTCAAACATGCGGCCGATCCAGAACAAAAGAGGTGCACTTATTGCTCCAATCAAGGCTAATACAACATCAATTCGGATGAGGTAAACAAACGATAAAATAATTAGAATAAGTACGGTTACAAATTCAATGAAGGCATCAATAATTTGTGAACTATGCTCCACATCGTCCTTCACCCGGGTGACCAGATCTCCGGAATGATATTTTTTCAATTTCTGATAAGGCATATGGTTTATAACTTCAAACAATCTAAGCGTTATATCTCTATGTACATAACCGAGTAGCTTAACGATGAAATGCCGATGGAGCGCTAATAAGATAATCCCTGCAAACAGCAAACAAATCACAAGTTTAATAACATAGAACAATCTCTCTATCGTACCCTGGTCTGCGGTATCAATGAACAGACCCTGGATTTTAGCTACTCCTAATTCAAAGGCAATATCTACCCCGATCAACAATGGGAGGAAGATAAGAATTATCCAGTAGCGCTTTACATAGTGAAAAAGAAGGGACAAGACCGCCCTGGTATTGATCTGCATCTTCAACTGATGTTACTCTCCCTCTTCATATTCTCTTCTTGCAGAAAACTGAAATACTCCCCTTGCTTCCTTACTAAATCTGCGTGTGTCCCTACCTCTGTCACTCTTCCACCCTCCACAACAATAATCGTATCGGCATGCTGAATCGTGTCCAGCTTGTGGGCAATAACGATCGTCGTCCGATCTTTAGCAAGAGCTTGCAATGATTGTCGAAACTTTCTTTCATTTTCAACATCCAACGCTGAAGTAGGCTCATCAAGCAAAAGAATCTGGGGATTGCGTAAATAAACTCTGGCTAGAGAAAGACGCTGTACTTCCCCGCCTGACAACTGAACACCACGTTCCCCAATGGCCGTGTCATACCCCTGCGGAAGCGCACTGATATAATGATGGATATGCGCTAATTTGGCAGCCTTCACTACTTCGTCCATAGGCACATTTTCTAATCCGAAGCAAATATTCTCCTTAATAGAACCAGAGAATACAATGGCCTGTTGTGAAACATATCCAATACGGGATCTCCACTCCGCCAGCGGGATCTCATGTATAGAGACATCGTTGTACAGAATTTCTCCTTTTTCAGGAGTATAGAGTCTTAGCAATAATTTCAGGATCGTAGATTTACCCGAACCGCTGGGTCCTACAATCGCTGCCATCTGTCCGCTTTTTATCGAAAAACTTATATCATAGATAGATTTTCTACCGTTGTTATACGCATAATTCACTTGTTTAAGTGTAATATCATGCCGGCCGGGATGGAATACTAGATTCGAATTCTTATTTAGATCATCCTCTTCATTTCGCAAATCTAACAGACTGAATACTCTCTGCGCCTGGGATATCGCTTGAATCATGTCTGTCCATAATCTTGATATCGATAGAAGCGGGTTCGTTAATTGTCCGCTTGTTACAATAAAGGTAGCCAGTGCGCCAACCATCAATTCGCCCTTTAAGACCTGATAGCCCCCGAATCCAAGTGTAAAAATCATTCCGCCAAACGTGGCCATCCTATTCAAAGCGTCAAAGCTTCTTTCCAGAATAGAAATGCGTAGCGATCTTGCCAGCACTTGAAGAAGTCTTCCTTTTAAAACACCTTGAAAGTGTTGCTGCAGCTTATAGGTTCGTACCTCTTCAGCGCCTTGAATCGCTTCTTGAAGGATCGAATCTCGATCCGCCACCTCTTTCCCACGCTTGTCATACTGTACACGTAGAACTCGAGAGATCGGATAAGTAATTGCGGGATAGGCCAGTGTAAAACCAACCAGTCCGAGCGTCAAAGGCAAGCTGAGCCAGCTAAAATACGCCATGGCCATCATAATCTGCAGCAAGTTTGTGATAAACGCCAACAGTTTGTCATTGACCCCAGTTTGCGCATCCGTTACACCGTTCAACAACCGCCCCGCAATGTCGCTGCTATGATAGTTTTCTACATCCTCTACCTTTTTCCGATGAAGTTGGCCCAGTACATGTTTTTGCATATTAGTTATTGAAGCGTTTTTGATTTTCACTGTGACTTGAGTCTGCGTGATATTGATGACGGTCTGCAGAATGATCGTTATTCCAGCAAGTGCAGTTCCATAATACACAAGATGGAGAGATTTCGACGTCGCTCCCGCCACAATATTTCGTATCGCCTCCAGATAGCCCAGATTTACTAAGGTTCCGCAAAGAATAATGATAAATAATAGAATGTATCGCAGCGTTTCTGATTTTGAGAATCTTAGCAATCTTGCAAATGTTCTTCTTGTTGAATAAGCAGTCTCTTGGTCCATGATTAGCTCCTATGTATTGGAATCTTTTCGAATATTTCCAGCCCGCTAACCATGATACATGAACACCTCCCAAGGTAACAAACAATATAACCGTTTTTTATCCTCATCTTTTTTAGCAAAAGAAAAAACCTTGATATACAATGCTTGACTTAGACTATACTCTCAAGCTTAAAGTTCTTCTTGCACCCGCTGCAAATCTACTTTAGAAAAGGTGAATACGATATGAAATACATGGCAGCCGTAATGACGGGCTCAGCATGTTTTGGATTACTTTCTACAATCGCAGTATTGGCTTACGGCAGAGGCTTCCATCTTGGAGAAGTCGTGGGCTCACAGTTTTTTTGGGGATTTATCCTATCCCTTGTCTTTTACTTGGTGAAAAATTTAAGAACGAGCCGCCACAAGCAGAAAGCAGCATTTAGCCAAACGGACGTCTCGAAATTAAGCTGGAAGCAAAAGCTGACGCTTGTCAGCGCTGGTCTTCCACTCGCTGGAGCTGGATTGGTTTACTTTAAATCTCTAACCTATGTACCTGCTTCTGTTGCCATTATTTTATTATTTCAATTTATTTGGATTGGCGCCCTTATCCAGTCCATTAAAGACAGACGTCTTCCGGACCGGATGACCGTTATCGTCATCGTAATTTTGCTGATAGGAACTATGCTCGCCGCCGGTCTTTTGGATGATGGATTTAGAAGCTGGAGCCCGCTTGGCATCCTGTATGGTCTTAGTGCTGCATTGCTGTATTCGTTGTTTATCCTGCTAAGCGGATCTGCCGTACCTAAGGCACCCGCAGCAACTCGAGCAGTATGGATGCTGGCTGGAGGCATGATGCTAATCTTCATCTTGTACCCTCCTGCATTTTTGTTCAACGGGAAGATTTTCGGAGAGCTATTGATCTATGGGGTCGCCCTAGGATTTTTGGGTTCATTTATTCCGCCACTTTTGTTCGCTTATGGTGTTCCCCACGTAGGAGAAGGGATGGCCAGTATACTGGGCGCTACCGAACTTCCAGTCGCTGTGCTTTCATCTTTTTTCATCCTGCATGAGCCGATTAGCCCGCTGCGCTGGGTAGGTGTTCTGATCGTACTAATATCTATCGCCCTGCCGGAAATCATACGACGGTTCACGCACAAGCGAAGTTTCTCTAGGGCCTAAACGACTTCTGGATAAAATGAAAATATACAGAAAACTTGATGATAGGAGGCCACGTTGGTCTCCTATTATTCTAAGTCAAATGGATATCTATCAAAAAAACACCTCCGCCACCCGCTTTCAGCGCGGTGGCGGAGGTGTTCGATATCTAGTTACATTCCGTCTTGGAAATCAGCATTCAAGGCGACTTCCTTTTGTTTTTCGAAATTTTTTAGTGTCTCTGTATATTTGTTCACCGCGAAATGGTAAGCATCTGCTCCAAGCAGCAACCGAAGCGGTGGCTCTTGAGACTCCGCAATGCTGATAATGGCTTCTGCAGCTTTCTTTGGATCTCCAGGTTCTTTGCCTTGGGATTCTCCATTTACAAATGGAGAGATGAGCTCCTCATACTCCTTAATCGATGATTCTGTTCTCGCGGCTGAACGCCCGGACCAATCCGTGCGGAAATTGCTTGGTTCGATCAGCGTTACATGAATATTAAATGGAGCAACTTCTTTGGACAGGCTCTCTGATATGCCTTCAACAGCGTACTTCGTAGCGTTGTAGTATCCCACACCAGGGTATGATACTAGACCTCCAATGGACGATATATTGATAATATGTCCGGAACGCTGGTCTCTCATATAAGGCAATACAGCACTTGTCATGTTCATGAGACCCCAGAAATTGATTTCGAACATCTTCCGGGTCTCTTCTTGGACAGCTTCCTCAATAGAGCTAAAATAACCGACGCCAGCATTATTGACCAGCACATCAATCCGGCCAAATTTCTCCATCGTAGCTCTTACAGCATTTTCAACTTGTTCAGGCTTAGTAACATCAAGTTCTACGGCCAGAATGTTATCTGTATTCCCGCTGACAAGATCAGCAATGGAATGGAGATTTCTCGCAGTAACAACAACCTTATAACCGGCCTCAATCGTTGCTTTGGCAAGTTCTCTGCCGAATCCAGTGGAACATCCAGTGATGATCCAGACGCTATTTTTACTCATTTTATTCTCCCCTTAAGTCTAAAATTTGATTACAATCAAACTGTAAACTTGAGAGTAAAGTCTAAGTCAAGCTTCATGCATCATAAAAAATCAGGAGTGCTTACATCTCAACCTCAAGCTATGCATAGCTTTTTGACTTAGAGTATAGTCTAAGCCGTATAATCATTTACTACGTTTTTAAAAAGGTGGTTTATTCATTGGGATATACAGTTAGTGAAGTTGCCGAGATGAGCGGAATATCTGCACATACATTACGCTATTATGACAAGCAGGGATTATTGCCTTTTGTAGATCGGAATAAGGTAGGGAATCGAGATTTTAAAGATAGTGATTTTGAATGGCTAGGAGTCATCACCTGCCTGAAAAAAAGCGGGATGCCCGTGAAAAAGATCAGGCAGTATATTGAATGGTCCATGGAAGGAGACGCTACCTTAAATGAGCGGCTGGAAGTATTCGAAAACCACAAAAAGGTGGTTATTGAGAAAATAGCTGAAATGCAAAATTATCTGGAGAAAATCGATTTTAAAATTTGGTTTTACCAAACAGCGATTGAATCTGGAACAGCAGCGATACACACCCAAAATAACTGTGTATTTACTGAAGGGATGGACTTACCAACGGTTCCGAATCTTCATTCACCAGAACTGCAGTAACTTACACGTTGCTACTAACCACTAAAAAGCCTGAATCAACGTGCTACCTCATCTTCTTAGCACTAACATAAAATCAGGGCAGCATGGCTGCCCTGATTTTATGAAAACTGCCCCCTCGGTCGTCTAGTTACGAGACCTTGGGGGCAGCTTCATTTTTTTGCCGGATGCTAGATTAAGTTAGATTTTTGCAGTAGCTTCGCTATAATCTTGGCAACTTCCGCTCTTGTAATTGCATCCTTCGGTGCAATGGTAGTATCGCTCTTACCTGTAACGATGCCTGCTTTCACACAAGCGGCGATACTCTCCTTCGCCCATGCGGAGGATTGGGATGAATCTTTAAATGCGGCAAGCAGCGTATCTGCTTCACCTTCTTTAAATTCCACTTTCAAGCCGGTAATTTTCATAGCTCTAGCAATCATAGTCATAGCCTGTTCACGAGTGATTGGATCCATCGGCCCAAATTTACCGCCATTGTATCCATCAATAATGCCAAATTCAAGCGCAGTCTGGATCGACTCAGCATACCAAGCCGTATCTTTCACATCGCTGAACGGATTACCTTTGGAATCCCCATGCTTCAAGCCTAAGGCCCTTACTACAATAGCTGCAAATTCTGCACGAGTGATGTCTCTAGTCGGTGTGAAATGTTCTTTGTCCGTACCAAATACCACAAGCCTCGAAGCCAGATCATTCACCTCTGCTTTGGACCAATGACTCTCCACATCCTTGAATTTCAGCGGGTGGTTCACAAGTGTAAAGATACCATTGTACAGGCTTTGGACTTTGGCATAAGGTACCCCGTTAATCGTCTCGACGATGGTTGGGATATGCGCTATTTGTCCGTCTTTACGAATATATACACCTGTAGTTACGTTCTCTGGATTGATACTGCTGGAAAGCTTGATAAGTCTTGCTACATAACGGTTAAATCCGTCAACGTTCACTACTTTTCCGTTGTAGCTTCCAGTAACTTCAAAATCCACAGGAGTTATGAGCATATCAGCTTGGCCGTTCTTAACTTGTTCTTTAATTTTTGCAGCAGTCGCAGCTTCTGTAGTAGAAATGGAAATTTTGAACTTCACATTGTTCAGATCTGACGGATTGCTGAGTGAATCCAGCAGCCCCTTGAGATCGATTGCAGTCACTGGAAAAATATACGTTGCATTTTCCGTTTCAAAACGGAGTACGTTAGACTTCTCAGCCATCAATTTTAGAAGTTGGCCATTGATCTCAACTTCAACGTTATTTACTGCAGTAACTGGAGGCACAGTCAAAATACTCTCTGTTTTCTCCGTTTGAAGCTTTTGAATGATAGCCTCATTATCTACAACGATTGTAATAGCATCCTTATTGGCAGCCCCGCGGACCTCAAGTTTGGCTGTATCCTTTTGGATGACATTATTGATGTACAGATCGATCAGGCCATTTACAGCTTTAATATCACCCTTCTTAACAATCAACAGCATGAATTTCACGATTCTGTTATTGCTGTCCACCTCATAAACACCGATGTATTTATTTACATCTGCGTCAGCTCCCTTAATATCACTTCCTGCAACGTAAGGGTCTAGCACGCCTGCTCCTGTAGGAGCCGCATCTCCGATTCTAGGGGCAGAAATCGTGCTGGAGGACACTTTAACAACCAAATGATTTCCTTTGCCAATATTATCAGCGACTACACTAGTAGTACCCGTTGTGTTGCCCGGTTTAAGGGACGGAGAAGGTACAAAGTCAGTTGATTTTATAGTATCGCCACCACCTGAGCCACCATTCGGACTGCTGTTCGAAGGCTCATTTGAAGTGAAATTGACGAACTGGAAACGACTGAATCGATTAATTTGAATTTCTAGCCCAACCGGTTGATTATTCTCATACTGGACCACACCTGATAGAAGCTCTGTAGTTCCATCCGTATGCTCGACAAATACTCTCAAAGAATCTAGGAATGCCTGTTTATTCTGCTCTGGTATAGTGATTCCATAAAACGGAATGACAACCTTGGTGGCAAAGCCTGAGAAATTCGTTTCGATCTTCCGTGGAATACTCAGAACTTGAATCGTCTTTCCTTCGGCGCTTTGTTTCACCAAAATGTTGCTTGCTGCCACATTCTTGGCTTCATTTTGTTCCTGGGCATCTTTAACCGGAACGAGTCTGAAGTATAAGTCTGTTCCTTTATCTGCCGAATCCTTCAATGCCGCAGCGCTCAACTTGATACTGCCTTCATCCGTCTTAATCTCCAGCAATGCATTTCTGTCTGCCATAGCAGCTACAGCGCCTGAAGGGATTTCGATGGCGAATTCATCGGCCTTATCTACCGGAGCATGCTTCAATTGCACAGCAACTGTACGTTTGCTCTCGTCTTTTTCATTTGGATTGATAGCATCCGCTAGGGTCTCTACTTTCGACGGGTCGATAATAACCGTGTCGATTTTGGAGCCATTATTCAGGGTAGTCCTTAGAATCATGAATTCGTCACGGCTGGAAGTATCGCTTGGGTTGACGCTCGCTTCGGCCTGTCTTCCAGTCGGCTGTCTCGTCTGATCCGCTTCTTTACCGACCGTTTTATTTTTCACAACCATAAGGAACGTCTTAGTAATGGAAGCATTCCCTTTTCTAATTACGGCCGTTAAAAGCACATTCTTATCGCTGCTCTGCGGACGATTGACCGCCCCATAAGCTTTACCGTTCTGAAGAGAGATGTCGATCGTACCAGAGTCTAACGATGCCCAGGTAATATTGGTGCCGTAAAGTCCTTGGCCCAGCAGGGTAAACTGACTGGTAACGGATTCCCATGTATCTCCTTCTGTGAACGCAAATGCTTTCTCTGCACTCAAATCTTTGGCTGCCGCACGAACTGCATCTTCATCCGACATCTGAATGACTTTAACGACAAAGGTCTTCGTGGTTTGCGCTCCAGTGAGGTCATCCGTAATCGTTGCCGTCAGGGTAACGTATACGTCCGAATCGTAAGCTCCAGAGCGGTTAACACGTCCGTTCGGGCTGATCAAATCCGGATGACTGGATGTCCATGTAACCGTTGTATGACCGGACTCGCCTTTGGCAGGCAGGTACAGCGTTTTGGTCACATGCTCTGCATGATCGCCATCTTGATACACGATGCTCAAGTGATCCTTATCGTTGTTCAGATCTCCCGACCCTGACTTCACATCTTTGTCTGTAATCACAACTAGGCTGAACTTCACCACTTTGCCCGCTTCGTCTACTTCATAGATACCAACATAACGGTTAACTCGCGCATCCACTCCTGGGATATCGCTACCCGCCGTATATGGATCGATGATTCCAGTTCCTGTTGGTCCGGCATCGCCTGTATTCGGCGTTTCAATCATAGTCGAGGACACTTTTACCACTAGATGATTCCCGGTTCCTGGCGTTACATTCGGAATGCCCGTGGTCCCTGTTTCAGTACCAGGACGTGGCGCTGGCTTGGGATCTAATTCTGGCACAGTTGCTCCATTATTAATATCTTTGGACTCCAACACGATCAGGCTAAACTTCACGACTTTGCCTTCGCTGTCTACTTCATAGATACCAACGTAACGGTTAACTCGCGCATCCACTCCTGGGATATCGCTACCCGCCGTATATGGATCGATGATTCCAGTTCCTGTTGGTCCGGCATCGCCTGTATTCG